>CAYTZB010000001.1:0-166660 GCA_964442455.1 uncultured Gammaproteobacteria bacterium
AGGATTTGGAGCAGGCTCTCTGGCGAATTTTTTAAGATCCTCAAGAGTTTCTCTTGCTGCCTCCTGTTCAACTGTTAATTTTCTTTCTGGCATAAGTTTTTGAACAATATCATATATTTACTTTCAAATCAATTCTTGTATATACTATGCTGTGCATGTTTAGTCGAAAGCCCCAAATGGAAGCAATTTATGAAAATTTGTATTTTTGTTCATACCTTTCCTAGATTTCCGGGTGATACTTCAGCTCCTTTTATGTCTACCTTTGCAGAGGGGTTGATAAAAGTTGGCCATGATGTTACTGTTCTTCTTCCTTATGACACTAAGCTTGGTAATAATTCTAAGCGTCCATATAAAATAAGATTTTATAAATACATTATTCCAGACAGTCTTCACATCCTGGGTTATTCAAGAACTTTAAAGGGAGATAAAGACTTGAAGTTGGAAACTTATTTTTTGTCACCCCTGCTTTTTCTTTTTGGTTTTTTTGCTCTACTTCGTTTGGTAAGAAAAGAAAAATTTGAAGTAATTTCTGCTGCCTGGATAATTCCAAATGGTTTTATAGCAGCACTTGTTTCAAAATTAACGGGCGTGCCGTTTACTGTGACTATACCAGGTTCCGATATATATATCGGAGGGAAAAATTTACTGTTTAAGTCTTTAGTTGGCTTTGCCTCTAAAAATGCATCGGTTGTTCTTGCTGATAGTGCTCACTACTTAGGGCAGTTGAAGAAACTTGGTTTTAACCCACGCAAAACAGAAGTTATAAGGTATGGAGTTGATACTCAAAAATTCCAGCCTACGAAAAAAGATAAAAGTATATTGAAAAAATTTAAAGTGGGACAGGAAATACCTATTATATTAGCTGTTGGAAGACTAGTCGCAAAGAAAGGATTTTTGTATTTAATTAGAGCGTTTCCAGAAATTTTAAAAAAAGTTCCAAGTGCAAAATTGTTAATTGTTGGTGATGGCGACCAGAAAGAAGAATTATTAAAAGAGATTAAAAAATTTAATATAGAAACTCAAGTAATATTTGCTGGGACAATAAATTATAACGAACTTTCAAAATATTATAATCTCGGGGATGTATTTGTTATGCCCTCAATAAAAGATGAAAAAGGTAACGTTGATGCTTCTCCTGTTGCGATGATGGAAGCTATGGCGTGTGGGACACCAGTTGTTGCTACTAAATTTTCAGGAAGCGCTGACCTTATAAAAGATGGAGAAACAGGATTTTTAGTCAAAGATAAAGATAGTAAGGAGATTGCCAGTTCGGTTATAAAAATATTAAAAATTGGCAAAAAGGGAGAGACCAGAAAAAAAGTTAGAAAGATTGCACAGGATAATTTCTCAAATATTTCTGTTGCTAAAAAGTATTCCTCAGTATTTGAATTTGCTTTTTCTCATAAATAATTTACAATAATCGGTATGGCGAGTCGAGATCAACTTCCTGCTCTGGAAGGCGGAGCGCCGTCACGATTTCTAATCTTCGGAAGTCCTCAAATAGAACAAGCAGAAATTGATGAAGTGGTTGATAGCCTTAAGACTGGGTGGCTTGGTACAGGGCCCAAGGTTAGTAGATTCGAGGAGCTAGTAAGAAATTTTACCGGCGTAAAATATGCCAAGGCTCTTAATTCCTGTACGGCCGGACTTCATTTGTCTCTTCTTGCATGTGGGGTTGGGCAGGGTGACGAGGTAATTACCACGCCTATGACCTTTGCCGCGACTGCAAATGTAATTGAGCATGTTGGTGCAAGGCCTGTTTTTGCCGATATAGAACTACCTTCCATGAATGTTGATCCTCGAGAGATTGAGAAAAAAATTACAAAGAGGACACGCGCAGTAATACCCGTTCATATAGCAGGCAGGCCATGCCGAATGGATGAGATAACAAGAATTGCCAAGAAATATAAATTGAAAATTATTGAGGATGCCGCCCATGCTTTTGGATCAGAATATAATGGTAAGAAAATTGGCAATATTGGTGATTTAACTTCCTTTAGTTTTTATGTGACTAAAAATTTAATTACCGGTGAAGGCGGTATGGTTACCACGAATAATAAAGAATATGCTGATTTTATTGAACTTTATGCTTTGCATGGTCTAAGTAGTGGAGCATGGAAAAGATATAGTGACGAAGGTTTCAAGTATTATTTAGTACAAGCTCCCGGTTATAAATACAATATGATGGATTTACAAGCAGCTATTGGAATCCATCAATTTGAACGTTTTGAGAATAATCAAAAAAGAAGAGAAGAAATTTGGCAAACATATAATGACGCTTTTAAGGACTTGCCAATTCAAACGCCTGCTGACCCGGAGCCAGATACAAAACATGCATACCATCTTTATACAATTCTTTTAGAACTGGATAAAATTAAAGCCGATAGGGAAGTTATTCAACAGGCATTACACGCCGAAGGAATTGGAATAGGGGTCCATTTTATTGCCCTGCATCTTCACCCTTTTTATAAAAATAAATACAAACTTAAAAGAGGGGATTTTCCAAATGCTGAATATATATCAGACAGAACTATTTCACTTCCCTTTTCAGCAAAACTTACCGATACAGATGTAAAAGATGTTATAAAAGCTGTAAGAAAAGTTATCCTTTATTATATGGACAATGCTCCCCATCCACTTAGAGTTCATCTCCCTAAGGCTATAGACTGGATTGATAGAAAGAAAAATAGAGCTGCTTCTAGATGAAATTTAGATTTGTTTTTATTTTTTGGTTACTTTTTCTTTCCCTTTATCTTCTTGGTACAACAAAGTTTCCAATTTTTGAAGACGAAGCAGAATACCTTTTACTTGCAGAAAGAATAACAAATAATCCAACATCTAATCTTTTTATTTATTTGCAAAATGGGTTACTTCCATTTTATGGATTTTTGGTTGCTGTTTTAACAAAAGTTTTTGGAGATAGTTTGGTTGCTGGCAGAGTATTAAATATTCTTTTGGCATCTTCACTGGTGTTCTGGGTAAATAGTGTTACAAAACTTTTTAGACTTCCTAGTTTTTTTGCATTGTCAACAATTTCTTTTTTAATTGCCTCACCAATTCTTATTTTAAATACTAGAGTTGTTCTTTTAGATATTCCTGTGTTAGTTTTTATTGCATGGTATATTTACCTAACAACAAAATTAATTAATCAGCCAAACAGAAAGCCAATCTTTTTTTTATCTCTACTATTTTTAGTTTTTGTGGCTGCATTTTTAACAAAGGCAACCTCCCTTTTTGGATTACCTGCAGCAATGTTTTTGATTTTTTCATCAATCAAAAATGAAAAAAAAGTAAAATTGATTCATTTGAAAATTTTTAGCGTATGCTTTGGAGCATTACTAATTTCCGGTTTGGTTTTTATCTCCTTTGCTGGTCAAATTGGAGCTGATTCCGGATCAAGTCTAATAACAAATTTAACTTTGGCTGAACTGTTCCCTAAAATAAAATTAAACTTATGGCTTACTTTTATTTGGGCTAAAGTTTATTACTGGCCGTATTTTTTTGTCTTGCTTGCTCCTCTATTGATTGTCTTGTACAAACCAGAGAAAAAAACTAGACAGTTTTTTTGGGCGATGATTATTTGGATATTAACCTCCTTAATTATAATGATTCTTTTCAATAGGTTCTATTTCCCAAGGCACATACTTATAATAGTTGTTCCATTAATTTTTATTGCTGCTTATGTCATGGTGGAATTGCCAAGGTTGGTAGGGGTTGTGTTTTTTCTTACTATTTTTTTTATGCAAATAAATTTTAGTTCTAAAATAATTTATAATCCTCAAAAAACAGCAATTGCTCTTGAGGATAGATTTTCTTATTTTGAAAACTATACTTCTGGAGTAACCATTAAAGATATTTCAAATACATTAGTCAGATTTTCTGACAAGGAGCCAATAACTGTTTGGCTTGATGGAAGTTATGTTTTAGAGTATGGATTGCGCAGAGAAATGAAAGATAATTCCAATATTCATTTCAAATCATTTAGACTTAGTGATAATTTTTACCCTCATGGATTAACACCTGTTTATAGAGATGATGATAAGCAAACATTTGCCATTTCTAATCGTTGGGAACCAACAAATGTCAAAAATTTAAAAGTGATAAAATCTTTTAGCGTTAGTTTTAGACATGCGCAAAATCTTTACTTAGTTCAATAGCAAAGATGGGGAAAATATTTAATTACTTTTTTTACTCAAGAATATTATTTCTTGCCTTTGCTGTTTTGGCGATTTTTTTTATACCTATCCAAGAAGGTTATTTAGGAAAACAAATCTCTATCAATTTGCCTTATTTTATTTGGGATTGGGCAAATTTTGATGGTAGGCATTATATAGATATTGCAGTAAACGGATATCGTAATTATAATTTTGCTTTTTTCCCTTTTTATCCCTTACTTATAAAAATTTTCAATTCAATGGTTGTGGTTAATCCAATTTATATTGGGATTCTAATCTCCGTAGTTTGCTTATTTATATCAATGATAGTTATTTATAAAATAGTGAAACTTGATTATAGTAAGGAAATTGCATTTTCAACACTTTTTTTTATTTCCATTTTTCCTCTTTCATTTTTTTACCACTCAGTTTACGCTGACTCTGTTTTTCTTCTTTGCTCGGTATCGAGTTTCTACTTTGCACGTAAGAAAAAGTGGCTACTTTGTGGTATTTTTGGATTTTTAACAACCTTTGCCAGACTGGCAGGACTAGCTCTTCTACCGGCATTGCTTGTTGAATGGTATTTACAAGAAAAAAAGGTTGATGTTAAAAAGTTATTTTTTCACTTTTATAGAACTAATCTTATTGCGTTACATTTAACACTCTTAGGTTTTCTTTCTTATCTTCTTTACCTACAGTTTGCTTATCAAGATTTCCTTCTTTTTCAGAAAGCGATGATTGCTTGGAGACAGAACGAATTTGTTTTTCCACCACAAGTAATTTTTAGATATCTTAAAATTTTCTTTTTGTTAGACAAAGGTCTTTTTGTTTACTGGGTTGCGTTGCTTGAGTTTGTTAGTATGATAGTTTACTTTGGCTTAACTTTTTATGTTTATAAAAAGGTACGTTTTTCCTATGCAGTTTTGATGTTTTTTGTTTTCCTTTTACCTACATTCACAGGTACTTTTGCTGGAATGCCTCGTTATATTCTTCATACATTCCCAGCCTTTATTGGAATATCTTTGTTGTTAGATAAAAGGCCATTACTCAGGTTTTTCGTAATATTAATTTTTATAATACTTGGGTTCATTTTTACAGGATTATTCACTAGAGGATATTTTATTGCGTAGTTAACAAAATCCTTTGTTCCACTAGGATATTTCCAATGTAAGTTTGGTCTAGTAGTTGTGTTCCTTCTCGTGTTCCCCTTAACCATTGTTCACGAGTTTCAAGATTTTTATCCGGTTCAATAATTAGAAATCTCAAATTTGTACATTCTTTTTTAGGATTTTCATAATTTCCACTTCCTGGAATATATAAAGGTTTTGGTGAACCTGGATAACTTGAGTAATCACAAGGAACATAAGCGTATTTTTTTATTCCATACCACCAAAATAGGTATTGGTATGGATAGTCAACAGCAGATGGAAGATATGAATAAACGTTAAAACCCTTACCTTCGCTTTTCTGATAGACCCAATCTATGACCATAAGTTCGTTTGCCAGAATACTAGGGTCGGGTGAAATTTTGAATGATTCTCTATACCGCTCTATGAATGTTGTTGCATGGGAGGCTATTATAATCATAATAAACATTAATGCAATTTTTCTTTTTAGTTGCGAAAGTAGTAAAAGAACAGAAATAAAAATTAAAGGATATACATAAACAGTTTGCCAATCGCGCCAGCCATAATTACTGCTGAAAAATACCCATGTTACGCCAACAAGAATTGTTGTGAGGAGTAAAAAGTGGGCAACAAATTCATTTAATTTTTTACCTTCTAAATGATTTTTAATTGTTAGTGATATCATTGTTAAGAAGATAATAATTCCTATTTTTTGACTTTGGTAAAATGTACTTTGTAAAATCTGCTGAAATAAATGTTTAGTTACATCTATTAATGATTGATTAGAGAATGCTCCCTGTGGATGTTTTAGCTCTCGCAGTAATGAATAGGTTTGGCCCAGTCCTGACTGAATTTCGCTTAGTATGTGAGGAATAAAAAAAAGAAAAATGACTCCCATTCCTCCCAAAAAAATCGACAGTGGAGTGTGCCTTTTGACTCGAGACCATAACCCTATTAATAAATAGAATAATAAAAGCGCCAGAGAACCAGCAACCTCTGCATGGAAACCCAGTCCGACGAAAACTCCGGCAAGTATGAAACTTTTGTCTCTTCCCTTTAAAAAGTCGATTAGAGTAAAGATTAATAAGAAAGATAGAAAAACTAGCACGAAAGGATTAAAGGCATAACGTGACGCGTTATAAAACCACCATGATATTTGAAGAGCCGCCCCAATAATAATTCCCCAAGATTTTGATACATTTTTTGCAACTATAAGCATTAGTATTGCAGTGAGTGCAACATTAAGAAGTATAAGCACAAAAATAGCACCAGACGGATGACCATCAAAAAGTTTGTAGCCAATTGAAAGGAAGTAATACCATAGCGGGCCGGCATACAAACCGTTAATACCTGTTTCTGGTCCTTTTAAAAGAATTTGATGGCGTTCCAATATTTCCCGTACATGAACAGCATCATTTCCTTGATCCATTGTGAAGTAGAAATTGTTGTGAATTAATGGGAGAAGACGCTCTAATAACGCAACAAGCAGGATTGCAAAAAAAAGGAAATGAAATACCTTTCTATTCATACAAGGGTTTGCGGCAAACGGCGATTAATCCTATACCAAATGGCAGATCGATTTTGATAAGGATATCCTTCTCAATAGATAACAGGTATGTTAATGTTTTATTAATTAGGTTGGGGAGTGGGCCAATTGCAGATGACGTGCTTTCAGGCTGGAAGATGTTTTCCCATATTTGTTGAGTAACGGCGATGGGTAATAAGAGGGAGTTAATAAAGGAGAGTTTTTCAATCTGGAAACCAACTTTTATGAGTTTGTTTCTTAATTCTTTTTTTTCATAACGCTCTCTTGTGTGCACGTGTCGATCATGAACAAGTTTGAGCCATTTATTAGCTGGTACCCTCAATATCAATATTCCGCCAGGTTTTAAGACTCTAAGAAATTCTCTGATGGCTTTTTTGTCATCTCTAACTTCTCTATGGTAAATCACATCTACAGATACTACAATATCAAAGTTATTTGTTTTAAATGGGATTTTTGTAACCGATGCCTCTTTAACTTTAACACCTCTTCTTCTAGCAAAGCTAATTGCATAAGGGTTTATATCAATTCCCCAGACCTGCCCATATTTTTCTAATCTTTTTGCTAAGTACCCTGTTCCGCAACCGGCATCAAGAATTTTGAGTTTTTTGTGAGAGTCTTTTAAGTATTTTTTGAGAAGAGAAAGAATAATATTGTGATTTGCCACATAGAAAAAGTGCTGCTCTTCATTCTCAAAAATATTTTTGTATTCTTGGGTTTCCATACAATACACTCCTAATCGCAGTCAAGCTCTGCTTATTTCGAGCAAAGCGAGAAACAAGGTTCTGCGAAGCAGGTTCTTATTTCGAGCAAAGCGAGAATCAAGCTCTGCTTATATATGAGTGTATATCATTTCTTAAAAATTTTATCCAAAATTATCAATTGTAACCACAACCCAGCCAGTTCCCACAGCGTTGATAAGATTCTCTCCATCCTAAAAAATTGAGATTGTCCGAATTTGCGTTCATAATGATGAACTGATACTTGGCGAAATTTTGCACCCATCCTTTCTGCTTTTTTTACAAGCTCTATGCAGATTGAACCGCTATTGTTTCTGAGGTCTAATTTTTGGAGTAACTCCCGTCTCATAAGCCGAAAATCGCAGTCAACGTCGTACGTCGGAATCCAAAAAAGCCAGCGCGCTACAAAACTATAGAGATTTCCAATGACTATTCTAATGGTTGGGTCGAGACGCGTCATTTTTATACCATTTATAAAATCAACATCCGGGCTCATGAGTGAGAGAAGTAGGGGGAGTTCTTTGACATCGTATTGGCCGTCACCATCGGTGTAAAAAATTAAATCCTTAGAAGCCGCAGCAAAACCGCTTCGGAGTGCTCCTCCGTATCCAATGTTAGTTTCATGGAAAATAAGTTTTAGTTTCCTGTGCTTTCGGGAAAGATTTTTTAAAACGGCAACGCTGTCATCTGTTGACCCATCGTCTACAACAATTACTTCGTAATCACGAGTTACCTTTTTAACCGTTTGAAAAGCTTCCCTAACCAACTTTCCTATACTTTTGGCGTCGTTATAGCATGGGAAAAAAATTGAGATGCTTAATGTTTTTTTACGAGGCATTTCTAGTCAAGGAATTCTTTTATTGTCTTTTTATAGTCAACTTTTCCACTTGAATATACAATCATTTCTGCAAGGAGTCCGGTTGTGATTAGTTGTATTCCGACAATCATCAAAAGAACTCCAAAGTAGAGAAGTGGTTGCCGATATTGTATGCTTCCAGTCGTTATCCTTAAATATGTAATATAAATTCCTATTAAGAACCCAAAGAAGAATGATAGAAAACCGAAGGTCCCAAAAAAATGTCCAGGGCGCTGTATATATCCTGTTAAGAAAACAACTGTTAGTAAATCAAGCAAACCTTTAATACCCCGGCTCCACCCGAACTTTGTCTTTCCATAGACCCTTCTCCTATGGCTAACTGGAACTTCACCCACTTTAAAATTTTGTTTTGCTGCTAATACTGGAATAAATCGGTAAAGCTCGCCGTATAAATTTAGATTTTCTACAACTTCTTTCCTGTAAGCTTTAAATCCACAGTTAGTATCATGTATGGGAACTCCTGTTAAAAATCTTGTTAAAAAATTAATAATTCGTGAAGGAATTACCTTGCTAAGTTGCGGGTCGTGACGTCTTTGTTTCCAACCCGATACGAGATCATATCCTTCTTTTAACTTTCGGATGAAGCTAGGAATATCTTTAGGATTATCTTGAAGATCTGCATCCAATGTAAAGACTATGTTTCCTTTCGCATGAGAAAAACCAATCTGGAGTGCAACTGATTTTCCAAAATTACCTCTTAGTTTTATTACTTTTACCCTCTTATCCTTTTTATGCAGTCGTTTAAGTTCACCAAAAGTGTTGTCGGTTGATCCATCATCAATAAATATAATTTCAAACCTTTCACCAAGTTCACCTGTAACTTCAGTAATTTCTTTATACAAAATTGCAACCGAACTTTCTTCATCTTTTGCTGGAATTATAAATGATAGCATGATTATTGTTGACTAAGAACTTGGGAATATCATATCATATCATAGTAGATATGAAAAATAAAAAACTTCCTACTGTTTCAGTAATTATTACTACAAAAAATTCTGCTCGAACACTTTCCAATTTATTAAAAAGCATAAAAGAGCAAAGTTACAAAAACACAGAGATTATTTTAGTTGATAATCATTCAACCGATTCGACTATATCGATAGCTTCAAAATTTACAGATAAAATTTTTCAAAAAGGACCCGAGCGTTCTGCACAAAGGAACTTTGGCGCAAAAAATGCTAAGGGGCATTATTTATTTTTTTTGGATTCAGATATGGTTTTGAGTAAAAATGTAATAAAAGAATGCATTGAGCAGTATCAGCCTGGCATCGGAGGAATTGTTGTTCCTGAAAGGTCAATAGGCCGGGGATTTTGGACGAGAGTTAAAGTGTTTGAAAGGCAAATAAATGAGGGAGAGCCTTATTTTGAGGCAGCTCGTTTTTTCCCGAAGAAAGTTTTTTGGGATTTTAAGGGATATGATGAAAGACTTACTGGGCCTGAGGATTGGGATTTACCCCAGAGGATATCGAAAAGTTTACCCTCCTTGCGCATTAAAAGTTATATTTTGCATAACGAGGGCAAAACGTCTTTATTAAACCTATTTAGGAAAAAATTCTACTATGGTTTATCTGTCCATAAGTATTTAAAAAAACAAAACCTCCCAATTTTTTCTCCGGTAACTATCTACTTCTTAAGGCCTGCGTTTTATAAAAATTGGCAAAGGTTAATAAGTAATCCCTTGTTGTCTTTGGGGTTAGTTGTAATACTTTCTTTTGAAATGATTGGTGGGGGATTAGGTTATTTATTTGGAAGGTTTAGAAGATGAATGATAACCCTTTAGTGTCGGTAATTATAGTTAATTGGAATGGGGGAGAGATAATGCGGCAATGCCTGGAATCATTAAGTAAAATTAAATACTCAAATTATGAACTTATTATAGTTGATAACGGTTCTACCGATGGGAGCGAAAACATTGCCGCAAATTTCCAATTTCCAATTTCCAATTTCCAATTGATTAAAAACAAGGAAAACTTAGGATTCGCAAAAGCAAACAATCAGGGCTATAAAAAGACTAGGGGTGAATATGTTCTTCTTCTTAACAACGATACTAAAGTTAAGGGAGATTTTTTGTCTCGCCTCGTTACTCGCATGGAAGAAGATTATAGAATAGGTGTAATTCAACCAAAAATATATCTCATGGATAGACCTGGATATTTAGACAACGCTGGTTCGTTTCTAACAAAAATTGGGTTTTTACAGCACTGGGGTTTTGGGCAAAGAGATAGGAAGGAATTCGCGAAAGAACGAGAAATTTTTTCTGCTAAAGGCGCTTGCATGCTTATCCGGAGAGAAGTTATTGAAAAAGTTGGGCTTTTTGATAATGACTTTTTTTCTTATTTTGAGGAGAGTGATTTTTGCTGGAGAGTTTGGCTTTCAGGTTACAAAGTAATATTTTATCCAGGAACAGTTATTTATCATAAACTTGGTTTTACTATAAGAAGGCTTAATGTAACCTGGCTTAATTATCATTATTACAAAAATAGAATTTGTTCTCTTTTAAAAAATCTTGAGGTTAAGAATTTATTATTAATACTAATTCCTCATATTATGATTTCAGAATTTCTTTTTTTAATTTTTTTAATTCGTGGACAGTTCAGTTATTCTTTTATGATTAAAAAAGCTATTATTTGGAACATCTGGAATCTTCCCGAAATTTATAAAAAACGAAAGAGAATTCAAAAAATTAGAAAATTAAATGACAGAGAGCTTTTCAGAATTATTGTTCAACCTATAAATTTAGTAAATTTTTTTGGTGATTTTAAAAGAATGGAAGAGGATTTAAAACGGCCAAAAAGTAATTAGCCTGAGTATATAACTCCAGATTGCCTGAGTATATTTGAGGGTAATTTCTGTCCCATAGAATGTTCAAATTGTAACGAGGAGACTTCTGTTATTGGGGCGAGTCCCAGAGCTTCTCTTGCAGTACTCTCTGCTCTGTCTCTTTCTCTTACAAGTTCTTCAGGGCTTAAGTAGTCAGTCCAAACATAAGCCTCGTATTGTCCTGGAATACCTTTGTAATATTCTGCATTTTGGGTGTAATCAATTGCTCGACTCCATAATCTTGCTACTTCCCCAGAAGGTAGTTTTATTTGATAGAGCCAAGCATCCTCCCCTGGTACATAAATTGACCTGTCATAATAAGGGGAACCAGGATACTGTGTTATTATTGTCCAATCAACATCGTCTGGCCTATTTGTTAATACCCATTCGATTGATTCCTCAATAGTTTCTTTGGATTCCCCCGGATGTCCTAAAGACATTAAAGCTTTAAACTTTAAACCTGCATTTTGAGCATAGGTAAGACATCTATTGTTTATTTCGCGTGAGGTATGTTTTTTCATTGCCAATAATAGTTTGTTGGAGCCAGACTCAACTCCAGACAAGAGAACCCGAAATCCTGCCCTATACATTAGTTCTGCTTGTTGCGGAGTAAAAAGTTCTGCTTTTACAAATCCTCGAAACCGCATTTCCATACCTAATCTTTCTTGGAGGTTAATTAAAGCTCGGCACAAATTTTCAAGACCTGTCGGTACCACATTAAGTTCATCGTCATAAAACATGACACCCGATAGTGGATTACCTCGTCTTATTGAATCTTTGACCTCTTGTTCAATTTCAGCTACTATGCTTTCCGTACTTCTTGTTCTTGTTACTCTAAAAACATTAGAATCTCTTCCTCCGCAAAATCCACACTCAAATGGACAACCGAGCTGTGCAATAACACTAAAAGCAGGATGTCCATCTATCTCATAATGGTAAGTATCTCTTGCAATTAGGTGTCTTGCGGGAGATGCATAATTATCCATTTCTCCACGTTTCAGGAATAAATCAGATTTCAAATTGCCTGCATCTACAATTTGATTTTTAAAGTCTGGATCAATTGCTTGGAAAATTGCCAATTCTCCGTCGCCAACCACTAATTTGTCAAATAAAGATTCTAGCTGTTTCCAAGCAACCGTTGCCCGTCCATCTCTCCCTTCTTGTAAATCTTGCACTACTCCTGTGTGGGTGAGCGTTACATGAGGTCCTCCTAAAATAACTCTTGCATCAGGCTCTCCATCTCTGATAACTTTTAAAATTTTGGCAGCAGCCGGGATTTGTGGAGTAGTGGCAGTCAGGGCAAAATTACGTATTCCCAAACCTCTGATGTATGACCTTACTACCTCTTCATAGTTAGAAAAACCTGAAAGATCTAATACCTCAACAGGGTTTCCATTTTTTTCAAGCTCACCAGCTACTTTGAGTATTCCCAAAAATGGGAAAACTCGTTCATCTGCTAAAAATGTAGAGGGAGGAATTATGAGACAAACTGGTGTGTTTCTTACTCTTTCCTTTGTTTCTTCAACGCTAGATCTTCCTAATTCGATAAATCTTTCAGGCACTTTGGTAAATTTTCCAAGCCTAAAATTGAAATTTCAGCTTTAGAAAATCTACATTTAGTGTGAAATAGTCAAAAGTTTTTGTCAATCCAATCAAAGGGTGTCAAAATATATCATTTTCTCTTATAAAGCTTCTTTTTGAAGAAAGCGGTATTTGCCCGAACGTATAGCGTCGGATTCCCAGTATCATAAGTATGCCCATCTATTGCCAATCCTAGAACGCTTTGCCCGTCCTCATGTGCTTTTTTGAAAGCTGCAACTTCGTTGATCTCATTTCCTTCAAAGTTTTCTATCAATTGCTCGATAACCTTGAAAATGTCTGGTTTTATAACGTATCTCCCGGACATTCTTATTTTACTCCCTGGATGATGAGGTTGTGTTGTATCACTTTGCCTTGGGCAAAAATGAACAATATTTAATAAATTATCGCCTCTTCTTTCCACCAAGCACTCAGTATAAAAATGTAGTATGTCAGAAGGAAATGTGCTAAACGATATGATATGCGAGCGGTCATTCTGTTTATTATAGGTTTCAATCAGTTGTTTTAACACAGGTTTATGGGAGATGGTTGGAAGGTCTGGTAAAGCCATGGCAAATGGCTGATCTTTAACAATATTTTTGCAGAGAAGCATGGCGTGGGTAATTCCCAGTGGTTTTTCTTGATAAACAAAGTGAAATTTTATCTCTTTGTGCTCTTTTTTGCTCAATAAGTAATTCTTAATAAGTTCCTTATGCTTGTTTATTACGATAATAATCTTATTGCAGCCCGAAGATACAACTTCGTCAATAACCCAATCCAAAACTGGACGGTCAATAAGTGGCAGCATTTCTTTTGGAAGGTATCCAGATATAGGGGCCCATCTTGATCCACGTCCTGCAGCAGGAATAATGCAGATTTTTATCCCCCTTCGCGGTCGGGAGAGATTCATTTCTGAGTGTTGGTTAATAGTAATTCCCACTTTAGTTTAAGGGCTGATAAAAGCGTGGACCAAATAACTTTCATTTTTGCGTTTTTGACCTCCCCGGCTTTCCTCACATGGTAATAAGAAGGAGCTTCTGCTATCTTATGCCCCGCTTTTTGGAAGCGCACAACAGTCTCTGTTAGGATAAATATTCCCCCCGTTGCTGTTAGTTTCAGTCTTTTAACCTTTTGAGTTCTCCAGATAACTACCCACCCAACATCCATAAATTTTATATTGAATAGAAGTGTAAGAAGCAACAGATATCCAAATGAAAAAATCATACGCTTGGTTGTATAATCCGGACGACCCCCTCGATATCCAAGGACCATATCATTACTTTCCATTACTTCGAAGCAATGCCTCATATCCTCAACTAAAAATTGTCCGTCAGCAGGCATATATGCGACAAACTCTTTTTTGGCAGCCTTTATTCCTGCCAACATTGCTTTGCTAAAGCCACCGTTTGGCTGGTGAATCGCTCGTAAATTTCTGCTTATCGCGGCGAAGCGGTCTGTAATTTTTGCAGTTTTATCTGTTGAACCATCGTCAAGCACGATTATTTCAAAGTCCTTGAAGTATTTTGGTAGAGTTTTTAGTGTGTCTTTTAATACCCACACGATAGATTCTTCTTCATTGTAAGCAGGTATTACAATTGATATGCTGTGGTTTTTATTTGTCATTTGAATCTTGCTGTATGCGCATCAATCATCATTGCTACAAGACTTGGGAAGTCTACTTTTGGTTTCCATTTAAGAACTCTTTTTGCTTTTGAATAGTCGCCTACAAGAGGGCCAGTCTCTGTCGGTCTAATAAATCTTTTATCAACAACGACATGACGTTTCCAGTTAAGACCTACATAAGAGAATGCAAGTTGGCAAAGTTCGCGAACAGTGTGTGTTTCACCCGTAGCTATTACTAGGTCATCGGGCTTTTCCTTTTGAAGCATAAGCCACATCGCCTCGACAAAATCCCCGGCATATCCCCAATCTCTTTTGGCATCCAAGTTTCCTAGCGAAACCTTTCCATTTTTAATAATCGGCTCTCTCTCTTCATTTAAATCCTCTGAGGTCTTTATCCCAAGTTTAATACTGGCAGCGGCATACGTTACTTTCTGAGTAATGAAATCCATATGTCTACGTGGAGATTCATGGTTGAACAAAATTCCACATGCTACAAACATCCCATAGCTTTCTCTGTAAATTCTAGCCATATTATGGGCATATAGCTTAGCAGCTGCGTAGGGGTTTGCTGGATTAAAGGGAGTATCCTCATTTTGAGGGATTTCTTTTACCCATCCGAACATTTCACTGCTTGATGCTTGATAAAATTTTGCATGAGGGTTTGTAGCTTTTACAGCTTCTAGCATTCTATGCGCACCCATGCCTGTAATTTCAGCCGTGTGGATTGGTTGTTTGAAAGATTCTCCGGGCGAGGATTGGGAAGCTAAGTTATACACCTCTTGGGGTTTTGTGATAGTTAAAATTTCAGCTAGCGATACGGGATCTAGTAAATCACCATAGAATAAGTTGAGTTTATCTTGAATGTGGGCAATGTTGGCAAAGCGGGCATGGCTTGTTTTTCTTACGGTGCCGGAGACTTCATAACCTTTTGAAAGGAGGAATTCTGCTAAATAGGATCCGTCTTGGCCTGTAATCCCTGTAATTAATGCTTTCTTTTTCTTACTCATGAGATATATGATATCATCAATTCGTATGAGTTTCAAAGTTAATGTTTCGGGAATTAAAACTTCCATGAAAAAAACTTTTCAGCTGTACTCGGGTCTAGGATGGAAAAGTTTTTTTGTAAAAATTCGTTTTTGGGATGCTCCTTACATTGAGATTGAAAAATTAATTCCTAAGAAAGGTAAGATATTAGATCTTGGATGCGGTGAAGGAATCTTTACAAATTTTTTGGCAATCAAATCATCAGGGCGGGAAATAATAGGAATTGATATAGATAACAAGAGAATTTCTCAGGCTAAAAAAGCTGGTGCTAAATTGTCAAATATTAAATTTATCAAAAGCGATGTAACTAAGCTTAATTTAGTTAATGCCGACACGATAGTAATGGTACATTTATTACATCACCTTAGCTCCTTTGGCGCCCAAGAGGAATTGATTAAACAATCTCAAGAGAAGTTAAAAAGAGGGGGATATTTAATAATAGTTGAAGTTGAGCCAGAATTTTCTTTTAAATATTTAGTTACTTGGGTGACAGATCACTTTATTGTTCCTCTACTTTTCGAGAAGAGAGTTTACTCAAGTATATTTTTTCGGAAAAGTAGAGATTGGGGTAACCTTCTTAGAAGAAATGGTTTTAAATGTCAGATTGTCAGAGCAGATAAAGGTCATCCATTTACTCATATAATTTTAAAATGCAAAAAAAATTAGTATCTCATTTCGCCAGAAACAAACTTGTTTATTGGCCAATTTTGCTTGTGTGTTTTTTTGTGTTTTTGCGGGGTATTCTTTATAGCAAACTTCCAAGTCTTCCATATTATTTTAAGTATGATGAGGCAATATATGCACTTGTTTCACAAAAATTTCTCGCGGGTGATTTTAATTTGGCCCTTCATCCTTATTGGAACTCAGGTTTTCCGCTAATAACCATTCCATTTTATTTAATAACTCATAGTTGGGAAAGTTCTCAGATTCTTGTTTCCATAACGTCTCATATACTCCTTGTTTTAGTTATGTATTTGACTATACGAAAAATTTCTCTGCCTTTGAGCCTGGTCGCCTCCTTTTTCGCAGCATTTTCTCCATCCTTTACAAAACTTGTTACAGCTGGGGGAGTGACGGAACCTTTTTATGTGCTTCTTTTTTGGTTGGCGATTTATTTTGGTTGGCAGGGAGTCACGACAAAAAAAATAATTCACTATACTTTTGCCGGTATTTTTTTTGGACTTGCTTACTTAACAAGAACGGAAGTCATTTATACGCTTTCTATATTTTTACTATTTGCACTATTGTCATTTTTCCTCAAAACTAGAACTTCCCCATCTTTTAATAAAGTTACTATACTCGCGCTAGCTGGTGGAGTTTTAGCATATTTATATCTTCCTCTGACTCGCCTTTCTAAATTTACTACATTTTATTTCATGATTTTCCGCTCAACAAGAGGGATACTCTTTGCCATCCCATTTGCACTCACTGCGCTAATAAGCATTTTCTTTGAGCGGAATAAAATTCCCCTAGTCGCAGGGCTTAAAAAATTAATTCCAAATTTTACCATAATGCTTGCTGTATTTTTACTTGTTAATCTTCCTTATGTGATAACAATATCAAGGAATCTTAACCACCCAACATTGTCCGGAAAGTACGCTTATATTGGTTCTGCCCATCCATTTACTCCTGAAAAAGACAGAATGACAACCTGGGCGCAAGACATTTGGTCAATAGATTATCCGAATTATAAATCTCCATATTATGATTCAAGCAAGGTGTTCCCGACAATATGGAAGTATTTAGACGGCGCTCTAGAAGCAGCTTGGCAAAGAATGGGTACAAATTTGGGTTTTTTTGCACATGATAATGTTTTTACTGATTTTGAAGCTATGTTAATTTTGCTAGGAATTATAGCTGCTTTTTTACAAAAGAAGTTTAGGAATTTTATCTTTTACCTGCTGGTTTTATGGTTTGGCAGTTTTGTTTTTATATCTTACTTTATGGACGCTACTCCTAGGTATTTAACATTTTCTTTTCCAATATTTTATATCGCACAAGCATTCGCGGTTGTTAGTATTGCCACTTTACTTTCTAAGATTCGTCCATTTATGTTACCCCTTACAATAATTATTTTTGCTTTTTGGTATTTTGATAAAAATTTTGATGCTAAAGATTTTACTTCTGTACAAAGATCCTCAATGAATTCTGACCAAAAAATGATAGGTGACTATTTGAAATCACAAGGAATAGATGTGATAATGGCCAGAACCGAGGGTATTGCTTTTTATTCAGGGGCAAAGATTGTTTATATTCCAGCAGCCCCTCCTGAAGTTGTTATAGAACATGCAAAAGCTTGGGGAGTATCTTATATTTTGGCAAGGCCAACAGAATTATCATGGGAATACATGAGAGATATTGTTAATCCAAAATGGAAGCATAAAGATTTAAAATTAGTGCATCTATTTGACGATGGGGCAATAATTTGGCAGGTAAACTTAACCAAAGAAGAGAAAAATTTCAATTATAGAAATGGTAAAAAAATTGAAATTTTTTGCCAAGCAGATCCATATTCTCCGCCCCAAAAAGATTTACCCATATGTCCTGACAGAACATATTAGCTATAATTTAGAAGATTTGTTTACCATGAAGCAAAAGATAATTCATTTAATTAAAAGTAACCAAATTTTGACATTAATTTTATTGTTAGCAGTATTACTTCGTTTTATTGGTATTTATCCAGGATATCATCCTTATCATTCTGACGAGGGGATGAGTTACTCCTCAGCAATGGAAATGATTAGAAACTTAACTATTGACCCGGGTCGCTATGACTATCCTGCGCTTATCCCACTGATTAATGCCTTTTTGTATGTAACTCTCTTTATCCCCATTTTTCTTGTTAAGAATTTTATTTTTGATCCAGATAATCTGCCAACCAAAGGAAGAAATATTATTGAACTTTGGCAGCAGGTTGTTATCCAAAATCAACAAACGGATGTTCTTTTCTGGGGAAGGTTTGTCACAGCTGCCTTTGGTGTAGGAATAGTTTTTTTAGTTTATCTTGTTGTAAAACGTTTTTTCCAAGATAGAAGGATAGGACTCGTAGCTGCATTTTTAACAGCGGTTAATTTTAGGCAGGTTTTAAATAGTCATCTTGGCCTTCCTGATATTTATAATTCTTTTTTCTTGTTGTTGGCTTTTTATTTTTTTGCAATACTATTGCGTAACCCAAAAGTCAAAAACTATCTCGCTGCTGGTTTTATTACTGGTTTATTCTTTTCAACAAAGTTACAGATTTTTGCACTCTCTTCTTTCCTAGTAACTCATGTCTTTATTGCTTGGGAAAGAGCTTCCAGTAAAAAATTAAAAAATTTAATTAAGAACTTTCTGGAGAAAAGGTTTTTAGTTAGTCTTTTAGTAATACCAATCATTATCGTACTAATTAACCCTTACCATTTGATTAAATGGGAAGAATTTAAGGCGGTGGAAGGTTATAACCTTCTCAAATATAGGCTTGGAACTAATATGCTTAATATATTTCCTATATCATATCTCTATCATGTTGGTATAGGCAAAACTATCTCTTTATTTACAATTTTTGGTGCAATTTTAAGCCTTCTCAAATATCCAAAAGCCACACTTATATTACTTTCTGTTGTCCTGCCATTTCTTTATTTTTTCTTTTATTACAGCGGAGGAGGATACTATACAAGAAATTTTGTAACGATTACTCCCATTCTTATTATTTTCGCTAGCATTTTCTTAGTTAATATTTTAGATTACTTAGGTAGAAGAGTTAAACTAAAACCCTCAACTATCAATATCTTGCTATTTATTTCTGTTATTTTCATATCTAGTACGCAGATTAAAAATTCTTTGGTTACCGTTTATTATTTTTCTAAACCGTGGGGATTTAAAGAAGCACATGATTGGGCCCAAAAAAATATTCCCCCTTCTTCAAAAGTCGTTTCTCATCCCTGGGATAATTACCCACGGGATAAAAACCTTGAAATAATTCCCTTTGAAACCTCTGAAGTATTTTCACTGGCAGAAATGCAGGAAGAAGGTGCAGACTTCGGTTTTATTAATATGGATTGGTTAACACTCGGTTCCTACTGGTGGATGAACAGGGATACTAAAACTTCTCTTGCTTTTTGGGAAAAGCCAAACGAATTATTATCCAATGCCTATTCATCTATTGTTGCTCAAGAATTAGCTAGATTTACGGTAGTCAAATTTATTAAACCCTGGCAGGCGCCTGACATGAACTTTTTGGTAGTCAAAGTCCCAAATGTTCCAAAAATTGGTAAGAAAGTCTTACTTTCAAATTTTGATTTTGACCAAAAAGATGAATTATCTTCCTGGAGCCTAATTGACGGAGATTGGGCCGATGTTAAGAAAATATTTTTAGACAACAATGTTGGCAAGAATTCGCTTGGTTCTCTAAAAATAGAAAATGGTTCAAGAATTTTACCTGTTGTTCTAGCGATGTCCCCAATGATACCTATAAAGAATTACGATAGAGCTTATATAGTTGAGGAATGGATTAAGTCTGGCACTTTACTTGACAAGAAAGTCCGGGATGGTGCTATAAGAGTAGATTTTTTTGAGAATGATCCAGGGAAAATTGGTATTAAAACCAAGAGCTTAGAGAGGAGGATTTCGTCGAGATTTTTCGGGGGTACAGACTGGACGAAGAAGGAGTTAATAATATTTCCACCCAAGAAAGCTAAATTTATGAGCGTTGGGTTTCAAATAAATAATTTTACTGATTTTTGGATAGATGATATTAAGGTTTATGTTTCTAGCGACGCAGTGGAAAATCCCAGAGATAAGGAAAAATATATTGATTATCAGATTCCTGATGATATATTATTCCCGTATAGCCAGGGTGGTCTTTAGATAAGCGAAGCTTGTTTTTCGCAAAGAATGCTCAAAATGAAAATGTTGATTCCAGTTGCAGAGCCTGTTATAGGGAAGGAAGAAGAAAGATTAGTTCTCGATGGACTTCGCTCTGGCTGGGTTTCCTCAATCGGTAAATATATACAAAAATTTGAAAAAGAGTTTGCAATTTTTTGTAACACTAAATATGCAATAACGGTTTCAAATGGAACTTCCGCACTTCACTTAAGTTTATTAGCATCTGGTATTGGCCCGGGAGACGAAGTAATTGTCCCTTCGTTTACTTTTGTTGCAACTGCTAACGCGGTTACTTACACTGGGGCAAAACCAATATTCGTTGATTCGGAAGAGGAGACTTGGAATATAGATCATGAGAAAATTAAAGAAAAAATAAATAGAAACACTCGTGCAATTATTCCCGTTCATATTTATGGTCATCCAGCCAACATGGGTCCAATTCTTTCTATTGCTAGAAAATATAATCTCCTAGTTATCGAGGATGCAGCAGAAGCACATGGTGCATTATATAAAGAAAAAAAGGTTGGCTCTTTTGGAGATTCTGCTTGTTTTTCATTTTTTGGAAATAAAATCATAACAACCGGGGAGGGAGGGATGATTACTACTAATAATAAAAGTTTAGCTGACAAAATACGTATTCTTCGTGATCATGGTGCCTCAAGAAGAAGAAGATACTATAATCCACATCTGGGTTTTAATTATAGAATGACAAATCTCCAAGCGGCCTTGGGTCTTGCACAACTTAGGAAAGTTGGAAAGATTATTGAAAAAAAAAGAAAAATTGCCAAACTTTATAGACAGGGTTTGCGCCAGCTTGTACCTGAAATTCATCTTCATCCAGAGGCAGATTGGGCAAAGAACGTATTTTGGATGTATTCAATATTAGTTCCAAAAGTCGGTCGCAAAAATAGAGATTTTTTATCCCGCGAGCTAAAAAAGAAAGGAATTGATTCAAGGCCTTTCTTTTTCCCTATTCACCGTTTGCCCCGCTATAAAACCAAAGAGCATCTACCTGTTGCCGATTTTTTGGCTAGTTCGGGACTTAATCTCCCATCAAGTGTTAATCTACAAGATGAGCAAATAAAATCAATTTGTGATACGATAATCAAAATTTGGAAAAGATGAAAATAAGCAGAGCTTGATTCTCGCTTTGCTCGAAATAAGCAAAGCTTGATTCCGTAAATAGATTTATGAAAATAAAAGCATCAGTTATATTGCCGACTTATAATGAAGCGGGCAACATTGTTAAATTAGTAGAGGAAATTCGTCACGAGTTAGCCCTTAAAAGAATTCCTTCAGAAATTATTGTGGTCGATGATGATAGTTCGGATCAGACTGGAGTTTTAGCCCAGAAATACTTTTCTAAGATTCCAGAAGTGCGAGTTATTATTAGAAAAAAAGAAAGAGGACTGGCAACTGCAATAAAAAGAGGAATTGAAGCGGCAGTTGGAGAAGTTATAGTCGTTATGGATACTGATTTTAATCATGAACCAAAGCTCGTTCCAGGACTTGTTGAGAAATGCAAAAGGTACGATTTTGTTGTTGGAAGTCGCTATGTTAAAGGAGGCGGAATGGCTAATAAAACAAGAGAAATATTAAGTTACCTCTTTAATATACTTGTACGAATAATAATTGGTAGTCCAGTGCGTGACAACTTGAGCGGTTTTTTTGCTATTAGGCGGTCAGAGCTTGATAAACTTCCTTTAGACAAAATTTTTTTTGGGTATGGGGATTATTTCATAAGACTGATATATTTAGCTAAAAAACAAGGAAATACTTTTGCGGAACTCCCTTCTTTTTATAAGGATAGAGAATATGGGGCAAGCAAATCTCAATTCCTAAAGATGTTTATTGATTATTTTCAATCTACACTTAACGTCCGATTTGGTGAGGTTTAATTATGATATACTTCTTTTGTGGTTATTCCCCTTAATGTAAAACATTCGATAGAAATTACTAAGATTCATGAGAAAGCACTATATGGAGATTTTCTGCCTTCTTTAGGACAATCCTTTCTTCAAACATTTTATGAGGGTGTTATTGGCAAACCAGGGGTTTATGGATTTGCAACAGCCGAAAACGGGGGAATTAGAGGTTTTGTGGTTGGAACAAAAGATTCAAATAAATTTTTTTCTCTAGCTCTTCACTCAAACCTTATAAAACTTGCTTTTCTGATTTTTGTGCAGCTTATTAAGAAGCCATTACTTATAAAAAATGTTGCTGAAACTTTCCTTTACCCCAAAAAGGATATTGGGCCCAAAGCAGAGCTTGTTGTTATTGCAGTTGATGGGAATTATCAAGGGAAGGGTGTTGGAAAGCAGCTCGTTCGCGCTCTTGAGAGGGCGTTTAAAAAAGATGGCATTCGTCGTTACAAAGTTACTGTGCATGCCGATAAAAGGGCGGTTGGGTTTTACGAACACCTTGGCTACTCTCGTACCTCGAGCTTCGGACTTTATGGTAAAATATGGTTTGTCTATGCGAAAAAAATCTCCTCCTGATTATCTTACCCCGCTTCTTATAAAGGCTCCGGCGGCATGGGCTTTAATCCGTGCTAACGAGATACGAGCATTAGATAAAATAAATTTTGAATCGCCGGTTTTGGATGTAGGATGCGGCGATGGTTTAGTTGCCAAGGTTTTGCTGTCAAAAAGGAAAACAACGTTTGATTGGGGGATAGATATTTCTGAAAGAGAGGTACAAAAGGCAAAAAAGCTGAAGGTTTATAAAAATTGTAAAGTTGCCGACGTCTATTCATTGCCATTTGGAGATGAAACTTTCTCAACAGTTTTTTCTAATTCGGTAATTGAGCATATTCCCAATTTGGATAGAGCACTTTCTGAGATGTCCCGAGTTCTGAAGAGAAATGGACAACTAGTTATTACTGTTCCCTCACCCTATTTAGCTAAATATCTTGTTGGAACAAGAATGTTAGGTAACTGGTATGGTTTGTTTTTTAACAAACTCTTCAAGCACTACAATTTATATAATCATAAGCAATGGGCAAAAATTTTTAAGAAATACTCCTTAAAATTGGTTTTTTATCACTACTATCATACGCCAGAAATGATTAGAGCTCATGAGTTGTTGTCCTATTTATCTCTTCCTGTTCACCTTGCAAAACCGTTTTTGGGGTACTGGCCTGTTTTCCCAAAAATGCGAAAAGTTTTTATTGTTCCTTGGTTAAGAAAAATACTTTATAGATTCTATCTTGATGATACAAAAATGGATAAAGGGGGATCTTTACTTCTTGTTGCTAAAAAATTCTAATGAAAGCTTTAAAAAAGTTTTTCAAAAATAACCTTTTCGTAATTTTTCTAATTTTTATCCTTACTTCTATCGCATATGGGCAAACTCTTAAGATGTATTTTCTTATAGATGACAACGCATTAATTTATAAGCTTCAGCATATTAATGAGTACACAGGTTTTTGGGGAAAAGGGATAATTGGAGAGGGTCCATATAGACACATTGTCGATCAATTTGTTCTCTTCTATCCCATTTTTGGCGTTAACACTGCTCCATACTTTATGGTAGGGGTATTACTTTATTTTTTCGCAGGATTGGCATTATATATTTTTGTTAATTTTCTTACTAGAAATAAACTTATTGCTCTTGGTGCTTCTGCTATTTTTGCATCTGGGTATGTTGGTTCAGAAAGTATGTTTGGAATCGTAAATTCTTGGCAAACAACACGCGGAATTATTATGGCTCTTGTAACGTTTTTTCTATTTTATCATTACATAAAATCGAAAAATATAATTTTTTATTTACTTTCAGTAACTCTTTTCTTTTTCTCGCTTGACACAGTTTATATTCGCGCTCATGGATTAGTTTTCGCAATTTTGTTTTTTGATATTCTGTTCTGGCCTGTTTTGCTCAAGGTGAGCTCCATAGTGCAATTTATTGTTAGGCAAACCCCTTTTTTGTTAATTCATTATTATGTCTATTTTAGAGCCACCGCTTATGTTAAAAGTCTGGGAATCTTTGACTTTTTACACGATATTTTTGTTGATGGAAACTTCCTGATAGCTACAATACCACTGCAAAATTTAGGGAATTTATTTATCCCAGATATGCTTACCTCTTATGTAAATAAAATAATCTCTGACTCTGTTGTTTTGCCAAATGAATTATCAATTGGATCAATTTTGGCAGGAATTTTTATTCTATTTTTATCCATTTACATTTTGTCAAGAAGTTACAAAAGTGAAAGATTTTTAAATAAAGTTTTAATATTTAGTCTCATTTTCTCTGTTGCAAATTTTATGGTTTTCTGGGCAAGAGAGACAAATCATACTCTTTGGACTACACATAGATATTTCCTTTATTCTTTTGTAGGGGTTTCTTTATTTTGGGCAACTGCTTTTTACCTAATATCAAAAAATTTAAGATTCAAAAATGCCCTGAAAGTTTTAACATTTACAGTTATTATCGTTTATTTATTTTTAGGCATAAATTATCAGAAAGAGTTTAACGAGCGCCGCAGTTTCCCCGCCCAAAAGTTTTTTTCAAGCTTTAAAAAATCGATGCCCAGTATTCCAAAAGAAGCAGTTATTTATTTTAATTTGATGAACGATAGGCGTATTCAAGGTGAATTTGGTAGCTTTTTTGGGGGAATGTTTTCAGAAGCAGGAAATCTTGCAATCCTTGGAGACGTTGATGATTACACAAGCGATTTTCTCGTCACATACGATATTAATGAAGTTAAAAGGTTTTTAGGCGAAGGCAAGACTAGTCTTGATAAAGTTTTTACTTTTTACTACGGAGATGAAGGTTTAATTGATACCAGTCAAATTACGCGTGAGCTTTTGATAACCAGTAAGGAAATAACGTTAGATACCCAACAGTTTTCTTCAAGTACATCCTTTAGAACTTCCGGTGGGGTTTTTACAACCAGCACACACTTTGAGGAATCAGGTGAATTTACAACAGGAGAAAATCCCGTCGTGACAATTTCTGTTCCTGATAATACTCCTTCACTTGTTCCATCGGTTTTATCTTTTTCTATGAGTGTTAGTCCCAATATCACTCCATTACCATACCAAACAAAAGGTCAAAGTTTCGACATTGATAGCAAAGAGAAAAATAAAATTTTTTCTTATCTTTTATCACAAAATAATTTTCGCAAAACAGCAGTTGGTACTTCAGCCTCTTTTTGGAAAGAGCAAGAAGCTAAATTAGCGCTGGATGGGAGGCTTGAAACGGCATGGCGTGGACATAGGGGTTATTGGGATGACATTGATAGAAATATAACCCGCAACATTGAATATTTTCAGGTTGATTTAAGGCACATAGCAACTGTTGGACAAATAATGTGGGTTTCTGCCCAGCGCCCGCTTGTCCCGACCCATTATAAAATTTTAACGTCAACTGATGGTAAAGAGTGGCAGTTGGTGAAAGAGGTAACGGGCGGAAATGTGTTGCCCGAGGGAACAGTGATCTTTGACTCTTTCAAACCAACACCCGCTCGATATTTGAAAATGGAGATACTCGCAACTTATGGCAATGACGGACCTGAAATAAAAGAGTTTGAAGTGCTTGAAAGCCGCTTTGCAGAATTAGACAGAAAAGTTGTTGAAAAAGTAAGGCAAGCTCCGTTTGCAGAGATAGAAACATTAAGCGATTTTAATAATGCTTGGGCATTCGTTCAACAAAATGCAAGTTTGCGGTTTTATTATCAGTCGAGCGCCGATGGCAAACAGGACGAGACAAGATATGTAGATATCCCTGTCGTTATTGACGGTAAATTGCATCAGTACTCAATAGACCTTCCGGCAACAGGGATTAACTGGACACAATTTACAATTGGCGGCTTTAACTTTCCGGCAGAAATTAAAATTAGTTCACCAAGTATTATCTACAAAACTATACAGAAGTGAAGAAACGTACTATCTCTTTAAGTTTGACAATCCTGGCTTTAATAATAGCCCTTAGCTTTGGTCAGGCAATCCAGTTTACTCTTTGGCAGGATGATAATGCTTTAATTTTTAAGCTTCAACATTTAGAAGAACAAGCTGGTGTCTTTGGGCCTGGACCAGCTGGACTTGGTGCGTATCGCTACGTTGTACTCCCATACATTCCAATTTATAAAGTTTTTGGAATGAACATACCTAATTTTTATTTGTATACACTTTTCTTTTACTTTCTCGCCGCAGCATCGGTTTTTTTGTTAACGAAATATTTAACGAAAAATAATATTGTTGCTTTGTTGTCGTGCGCAATTTTTTCTGCCGGATTTATCGGCTCTGAAGGGATACTTAGACTTTTTAACGGTGTTCAAACAAGCTACAGCGTTTTTTTCGTGAGTTCATTCTTCTTGTTACTTTACCGGTTTATTAAGACAAAGCACGCTATTTATTATTTCTTAGGATTATTGTTTTACTTTATTGCTCTGGAAACAGCTTTTATTCGTACGCAATATTTAATTTTACCGACCGTAATTTTTTTTATTTTGTTTCTGGATTGGGGGAAACGGCCCTTTATTTCTTTAGAAACAAACTTGTTTATTCTAAAAAATATATTTTTAGTTGTACCCTTTTTATTTATTTATCGTTTTGTTTTTTTGCGTAGCTCCGATGCAAGGGCCGATTTGGTTAAGGATTATGTTATGGGCATACTAAATGGAAATTTAGACTACACTCATAGTTTTTTTGGGACATTGGGAAGTATTATTTTACCTGATCCTATTACAAACTTCTTGTTTGATGCTATTGGTAATCTCAGCTTAGATTACACAAATCGCTTGTTGATGTTGGAGCTTTTATTCTTGGGGATAAGCTTTATTATTATTAATTTTGTTTTTAAAAATATCCCCAAGATTACTCGTGTCCTAATCTTTTTTCCTTTGGTAATTTGGTTTGTCTTAGGAATGATTTACTTTCAAAACTCGGAGAAGATATTTGTCCATTCGGAAATTGTAGATACCCTTGGAGTTTTTGCGAATTTTGTTGGAGGACTGTTTATTATTATTTCAACCTCTATTTTGATAACAGCATTCAAGAAAACCGCGACCCGTAATGAACAAGTGGGAAAACTTTCTTTATTCCTTTTATCATGGCTTTTAGCAAATATACTGGCATATTCAATTTATCTACCGTTTTCTCCTCTTGAAAGTATAAATCGTTATCTTGTCCACTCCTTAGCAGCTTACGCAATATTTATCCCATTGTTTTTATATTATGCTTGGGGAAGAAGAGTTACTATTGTTCTCTCAAGTTTTATTGTTTTGACAAATATTTTTTGGTCTTTAGATTACCAACAAAGATTCATAGTTGAGAGGACGGTTCCTACACGTATTTTTTATCAAGATTTAAGGAAATTTATTCCAGAATTGTCAAAGGGTGCAGTTGTTTATTTTGATGTTGCAAATGATAAAGTTTCCGAGCAGCAATTTCGCGATTTTTTTTCAGTTGGCTCTATGCCCGACGAAACTGCAATAGCTATAAGGTATGGTATTGATAGATATGATTTCAAAATAACTAAAGATTTTAATGAATTCCTTTCCCTTATTCAAGATAAATCTTTAGATCTTACTTTTTCATTTTTTTACGATTCCACTGGTTTAAAAAATACAACCAAAATAATGAGAGTGAATTTAGTTGGCAAAGAAGTCGAAATTGACAGTAAAAATTTAAGCAATTTATCTTTAGTGACACCAGGTATATTGGAATTTAGTGCTAAAGTCATTCCAAAGATTAGTATTAAACAAAACTGCCCAAATTTTCCCGGGGACAGAGTAAATCTTTTTAACTACCTTTTGGCTCGTGATAATTTTTATAAAAATGTTAAGGTTCAAACAAGCTCCCAGGAGAAATATCAGGCAAATGATTTTTTGAAAGATGGTAAGTTTAATACATTATGGAGAGGTAGTAGAGGATGGTGGCATGAGAATAAGAAAGAAATAGTGACAGTTGATTTAGGAAGTCCAAAAAAAATTAATCAATTAGTCTGGATTAATGGCTATGCAAATTCTACACCCACAAAATATAAGATAGAAGTATCATTAAATGGAGAGAACTGGGATGTAGTAAGGAGAGTAGATTCTGGTGCCAGGAAGGAAAACACAGGCCTAGTTACAGATAATTTCGAAACTTTCAAAGCCCGTTACATTAGACTAATAATAGAGGAAACTTTTGACAATGACGCTCCTGCAATTGGTGAAATTGAGGTTGTCGAGGAAGACTTTGAAGGTATTAATAAAGAGAAAATAGAGAAACTAAAAGAAATTGCTCTTTGTGCAAATAATCTGGAGTCTTTAAATAGTGTTAATCAGTTCATAAATAAAATTGGCATAGAAGGAGTAGTTTCCTGGAAGACAGACAAGAGTAACGACAATGTTGTTAGATTAAGTCTCCAAGCAGATGGTCTTTATCATAGCTACAAAGTTTTTTTGCCAGCAGGGGGTACTAAACTAAACGATTTAGTAATTGAACCTTGGGTAGTACCAGTGGACATTTCTGTAATTGGTTTAAAACTTATCTATCCAAATAATCTGAAAACAGATTGACTAGTGTAGAATGTCTTGTTAAACTCTTAACGTGACTCATGATATAGCAATTGTAGGTTACGGATACTGGGGGCCGAACCTTTTAAGGACCTTTATAAATATTCCAGATTGTACTGTACGTTATTGTTGCGATATTGATGAAAAAAATCTGCAAGAAGTCAAGAGAAGATATCCTCATGTTCTGACCACTACTGATTTTAAAGAGATAATTTCTGATAGTAATATTGACGGTGTAGTTTTGGCAACACCAACGAATTCGCATTTTTTGTTAGCACAGCAGGCGATAAATGCCGGCAAGGATGTTTTGGTTGAAAAGCCAATGTCCACTACTTCCCAAGAAGCTCGAAAACTTGTTAGCTTGGCCCAAAAAACAAAAAGAATCTTGATGGTTGACTATGTCCTTTTGTTCAGCCCTGCAGTATTAAAAATTAAAGAATTGATAGACAAGGGAGAAATTGGAGAGATTCTGTACATCGATTCTACACGGACAAATTTAGGTCTTTTTCAAAAAGACAGTAATGTAATTTTTGATTTAGCATCCCATGAATTTTCAATAGTTCAGTTTATTTTAGGAACAAAACCAACAAAAGTAAGTGCAACTGGTAAATCACATATAAATGATCAGGTAGATGTTGCTTATATTACAGCAGAGTATCAGAAAAATATTATTGCGCATGTTCATATTAGTTGGCTTTCTCCGGTTAAAGTTAGGAGAATGCTTATTGTCGGAAGCAAAAAAATGATAGTTTATGATGATAACGAATCATCGGAAAAGATTAAGGTTTATGATAAAGGTATAGTTAGAGAGAAATCTCACAACGAGAATGGGCAAATTGAGATAGGTTATAGATTTGGTGATGTCTGGTTGCCCCATATAGAAACAATTGATCCATTGACCTTTATGGCTCAGAGTTTTATTGATGCGGTTTCAAGTCGCAAAGTAACAAGAAGCGACGGAAAATTCGGCGCGGAAATTGTTGAAATTTTAGAAAGAGCAACTAAATTGCTTAACGCAAAGTAGAACAAAAATGATAACAAAGGACGTTAAACTCGGGAAAAACGTAAAGATTTATCATCCAGAACTTGTTAATTTATATGGTTGCAAAATTGGTGCGGGTTGTATTATTGGTTCTTTTGTGGAAATTGGAAGAAATGTAAGTATAGGCCGCCGAGTTAAAATACAAGCTTTTGTATATATACCTGAAGGAGTAACCATTGAGGATGAAGTTTTTATTAGTCCCCATGTATGCTTTACAAACGATAAATATCCAAGATCAACAAATCCTGATGGATCTTTGAAAAATGCCCAAGAGTGGGAAGTTATCCCAACTAGAGTTTGTAAGGGGGCATCGATTGGGGCTAATAGCACAATTATTTGTGGGGTTACAGTTGGAGAGGGAGCAATTGTCGGTGCAGGAAGTGTAGTGACTCACGATGTTTTGCCATGGACCATTGTTGCTGGAAACCCCGCCCGCCTGATCCGTAAAATCAAGATCTCAAAATGAAAATTCCGCTTGTTGACCTTGTAAGGCAGTATAAAAATTTAAAGGTCGAAATTGATAGTGTAGTTAAAAAAACATTCTCTAATGGTGATTTTATTCTGGGAGAAAATGTTACCGAGTTTGAAAAGGAGTTTGCACGCTTTTGTGGAGTTAATTATTGTGTTGGTGTTGCTTCGGGTACAGACGCCTTGCTCTTGTCGCTCCGTGCTTTAGGTATAGGAGCAGGGGACGAAGTTATTGCTCCCTCTTTTACTTTCATTGCCACAGTCCTGCCAACTATTTATCTTGGAGCAAAACCCGTGCTTGTTGATATTAACCCCGATACCTACCAGATAGACGTAAGAAAAATAGAGCAAGTAATTACCAAAATGACAAAGGTGATAATTCCTGTCCACTTATTTGGCATGCCGGCTCCAATGTTGGAAATAAAAAAAATTGCCAAGAAATATAGACTGTATATTGTTGAAGATGCGTGCCAAGCACATGGAGCCTCTATTAACGGTAAAAAATGCGGTTCATTTGGGGATTTAGCAGCTTTTTCTTTTTATCCCAGCAAGGCTCTAGGAGCTTCGGGAGATGCCGGTGCTATTGTTACAAATAGTAAAAAGCTTGGAAATAACATTCGAGCGATGCGTAATGTAGGACAATTTAAAAAGTATAAACATGACATATTGGGTTATAACTCGAGACTTGATACATTGCAAGCCGGAGTTCTTTTGGTAAAGCTTAAGAAACTAGAAGAATGGAACGCCAAGAGAAAGAGATTATTCCAACTTTATAATAAACTTCTCTCGGGCTTACCAATTATTTTGCCGCCTACAACTGAGGATGGGTTTTCGCCAAATTATCTTATTTATACAATAAGAGTTAAAAAGAGAGATAAACTTTTAGATTTTCTGGCAAAATCTGGTATTAGCTGTGTAGTTTATTACCCAATTCCTATTCATTTACAAAAAGCACTAGCACATTTGGGTTACAAAAAAGGTGATTTTCCAAATGCAGAAAGAGCGGCTCGTGAAGTTTTGTCGCTGCCTTTATACCCAGAACTCCAAGAAATAGAAATTAGATACGTTTGTAGTCGGATAAAGGAGTTCTTTAAATGAAAATTCCACTTCATAGACCCTATTTTGACAGTCTGGAAGAAAGAGCAATAGTTCAAGTTTTGCGCTCTGGTTGGGTAACACAAGGGCCGAAGGTTGAAGAATTTGAAGACGCTGTTTGCAAATACACGGGTTCTAAATATGCGGTTGCCACAACATCCTGCACAACCGCTCTTTTTATGAGTCTTCATATGTTGGGCATTGGTCGGGGAGATGAAGTAATTGTTCCTTCTTTAACTTTTATCGCAACTGCAAATGTTGTTGTTCATACCGGCGCAAAGCCCGTTTTTGTTGATATTGACCCGGAGACCTACAATATAAATCCTGGGAAGATAAATGAGAAAATAACGAAAAGAACCCGTGCTATCATTCCTGTTGACCAAGTTGGACTTCCTTCTGATTTGGATAAGATTTACCAGTTAGCCAGAAAGCATAAATTATTTGTAGTTGAGGATGCCGCTTGTGCTCTTGGAAGTAAATATCACGGAAAAAGAGTTGGTGGTTTTGGCCAGATTTCCTGTGTTAGCTTTCATCCTAGAAAAACAATAACTACAGGGGAAGGCGGGATGATTTTAACCAATAACAAAGATTGGGCCGATAAATTGCGCATTTTACGTCATCAAGGGATGTCTATTTCGGATGTTACGCGCCACAAAGCAAAGAGCATTATTTTTGAGAAATATCCGGTTGTTGGATATAATTTTCGTATGTCTGATTTGCAAGCCGCAGTTGGAGTGGAACAAATGAAAAAATTACCTGAAATATTAGAGAGAAGAGCAAATCTTGCTAAGCGATACACAAAAAACTTCTTGGAGACTAAGTTTATAATTCCCCCATATGTTCCTCCTGGCTATACACATAATTGGCAGTCTTATGTTATTAGAATTCGTAAAAATCGAAAAATCGAGAGAGGCGATCTTATGCAGAAATTACTAGATGTAGGTATTGCAACTCGCATTGGCGTTATGGCAGCACACCTTGAAAAACCTTACAGAATGATGTATCCAAAGCTTGTTCTACCTGAAACAGAAATAGCGGCAAGAGAAACTATAACAATTCCTCTTTATTTTCAAATGACAGAAAAAGAGCAAGACTATGTGATTGAAAAAATTTTAGGCTTTACGGAGGGTTGATGGAAGAAAAATTTAATCATGGCTTTACTGACAATCCCTACAATGAGCACGCTTGGATTTTAGGAAACCCTGAAATTGGCGAGCGGGTTTGGATTGGCGCATTTTGTTTAATTGACGCCGCCAATGCCCCATTAAAGATTGGCAAAGGTACAGATATTTCAAGCGGTGCTCAAATCTTAACTCACTCGACAGTTAAAAGAGCTATATCAGAAAGACGTTATGGGGAAGTAGATAGTGCTGCAGTAGAAATTGGTGACTTTTGTTTTATCGGCACTAATGCTGTTGTTTTAATGGGGACAAAAATAGGCCACCATAGTGTTGTCGCAGCTGGGTCAGTTATTCCTCAATTTATGAAAGTTCCTCCATACTCAATAGTAGCTGGAGTTCCCGGCAAGATTATCGGTTCAAGTAAAAAATTTTTGAAAGGTGTAGAGCCAGAATCTTTGTCAGTTGTTATTCCTGCATACAATGAGGCCCGAACGATAGAAGATGTAGTGAGAAATGCAATAGAGGTTCTAAAAAAAATAAGAATTGATTATGAGATAGTTTTGGTTAACGATGGTTCAACTGATCAAACAGGGAAAATCGTTGACGGTCTTGCAAGGAAAAATAAATTTATTCGCATTGTACATCATAAACAAAACAAAGGATTTACGGGAGCAATGAAAAGCGCCTTTTCCAGCGCTAAAAAACACCTGATATTTTTAGCTCCCGCTGATGGTCAATTTGATTTTTCTGAACTCCCCAAGTTCTTAAGCGCAGTAAAAGGGTATGATGCGGCAACGGCGTACATTACTAAAAATAAAGAATCAACTTATAAAAGAGTAACTAGAGGTATCTTTCACCTGCCATTTCAATTTTTATGCCGCTATCTTTTAGGGATTAGTCTTAAAGAATTTTCTTCTGTGTCTTTGTGGAGAAGGATAGTTTTTCAATCAATTGAAATAAGTTCTGAGGACAGAAGTGCGATGTTTTTGCCAGAACTGATAAGTAAGGCACTGAAGAAGAGATATAAATTTACGGAAGTTCCAATCAGATGGTATAGACGCAAAGGTGGTAAGGCAAAAGGCACAAGTGTAGTAGTTGCCATAAAGACTTTTTTTGCAATGGTTAAGTTATGGTTTAAATTAAGGGATTAACTTTTGTGGAGGTAGCTCCTTAATTAATGAATTCTATAAAAATAGATCTTTTTCTCATAAGTCTTGTTCTATTGCTAACTTTTTTTACCTGGAGACATATTCTCTCTTTGCAATTCACAGGGGAAAGTTGGGGTTTTATTGGCACAATTCCACCTAAGGGAAATTTGTTTGAAATAGTTTATCAGGAAGTTGCATCACTGGACGAGTTTACTATTGACAGGATACTCTCTGGAATTCTAATCCCTAAATTCGGTGACCAAATTCATTTATATATGTGGTTTCAGCTTGTTTATATGCTTTTTATTGATTTATTATTATATTTCATAGTTAAGCAAATGACAGGTAGTAAATTGGCAGGATTTCTCACTGCCTTTCTTTTTGGCAGTAGCTTTATAGCTAATTTTGAGACCTATTCAGGAGGAGGATATTTGTATTTTGCTGGAAGGGCAACTCTAGCTGTACCAGCACTCATAGCTGTATATTTTTTATACTTATATCTTACGAAAAAATTTAAGCTTTATTTTTACTTCATTTCCCTTACTCTTTATGCATTTACACTAATGATGAGTTTTTTTGGCACTTATTTTGTACCAATACTTATTACTTATCCAATTGTTTATCTTCTTTTTGGCTTAAGGGAGATAAGGCAAATTTTCTGGAAATTAATATTGTTACCCATCCCTTACATAATAATTACCCTGTATATAATTAGAGGGTCGCTTGCTTTTACTAACGAGTCTATCTTTGATTTTGTATTCGAAAAATTTTCTTATACCCTTACTGGAATTCTTCAACAACTAACTGTTCTTACTTTTCCGATGGGCGAATTGTTTTTAATCAATGATAAATTTTCTATTGAATATTTTGGAATTTTGGTTATAACGGTATTAATCTATTGCTATGCTTTTTTCGCCAACTCAAAAATAAACACCCAGTGGAAAGTTCTTCAGATGACGGCATTGCTAAGTGCCATAGGAATGCTTTTCTTTAATGTATATTTACAAGCTGCAGAAACACTAAATACATTTGGATCAACCAGGTACTTCTATTTTCCTTCTATAATGGTGGCAATTTTTTTTGGTATTTTTTTAACTGGTATTCTTACCAAAGGAAGGAAATTATTGAATTTGCATCTAATAATTATTATTCTTGTTTGGTTTAGCTATAATAATGTTCATATTCAAAGACGATTGAAAACAGAAGAATGGGTACATAATGCAAACAAGCAAACCCTGGAAATATTGCGTTCTTGGGCGCCGGAAACGAAGAAAAATCCCTCTTATCTCTATTTACCTGCCACATTGGGTGGATACGGAGGTCAATTTGTCATTCAATTTTTCAGTCATCCGCAGGGAAAAGTAGATGTTGAAGGCCTTGAGTCTCTTGATCTAGATAAAGTGTCAAAATTGGGATTTTCTCCTAATAATCTTTTTGTAATGCATTTTGATCCTTTGTCAAGAAATGTTTATGATATAACAGAACAAACGAGAGCCATGTTTGCCCAAGAAAAAAGAAGAGATAAGAAATTTTGATTTCTGTTGCTGGAAAGTTTAGTGCTATATTAAGCATGTACTATTAATGAAGCATTTAGGAAAATTTTTTAATAAGTATAGTTACAAGTTAGTTTGGTTGGTGGTAATTTCCTCAATTTTATTTAATTTAGGTGCTACTTCATACGAGCTTTCAACGAAGGCAAACTTAATAGATCACTATTTTTATGGCATATTTCTCAGTCCTTTTGACAGTATTCGCTATGGACATTTTATTGCCAGAAAACTTTTTCTTGTTGTAATCGCTTTATCAGTTTTTATCTACTGGCTAAAAAAACAAAAAAATGTTCTGCAAAATGCAAGAAAAAACTTAAAATATATACTCGCTATTGGTCTTACTCTTTTCTTTTCGAGGATATTAACTTATGGCTTTTGGTTCTATAACGATGACCTGCGTTTTTTTCATTGGCATCTTTTTTGCCCATCTCAGCCAATTTGTAACATACAAGGAATGTGGGGGCCAGTTGGTTCACATCCAATAGCTATACTAAATCTGGTTTTACCGTGGTTTGGAACAAACTATACCCTGTATAATAGCCTTGGCCTGTTTTTTTACTTTTTAGCAGGAGTAGCAATTTTTGCACTAATTAGCAAACTGCAAAAAAGCAAATTTATTTCCCTTATTGCCGCAATATTTTTTCTGACAACCCCAACCTACTTTCAGGGGAGACTCCTTATAGGAGAAGTTATAAACAGTCCATTTATCGTACTTTTAGTAGTGCTTTCCTTTTATATGCTTTTTCAGAAATTTATTCCAGGTGCGCTAATTTTTGCAGCAGCAGCTCTGGAATATGGAGTAGCTAAATCATACTTTATTGCTTTGCCACTTACTCTTTTTGCATTATTTTTTGCTAACTCAAATCCTACAGGTAAAAAATTCATTGATCAAAAGAAAAGTATAATTTTTTTTGTTGTTGCAATTTGTTTAATTTCATTTGTTTATATGCCTATTTTTGATCGAGCGCCCGGGGGACATACCCAATTGAGTGAAATATTTGCCCTAGACCAATTGTTTGTTTTTGGAGATGTACTTCTGGCAGTAACTTTGCCTTATGGCTTTTCGTATCCTCTTGTTCATTTATTAAGTTTGACTTTGAACAATTGGAAATATATTACTATTGCGCTTGGATTTATAATTGTTGCGGTTTTTGCTGTTGCGAGTCTTATTTCTATACTTTCAAAAAAAATCTTTAGCGCAAAGATGTTAATAATAGGTCTATCTATTATTCTTCCTACTGCAGCGGTAGCCTCTTTTATGGGAGTAAGAGTTGAACATAATGTAGCTAGACTTGTTGAATATCACAAAAACAGTTTAGGACCGCTTGGCGCAACAGGATATGGTATTTTTCCTGCCTTAGGTCTAGTTTTTGTATTAATGGGCTTGGCACATTTAGTTAGCAAAAGAACATTTAAAGTATCAGCTATAATTTTAATTTTTATAAACATAGTTACGTCTTTTTCGTTCGATTATAGATGGCTTATGTCTCCTTATTCTTACCCTCAGCGAAAATATGACGAGCAGCTCCAAAAAATTCTTCCCAGGGACGGTATTAACAGATATATATTTGTTCCCGGAAGTCAGCGCCCATTATATGAAGGCGTTAGAACTTTCGGTTCTGTCTTTCAGGGAGACCAGGGTGTATATACCTTTATGGGTAAAGAAGATTTTGTCCAAGCTATCAAAGAGGATAAAGTAAGGCCAGACCATATTTATTTTTTGATAACAAACGGGAAACCCAAATATGATATTTATGATTATTCGGAAAAGATAAGGTCAACTCCCTATAACCGACTTATTCCTCTTATCGAGTCATTAACAATAGAATTGACACCTAAAAATGTAGAATTTTGGTAGAATTTTGATTGAATTATGACTAGTAACTATCTAGTAACTGGGGGAGCGGGTTTCATCGGCAGTTTCGTAGTGGAGGAGCTTCTTGCCCGTGGTAAAAATGTGACGGTGTTGGACAACTTCAGTTCTGGTTCAAAAGAGAACCTTACCCAGGTCCAGAAGATTGTCCAGGGCCGTCTTCGAGTCCTGAAGGGCGACATCCGTAAACTGTCGGATCTTGAGAAGGTTTGTCGTGGTATCTCGGTAGTCTATCACATGGCTGTTCAACCGCTGACATTGGGACTGGAGGACCCCCTTATAATGAACGAGGTGAATAGCACTGGTACTCTCAATACTCTTCATGCTGCCCACCTTGCGGGTATTCAACGTTTTAACTATATTTCCTCTTCAGAGGTTTATGGAACAGCGCAGTATGTACCTATGGACGAGAATCATCCGCGCGTACCCCTAACCGTGTACGCGGCCTCAAAACTTGCTGGCGAAGCGTATGTGCAAGGGTATTACAACACCTACGGTCTAACTTACACTATAATTCGCCCTTTCAACTCATATGGCCCACGTCACCGGGACGATGGCTATTGCGCAGTATTATTTCGCTTCTTGCAATGTGTAATCAAAAACGAACCACCCCAAATTTACGGGGATGGTAAGCAGACGCGCGATATGTCTTATGTTGAGGATACCGCGCGAGGCATCGTACTCGCGGGAGAGTCTCCAAGAGTGATAAATGATGTGGTGAATATCGGTACTGGCCGGGAGGTGCAAGTTAACGAAGTGGCACAAGCAGTGCTCGAAATACTTGGCTCGAAACTCAAGCCCAGAAAGGTGGCACCCCGGCCAGGGGACGTGCGTAGACACCTGGCTGGGATAGCAAAGGCTCAGTATTTACTCGGGTATAAGCCACGCTTCACATTCGCTGAGGGCGTACTTAAGACTATTGAATGGTATTTACAGAAACACTCCAAGAGGTGACTTCCAAAAGTTCTGGTAGAAATATCCGGTTTACATTAATGATTAAACTATGTTAGGATTAAAACTAATGGTTAAGGCAATTGCTTTTTTTCTTTTATTTTTTTACATAATTTTTAGTTTACCAGGTGTTGTGTTAGCACAGGAATCACAAACTGAAACTAAAACTAAAGTCGAGGTAGACCACGTTGCGAATGTCATTGAAAAATTTAGAGAGAAAGTTGTTTTATTCTTTAAATTTTCAAAAAATACCAAAGTAGATTATCAACAATACTTGGTTGAAAAAAGACTTGCCGAACTAAAATGGGTTGTGGATAGTAAAGAATGGCAACCGGTTGAGGAAACCTCATCTCGCTACTCAACTTATTTAGGAAATTTTACAGATTTTGTGATTAAAAACAAACTAACAAGTAAAAAAGAAGAAATTTTAAAAATGTACGAGGAACATCAAAAAATTCTCGATACGTTGCAAAGAAATTTCGAATTTGAATCAGGGTTTTGGTTACTTTTACAGCATGATATTAATACTGTAAAAATTTTCTCCGAACGGGTTAAATAATTAATTCTTCAGGGTGATATACTCATCTTACTTGAATTTGCAACTTTTAAGGTATTCGTATATACCCGTTTTCCACAATTTCTAAATGCAAATTAGAGTTAAGCGGGTATATAATGGTCAATAAGTAAAATAGTTAGTGTTCTAGTAAGATGTTAAATGGCGTTAAAAATCACTTCCCGAAAAATTTCTCTTTTCAACAAGCTCAACTTTTATCAGGCAGTGCGATTATGATTTTTGGAAGTTTTGCGACAAGCTTCATTAACTATTTGTATCACTTGATAATGGGGAGAATTTTAGAACCTGCCAATTATGGCATCTTAGCCTCTGTTATATCTTTAGTCGGCCTATTGGTTCTGTTGCCTAATTCCATGGGGTTAGTTGTAACAAAATTAATTGCAAAAGCAAAGAACGAAAAAGAAGTTAGCGAAAAAGTTGCCACCCTTAATAAAAATGTCTTGTGGTTAGGTGTGGTTTCCTTTTCCGCTCTTGTGCTCTTGAGTCCTTTTATAGCGCAATTTATAAAAGTAGAGAAATTTCTTATAATTATTGGCCTTTTAGTATTTTTACTATCTTTTCCTTTAATGATGTTTCGTGGAACGCTTCAAGGATTGCTCAAATTTAAAGAGATGGTTATTAGTCAGACTGTAGAAAATCTCTTGCGACTGCTGGTAGCCGTAGTATTAGTGCTGGTGGGTTTTTCCATTGGTGGAGCCCTTTTCGGACTGGTTTTAGGAGTATTGGTTGGGTTTATCATTGCATGGCTTTTTGTTAAAAGTTTTTTGAGTTTGTCTAAAGGTAGGCAAAAGTTATCAGTCAATATTCTGTCAACCGTAAACCAAATATTACCCTTTTTTTTACTTTCAATTTCAATAACTTCCCTATATTCTTCAGATCTAATTTTGGTCAAACATTTTTTCGGTTCATTTGAAGCCGGAATCTATGGAGCTATGTCATTTTTGGGGAGAATAATTTTTTTTGGAGTGAGCCCTATTACGGCTGTTATGTTTCCAATAGTTGCAAAAAATTACTCCAAGGGCCAAAGCGGATTGGTCACTTTGAAATGGAGTTTATTGGGGGCATTTTTGATAGCTCTCTTTATAAATTCCATTTATGCATTTTTACCAGAGTTGGTAATTAAGCAGCTTTACGGTGAAAAATATCTTTTGTCAACTAGCCTTTTGGTATTTTTCGGAATTTTTATAACTTTTGTAACTTTGTCGTTTTTGCTACTTAATTATGGTTTGGCGCAAGGCCAGTCACGCATCGTCTTGGCGAGTTTTCTGGCAGCATCCTTACAAATAACTTTTATCTGGATTTATCACCCGACATTATTTGCCATTATTCTTATTTCAATTATAATTTCATTTGTCCTTTTTTTATATTTAGTTTTTTATACATTCCGCCAAAGTCTTGGACTTAAACAATGAAATTTTTTCTGTCTCTTTTTCTAGGAATTTTATTTTTTATTTCTGGTTTCCTTACCTTAGGGAACTATGGAATATCTTGGGATGAACCAACTCATTTTAAAAGAGGGCAAGGATACCTTTGGTACCTTTTAACTGGGGATAATACTTACCAAAAACTACCACCTTATGATTTATTACGTGCTCAAAACGACTCCAGCTATCATGAAAGAAGTATTTACCAAGATGATAAACACAACGCAGCATTTTATAGAACAATAGATGGTACTCATCCGCCCCTTGCCGATATTCTTTCCTCTAGCACAAATATGGTTTTTTACCAGAGACTTGGGATTTTGGGAGATATTGAGAGTTATCACCTTTTTGAAATTTTTGTCGCCAGCATTGGAGTAGCTGTCTTGTTTCTGTTTGTTTATGAGAGTTTTGGGCTCATAGCAGCATTTTTTTCAACTATCATTTTTGCGACTTACCCCCTTTTTTGGGCAGAATCCCATTTTAATATAAAAGATCCGATTGAGACATCGTGGATTATTTTAACTCTTTACTTTTTATGGAAAGGTATAAAGAGTTCGTCAGCCCGCTTTATATTAATATCTTCGGTTTTTGCAGGTTTTGCACTTGCAACAAAATTCAATGTAATTTTCCTGCCGCTTATAGTACTGCCATGGTTATTCTTTGTATTTAAAACCCATAAAAAAGAATTTCTTTCATTTGTTAAAACCCGAAGATTTCTTTTATTGATTTTTCTTTATCCAATAATTGTATTTACAATTTTTTATGTTTCCTATCCATTTTTATGGGATAGCCCTATTGCTAACATTGGTAAAGTTTTGACATATTATCAAAGGAATGCACTGGACCCCACATTTGCAAATGCAGTGCTACCAAGTTGGCCATTTTATGCCATAAGGTGGGTAATATTGACTGCTCCACCCCTAGTATTGTTAGGACTAATATTGAGCTTGGTGTTTCTCAAAAAGAATTTAACTAAATATCATGGCTTTTTCCTGCTGGTTCTTTTGTGGTTTCTTGTGCCAGTCTTGAGAGTGAGCATACCTGGAGTGAATATTTACGGGGGAGTAAGGCAAATAATGGAATACATTCCGGCAATAGCCATTCTTGCTGGAGTGGGAATAGGTAAGATGGTTACATGGTTACATGGTTACATGGTTAAGCTGAAGAAGCCATATAACTATTTAGCTATTCAGCCATTAACGTTATTAGTTATTTTTACATTTTCCATTTATCCCCTTATTAGACTTCACCCCAACGAGAACGTTTATTTTAATTTTCTTATTGGAGGTTTAAAGGGTGCAGCGGAATCCGGTGTACCAGCGGCAGGAAATTCGTTTGGTAACGCTTATTATCAAGGGGCAATGTGGATTAATGAAAATGCAATCCAGGATGCAAAATTGACCCTTATTCAAGGGTCATCGGTTAATATACCTAAATATAAGTTACGCAGTGATATTAACTTATCGGATGACTATTTTAGCGGGATTAATCGTGATGGAGAATATTTAATGGCATTAACATACAATTATGAGCATAAAGAAAATTTCTATGCATGGGAGTATGTAGAGCGCTTCCTCGAGCCAATTTACGAGGTAAAAGCAGACAACGTGCCAATACTTAAGATCTGGAAAAATGATTTAGAACACACAAAACCAGAGTATAGATTTGAGGAAAAATCATTTAACGGAAAAATAGTTACGGAACAAAAAAACCAAATGATTATGTTTAAAACAGAAAAAGAAGTTCTATTATCTCGACTCATTCTTTCATATGAGCCTGTAAATGGGTGTTCGCTACCCCGCGCATCGGTCATTGATACGTCTTTGGATGGGCAAACTTGGTTCAGAGAAAAAGATCCATTAGCGTTTTCTCAAGTAGGCAAAAAAAGCAGCTCTTTTAAGCCTGCCTGGGCAGATTTCTCATCTGAATCTTTATATAGCTCCGTGGTAAATGGAAATATGATACAGAGGAGCGAAACTGTATTTTACTTCGCAGCCAGAAAAGCAAAGTTCATCCGTCTTAATTTAGATAATGAGCAATCATGTATTTTACATAACCCCCTTGCTATGATTGAGCATCTAGTTCCACACACAGGAAATGAAGATTAGTATCCAAGACTATCAAGAGAATGCACTGGAGAATTTGGCACAGGTAGGTAATTATAACGAATGGCTCGTATCCAAATTTGAGAAGTATTTGGGGGAAAACATTTTAGAGGTAGGTAGTGGATTGGGTAATGTTACTATTAAAGTTAAGGATAAGGGTTTCAGTATTACCCCTACGGATATTAACCGCTCTTTTCTTAAACCTTTAAAAAGAATTAACAAAAATGCGTTTTATTTTAATATCATTAATCCAAAACCCCATATAAGGGGTAAATTTGATACGATTGTCGCTATTAATGTATTGGAACATGTTCGTGATGACATCCGTGCAATTAAAAACATATATAATTTACTTCCTGATAATGGGATGTTTATAGTTCTTGTTCCCGCTCACAGCATTCTTTTCGGCTCATATGATAGATTAGCCGGTCACCATCAGCGTTATTCAAAAAGTAGTTTTTATAGGAAACTAACAAGCGCAGGTTTTTTGGTCGAAAGCATAAAATATTACAATAAATTATCAGCTTTAGGTTGGTTTATAAATGCAAGATTATTTAAACGAAAAGGATTTCCAAAATTACAATTATCTATTCTTAAATTATTAGTTCCTTTCTTGGATTTTTTTGATAAAATAATCCCTTTTGATTTTGGTATATCAATTATATGTATTGCAAGTAAAAGCAGTGCTAATTTGAGAAGCGGTGCTTGAGTAATACCCAAATACCTACTAAACCGTTCCAAAAGTTAATTTTCTTTCCTTCTGAAAATTTTCTCGGATGGTAACTGATAGGCACTTCTGCTATTTTATAACCCCTTTTTAAGAGTTTAACCACAAATTCGATATCCCACTCAAAGCTTTTACTTTTTGCAGATGCATTGTTTAAGCAATCCCTAGTATATAATTTGTAACAAGTGTATATGTCGGTAATTTTTGCACCGTAAAGAAGGTTAATCAAGTGAGTTGATAGATTTATACCCCAAACATATATTATTTCGTCTTTTTTAGAAACGTGCGCATGTCGGGAACCAAAGATTATTTGAACATCTTTTCTTTCTAACCTCTTGAGGAGTTTAAATATGTCATTGGGGTTGTACTCTAAATCTGCGTCTTGTACTATTACTGCATCCCCGGTAACATACCTTAACGCCGTTTGTATAGCTGCCCCCTTACCATTATTTATTCTGTGCGAAATAAACTTAATTTTGGGCTTTTTGACTTTTATCAAATTTTGAATTATTTTCTTTGATTTATCAGAAGATCCGTCATCAACAATTATTATCTCCTTCTGCCACTTTCCTAATTTAGCTCGCATTACCCTCTTTAATAATTCCTCAATAGTATTTTCCTCATTAAAAACTGGTATAATTATTGATAATTTTTGCTTGGACTTCATGATTACTTTTGTGATTATATACCTGTTTAACTTTAATCTGCACCTGCCTAATAATAAAAACAGGTATATACGAATACCTTAAAAGTTGCAAATTAAACTAAGATGAGTATATCACTAATTGAACTACTGAATAAAATAGTGGTCTTTGTTAGAGGAAACTTCTTGTTATCACTAATTGTTATTATAGGTTTTCTTCTTCGTATTATTGGGACAAGTCCGGGTTACTACATGCATGGATATGAAGTTATATATGGGGATGCAGTATCAATGATTTTAAATAAGACGATTGGCTTAAGTCTTACCAATTTAGCTTATCCCCCTTTAGTATTTTGGATAATGGCAATAGTTTTCTTATTTTTCTTTATCCCCTTGGCGTGGCTTTTATACGCTGTTTCTCATTTTCCAGACTTTTTGCAATTAGTAGCTGATGGTATCGGTGGGAATATAAATTTTGTGGCGCAGTTAGATCAGATATTTAATAAAGAAATTTTGGGCACAAGGTATTGGCAAAATGCGATGTACTGGGGAAGATACATAACCGCTCTATTTGGAACGGCTAGTGTTATCCTTGGATATAAAGTTGTAATGGAATACTTTGGGAAAAGAATTATGGCACTGGTCGCAGCATTTATGTTGGCCGTAAATTACCGGCTGGTTATTAACAGCCATATGGGGTTTTTTGATATTTACAATGTATTTTTCCTCCTTTTAGCGCTTTTTGCTGTTGGAAGATTAATTAAAAAACCAACAATGCCACGCTACATTTTTGCAGCTGTTTGCGTTGTTCTGTCATTCTTAGTTAAGTATCAACCATCTGGCTTTGTAGTATTTGGTATCGCCCATTTACTTGTTGCTATTAAAAAATCAAAAAACAAGCGTCACCCCTTTTTAAAAAATTTCCTTAGTAAGAATATAATAATGTCCGCCATCATAATAGTTGCTATTTTTCTAATCGCGCACGTTGATTATTTTATGCGATTAGATGAGACGTTGAGCTGGTCGAAATGGGTATGGCTTGCAAACGAATTCCATAAGTATCAAATGTATCTTTTCCCTCTTTCTTATGTTTATCATACGGGTTTAGGTCCGGTTCTTACCATAATTTCATTGGGTGGTATTATTATTGGATTTCTCATCAAAAGGCACAGAGAACAAACGATTATACTGGTATCCCCAATTTTGCTGTCTTTCTATTTGTTCGCTTATTTTTCGACAGGTGGCTACTATACTTATAATCTTCTGATCCCAATTGCTTTAATGCTTATTTTTGCCGCTTTGTTTTTTGGACAAATATTGGAATGGTCCATCAAAAGCTACAGAAATAAAAGTGCTCGTGTTTTCATAATTGGCTTTTATACATTAGCCTTAGTCCTTGTCCTTAAAGAGCATATTTACAATAGTGCTCTTAGCACGTACATTCTTGCTCAACCTTCTTACAGGATTGTCGCAGAAGATTGGTTAAATAAAAATATAGAGGGACCTGCTGTATTTGCTACCCATTCCAGTAATCCAAGCGTGCAAAAAGATAAGGTTCAGATTGCTGAACTCCCTAACTTACCAGAAATATTTGGTTACCGTGAGTTTTTAGAAGAGAAGTACGATTACGCACTTATAGATTTTTTTAAAATTCAGGAAAAGAATTTTTGGTGGATGCTTTCACCTCCTAGAATGCCCACCCAATTCTGGGATAAACCGGATGGTTTGTTATCTCAAAACTATCTTGCATTAGCAACCCGTGAATTATTATGGAATCATACAATAAAAGATTTTATGCTGCCTTGGCAAGCATCTGGATATAACTATGCGGTAACTCAAATAAAGCCCCCATTAAGTTTTGGTAATGCTGCTCTTATAAAAAGATTTGACTTTGAGGGTAAAGATGACTGGACACCACTTTTCTTTCTAGAAAAAGATAAAGATAAGTTATTCTGGTCAGAAGAAGGCAAAAAAATCAAAGGAGCATTAGTTATAAAAAAGGGTAAAGAAGCGGGGAATAATAAGTGGGTAACAGTTCCCGGAGTTATTCGTTGGGAATCGGATGCTCTGCCGGTTAAACCGGGATTCGGTTATAAAGTTACCGGTTGGATTAAAAATAGTGAACATATAGAGAAGAAATTTAGGAATGGATTCTTAAGACTAGATTTCTATTCCGAGAGCAATCGAGGAACAAGCTCTGCTTATCAAGAAAATAATGAACCATCGATTACAAACCGCCCAGTTATTAGTTTCGTTTCAACAAGACCTTATGGTGAGAGTCAATGGCATAAAGTAGAAGTACAGGGTATTGCACCGCAAGAGGCAAATTTTATTAAAATTGGTTTTCAAGCCGATGATTCTGTAGTAACTTTATTTTTGGACGAAGTCGAAATTTATGAGACGCTTGATGAGCAAGAGGAGATAGACATAGAACACTATATAATACCCGACGAAGATTTTTTCCGACCAAGTGACAGCAGTTTTACATGAAGTTAACCGTTCTTCTTAGCAATCACAAAAAAATTACGCCCTTCCGGATGAGTTTCTGAAAAATCGATTTTCAGACGACCTAGGACTAATTTGCTTATCTTTATTTTTTTAAGTAGAGATATTCGATTCTGCAAAAAGGTAAATGGCATAAAAAATTCATACCAAAACGCAGATTTTGGAGAGACTATAGTACGTGTTTTTTCTAAGGATATCCCTACAGCTTGTAAATTCCGTTCCCAAGTTTCTAGACTCCAGAGAGTATTAAGCTGTAACATCCTACAGAAAGTGCTTTCGTAGATTTTAGCTAACCCATTTAACCTTAATTTTTTTAACAATTTTACTCCATAAAACTGTTTTGAGAGAGGAGAATGGGTGGTAAATATTAAAACCCCCCGGGGTTTTAGAATTCGGCTTATTTCCGATAAAACACTGGTAAGATTTGGTATGTGCTCGAAAACACTGTTTGAAAATACTGTTTGTACAGACCCGTTGGGTAAAGGAATCTTGTGAGCGTCAGAAACAATGTAATTTTTATAGGCATTGACTTCTCGCGATTTTTCTATAGCATCTTTTGATATATCTAGACCATAATCCATTTGTCCCATAAACATTAGCTTTGTAAATTTTCCGTCTCCACATCCTAGGTCAAGAACTGGTTGTTTCAGTGTTGTTCCTGATATAGCTGTTATTTCAGAAGCTCTCCAAATAGTTCCGGAGATCGATGCGTTGTTAATAAACGCATTAAGCGTTTGTTTTAAAGGGTTAGTTTTGATAGTATTTCTTTTAAACATTTAGTTGCATTGCTTTTTCCAAATTTGCCAATCTTCAAAAGATGTTTTTAAAATATAGCAATTTTTCAGTTCGCTGTCTATGAACTGCACAATATCCGGTCTATTCCAATAGTTGATTAAAGTATTTATGTAGTTTCTTGAAACAATCCAAAATTCTGGTCTTTTCTCCATTATTTCTTTTTCTATCTGAAACATAGGATTCCATCCGTAAGGCATGCCCTTTGCTGGTCTAGCCGATGGTAATCTGTCGCTTCTTAGATAAAACAGGGCATCTCCCATAACCATAATTTTTGTATTTTTGGAAGTGTTATTTTTAATCCAGTCAACAGCAGCTTTCATTGGATCTTTAGAATTGGGGTATAAGTCGTTAGCAATTCTAAAACTTGGGGGGAATTTTATCCTTTCTAAATGCCACGGTAAGATTGAAGTTAATACTATAAATAATATGATAAATCCGCCTAATCCAAATATAAGTTTGCTATCACGGGATTTGTCATATGCTATTCCTGCTGTTAAGGCCAGTATAGGTAAAGCATAATTTAAATGATGAGGGTGAAAGATGCTAAAAATAACAAAAGGAACAGTAGATAATGAAAGGAGGATTGCATAAACTGATTGATAATTAATTTTGTGGTTTTTAATCAAAGTCACAAAGTTAATGGCAATTAATACAAGTAATGGGGCGTAAAAGCCCAAGAGTTCCTTAAATGGAAGGGATAATAGGCTATCTTTTTTATAATCTGCATAGAGCAAATAATAGGGTACATTGTAATAAAAGAATTCTCCCAAAGCTCCTTTTGAAAAAAAGTATATGGAGATTAATAAAAATGGTAAGACTACTCCTGCAATTAGAAAGCTAATAGTTGGGATAGAATTTTTAGCCTGCTTTTTAATAATTTCATATAAAACCAGAATCATTACAAATCCCAAGGTTATTGTGGCAATTTGTCCTGAAAGTTGGGTAATTGCAATTAAAATACCAAGGGAGATTACAAGCCGATTATTTACTTTTCTTTCATTGTGAAGTTTGAACAATAAGTAAATTATTATTGAAAGGGTAAAGCCGATTAATATTTCGTGGAAAAATAATATTCCGGTTGCGGCATACCAGAAAAAAATAGCAAAAAAAATGAGCGAGAGTGCTGTTCCCAAAGAAGATAGGAATCTCTTGCCAAACAAATAAATTGTAATTAAGGTTCCAATCCCGAAAGTAAGTCCTACAAAAGGATCAATTTCGAGATTCCAATTCGAGACAAGGTGAACTGGTAGCAAAATAAGTCTGCCCAAAGGAAAGTGGTAAGCGGCAAAATCTTTGTAGTATATAAGTCCTTGAACGGAGAACCAAGTTTCAAGCACCCCTGTAAGCTCTATATAATGTGGCAGAAAAATAAAAATAATAACAAGCCATACTGCGCAAGTGTACAAAGCTATTCTTCCCATAGTTAATTTTATTCCCATAATTCACTTCTTTTGTTAATCATTTTAATATATCATACTGAATAAATGAAAATACCAAGCAAAGGATTTTATATTAAACACTTAAATAAGTCTGTGCAATATTCTCACTCAAGAGAGTGGAATCTATGGTATGCCAATGTTGCAAGGCATAAGGGTTTAAGGACAGCGAAAATACTTAGTCTTTATAAAAAAAATACTGCAAAATTACTCGATTTGGGATGTGGTATAGGATTAACCTTAAGCATCATAGCCCAAAAATTTCCAAATAGCATTGGTTGCGATGTTGATAACCAAGCTATGAAAGCAACAAAAGAAATTTTTACAGAAGTTGGTGTAGATATCCCACTCATCGTCTACAACGGTAAGAAATTACCTTTTAAAAGTAACACGTTTGATATAGTTACCTTTATAGAGGTTATTGAACATGTTGATAATCCTAGCGGAGTTTTAAGAGAGATAAATAGAGTTTTAAAGAAAGATGGGATACTTCATATTACTACAGCAAATAAATGGTGGCCATATGAACCCCACTTCAAACTTTTAATGCTTTCATATCTGCCAGAAAAATGGGCTGACATTTATGTTCGGTTAAGCGGTAGAGGAAAGGGTTATCACGGCATAAAGCTACCAAGCTACGGTGAGTTTAGAAAAATGTTGAGCGCTTATTTTGAAGTTGAGGATATTACTCTTGAGATTATTGAGGATTATAGAAAGTATAACTTTGACAAGGAACGCGGCAGTAAAGTTGTTGTGGTCGGTGAGTTCTTAAAATTTCTTAGAAGACTAGATAATACTCCTTTTGAGACCATATCCAAATTTATACGTGGTGTTCTTCTAAGAGTATCTTTGGGTTGGTTATTTATTGCAAGGCCAAAGGAAGGGATAAAATGATTAATGATACTTTTGAACAGCAATACTACAAAACAAGAAACCCTAAATCGAAGAGTAAAAAGGTAATATCCTCGCATGTAAATGAAATTTTAAGCGTGGCTAGAACCTATATAAAAAAAACTACGAAAGAAATTGACGTACTTGATGTGGGTTCGGGCCAGGGTGAATACTCATTCGAGCTGGGGAAAAAAGTTAAAAGCGTTGTCGGAGTCGAGCCTTACAAATCTGCCCATGAAGTTGCGGCAAAAAACTCTATTGGTCATTTAAAAGTTAAGTTCTTTAATATACCGGTAGAAGATTTAAAAATTAATAAGAAATTTGATTTGGTGATTTGCCTAACTGTAATTGAGCATATGCCCGATGCCAAAAAATCATTCAAAAAAATCTTTAAGTTGTTAAAGAGAGACGGAATTATTTATTTGACTGCCCCCAATAAGTTATGGCCCCTGGAGAGTCATCATAAATTACTATTCTTGTCATGGCTCCCTTTACCTATTGCTAATTTGTATGTTAAGTTAACCGGCAAAGCTAATTCTTATCAAGATAGTTCTTACTCAAAAACATATTTTGGCACGAGAAAATTTTTTGATTCTTTTCCTTGTAGATACGAATTTGTATTACCAAAAAATCTTGAAGGGGTATTTATGGGATGTGGAAGTGGAGGGAGGTTTTACAGATTTGTAATGAAGACGGGAATACTTTTAATACGTAAGTTTTCAGTCTTTTGGCTTTTTTCGAAAGGGTTCATTATAGTTGTTAGAAAGGAGAATTAGTAATTCATTTAGTCGCAGATCGATAAATTTTAAGGTAAGCATTTGTAACGTTCTCTATACTATAAGAGTTCAGGTTAATGTTTCTTGGCCGTATCTTTGGCTTAACTTTTAAAATTTTTTCTATAGCTTTGCTCAGTACATCTGAATTTTTCGGAGGTAAAAGGATGTCTGGGGGTTTTACCAATTCTCTGTTGTTTAATATATCCGTCGTAATAAGTGGTGTTTTTGAAGCAAGAACTTCCAAGATACTAATTGGTGGTATTGTGGTGCCATGTCCCGTTCGTTGCGGCAGAATAATTGCATCGCTGGCGGCAATAACTAGGGGAATATCTGTTTGCCCTTCCAACACTTTTATATGTTTTGCAATTTTCTTTAATTTGTTTATCCATACATTATGACGTCTCGAACCTTTCCACACAGAGAAAATTGCTACCAGTAGTATCTCTTTTAACCCTGTGTCTATTTTTCTCACAGCATCGAGCAAATCAGATATTCCCTTTTCTTCCGTAAGAGAGCCGAAGAAAGATATAATTTTCTTGTCTTTTGGAAGACCTAACTTTTCGCGAGCCACTGACTTTTTTGGAACTTTTCTGAAACGCCCCGCATCTATTGTGGGTGGAACAAAAGAAATTTTTCTAGATTGGATTCCAAGGTTTTTTAAATTATCTATTATTTCCTGCGAAGGAATACAATACATTTGCGAGAAGTTAAATAGTTTAAACCAAAAAAACTTTCCTAAAAGTGTATTGTTATAAACACTTAATGTAAAAATTGTTGGAATACCAAACAAGAGTTTAATTACTAAACTTCTGATTAAGATAATAGGCGTTGATGAGAATTCATGTATAAGATCGAATTTTTCTTTAAAAAGAAGTTTGACTGTGAAAAATGTTACGAAAAACGGCGTGAGAGCAAAATGTAGAAGCAGGCTTTTTTTTACAAAAGCCGGCGATTGTAATGAGATGATTCTAACACCATATTGTTTTTCTTGTTTCCTGGTCCATTCTCGCCACTGAGGATGGGTATGTTTATAAATTGGATTGATGATGGTAGCCTTAATATTTTTTTTTGACAGCTCAAATATTAAATCTTGAATGAATTCTGTTCCCCAACCCGCCGGAGGACCGATGCCGGAGACAAGATATAAAATCTTCATAAGTTATTTTGTAAAGAAGATTATAATGGACATAAAAAATAGTATGAAAATAATAGGATAATTAATGACTTTTAACCAATAAGTACTAACCCGGATTATGCTTGTTAGGCCAAATTCCCTGTAAGATAAAGGAAAAAATGGCGTGACAACGTCAAAGTAAAAGTTAAAGAATATATGGTATAGGTTGCCTAAAAATACGTATTTGGCAATTTCGCTTCCACCCAAAAAGAAAAAAATGGCATAAGTTATAGCCGAGCCAAAAAATGAGTGAAACAAAGAGTGGTGGGCAAAAGGCGGTCCAAAGAGGAATGCAAAAAGGTCATCAAAAACTGGTAAGAGAGAGCCAATGATAAATGCAAAGAGGAAACCGTTAATTGGATATATGCTGTTTGTCGAACCATTTTTGAATAAAGAGGGAAATAGCACTGCAAATGTTAGTATTGTAATAAAAAGAATTATCCATCCTGGAATAAACGCTACAGCACCAGGTTTCATATAATGAGCCTTTGGATGCATTGTAAAAACAGGTGGAGCCTTCTTAAACATTTTTTTGTGCCAAAACAAAAAATTTTGTACCAATTGGAAGTCTGATTTTTGTTAGAAATTTATCAAAAAAGTTAATAAAATGTGCTCCGGGAAAATTATACACAGTCTCTCCAAGAACATGTAATGGGACAATTTCTAAGCAGTTAAATCCGTTTTTACTGAGTATTTTAATGATAGAAGGTTTAGTTAAGGCGTAACATGTACCTAAATTAAATTTAATTAAACTATTTATATTAAGAACATCGAAGATAATAAATCCCTTATTCTTTAAAATTCTATTTACCTCTTTTAGGGCTGGATTTATATCTTTAAGATGTTTGAAGACATGAAGGCTTACTACTATGTCGATGCAGTTTTTGTCTAGGGCAATTTTGTTTGCTAAGCCAACAATAACTTTAATTTGCCCTTTTTTAATTTGAGTGGGATAGTTTTCTTTAAGTAGTTTTAACATTGCAGGAGACTGGTCGAATGCATAAATTGTTTTTGGCCTGCTTTTTAAGAACACCCTTATCGCTCTACCAGTACCTGCGCCAAGATCAAAGATGGTTTTGTTTGTTGATATTTTGTTGGAAAGCCAGTTTTCGATTATTTCCATTTCATCTTTATTTACAATAGCAAGACCTCCCTTGAAACGATTTAAGCTATAGTCTTGTGCTCGTTTTGGTGACTTGTATTCCCCCTTAATCATAATTTTACCTTCTTTATTTTTGACCAGGTCAGACCGGCAAAATAGGCAGCAAGCTCTGACGGCCGAAGAACTAAGAATCCAATTGTCCCAATAGGGTCGAGAATAAAAAGCTTTAAATTACGAAAGTATACAATCCGAAAAACTAAAGGAAACTCCTTTTTGAAATTAAATCCGTGTTTTTTGAATAATAAATTGAGAGTTAACCCGTAATTAAACTTTTTCTTAATTTGTGCTAGATAACTTAGTTTTCCCAAATGATGCTTCGTGACAAAGGGTAATGGTATTGAGTCAATTTTTCCTATAGCTATTACTCGTTTTGACATATCCCAATCTTCCGATGAGCGTAAATTTTCGTCGTAACCACCCAGCTTAAAAAAAACTTCTCGTCTGAAAAATCGAGCAGCCTCAATTGCGTCATAACCAATATAACACTTTCTTTCTAACATCTTGGCCTTACTCCAGAAGCCTTGACCAACATCCTGCTCGTGAATTTTCAACGCTAGTATTTCAGGATTTGCCTCGAAGATATTAATTCCGGTTGAAATTACTTTTGGGGTAAGTTCCATATCAGAGTCGATATGAAGTAAGTACTTACCTTTTGAATTTTTAGCACCCATGTTTCTTGATATGGGAGGCGCGCTGTAAAAACGGTCAGCCCGTGTGCTAAATAGTTTGTTAGTAAATTTTTCTGCTATGCTGGTCGTACCATCGTTACTTTCCTGGTCAACAACAATAATTTCTATATTGGGATAAGTTTGCCTTTTTATAGATTTTAGACAAGTTTCAATTGTCCGTTTAGAGTTTCGGGTGGGGATAATAACAGATACTAGAGGAAATTTCCTCCTAATTTTCTTTTTCATAACAAAACTAGTGTTAATTATATACTAAACTTAGTCTAGGGTGTATTATTTATTATTGTAGAAATGTTTTACACGAAAAAAGTATTCCCACATATATCTCTAATTTTTATTCCGATATTCTTGTCCATTGTTTTCTATCTACAAAGTTTATATTCCTTTTTCCAGCAGGATGAATGGTTGGCATTTAGTCGACATATTTTATTGGAAGGCGCAGATAAAAAAGTATTTTTAGAAGATGTTTTTTTAACCGCTGGGGTTCACTATACTCCTTTAACAGTCTTAAGTATAAACTTGCTTTTTTCTTTTTTGGGGCTTAATTATGTGGGTTATGCCTTGGTAAGTATACTTCTACATGTCATTGTGGTAATACTGGTTTTTTATCTAGCAAGAATACTTCTTCAAAATAACTTTTTAGCACTTTTTGTTTCTGCTCTTTTTGGTATTTCAGCAGCTGGTTTTCAAGCGACTAGTTGGGTGGTAGCAGATATTGCCACTCATGGAGCAACTATTTTAGGATTATTAACATTAATTTTATTTTTCGAATTTTTGAGATCTCAAAAAATCATTTGGTTTTGGATATCCTTAATTACACTCATTATAAGTTTTTTATTTAAAGAAATAACTGTGGGGTTATTTGTAATTTTACCTCTAACGTTTTTTTTCTTTGCCAAAAATCCATTAAGAAAAAAAAACAAATTCCCACTTTTAATTTTTGGAGTTGGGATTATTTATTTTGCCTTTAGAGCAATGTTTCTAACCTCAGATTCTTATATTTCAACTTCGAAGGGAATGAGTGTTGATTTATTATACAAGTTTGCATTTTTACCTGTAAAGACAGTTTCACAAACGCTCATTCCTCCTAGCCAAACTATTAAAATATCTTACTCGTTGGCACCTCTTTTCAAACAAGTTGCAACCGGAGAGAAAGGGAGTACGAGTTTTGATCTATTTGTCCAAAATAGAATTTTGCCAGTTTTAGATTCGATGATTTTCCTTTTAGTTGCTGCAGTTCTTTGGTTTTTGTGGCGCAGGGGAGGTTTTAAAAGTATAAAACTACCGCTATTTACTTTTACCTTCGTAATAATAAACAGTATTGTATATGCTATCTCACCAGAGAAGAGTGGATTGATTTCAATTATTGACTCACGCAATCTTTATTTTCCCTCAATAGGTACATTTATTTTTGTTGTTTATGTTGCGTCCTTTGTAGTGGGGAATGACTTTAGGAAAATATTTTTACTTCTTTTACCGCTTCTGGCGCTCAACACTTTTTGGCTTAATAGGGAACTTTCTTATTTGGCAGAAATAGGCTCTTTAAGAAAAAATATACTTTTCTATATCAAAGGTGAGTATCCAAATTTGTCTGATAAAACAGTGTTCTATATTGAAAGTGATACTTCTTACTATGGCTTACCAGCCCAAGAGAGAATTCTTCCATTCCAATCTGGTTTTGGTCAAACTTTACTTGTTTGGTATTACAATACGCAACATTACCCAAGAGAATTTTATGAGAATAAATTTTTATGGGGAATTACAGAGCAAGGTTATAAAGAGTTTACCAATCGTGGATTTGGTTATTTTAGAAATTTTGAAGAACTTGGAAAAACTGTGGAAGATAAAAATTTACCTACAGATTCAGTAATAGCATTTTCTTTTAATTCATTCGACTCTACAACTCGTGATATTACCCAAGAGGTTAATGGTAGATTAGAAGGTTTTCTGGCACGCAAAAAGCTTATTAATAACAGCGATTACAACTTGACTGCATCTTCTAATCCTGAAGAGGCTTATTTAGCAACTGACGGAAATAGATCTACTTTATGGAACTCCAAACTTCCTTATTCTGAATCTCAGTATTTAGAGATAGATATTAAAAGCCTAAAGAATATTGCAGAGATAGATATAGACTCTTATAATAACAAAGATCAGAATGAGGTTGGGTATAAAATATCTTTGTCTAGTGATAAGATTAATTGGTTAGAGGTGTTTCATTCGGCTCGCTATACACCGACCGACAGTGGTATTGTCAGAATATTTTTTAAACCTCAAACTGCTCGGTTTATCAGAATATATCAAATCGGTTATCACAAATATGCACCTTGGGTTATCCATGAATTGAAGGTATATGAAGCAATTAATTAAAAGATTTTTTGTATTTTGGAGTATTATCCCCTTTATTTTTTTAGGTCTTACTCCAATTATATGGTTTTGGGGTAAAGGGAATGTACTAGTAAATGGAATAGATACAAATTTTCCACTCAATCCTCCGATGTGGCTTATGAGGCGTTTTTATGTCTGGACTGATTTTCCCAATGCAGGCGCTGATTTTTCTTCCTCAACTGCAGGTATTTTTTTTCACCTGATTCAAGTTATTCCTTACAAGATTGGTCTTACCTTACAGCATGTTCAAATTGTGAGCCTTATTTTTTGGTTTGCTTTAATTGTGTTTTCTTCTTATATCTTGGCAAAAACAATTTTCCCTAAGAGGTTTTTAATTCAATTACTATTTTCGGTTCTTTATACATTTAATGTTTATATTTTCAATACATGGGAGAATGTAAAGGTTGCTAATCTTTCTTTAATCGCAGCCATACCACTTGTCTTATCAATACTTATTTTGTTAAAGGAAGAAAAGATCAAAAGATTAAAAGTTTTATTTTTCTCTTCCTTAATAGGTATTATTTTATCTGGCTCTGGGATAAATCCGTCCTATTTCTTATCATTCTTGTTTATAGTAGCAATATTTATTTTTTCTCAGATTATAACTGGATTTAAATTTTACAAGGTAAAAACTGTTGTAACTAATAGCTTAATTGTTATTGTTCCTATAATTTTAGTCAATCTTTTTTGGATGCTTCCGACGATTAATTTTGTATTTAACAATGTAGCACCAGGGGGAAGTATAGACAAAATTGGTTTTACAAATTGGGTTGATTCTTTATCTGAAAATACAAGTTTGTTAAATGTAATGAGACTTCAGGGTGCATGGGATTGGTATGCATTTGATGGAATAACGGGACTACCGATTTATATACCTTATGCCTTGAATTATTTTTATAGATTTCCCTTTATTGTTTTTAGTTTCTTACTGCCTACAATTGCAATTTTAGCCCTCATTGTCCGGAAAAAAGTTAATGACTCAACTTATCTTTATATAAGTTTCTCTTTAATGTTTATTATTGGAATATTTTTAGGGGTAGGTACTCATTTGCCAACCGGTTATATCTTCAGGTGGTTAAGTAATAATATTCCATTTTTTACCCTTTTTCGTAGTCCTTGGTACATTTTTACACCCCTTGTTACGCTTTCTCTCGCAGGACTAGTTTCTCTGTTTTTATATTATTTATATGAAAATTTTGGAAAAAGATTTAGACTGATGTATCCTTTAGTTACTCTTATAGTTTTAGTTTTAATAATTGGTAACCTTGTCTATTCTTATCCACTAGTCACCGGTAAGATCTTTCGGCCAGGAAGGCCGGATAGTTTTTTTATAAATTTTCCCGAATATATTTATGATGCAGGGGATTGGTTAAGCCAAGTAAACAATAGCAGAATAGTTGTTTATCCCGACGATGAAATAGAACAATTCAAGTGGGGTTATCGAGGAATTGAATCAATTCTGGCTTTACTCTCAAATACAGAAGTTATTTTCAATCCTCTTAATAGTCCCGATTCCAATGTTGTTCTTCTAATTAAAGAGTTTTATAAAAATTTGAAAAAGGGCAAGATTAGTGAGGCTTTTGTTTTAGCTCAAAAACTAAATGTAGGTTTTATTTTTGATAAGAATGATCAAGAAAGCCTTTCGCCAAGTTTATCTGATAAGGTGAAGAGTAATGAAGTTTCAAGTTTTGGGGGTTGGCATTTTTATAAATTCCCTCAAGATTCTATCCCTAAAATCTATTCTCCTACAAGTATTTTTTTGGGACCTATTCAAAAAGATGGTGCTCGGGTTCTAGGTCTAATCCCTAAAGAAGGAGCTTTACTTAATCCGGAAGATAGTGTTGTAAAAAGTATTGATGCACTTAAAAGTTATTATGGTTTTGTTTTACTTTCAAAGAACTTTCAAGAAGAAGAGTTTAAAAATTTCGCTTACAGTGAATCAAAACTTAATAATCGTTTGGTTTCGCGAAACCTTTCAAAAGTGGATTTTAGTATAAATATTCCAGAGGAAGGTAATTATAGTCCGGTTATTGAAAGGTATGAATTAGAAGATTTTGGGATTAGAGTTGAGGAAGGTTTGGAAGTGGAAGTCGATGGAAATAAACTAATTTGGAATGTTGAGAGTTATTCAGATTCATTTGTATACTTTAAGAAGGTTAATCTACCAAAAGGTGAGCATAAAATTAGTATAAAACTAAAAAATGAAAACTTAGTTTTTGGGGGAGACTTTAACTCAGGTATGAACTTTAAACAAGGTGGATATGGAGAGGGGAGAGGTGAATATTCAATAAATGAAGATGGTAATGGGAAATTCTTGCAAATCTTTAATGTTAACAAGGCTAATGTTTCAGCAGATTTTTCAGTTTCATCCTTTAATCCTTTTACCTCTTATTATGTTGAACTTGAGTATAAACAGATTTATGGTAATAATGCTAATGTGGTAGTTCTACAAGGGACGAGCAATACTCTTGTAAAAGCTCAGACAGAAAGATTGCCGAATTACCCTGAATGGAATGTCTTTAGTTTTTACTTTGAACCAATTCAAACTAATTCATTTATGACCGTTGCTCTTGAATCTCCTTTTACAAGCGATCCATTGGGAACGAAAATTCTCTATGATGATTTACGAGTTTTTAAGGTTTTTTCAAACAAATTATTATTTATAAAGGAGGGAAGTAATAAATTTGAAAATGTTCCTAAAATAAAATTTGTTAAAAAGTCACCAGTAAGTTATGAGGGAGAAGTTTATGAAGTTGGAGGCCCGCATGTTATTACCTTTTCAGAAAATTATTCCCCAGAATGGGAAATTATGTTATTTGACGATGATGGTAAAAGGATTACTGGCGGCGTCAAGCATTTCTCGGCTAATATTTATGCGAATGGCTGGTTTGTAGAAGGAGTTCCAAACAGCTATAAATTTAAGATTTTTTATAAACCCCAGAATTTGTTTTGGTTAGGACTGGGAATATCTATAACTACTCTAATACTGTTTGCTATTTTAGCTAATTTAAATTTAGCAAAAAGATTATTTAAAGAATGGAAACATTAAATTTTAAAAAGATTCAAAGTAAAGTTTTAGAGGATTTGAGCCTTTGGGCCCAAAATAAGATATTTGGGTTATTTGTTTTTAATCTTTTAGTAATGCTTCTGATAGTACTGCGCTCGGCTGGCTATTTCGCCCCGTTTTTTCCAATTACAATCAACTTCATAGTACTTTTATCTCTTATTCTATCGATTATTTTGCTTAGTGTAGGAAATAGAATTATGTTTTTGATTGCATTTATATTTTGGCTTTTGGCAGCATTTTTTAAATTTTTTCAAATTGATGTTTGGGCAGAGAGAACAACAGTTTATACGTTTCAAGCTTTAGTAATAGGGGTACTTCTTTTAATAATAGAAACTATATCAAGTAAACGCACAAGATAGATAAGCAAAAATAGCAATGTTGCTAATGTTATATATTTGCCAATAAGAAAACTTTTAGGCTCATATCTAAACTCTACAAAGTTAGTGTCTGGTTTAATATTTACAAGCCGCAGAGTATTTGGTTTTTCTTGGACGTTCACTTTTTCTTTTCCGTTTAAGTAGGCATTCCACCAAGGACTCCAGGTTTCGGATAGCACTAAACGAGATGATTCGTGTTTTGAGGTATCAACTTTTATATGGTTTGGGGAATATTTCAGTATTTTTACCTCGTTCCCCGGTTTTTGGTCGTCGAGTTGAAAGTATGCCCGCGGCAGATATAAAGTATTCCAATATAGCAAATATTCGCCAAATTTCTTTTCCAATGAAAACCTCTTATCCGTTAATTCGTAAGGAGAAATTACATATTTGGTATTAAATTCTCCCAGAGCAATTGGATCAGGCTGTGGTTTTTCGAAGGTGTAAGTTCCGATTGGTGGAATTGATAAGGTGTAATAGTTCCAATATGCACCTGTTAACTGCCACGCCTGTTTGTAATAGTTTATTTGCTGGATTGTGTTATAGCCTTCGATTAATTCCAATCCATATATGCTTGCATCTTTTTGTGATAAACAACGATTTGTGCAATAAACGCGGAATTTATCTTTGTCTTTCGCCAAAAATTCGTAAACCTCACGAGGTGCAAATTTAGAAATTTGAGGCGTAGGGATTGTGATTCTTGCCCAAGAAAGAGCCAGTGTTTCTGCTAAAGCTAAAACTGCGATAAAAAGCGTCATCTTCTTGAAACGTTTGTTTTTCGAAAGTATTTCAAGTCCCAGGGTGGCAAGAATTACTACTAAAAGTATTGTGATAAACCACACTCTTGTTGTAACTCGCAGCATGACAAACCAGTCTTGGGTTAAAAGCAGGGAATAAATAGGAGAAAGATTATTAAGCGCCAGGAGGAAGATCATTAAACCAACCACGAGAAGCATAATTTTTAGTCGGCGCTTTAAGCTCAAAAATCCCAAAGTACCTAAGGCTATTGTCAATGTCCCCAGAGGTAGCCATTTCTCGCTGTCCAAATTCTCTATTATTCCCCATGGCCAAAATACTGCCATAAGGAACTCTTTTATTCCATTCCATTGAGGAAATACCTCACGAGTTGAAGTGAGTAATTGTCTTGTTGTATATGGTAACCATTCAAGTTGTGGCAAAAAAGCTATTGCTGTTAGTCCAAAGGTTATAACACCGGAAAGTACTAAGTAGGGAAAACTTTTTATGCGGGATATAACTATGGTTATAACACTCGCCACTGCCACAATAAGAAAAGTTAATATATGCGTGTAGAAGGTAGCGGCAAGGAAAAGTGCAAGTGCAATGGACCAAATGACAGATGGTGATTTCACAAGCTTTATGGTGGTTAAGAATATGAAGGGAAGCCAAGCGAATGAAGTTACAAGTCCAAAATGTCCGGCTTCCAAGTATCCAAATAGCTTCGGAGTACAAATGTAAACCGCCGCTGCAAATAACGAACTAAATTGTTTCATCCCCAGGGTACGTGCTAAAAAGAACATTCCAAAGCCGCCTAAGAATGTATGCAGAATGAAGGAAGTTATGAATGCGGTTCCGATTGGCAGGAGAAGAAAAATAATGTTGGGTGGATAAAAAAGCGGCGCCTGCGGGTCAGATAAAAGCGGCATCCCGGAAAAGAATAAATTATTCCAGAGCGGCAATTGTCCATTTTGAATTATCTGCTGCTTAACAAAAAAGAAGATCGGCCAGAAAAATTCTTGCAAATCGTTCCCGCGGGCTAGAACTAACGATGGGTTTAGGAGTATAGGCAGATAAAGAACTATAACTGCGACAGCAATGATTAAAAAGGGAAAAGTTTTTTTCAACTTAAGCATGTCAGTGTGTAATTGAACCTGATTTTATTGTACAATTTAGTAGGATGCTTGAAAAGGTGTTATTTTCCGCATTTTTTGGAGGATTTTTGCTTCTGGGTTTCCTTCTTTTAATAAATCACCCGGGTTTTGCGATTAAAGTGGCGAATTATGTCTATCTTTTATTGGTTGTTATAGCTCTTATCAGAGCAGTTAAATATGCCAAACAGAAATAACTTGTTGTTCATGCTCGGATTATTAATACCTGCCATCTTGGTTTTCAGAGCTCTATTTCTCCCTGGTCCTGCCGTATGGGGAGACGCCCCTTATTTTTATCCCGAGAAGTTAGGTGATTTTTTGTCGGAACCTGATTCTTGGGTAAGCTGGGGAAATAATTTCGGAGGAATAAATCAAACTTTATGGCTTACCCCCTTAATGTTATTTTATGGTATCTTGTACAAGTTTTTTGGTCTGACGAACGACGTGCTAATTAGAATTATTTTTTACTTCCCTGCCGTTTTCCTTTCAATTGTTACGCCGATAATTTTTACTCGCTCGCTCGGTTTTGGGAAACTTGTCCAATTCTTTGCGTCTTTGTTTTACGTGTTCAACACGTATTTCTTATTGCTTATTGACGGGGGACAGGTTGGAGTTGCATTGGCTTTTAGTCTCTTCCCGTTAGGTTTAACTTACCTTAGGAGTTTTTTAATTCAGCCGGTTTACAGTAAGTTCTTTTTGTCCCTTCTTGTACTAGCTGTCTTGACTTCTTTTGATCCTCGTGTGGGAGTGATTTCAGTTGTATCTATATTGGTATGGATACTACTAGAGTCTTTTTTAGAAAAAAAGGAAAGAAATTTAAAGAATTTAAAGTGGTTGATACCTTTAGTTTTAGCTACAGCTGCAGTTAATAGTTATTGGATAATTCCGCTTTTAAATTTAAGCGAAGGCGTTGATATAACTGTTTCAAATCTCGGGTTAGTGTCGCTTCTTAATGGACTTTTTTTCTTCGGGCCGCATTGGCCGACGAACGAATTTGGCAAAGTTGTTCCGCCGCCCTTTTATTTTTTGGGACTTCCTTTGCTTATTTTCGGAAGTATTTTCCTTAAAAAGAACAGGAAAGTATTAGCTTTAGTTTTTTGTTTATTGTTCTTTGTTTTTTTGGTTAAAGGTGCGACTCCTCCGCTGGGGGAAATGTATAATTGGGTAATTGTTAATCTCCGTTTTGGAGCCGGTTTTAGGGACTCAACTAAGTTTTTTGCTCCCTTGTTTCTCTTTGGAGGAATATTAATTGGTGTTACTGTCGGTTACTTATCAAGTAAGTTGCCCAAATTTTCCTGGTTTCTAATTGGTTTAGTTTATGTTTATCTTCTTTTCTTAATTCATCCGGCACTTTTAGGCAGTCTTAATGGAGTCTTAGCGCAGAAGACTCTGTCCGACGATTTTAGAATTGTTCACAAGAAACTGACAGAAGAAAGTGAACTTTTAAGGGCTGCATGGTTTCCAGAACGTCATCCATTTGGGTTTCATACAGAAGAAAAGAGCGCGATTGATGCAAAGGGTTTAATTAACGAGCGGCCCTTCGCAGCACTTAACGTTGGCAATGATCCTTTTAATTTTATGCATAGGCAAGAGTTTGTAGATTGGTTTAATTTGCTAGGAGTAAAACATCTAATTTTTTCTGGTGACCCCCGTAAAATAACTTGGAATGATGATGAAAGAGAAAATTGGAGCAATTTATTGCAGCTGACTGCTACTACTTCTGGACTCTTGAAAGAAAATTGGAATACCAGTTTTCCTGTTTACAGTTTGGAAGATATAAAACCAAGAATGTTTGCAACGGACAAGGTTATTGCGATTGTTGGTAGTGATGATATTTACAAAAAGATTCGAGAAAATCGCGAAGATTTTTCAGTTGGAAATCAGGCATTTGTGTTTTTTGAAGATGGTAAATTTGAACCAAGAAATTTGCAAGCAGTAGCGTCGCAATCTGCAATCCTAGTGTTTAACGGTAAATCAGAGGAAGATTTGACGATGAGTTTCCTGCAAAAATATTTTATAAATCCACTTGATGCAGATTTCTCACAATGGGCAGTTGGAGTTCCTTCTGAATACTTGATATGGAAATATCAGTTATTGATTCGTGGGGTGGACGTACAAGAGTTTGATTATGGGGAGGGAATCGCTTTCTCAACCCAAGAAGGCGAGCGGATTTCTTTTAGTTTGCGTGCCCCAGAAAATGGAGAATATGTTTTTGCATCAAGATTGTTGTCCGCAAGTGGGAAATTTAAGTGGAACTTCGAAGAAGGGATTAATTTAAAAGAGGGTCAGTTTAAAAGAGAATTTGTGAATAATGAGGGAATAAGTGTTTTAAATACAGTTGCACTTATTCCTAAGAAAGATTGGGAAGCTGCAAAAGTTTTAACAAAACAGTTCGTCGGACATTTTCGTGTTGTTAAAATTGATGATGAAGCTGGTATTCTGGAACTTAGCTCTCTTCTGGGTGGAAACTGGTATCCCGTAAATTTCCAAAAGTTAAGTAATGAAAGATATGAAGTTATTCCACCAGAGAATGCCAACTGGATAGTTTTTACTGATAGTTACAACTCGTTTTGGAAGTTAAAAAGAGGCATGGAATATTTACCTTCCTCTGCGTTTTACTCAATGGTCAATGGATTTTATTTCGACCGAAGAGGAGAAACAAGCTCTGCTTATTTCGAACCTACTTGGACCGATACAGAAATTGTTTTTCGAGATCAAGATCAGACTCGTTGGGGATTTTATTGGTCGATTATTGCTGTTCTTTTTCTTGCAGTAATTTTTCTAATGAAATATTCTAGAAAGGAATAGTATGGGAGATGTTTTTGGTCAAATCAGGGAGATTATCGGAGCGAAATTAACTAAAGATACAACTGTAGTTCTCTTTGGTAATTTAATTTCTTCTACGCTTGCTGTAGTTTTTACAATTTTAGCTGCTCGATTCCTAGGACCTGAAAATTGGGGGATTATTGCGGCAATTGGAAGTTTAATTACAATTCTCGTTGCAGTTTCAGATTTGGGTCTGAGCTCTGCGCTTTTTCGATTTGTCTCTAAAAAATGGGTACAAGGAGAAAGGCAAGAAGCGCTAAATGTAACTCGCACGGTTTGGACGTTGAGGTTTATAAGCGTTTTGTTTTTTACCTCGATACTTTTATTTTTTTCTGATAGATTGACACAAGTTCTTTTAAAAACTGAAAATCCGATATTTATTATCTTGATCGCTCTGGGTCTGGTTGGAGCTTTATTTATCGACTTTCAAATTGCTGAAAGTGAAGCTCGACAAGAATGGCGCAAAGCAGCAGTTTTTATATCATTGACAAATATTTTACGAGTTGCAGCTCTTTTTATCATTGGACTTGGAAATATTAATCTAATAAACGTAGCCTTCGCTTTTACAAGCGCTCCAGTTGCTGCTTACATAATATCTCTTTTTTGGCAGCATATCCCGGTAGGTTTTGCACCAAATTGGCAGAAAATTGTTAAAGAAGTTATACCTTTTTCCGGCTTTATGGGAGCTAACAAAATAGTTTCTTCTTTTAATTCGAGAGTAGATGTTTTAATACTTATTCAATTGGCCGGAGCTTATGAAGCAGGGATTTATGGTGCAGCGAATAGATTAGCGATTGGCGTTCCATTAATTTTGGCTAGCTTCGCAACGGTTCTTGCCCCTCGTTTCTCGTCTTTGACAGCTCGTGAACTTCCGCAATTCTTTAAACGCTCTTTGGGTCTTTCGACAATTATAACTGTGGGGTTAATTATTGGAATTTTTATCGCGCCTTTCATAGTTTCATTGTTTGGACCGGCTTATTCCCAGTCAGGGCTTGTATTACAGTTGCTGTTTTTGTCTTTTGTTCCCGCAAGTATTTCTGTTCCTGCAGTTAATTTTGTGATTTACGGTATGCGTAAACCACAGATTATAACTTATATTTCGCTTGTCCAACTTCCGCTTATTGTACTATTGAATTTTTGGTTAATACCTCAACTGGGGGTTATTGCCCCTGCAATTGCTTTGACATTTGCTAACACTTTAACTGCCGTTGTTTGTTTTGCGGTTTCTTGGTCGACACTTAGAAAGAAAAAATGACTATAACAGCGCATTGTCTAGTAAAGAATGAGGCAAGGTTTGTTTGGTATGCGGTTATGTCAGTTGTGCATCACGTTGATAAGGTTTTGCTGTGGGATACGGGAAGTACGGATGGAACTTTAGAAATTGTTCGGAAAATTAAAAAGGCTGCGCCGGATAAGATTGATTTTAGAGAATACGGTTCTGTTACTCCAGAGACTTTTACAAAAGTTCGCCAGGAGATGCTGGAGCAAACCGATACTGATTGGTTTTTAATAGTTGACGGAGATGAAGTGTGGTGGGAGGAATCGATAAGAAAAGTAGTACAAGGTAGTGTGGGTAGAAATTTGGAATCAATTGTCGTGCCGACAATTAACTTGATTGGTGATATCTATCATTATCAGGAAGAAGAGGCGGGTCAGTATCATCTTACCGGAAAGAGGGGACATTTTAATTTGCGAGCAGTCAACCGCAGTATTCCGGGGTTACATTCCGCGGGCCCACATGGAACTTGGGGATGGGTGGATGCTGATAATAGAATGATTCAAGACAGGAGCACTCAAAAAATTTTATTTGTTGATGCACCATACCTTCATGCTACCTTTCTCCCCAGAACACTTTCGCGAGAAAAGGACTTATTAGTTCCCAAAAGGGCCCATAAATTTAAATATGAGCTGGGAATTCCTTTCCTTAGCGATTTTTATTATCCTGAAGTGTTTTTTCGCCCAAGACCTGAAATTGTTCCAAGTGTGTGGGAAAAGAGAGGTATAGCATATACACTTCGTGCAGCATTTGAGACTCCACTTAAGAAGATTAAAAGAAGATTAATTAAAGAAAGTAAGATTGGATATTAATCATCATATATGAATATATGAATAGCAAATGTATCAGTTGTGGTAAAAAGTTAAGATATTTTGGCAGAAGTGAAAGGTGGAATATCCTGCAGTGCAAAACTTGTGGTTTGGGAGTTACTCAAGGAAACGGAGAATTTACACAATACACTACTTATCACCGCGATCCGGTATATGCGAGTGAGCAGGAGCAATTTCGTAATATTTTTGAAAAAAGAGTAGCAATACTCACAAAATTCAAACGCATCAGTCGTGCGCTTGAAGTCGGTTCATCGGTAGGAACATTCTTATCACTTCTTCAAACACGCGGATGGGAGGTGCGTGGGGTTGAACCATCGAAAGCTGCAGCGCAAGCTGCGCAAAAAGGCGGAATTCCCACAACCATCGATACATTTGAAGAAACTAATTTACCTGAAGCAACCTTTGATGTTGTAATTTTTAATCACGTGTTGGAGCATATGAGTGACCCTTTCACTGTTCTAAGAAAGGCACATAAGGTTTTGAGAAAAGAGGGACTTGTGTTTATTGATGCACCTAATTTTGGTGGGTTGAGCGCACGGATTTTAGGTAGCCGTTGGCAATATATTTTACCAAGAGAGCACCGCTGGCATTTTACTCCTCAAGCGCTCTCACTTCTTTTGGGAAAAGCAGGATTTAAAGTGCTTTATTGGGAAACACATTCGGGAATATGGAACTATGGAAACCCCGCGAAGGAAATCTGGCAGAGTTTGATAAAACGTAGAAAACGATTTTTTATGAATATTATAACTCTCCTTCCTTCTTTTATTGCAACCAAGATGGGAATGGGGAGCGGAGTAACAGTTATTGCACAAAAAGTATGAGATATGGGACATACATGCTTGTTATTTTACTGCTGGGACTTCATTTTTTTCCCCTAGTCAATCTTCAATTTACTGCTTGGCCGGAGATGTTCTCTTACCCCTATCTTCGCAATAATGGGTTTTTGATTTACAAAGATATGATTCATCCATATCCCCCTATTCTCACAATGGGACTTTCTTGGGTTTATTCGCTTTTTGGATATCAATTATGGGTATTAAAAGTTGTGGCATGGATGGCAGTTATCGTAAGTGATATTCTCGTGTTTATTATTACTCGTTCCATAACCCGCCGCGATGCACCGGCGTTTTTTGCCACTGCTGCCTATGTTTTTTTGCAACCCTTTTTAGATGGGAATATGCTGTGGTTTGATATTGCCATCGTTGTACCTATTCTTTTAGGAACTCTTTTTTTGTTAAGAAATAACTTGTTTTTGACGGGATTATTTTTTGCAGCGGCTGCTCTTACTAAACAAACAGCGGGATTATATTTATTATTTACTATTTTCTATTTCGCAGTCCGCCATTGGCGGACAAGAAATAAGACAGGGCTCCCTCTCTGGGGGATGTCTTATTTACTGCTTCTTTTTAATCAATTGAAATACTTATTTTATGGTCCTTTGATTTTAGGTATTCCACTTTTAGTTAGGCTTTTACAGGAGGGAGCGCTCGTTGATTTTCTAAATTGGACGATTATTTATCCTCTCACACAGTTTGGTAAATTTCCGGGATATGTGCATATGGAGGTGTCTTCTGGGCAAGCGTTTATAGGTATTCTTTTACTTGTGCCACTTTTAATTATCATGATTAAGAATAAGGTGATTCTTAAAGCTTCAGTATTTCAGGTTTTATTCCCCTTTCTAGTAATTGCGCTTATCATAATCTATCCTCGTTTTTCTTTTTTCCATTTTCAAACAGCTCTTGCATTTCTGGTGATTATTTATGGTTATACAACAAAAGATATAAAAAAACTAACCCCTCGACTTATTGCCTATTGCCTATTGCCCCTTGCCTTAATTATTATTTTTATCCAAAAGCCAGTCCTTGCTCGAGAGTGGCAAAAAGAAGCACGGTTTTATAATAACCAGGAGTTGGCATTGGCGGAAATTGTTCAAGAAACAACCGGTTCCGATGATAATGTCTATTTGTTAGGTCTTAATTCCAGCATTTATGCTATAGCAAATAGGTTACCACCCGAAAGGTGGACGGATAATTTTGGCTGGTATTTAGAAATTCCAAACGTCCAGGAGGAAATTATTGGTCGCTGGAATACTAATCCTCCCAAATATATTTTTTGGAGAACCCCTTCTCCTGGCAATTGGTTTGACTTAGGGACTTATCAACCACAAAAAATTGTTCGTTGGATTGAGGAGAACTATACTAAAAAAGAAGAGGTTAGCCCAGGTATTTGGTTATGGACGAGGAAACTTGTCCTGAGCTCTTCGGCAAGCTCGGGGTAAACTTGAAAGGAGCCGAAGGATGAAAATAGCATTTTTAAATATTTATCAAGATCAAGTGCAGAGGGGTGCAGAGACATTTGTGCGAGAGCTCTCGGAAAGATTAAAAAGAAACCATGAGATTATGGTAACGAGTGGAGATAAAATTCCACCGAAGAGATGGTCTTTTGTCTGGCGCTTTTTTATAGATCCCAATGGTCTTTCCATATTGTGGTTTACACTTAAAAGTCTTCCTCGCCTTTGGAAGGAAAAATTTGATATTGTTATTCCTCTTAATGGTGGGTGGCAGCCGGCGCTTGTCCGTATTGTCACATGGTTATATGGTGGGAAAATGATAATCAGTGGACAATCGGGGATGGGATGGGATGACAGAAATAATTTGTGGTGTTTCCCTGATGTCTTTGTGGCTATATCCAGCACTGCTCGTGATTGGGCAAGGAGAGCAAATCCATTTGTGAGAGTGGAATGTATTACTAATGGCGTAGATTTGAATAAATTTTTACCAACAGGTAGTAAGTTTAAAAGTTTGCTTAAGAAGCCTATTGTGCTTTGCGTTGCAGCATTAACTGCGGGTAAAAGAGTTGACTTGGCAATTAAAGCAGTGGCAAAACTTGGGAATGTGAGCTTACTACTTGTCGGCGATGGTCCGCTAAAAAATGAGATAGAAAACTTATGTAAAAAATTGCTTGGCGATAGATTTTCCGCCAGAGGCGAACCAACCTTTGGTTGGCAATTAATTAAAATGCCATATGAAGAGTTACCTACTGCGTATAGAGTGGCAGATGTCTTTACTATCCCCTCTGAAAGTTACCATTCTTTTGAGATTGTTCTTGTTGAAGCAATGGCGACAAATATCCCCGTGGTTGCAAATGACGATCCAATTCGTCAGGAAATTGTAGGTGATGCGGGAATTTTGGTGGACCCGACGGATACGGATACATACGCAAGGGCGATTAAAAATGTATTGAATGCTAAATGGGAAAGTAAACCGCGCAAACAGGCAGAAAAATTCTCATGGGATAAAATAGCAAAGCAGTATGAAGAGTTGTTTAAGAACTTATGAGTAAAGTTTCTGTGATTATCCCGACATACAACGAGGAAAACACTATTGCTGAGTGTTTAGAGTCCCTTTCTCAACAAACCTACAAAGATACGGAGATAATAGTGGTTGATGACGGCTCTACAGATAATACTCTTAATGTTGTTGAGACTGTTCACTGTTCACTGTTCACTGTTCACTTGCTGCGCCAGAAGCACAAAGGTCCTGGTGAAGCGAGAAATTTGGGAGCAAAAAATGCAAAAGGTGAAATACTTGTTTTTGTTGATGCTGATATGACGTTTGAGAGGGATTTTATAGAGAAATTGGTCGCACCAATAATAAGAGGGAAGGCAAGTGGCACGTGGAGTCGCGAAGAATATGTTTTAAACTGGGATAACGTTTGGGCAAGATGTTGGAATATTAATGAGGGATGGGAGGAGAGGAAACGCCATCCTAAAAATTACCCGCCCACACAGAAGGTTTTTAGAGCACTTTTAAAAAGTGAATTTGATAATGTAGGAGGATTTGAACGTGGTGGGTATTATACGGATGACTGGAGTTTAAGTGAGAAACTTGGATATGAAGCAGTAGCTGCCCCTGGCGCGAAGTTTTATCATGCAAATCCCAGTAATCTTTCTGAAGTTTTTAACCACGCCAAGTGGGTTGCGAAAAGACCCTATAAATTGGGAATCTTAGGAGCAACTTTTGCCTTTTTTCGTGCAACATTGCCAGTATCACTAGTAGTAGGACTTGTAAAATCCGTCCTTAATAAAACGCCTCATTTCTTCATCTTTAAAATTGTTTATGATTTTGGAATTTTTGTAGGAATTTTGGAATATCTGCTAACAGGTAAAGGAGCAAAGTGATTTTCATAATTCTTATACTTGGGTTTTTACTTAGACTGATTTCCCTTAACCAGTCTTTATGGCATGATGAGGCGACAAGTGCGTTGGTGGCACGCGACTTTTCTGTTGCCGAAATTTTAACACAATTCTCTCCCGGTGACTTCCACCCACCGTTTTACTACTTGATGCTCCACTTTTGGATACAAGTTTTCGGTACCTCAGAAGTTGCTATTCGAATGCTATCAATACTATTTGGTGTTGCAACGGTTTGGCTGATTTATAAAATAGCTAAAACCATACAGCCATCTAACCATTTAGCCATTTTGTCTGCTCTCTTTCTTGCCACCGCCCCGCTCCACATCTACTATTCTCAAGAAGCACGGATGTATGTACCTGCAGCGTTTTTTGCAGTCCTTTCAGTTTGGTTTTTCTTGAAAATTATTAAAGCGAAAAAACAAAGAGTGATGGATTGGGTGGGATTAGTAACTGTAAGTACACTTCTTCTCTATACTGATTACCTTCCCGTTTTTCTTTTCCTCTTTTTCGCTTTGTATTTACTCGTGTTCGAAAGAAAACATCTTAAAAGGAATGTTACCAACTGGTTGTTATCTACCGGAGCCATTCTTTTCCTCTTTTTACCTTGGGTGCCGATGTTATTTGGGCAACTTGCGGCAGGTTTGGGGGTACAAATGACTAACCCCCAATGGTGGAATGTGCTGGGCGGAACGAACGTAAAAGAGCTTGCGTTAGTACCTATTAAATTTATGATTGGGAGAATATCGTCAGAAAATGATGTGCTTTATGCCGCATCTATTGTTATTCCAACTGTACTTTTCGCGAGCGTTTTCCTCAAAAGTGTTACTCTGTGGCAGCGAACAAAGTTTGTATGGGTATGGTTTATGTTACCTATTCTCGCAGTGGCTCTGGTGGGAGTAAGACTTTCAGTCTTTTCCTATTTTCGGCTCATTTTTTTGCTGCCTCCATTTTATTTACTTGCGGCATTTGGCGCGCTTTCATTTAAAAATAGTAAAGCGAAGTTCATAGCGATGGCCGGGTTACTTTTGGTTAATATGGTTTCAAGTAGTATATATCTTTTTAATTCGCGCTTTCATAGAGAAGATTGGAGAGGGGCGGTAAGTTTTATTGAACAAAGAGTGCAATCTCATGCTCTTGTTCTTTTTGAAAGTAAAAGTGTCTTGCCTGGTTTTTCTTGGTATTCAAAGGAAGTAGTTGACGGTGTAGGTGGTTTGACGCCACAGCTTTACCAAATTATAAAAGAAAGAGAGCAGATTTTTGTTTTTCAATACTTGGTCCAGATAAATGATCCGGAAAGGGTAGTTGAAGAAACATTGGAAGAAAATGGTTTTGTTAGGATAGCGACTTATAATTTTCGCGGAGTGGGGTTTGTTTTCGAATATCAACGCGGGGTACAATTAACTCAAGATGAAGATTGGAATAGATATTTCGCAAATAGTTTATGAGACTGGCGTTTCATGGTATACGAGGAGTTTGGTACATGCCCTCCTCTTGCTTAATAAAAAAGATGAGTATTTCCTCTTCGGTGGTGCCATGCGCCGTTTGCCTGATTTAAATCATTTTAGCAAGGACCTTGGAGGCGATTTCACAAAAAAGTTTTATCCACTTTCTCCCACGATACTTGATTTTTTATGGAATCGGCTTCACATCTCTCCAATTGAAAACTTTGTAGGAAAAGTTGAAGTATTCCATTCTTCTGATTGGGCGCAACCTCCAGCGCGACGAGCAAAAGTAGTCACAACAATCCATGATCTCGTTCCACTTTTATATCCTGAGAGTTCGCATCCTAAAATTGTGGCTGTGCATAAAAGACGGCTTGAGTGGGTAAAGAAAGAGTGTGAGCAGGTGATAGCAGTGTCGGAGGCTACCAAAAATGACATCATAACTTATTTGGGAATTCCGGCGAAAAAAATTTCAGTGGTGTATGAGGCACCAGATGCAATTTATAAAAAAGTAGGCCGCCGGCCCGGAGAGGCTTCTCGCCGAGTCGGAGACTCTCCAGAGTCGGAGACTGGTTCGGAGGGGGATAAGAGAGTAGGGGAGGTAAAAAAGAAATTTGGTCTTCCACGACAATTCTTGCTTGCAGTAGGAGCAGACCCGCGAAAAAATCTGTCAAACGTGGCTCAAGCACTTACACTCATTCCCGATGCGCCAAAGTTAGTAGTTGTGGGAAGGAAGTGGAACGCACCCTCCTCCGCTAAAGCTTCGGATGGGCAAGGCAATATTTTATGGCTAGGACATGTTTCCAGGACGGATCTCACTGCCTTGTATAGTGGTGCACAAGCGTTGGTATACCCTTCCCTTTATGAAGGGTTTGGTTTGCCAATACTTGAAGCTTTTGCATGTGGTTGTCCGGTGGTAACGTCGAATATCTCAAGTATGCCTGAGGTAGCAGGGGATGCAGCGGTGTTGGTAAACCCAGAGGATGTTGATGATATAAGAAGAGGAATTGAACGAGTGCTTTCAAAAAGAGAGGAATTCATTGAAAAAGGTTTTAGGCGAGTTAAAGAATTTTCGTGGAAGAAAACAGCCCAAGAAACTCTTAGAGTTTATCGTGAGTTGATACAGTAAATAATCATATATTCATATATGAATAACAATATGATAATCGGAATTGATGGAAATGAAGCAAATGTAGAAAGGCGTGTTGGATCAAATCAATATGCGTTTGAGTTACTGCATGCGCTGCACGATTTAAAAGAAGCACAAAAACATCAATGGATGATTTATTTACGTGATACTCCCCTACCTGACATGCCCCAAAAAACTTCATGGTGGAAATATAAAGTCTTCGGGCCTAAACGTTTATGGACTCAATTTGCACTTCCCTTTGCACTTTTCTTTGGAAAACGGCCCGATGTATTTTTTACCCCAGGGCATTATCGCCCTCGGTTGTCACCTGTTCCGACAGTCGTCTCCATAATGGACCTTGGGTATTTGCGATACCCCGAGCAGTTTACACGCCGTGACCTTTACCAGTTAACTTCCTGGACCGCTCACTCTATTAAAAAGGCAGACCATATTATTGCTATTTCTGAAAGTACGAAAAGAGACATTATTAGGTATTACAAAATTCCACGTTCAAAAATTACGGTTACGTATCCGGGTTATGACAAGTCAAAATTCGAAATTCGAATATCGAAATTCGAAACAAATAAAATAAAAACAAAATACAAAATTCAAAACGACTACATTTTATTTTTGAGTACACTTAAACCGAGCAAAAATGTCGAAAGCCTTCTTGAGGCTTTTAGGCTACTAGGGCACTGGGATACTGGGAGTAATAAACCCAGTATCCCAGCAACCCAGCAACCAAGTGACCTCAAACTCGTTATTGCTGGCAAAAAAGGATGGCTTTATGAGTCAATTTTTGAGAAAGTGAAACAGCTTGCGCTAGAGGATAATGTTATTTTTACTGATTTTGTACCAGATGATGATGTGCCACATCTCCTGGCAGGAGCGCGGGTTTTTGTACTTCCGAGTTTTTGGGAGGGATTTGGGATTCCGGTAGTTGAGGCGATGGCAGTAGGAACACCGGTTGTCGTCTCGACAGTTGGGAGTTTACCTGAAGTTGTGGGAGATACAGGAATTTTAGTGAATCCCGACGATCCAAGAGATATCGCTCGTGGGATAAAAGAGGCTCTTAAAAATCATGACGCATTATCCAAAAAAGGTTTAGAGCGTACCAAACTCTTCGACTGGCAAAAAACAGCTAAACAAACACTTGAAGTTTTAGAAAGAGTAACTTGACAAGGAGAAAAATTTTGATATATTGACTATATAAATTATGGGTAAAGATAGAGAACAAGGGATCGGGTTAAAAGAAAAAGTTCCTGGACTTGCTATGATTACAGCAGGTGCAACGGGTTTATGGATAGGTTGGAAAGTTAATCAGTTATGGAGGAAAGCTGTAAATGAACATCCTTCGGGATCACGGTTAAGAGAAGTAGAGAGAGAATTATCCTCGTTAAGTAAAACTAATTTTGTAGGTTACCTAAATGAATGGTCACGAAATTTTGATGAGAAGGATCGATTAGAAACAGCAATAAAAGAAGATATAGATCCTTATAACTTTCGTCTGATTGGCAGTAGAGTACTACCTCTTGTTTCGGCTATAGCAGGAGCTGCGGGAGTGTATAGACTTCTTAAACCAGGTAGGAAAAAGGGATAGTTATTTGTCTTCTTCTCAGTAAACCTTTATGATATCTTCCTCGCTATGAATGGCGGGGTTTTCTTGAATGCTGTTATAATAAGATTATCTATGGCTGTTTTTCGTGATCGGATGGGGAGAGAGCTGAATCTCCGACAGGTTCAGGATAAGCTCGTAAACCGTCTCTATAATTATTTAGCTGATTTTGCCTTATTTTGGCTTCATTTACTTTGCAATTTTCCCTCCCATCATTTCCGTCGCTTTTTAATGCGTCTTGGGGGTGCAAGGATTGGTGCGGGTTCGAGCATTCATATGGGTTGCCGATTTTTTTCCTTAAAAAATTTAAAGATTGGGCAAGATTCAATAATTGGCGACCACGTGTTTCTTGATGGGCGGGCGCCTCTTGCGATTGGAAACCACGTTGATATTGCTTCACAGGTGCTTATCTATAATTCAGAGCATGATGTGCATTCAGACGATTTTAGACCTACCGTGGGGCCAGTTGAAATAGAGGACTATGTATTTGTTGGACCGCGGGCAATAATCTTACCAACCGTCAAAATAAAGAAAGGTGCGGTTGTTGCTGCGGGAGCGGTCGTAACAGAGGATGTTCCTGAATTTGCAATTGTTGGAGGTGTGCCGGCAAAGGTGATTGGTGAGAGGAAAAACAAAAATCCAAACTATCGGCTTGGTCGCGCAAGACTTTTTCAGTAGAAATATGAAAGTCATCAAATTTTTACTTTTAACCTTATTTGTTATCGCTTATACTTTTTTTTCAGGAATTTTTCTTTTTTATATCATACTTCCTACGCCTCCTTTCCCGAGCAATCCTCCCGACTCTTTAGAGTCTACTGAGCGGGGAGACACCGAAGATTATAAAAACCGACGAGCTTATTTTACTGATTTATCACGCGAGGAGGTTCTTACATATCATCAGAAGGAACTAAGTACCATAAGCTGGAGAAGTTTTAACATTCCTATCCCAACTTACAGGCTTAATTACCCCCCAGAAGATGCAGCTATATTTATTAAAGATTTGACCCGAAGCGTTTTTTTGGAGGAAATAGTTCACCCCTTTAGGGAGTCGTTTTTTGTCAACGGTTTTGTTGCGAAACAGCCAAAAGATGCAATCATAATCGAAGGGCGAGAATTTCAACAAAAAATTACCGTTCGGTATTACAGAAGTAATACATATCTAAGAGTTTCACTTGCTGCTTTTTCCCTTGGTTTGTTACTTCTCGTGATGCGTTCGTGGTACAAAACTCTTTTTAGAGCAAATGGAAATAGTTGATCTTTCAATAATTATAGTGTCGTATAACACAAAAGGGTTACTCCTTGAGTGTCTTTCCTCAATTCAAAAACACACAAAGGAAGTAAGTTATGAGGTAATTGTAGTGGATAATGCATCGAAAGATGGAAGTGTAGCTGCGCTACAAAAGTTGGAGGTAGCAGGTAAAAAGTTACAAGTTATTGCAAACAAAGAAAATTGGGGATTTGGGGCGGCAAATAATCAGGGGATGAAGAAGGCAAAGGGACGTTATATTCTGCTTCTTAATTCGGATACAAAATTAATTGAAAATTCTTTACTTAGTATGGTGATGTTCATGGATGAGCATCCTAAAGTTGGCATTGCCAGTTGCAAATTAGTGAATGCCGATGGTACGCTCCAGACAACAGGCGGATTTTTCCCGACCTTACCGAGAGTGTTCTTGTGGGCAACACTCATTGATGATGTACCATTTGTAGGCGATTTTTTTGGCTCGTACCATCCCCATAAGTTGTTTTACTCAAAAGAACGGCCGCTTGATTGGGTAACAGGAGCATTTTTTTTAGCGAGACGAGAGGTTACCAGCGAGATTGGTTTGTTTGATGAGCGCTTCTTTCTCTATGTTGAGGAAGTTGAATATTGTATGCGGACTAGGAGCAAGGGATGGGAGGTGTGGTACGTTCCACAAACAAAAATAATCCACTTCGGGGGGGCAAGTGGAACAAGAGAGGGAACGGTTCTTCGCGAGTTCGAAGGTTTAAAAATCCTTTACAAAAAACATTATTCAAAGGTGAGCCTTGTCTTTTTACGCCTTTTCCTTTTTATAGGAAGTGTTCTTCGTATGTTTATTTTTGGTATCATTACACCAAGGAGTAGGATTTATGTTCACGCGCTTGGTAGAATTTGAGAATTTTATTTTTAAATGGGGTCTGGCGGTAATTTTACTTGCTATACCTTTATATCCTAAGTTTCCTCTTTTTAATATACCGGGAACGTATGTTGCAGTGAGAATGGAAGATATTTTGCTTGCGGCTCTTGGGATATTTCTTTTGTTAAAAGTAGTACAAAATCATCGCTCTTTTTTTCAGAGCAGCATTACCCGTGCATTCTTTCTGTTCTTTGCGGCAGGGTTGGTGTCAATTGTGGCCGGTATCTTTTTAACCCATACCGTTGTACCACATATAGGACTGCTCCATTGGGTAAGAAGGATTGAATACGTTGTTCCTTTTTTTCTTGCGTACAGCTTCGCGCGGGTAGAGCGGCATGCATATTTCTTTATTGAGGTGCTTCTGGTTGCCGCGTTCTTAGTGTTTTTGTATGGGTTAGGGCAAATCCATTTTGGCTTTCCGGTGATTTCAACCCAAAATGCGGAATTTTCGAAAGGATTGGCACTCCGATGGTTGCCGGGAGCGCGGCTTCATTCGACGTTCGGGGGACATTATGATTTGGCAGCATTTTTAGTGCTTGTCCTTCCGCTGGGAATTGCGTACCTTTTTGCGGTAAGGAATATTGTAGGGAGAGCGGTTATCTTTGGTGTTACTCTCTGTCTTTTGTGGCTGCTTGTGACTGCTGCCTCTCGGATTTCCGTCGCAGCGTACTTTCTAGGACTATTGGTAACTCTTTGGTTCTTGAAGCGACGAGTCTTTTTAGTGTATATGATAGCCATAAGCATCGCGTTTGTACTTACTTCGGATTTGGCTGGCAAGTATAAATTTACTCTACAGCAGCTATTCGGAAGAGTCGAGATAACAAGAATTGCGTGGGCGCAAGAAGAGAAGCTCTCTCCTACTCCCGTTCCCCCACCACCAATTTTCGAAGACCGCTCAACTGCAATTCGTCTGAATGTTGAATGGCCGAGGGCATTGCGTGCGTTCTTTAAGAATCCTCTACTGGGGACCGGATTTTCCTCCATCACCCTTGCAACCGATAATGATTACCTTCGCATGTTAGGGGAAGTGGGGGTGGTGGGCACGCTGGCGTTTTTCCTTGTGTTGGTAAGAATCGGACAAAAAATGTGGAAATTCCTACGGGAGTTTCGGCCAAACGGGGGCACTCTTGCCTCCCAAGATGTGTTGGTTGTGGGGGCAGTAGGGGGAGCAGTGGGACTGCTTGCGAATGCGGCATTTATTGATGTATTCGAGGCCTCAAAGGTGGCACTTATATTTTGGACACTTCTGGGGATATCGGTAGGAATTATTAATACGCGTATGAAGAGGGAGAGTCGTGAAGAAAATTAATAGAATAATAAAAAGGTTAGTAAAACCAGAGTATCTTTTGTTGGTGCTCATTCTTCTTATTGCACTGTGGGCCCGTCTTTACAAAATAGATAATCCTGTTGCCGACTGGCATTCTTGGCGACAGGCAGATACCGCCTCAGTCACTCAATTTTATGTTGAGCGCGGGATTGATTTACTTCGTCCTCGCTATCTTAATATCTCAAGCAGTGCCACAGGATACGAGAATCCTAAAGGTTACCGATTTGTTGAGTTCCCCGTTTTCAATGCTGTACATGCACTCCTTTATCAGGCATTTCCTTCCTGGTCACTTGATCGATGGGGTCGACTCATCGCTGCTACTGCTTCGATTATCTCACTATTCTTTATCTTTTTAATTGGCAAACGATTTTTAGGGACTGCGGTGGCTTTACTTGCTGCACTCTTTTTTGCCATTCTTCCCTTCAATGTTTATTTTTCCCGCGTCATACTTCCCGATCCTTTGACTGTTACTGTTGCAATTGTAAGCTTATGGTTTTTTGTCTGGTGGATTGATACCGAGCGGTCATGGAAGCTGTTTACCTCGGCATTCTTTTTTGCGACGGCCCTACTTCTTAAACCTTACATTGTTTTTTATAGCATACCGATGCTTTACCTTGCAGTGACAAAATATGGTGTGTGGGGAGCAGTGAAAGAGGCAAAACTATGGATGTTTTTTTGTCTCTCACTTATCCCGGTTTTCTTCTGGCGTGCATGGATGGGGCACGATTATTACTTTGTGGGTATTCCTTTTTGGGAGTGGGCATTTAATGGAGATGAAATTAGGTTTAAACCCTCATTTTGGTGGTGGCTCTTTGGACAGCGTCTGGGATTGCTCATTTTAGGAGGATGGGCGCTTGTTCCATTTGTCATTGGACTGCTGTCTCCTTCCCGTGGGAAGTTCCCCTGGTTTGTACACTCTATGCTTGCGGGACAGTTGTTGTACATAGCGGTTGTGGCAACCGCAAATGTGCGACACGATTACTACCAAACACTGCTTATTCCCGCAGTTGTCCTTCCTCTCGCGAATGGAACGTATTTGTTATGGCGGCTGCGTGCGTTCAACCAATTTCTTACCCGCGTGGCGGTGTTGGGGACTCTTGCAGCAGGATTGGCATTTTCTTTTTATCAAATTAAAGAGTTTTATAAAGTTAATCATCCCGAGATTATGATTGCCGGCGCCGCAGCTGACCGATTATTACCAAAAGACGCAAAAGTCATAGCTCCCTACAATGGTGATACCGCATTCTTGTATCAAACGAAACGTCAAGGGTGGCCGGTTGCGACGCTCCCCATGGACCAAATGATTAGTCGGCTTGATGCCGAGTATTATGTATCGGTCAATTACGATGCACAGACGAAGGAGGTAATGGAAAAATATACGGTGCTTGAGAAAACAAATGAGTATGTGGTGGTTAAACTAAAATGAGTGTCCTTGCGGGTCCTGCCCCGGGTTATCCCTCCCGCCAGTGCTCGGCATTTGCTTGCGCGCGTGTCGGGATCCCTTCCACCCGTGTCACCCGCGGCGGACTTTAGACTATTTTATTTATGAAAATCTTGATGCTTACTCCCTACCTTCCTTATCCGCTCTTATCCGGAGGGCAAACCCGCTCGTATAACTTGCTCAAAAATTTGTCAGGTACGCACGAAATTACCCTTTTTTCCTTGGTAAAAGATGAAAGAGAGCAACGTTACATTGGGGAACTTAAGAAGTTTTGTAAAAATGTGGTGATATTTCCCCGTTCCAGTAATCCTTGGACACTGCGTAACATTTTACTTACAGGTTTCTCTCTTTATCCCTTTTTAGTGATGAGAAATTTGTCTCCACAAGAGCGAGAGGCAGTGAGAGTACACTTGCGGGAAGTGTCGTATGATTTAATTCACGCAGAGACATTCTATGTTATGCCGCATATTCCCAAAACATCCATTCCTATTTTACTTGTTGAGCAAACGGTAGAATATCTTGTTTATAAACATTATGTTGAAGAACAAGCGCCGTTTCTTTTACGCCCACTCTTGTGGATTGATATTGCAAAAATAAAGTTTTGGGAGACGTACTTTTGGCAACGAGCGAACAGAGTTGTTGCGATGTCCGAGGCGGACAGACACTCAATGCAAAAACTTGTTCCTGGATTGGCAGTTGATATTGTACCTAACGGTATAGATACCGAGCACTTTTCAATAGAAAAGAAACGAAACGCCGGTCCCCAAAGAATTCTTTATGTGGGTAATTTCAAATGGCTACAAAATAGAGAAGCAGTAGATGTACTTGCAACACGCATATGGCCACGGATTAAAAAGAGGATTCCAAATGCGAAGCTTTTGATTGTAGGTATGAGCTTAACACGAGACGTTAAAGAGTTACAAAGTAAAGATATTGAAGTTGTCGAAGGTATACCCGATATTCGTGAAGCATATGAGAGGGCAGATGTATTAGTTGCGCCAATTGAAGGTCCGGGGGGGACAAGACTTAAAATTCTTGAAGCAATGGCATCAGGCGTTCCCGTGGTAACTACAAAGATTGGTATCGAAGGATTAGATGTAAGGGATGGAATACATGCGCTTATTCGCAACACCGAGCAAGATTTGACTGCTGCGACAGTGCGTGTACTCACCGATAAAAAACTGTCAGAAAAAATTGCTACCAATGCAAAAAAATTAGTGAGAGAGAAGTATAATTGGGAAGCTTCAGCAAACGCACTCGATAAGATTTATCGCCAATTAGCAAACACACAATGAAAACACAGCCAGATCTTTCAATTGTGATTCTTAATTATAACGCAAAAAACTTTGTTACTCAGTGTATTCAATCAATTGTCCATCAGGGGCGGATGAGCCTTTGGTCCAAAAGATCAAAAGATACTAAATATTCTTATGAAATTATTGTGGTTGATAATGCCTCGTCAGATGGAAGCATAGAAATGCTTAGAGAAATGCGAAAGAAGACAAAGTTCCAATTAATTGAAAACAAAGAAAATTTAGGATTTTCCAAAGGGAATAATGTTGCAGTGCCTTATGCAAAAGGTCGGTATATTCTTTTTTTGAATCCGGATACAATCGTAGCCCCAAATACTTTTGTTTATATGACTCGCTTTATGTATAAACATCCACAGGTTGGGGCTGCAACTTGTAAATTAAAGTCCCCTACTGGCGGACTCGATGAAGCGGCACATCGCGGCTTTCCCACTCCCTGGAATGCTTTTTGTCACTTCTTTGGACTTGAGCGACTTTTCCCAAAATCACGTTTATTCTCCGGATATACGTTGGGGTATCTTCCAAGAACCACAATACATGAAATAGACGCGCTCAGTGGAGCGTTCATGATAGTTCGCCGCAAAGCAGGAGAAGGAGTTTCTTGGTGGGACGAGGATTATTTTTGGTATGGAGAAGATGTTGATTTTTGTTACCGATTGAAAAAAGCGGGGTGGAAAATTATGTATGTTCCCAGCGTTTCTATCTTACACTATCGAGGGGTATCCTCAGGAATTAAAAGACAAACCAGGGAAGTATCTGTGGCGACAAAAGAGACACGAAAGATGGCAGCACGCGCATCTATTGAAGCAATGAAAATTTTTTATAAGAAACATTATACAGAGAGATATCCACAGTCCGTTTTGTGGTTAGTGTGGTTTGGAATCTGGATTTTAGAAAAGTACAGACTAATATTTTGGTAGGCATAAGCGATATATGATATGAAGATACTCATTGATGCACGAATGTATGGACTAGAGCATGCAGGTATTGGACGGTATGTAATGAACCTCGTGTCCCAGCTGGTAGAGATAGATAAAACTAACCAATATATTCTTCTCGTAAACCGAAAACTGACTACTGACTACCGACTACCAACAACCGACAACTGGGAACTGGAATTTGTTGATGTTCCCCATTATAGTATTGCTGAACAAGTGCAGCTCCCTGCCATTCTTATAAAAGAGCAGTTTGATATTGCCCATTTCCCCCACTTTAATGTACCTATTTTTTTTAAGCGTCCATTTGTTGTCACAATTCATGATTTAATAAAACATACTTCTCGCGGTTTGGCGACTACCACGAGAGATCCACTTTTGTATTGGGTTAAATATGCAGGATACAAGATGGTATTTAGCAATGCAGTACATAAAGCTCGAAAGATTATTGTCCCAAGTAATGCTGTGAGAGATGAGCTCTTGAAGGAGTATAGAGTTGATAGAGAGAAAGTGATGGTTATTTATGAAGGAGCAGACGAGATATTTAGTAAAACTCAAAAACTCCAGAACTCCAAACGAATAATAAATAAATACAAAATTCCCCAACAATATGTAATTTATGCAGGCAGTGCGTATCCACACAAAAATCTAGAACGACTTATTAAAGCAGTGAAACAAAGTAGAACAAATTTAATTATCGCGAGCGCACGGAATGTTTTTACTGCCCGATTAATACAATATGTTAATAAAATCAAAGCTGATTCTTTTGTAAACTTTCTAGGGTTTGTTTCAGATGAAGATTTAGTAATACTCTATAAAAATGCGAAAGCGTTTGTTTTTCCATCTTTATCGGAAGGGTTTGGTTTACCGGGTTTGGAAGCAATGACAACAGGGTGCCCCGTAGTTTGTTCAGACATACCAGTATTTCATGAAATTTACGGTGACGCCGCAACGTATTTTAACCCCAGAGATGTAGTTGATATTGCTTCAAAAATAAATGAGGTACTCCGCTTTGATGTTTCGAAACATCAAAACATGGTTGAAAAAGGAAAAGAGCGAGCAAAACAATTCTCCTGGAAAAAAATGGCAGAAGAGACACTTCAAGTCTACAAAGAAGCTCTCTTAAGGTAGAAAATTTTCGCAGGTGTCATTGAGAATTATTTGGCCTTTCTTTAGCTAAGTATTAGCTAGATACACCCAAAGGAGACGGGGTCAAAGTAGGATATGCACTACGAATAGCACTTAATAATTCTTTTATTCTATCCTCATTTAAATCAGCGATATTGAGAATAAGAAGTAATAACTTCTGTGTCTCCTCATCATTTTTATCATAAGCTCCCTCACGCGCCCTAGTAAAATGAGAAATTTTTTCAAGGACGCTGGGAAGTCTTTCTATGATAAACTCTCGGTTAACATCTATACCCTCTTTATTTGCTAGCTTACTTATTATTGGATTTATTATACGACGTCTCGCCTGATCATCAATTATAACTCCAACCAACCTCCACTTATTTTCTAGTCCAGGAGCTCTTAAAATCGCACCCAAAACAATTGTATCCTCAATTGTAAACCTATATGGATTTTCAATTTCACTTTCTGGAGTAGGAGTTAATTCTTCTGACAGTTGACGAGCACCATCCGTTATAACAACAGAAGTGGTGGGAATAGTCCCTTCTTCTAAAACACTGGCTATTACTTCTTCTCTGGAAGTAATAGGGTCAGTTTGGACAGAAGAAGTCTCTACTCTTTCTGATTGAGTTTCATTTGTTCTTATCAAAGAATAACGAGCTTCTACACCACGACGCCGCCCACTATGATTTACAGAATTATGAATAATCGCCCCTATATTCCTTAACTTTTCATTAAGCTTCGAAATGTCAGCACTAAGTAGTTGTTTGGCCCTATCAACATCGGACTCGTCAGGACGTGCACTCTTTGCCAATTCTGATCTTGAGATTTCTTCTCCTTCTTGAAGGGTACTAAGCTTTTGCACAATCATAAATTCTGATGGTGATAATCCTATAATTTGCTGATCCTCAAAGGTAAAAGAGTAGTGTCCTCGAGAGGATATTTTACTAGGTTCAGGAAATATCTGAGTGGCTAGTTCATCTGGAAGATCCCCATCTTCAACAGTTACACCAGTTCCTATCTCGATTGCTCCTAAACGGGATTTATCCAAAAGTTCAATTAATTCTCTAGGAAATGCCTCGAGGTTAAGGTTCAACTCACGCAGCTGTAGATGGCCGCTTTCAAATTGCCCCACAAGTGCATTACCAGTTCGCGGATCTCTGCCAAATGCTAGGATTCTTCCAGCTATCCCCCAGAGGTTATCTAAGACCTCTCCTAATTGTTTATTGCGCTCCCTACCTTGCTTTACCAGCTCACCGGCTTGTTGGGATAAGACTTCTTTTGAACTTGCCATTTTATTAGATTTTGTGGAAGTTATTTATTTTAAACTCTAACTTGAAAGAATAAAAGAGTCAAGGGACCGATATAAGGTATAAATACAAAAATCTATTCTTCATTTTCTTGCTATAATTCCATCATAAACGATTAAAATGAGAGTAGATTTGGTTTATTTCGAAGTACACTATTGGCGAACGAGAGTCAAACCAAGGAGGCTTGAAGAATGAAAGCCGCGTTGGTTTATGACAGAGTGAATAAGTGGGGTGGGGCGGAGAGAGTACTTTTGACGCTGCATGAGATGTTTCCCCAAGCGCCGCTTTATACATCAGTTTACAATCCTGAAACTGCACCGTGGGCTCGTGTATTTGATGTGAGAACTTCATTCCTCCAAAATTTTCCCTACGCGCCATCCACTCACGAGTTATATGCCATTCTCATGCCTCTTGCTTTTGAAAGTTTCAACTTTGACAACTATGATGTGGTGATTTCGGTGACGAGCGAGGCAGCCAAAGGAATTATTACAAAACCAGGAACGCTCCATCTTTGCTACTGTTTAACACCGACACGATATTTATGGAGCGGTTACGAAGATTACTTCGATAAACCCATAACAAAATTTTTCACAAAACCTATAGTCTCGTATTTGAGGAATTGGGATAAAGTGGCCGCACACAGACCAGATAAAATTATCGCAATCTCACAAACAGTGGCTGATCGAATTAAAAAGTATTACGGAAGAGAAGCAAATGTTATTTATCCACCAGTTGGGATAATGACGGGTCCTGCCGCTCGCTCGTCCCGCCCGACGTCCTCCCCGCCAACAGTCGAGCAGTCTGGGCGGGTTGCGGGCGCTCGGTGGGACTCCCTCCGCTCGCGTCACCCGTCATCGTTTTATGAGTACTTTTTAATCGTCTCTCGTCTTGTTCCTTACAAACGAGTTGATTTGGTAATTGAGGTGTTTAATCAATTGAAACTTCCACTTATTATCATTGGAATCGGTAGAGAGGAAGGAAAACTGAAAAGGATGGCAGGGTCCACTATTACCTTTGTCGGCCAGTTGACAGATGAAGAGCTTGCCTTGTACTATGAAAAGGCAGCAGCCATTATCTTCCCGCAAGAGGAAGATTTTGGTATTGTGGCAGTTGAAGCACAGAGAATGGGAACACCGGTCATTGCATATAAAGGCGGGGGAGCGCTTGAAACTGTCCGCCCTGGGCGGACCGGTGAGTTTTTTGAAGAGCAAAATGTTGATGCGTTGGCTCGGGTGATACAAAGCTTTAATAAAGCGAAGTATAAACCTGAAATTTTAAAAAAACATGCACAAAAGTTTTCTAAAGAAAGATTTAGGAGGGAATTTTTAAAAATTTCTAATTTCTAATTATTCTAATTAACCTAAAGAATGTCCAAGCACCAATTTGTAATTGGGCATTGGGATTTGATTAGAAATTAGTAATTAGGTCAATTAGGTTAATCATGTATTATGTATAAAGATCATCTCTGGGTAGCAATATTGGCAGGAGGAGGTGGAACTCGTCTTTGGCCACTGTCCCGTGAAAAAAATCCAAAGCAATTTTTAAAGCTCTTTGGAAGAAAAACCCTTCTTCAGGTAACCGCAGAACGTCTTTCCCGCATTGTTCCCTGGGAGAGAATATTTGTTGTTACAACGAGTCCCCTGTATGCTCATGAAATTGAGAAAGAGTTGCGTCTCATACCCAGTGAGAATATTTTAGTTGAACCAACCAAGCGGGGTACAGCCATAGCACATGGGTTGGCTAGCGTTTATATTCACAACCTAGATCCAGATGCGGTGATTCTTAATGAATCTGCGGACCATGTCGTGCGTCCAATTACTAAGTATCTTGATACGTTTCTTGTTGCAGCAGAGACTGCTTTTCAAACTCGTTCTCTGGTTGCCGTTGGAATAGAGCCAGAATATCCCCATACGGGGATGGGTCATATAAAGGTTGGGAAAATTGTTCATAGGGTAAATGATAGAGTAGTTTTTCAGGTTGAAAAGTTTATTGAAAAGCCTCCACTTGGTTTGGCTCGTAGGTTTACAAACTCAGGTGATTACTACTGGAACGGCAATCTTTATGTATGGCGTGCAGACAGTATTTTAAAGTCGATAAATATCCATGCACCTAAAATTGGTCATAGTCTTAAACAAATTCAGGATGCACTTTTTTCGGGGAAAGTGGGTAATCAAGTCATGGAAGCGGCGTATCGAAATGCACCCAATATCTCAATTGATTATGCAGTTTCTGAGCGGGAGAAAAATTTCTTGGCGATTAAAGCTGATTTTCAGTGGGTAGATGTTGGTGACTGGGATGTGGTATGGCAATTAACACACAAGGATAATACTGGTAATGCCATAATCCACTTAAATAGAAAGGGCGACTGGATTGGTATTGAAACAAGCGAGACGCTCGTACAAACAGAAAAGCTTCTTATTGCAACAATTGGTGTTAAGGACTTGATAATTATTGAAACACACGATGCACTTTTAGTAGCCGATAAAAACAAATCCCAATTAGTGAAAGAATTAGTGAATACCTTAAAAGATGAAAGAAAAGATAAATTTCTGTGACTAAAAAATAGTGAAAGGTTGGGTATTATGAAAGATGATTACGATACCATTAAACGAGCTATGGATATTTTTTTTGCCATTTTTCTAGGCATCATCTTTTTGCCGGTTATGGCTGTGGTAGCCGTTGCAATAAAACTTACGTCCCTTGGTCCAATTTTAGCTCAAACACCAATGAGGATGGGTAAAGATGGGAAACTTTTTCGTTTGTATAAGTTTCGTTCAATGGTTGCAAATGCACACGAGTTGTTGACGAATGACCCAAAATTTAGGAAACTGTATGAAGAGTACAAAAAGTCGGGGTATAAATTGAGGGAAGATCCGAGAGTTACGTCGGTTGGTCGCATTATCCGCCGCCATTCTCTTGATGAGTTGCCGCAACTTTTTAATGTATTGAGGGGCGAGATGAGTATTGTGGGTCCGAGACCTTATTACCTTGATGAATTGCGCGAGCAACAAAAGCGCTATTCAGGAACGCACGAGTTAGTTCGCGAGGTACTGTCCGTTCGACCGGGTATCACAGGGCTCTGGCAAGTATCTGGTCGTTCAGAGATTAATTTTGAGAAACGGATTACACTGGATGCGGAGTACGCTCGCCGTAAATCGCTGTTACTTGACTTGAGTATCTTAATTAAAAGCCCGTGGGTGATGATAACCGGAAAAGGAGCGGTATAATGAAGTATGAAAAAACAAGAAGAAATAATCGGTGAAAATTTGTTAGCAAAGGAAGAGGTCAACCAACCACAGAATTCTACGGGAGAAAGTTCCAAACCCGTTTTGCAACAACTTCCAACCATTGGAAAGAAACTGTCCATCAGCGCTCTTGCCGGAACTCTAGGGGTTGGCCAAAACAAAAAGGTATGGATAATAACAAGTGCAATAGTTCTTATCCTGCTCTTCTTTGCTATGCTCCCATTGTTTGGTGTGGTACGCGCGGTGGGTAAACTCTCGCGAACAGTCAAACAAGTTCAGGATGGTTTCCGTGCACAAGATTTAGGGTTAGTGAAGCAGGGTTTAACACAGCTTGACAGTGATCTTACTGGGTTTGAGAGAAGTTTAACGCCACTGGTGTGGGTGAGAGTTCTCCCTTGGGTTGGTCTCTATTGGCGTGATGCAAAACAAGCTACTGTCGCAGCAAGAGAGGGCATTGAGGCTGCACAGATTCTTATTCCCGCAGTTGAGCCATTTGCTGATATTTTAGGATTTGGAGGAGCTGCTCCGCCATCTGGTGAAGCGGACGGTGCAAAAACAGCGGAGGAACGTATTGACTTTATTGTTGCTTCTTTGCCCTCAGTTTTGCCAAAAATTGACGAGGTAAAAGGAAAACTTATTACTGCGCGAGATGCCATTAATACTATTGATGCTTCCCGCTACCCCGCTACATTCCGTGGGAAACAGATACGTTCAACAGTGCTCACCTTACAAACGTTTATTAGTCAAGCGAGCTCGCTTTTGGTGGATGGTAAGCCACTCTTGGAACGTCTTCCTTACCTTCTCGGTATGGAGGCGGAGCGCACCTACTTAGTGATATTTCAAAATGACAAAGAATTGCGTCCGACAGGCGGTTTTATGACTGCATACTCCTTAATGAAAGTCAAAAGCGGCAAAATTCAGCCGGTAAACTCAGATGATATTTACAACCTCGACAAGCGATACCGTGCCCATATCACCGCACCCAAACCCTTCCTTACCCATATTAAGCAGCCCTACGGTGCCAATCCTAATTGGCGGCTGCGGGATATGAACTGGTCGCCTGATTTTAAGACGGCAATAAGCTTATTTATTGAGGAAGCAAAGACAGCTGGGCTCAAGGAAGTAGATGGAGTTATTGCGGTTGATACTAATATACTCGTGTCACTCCTTGAGGTGACGGGCCGAATTGGTGTGCCAGAACAAGGGAATTTCTCAGCAGAAAAAGACCCTCGCTGTGATTGCCCTCTGGTGATTTATGAGCTTGAGTCATATGCTGATGTTGAGAAACCGATTGTGTGGGATCCAAACACCGGTAAAATTGTGTATGGAGAAATTGTTGATAACAGAAAAGCGATACTTGGACCACTGGTTAATTCCGTTATCGCCAATTCCCTCGCGCAACCAAAAGAAAAAGTTCCTGTCCTTGCCCAAGCAGTTCTTTCGAATTTAATGGACAAGCACGTACTGTTCTACATGTTTGATGAGGATACGCAGAAAGCAATAGAGACATTTAACGTGGGAGGAAGAGTGAAAGATACGAAGGGAGATTATCTTCAAATTGTTGATGCAAATATTGGTGGTCGCAAAGCCAACTTGTATGTTCAGCAAGAGGTGGTAGATAAAGTTACGAAAAAGGGTGATAAAGTCGTACATGAGCTTGAAATTACCTATAAAAATCCACAAAAACATGACGGATGGCTCAATTCGGTGCTTCCTAACTTTATGCGTGTGTATGTCACACCTGGAGCAAAACTCATTTCTTCCTCTGGTGCTGGAGATATAGAGACTTCAGAGGAATTTGGTAAAACCGTATTTAATGGATTCTTTGAACTTCGACCCGAAGGAGTAGTAAAAGTGATGCTTGAGTACGAAGTGCCCAAGGTGGGAGAGCCTTATACATATCTTGTTCAACAACAACCGGGTAAACCTGTATCACGCTATACCATTACTGTCGGAAAGGACAGCGAGGAGTTTGAACTGAAGAATGACCGGCAACTTCGTTTTCATTGAGGCGAATAGTTTTCATCTTCCTTGGGTTTTAATTGTCCATAACGATGAGAGAGAAAACATACAAGGCTGAGGCGATTATCTTGGCCCGTCGTAATATAGGGGAGGCGGACAGGCTTCTTACGGTCTTTTCGAAGCATAATGGAAAGTTACGGATCATTGCAAAAGGAGTAAGGCGACCGACGAGTAGAAAACGAGGGTCTTTAGAGCTCTTTGCCTGCGTGCGACTTTTTCTGGTAAAAGGAAAAACGTTTGATATTGTGACCGAAGTAGAATTAAAAGAGAATTTTAATTCGTGGAGGGAGAGTTTGGTGCGTGTGGGTGTTGCCTACCATCTTGCAGAGGTGGTTAGTAAATTGACCAGAGAAGATCAAGAAAATAAAGTTGTTTATGGTATCCTCTTTAACGCTTTCTCACGATTGCACATAATAAATTATTGGCAATTGCATCATTTTATTTCGGAATTTAAGCGCCAGATTTTAGTCGAGCTTGGGTTTTTAGGAAGAAGTAAGGAGGAGAAAGAGCTTGATGACTATATCGAAGAGCTAACTCAGAGTAAACTCCGCACAAAGAGATTTTTACGCTCCCTTTCCTAAGTTTGTCTAACTTCTATATGAGAACAGAATTTGTCATCCTTCTATTTTTTTAATTTCTTTTCTGATATCATAAACTCAGGTATGGTTACCATGGAAAAAATTGTGGCTCTTTGTAAGCGGCGAGGATTTGTATATCCGGGGAGTGAAATTTATGGAGGAGTGGGAGGATTTTGGGACTTTGGGCCGTTAGGTGTAGTCCTCAAAAACAATATTAAAAAAGCATGGTGGAAGGCAATTGTAAAACAGCGAGAAGATGTCTATGGACTTGATTCTTCAATTATTCATAATCCTAAGGTATGGGAAGCCTCGGGGCATACACTTTCATTTACTGACCCTCTTGTCGAGTGTAAATCATGCCATCAAAGGTTTAGAGCTGACAAGATTAAAACAAACCCCGAAGGGGTGCCTTCGGCATGTCCAGAGTGTGGTGGAAAATTAACAGAAGTAAAGCAGTTTAACCTCATGCTTCAAACGCATGTTGGACCGGTTGAGGATTCGTCGACGTTGACCTATCTTCGTCCTGAGACAGCCCAAGGAATCTTTATCAATTTTGCGAATGTGGTAGACAGCATGCATCCCAAAATTCCATTTGGTATTGCTCAAGTGGGAAAAGGGTTCAGAAACGAGATTACCCACGGTGATTTTATTTTTAGAGATAGAGAATTTGAAATGATGGAGCTTGAGTATTTTGTAAGACCAGGAGAAGACAGCGACTGGCATGACAAATGGATTGAGAATAGAATGGCATGGCACAAAAGTATGGGTCTATCCGAAAAACATCTAAGGCTTTATGAACATCCTAAACAGAGTTTATCTCATTATTCAAAACGTACAGTCGATATTGAATATGAATTTCCCTTTGGATGGGCAGAACTTGAGGGGATTGCAAACAGGGCGGATTTTGATTTAAAAAATCACGAGTTACACTCGGGTCGTGATTTGTCATTTACAGATGAAGAAGGAAGTAAATTCTACCCCTTTGTTATTGAGCCATCGTTGGGTGTTGAACGCATGATGCTTGCACTGTTGTCTGAGGCGTATACCGAGGAGAAGGACCGCGTGGTATTACAACTTACCCCAAAACTCGCACCACATAAAGTTGCAGTATTTCCGTTAGTTGCCAATAAACCTGATTTAGTAAATAAAGCGCATTCTGTCTACTCACAACTTAGAACTCATAACTCATTACCAATTATTTGGGATGATCGCGGGAACATTGGAAAGAGATATTACGCCCAAGACGAGATTGGAACACCGTGGTGCGTAACAATTGATTATCAAACTTTGGAAGATGATACCGTAACGGTGCGCGACAGGGATACAACTAAGCAGGAAAGGGTAAAGTTGGAGCAGTTGAAATCAGTTATTGACAAGAGATTATAAATAGTAAATAGTAAATGATACATACCTCATGAAATCGTATCTGCCCATTTTTTTATTGGTTGGAGGGTTGCTTGTTATTTCGTTGGTAGGGTTTGCAGTATTTAACCTTCGCTCCAAAGAAACTCCAGTTGAGAATGAGGAAGAAATTGTTCCTTCTGTTCCCGCCCCCTTTATAATACTAACTCCTGATAGTGCTGGTCGTGAGCTAACACTCAATGTTTCAAAGATTGACCAAACTGCTGCGAGCCTTGAATATGAGCTTGTCTATAATACTCAAGCAAATGTCCTCCAAGGGGTGCCAGGAACGGTTGATGTAACCGGACAAGCGAGTATTTCTCGTCAATTGACGTTAGGAACCTGCTCATCTGGTGTGTGTCGATATGATAAGGGAGTAAAAGACATCACGCTCACCATTCGTCTTCGCAATAAAAGTGGAAAACTGCTTAATAAGTTTAGTAGTGGAGTTTCCCTTTCAACGAAAGAAAAGAAGCTTTCAGCAACCGACGGAAAGTTTACGCTTACACTAGATAAAACACCTACGGGATATTATGTCGTTACTCAAACAGGTAGCGCTCCAAGTGGCGCTCCTGGAGAGTTGACCAGCGGTCCTTATGGAGTCTTTGCCAGCGGAGGCACGTTGCAAAGCGGCACAGTTACACTTACGGGAGTAAAAATTTATCTGTGGGATGGAAAGGCATGGCAAGAACTCAGTTCTGGGAAGACAAAGACGTTAGGAGTGTTTATTGCTACACAATAGGTCTTGGTGCTGGTGGTCTTGCGACGGCTTCAAATCCTTTTACCCAACAACCTTGTGGGTCTTCTTGTTTTCCGCAGTAACTATAGAGAGTAAGTAATTCCTGTATAAATTTATCAAGTTTAAGACCCTTAGTTAAGAGACCTGTCTTATTATCGTAGATAATTACTTTTTCTATTGTTTCCCTCCATGCTTGTGCCTCAGTGAGGGCAAATATATCTTTTCCATCCATAGAGAGATAGTCTCCAAATGAAATTCCCTGAGCGCGAGCGTTTTCCGCTTCGCGTTCCAAAAGTTGCCATTGCCGATACGAAGCAAAAAGATGTAGTCCCAGAGCTTCTGGTGATCTCGAACTTATCAGATTTTCATTGGTAGTTAAGGAATATTCCCATGACTCCTCTGTCGGGAACTGCACGCCACCCCACAGTGGGCGAGGAAGTGGGGGGTCAAATGTCTGGCCGTTAAATGCGTTTTCCGTAAAATAAAGATTGAGTTTCCAGCCAAGGGTGGGTATAGTATTTCCTGCTTCTTGTAGTTTTGGGTGCGGCGACTCCATGAGTGTAAGGATTGCGATACCCAATTGGGTATTAATTTCTCGCACTGCACTATCTATCCGCCATTCAGCGGGAGCAGGAGAGAAAAATTGAGGAAGTTTTTCTGCAAGGGTATACAGTGTGCGAGTGTCTTGAAACTCGTGTTGTGCTGAAAATTTTTCAAATACGGCTCTTATTCCAATAGTCCCCGCAAGGAACGTTAGTCCTGCAAAGAGAACACGCCATCTTGTGTCAATTTGCCCAAGCCGTTCTCTATTCATGAAAGTGTGAGATACTCACAAAAAAAACCTGGCTGATGCCAGACTTTTACAAACCCAAAGTACCTTTTTATATTTATACCACATTTTGTACTAAAAGTCAACACCCCGATAGTGGAATTTCCCCTCTTGACAAGTGCGTGAAAACCCTTCAAAATGGAGAAAAGTGGGGAAAAGTGGAGGACGTCAAACGTCCTAAAGGAAATCTGCCCGTATGAAGTGCTCATTGGATATTACCTTACCAAACTGGATGAGAAAGGACGGCTGGCAGTTCCCAAGCGGTTCAGGGGAGAGCTTGGGGAAAAGCTTGTCGCTGCCCGCTGGTATGAGGGCTGTATCCTTTTGGTGGATAGGAAAGTATGGCAAAGTTTGGTCGCTCGTCTTACCGGGGGTGAACTTGCCACCCTCTCTGCTCGGGATACTGACAGGTTTTTGCTTGCTGGCTCTTTTGAAATTGACTTGGACAAACAAGGCAGGTTTGTAGTGCCTGAGTCATTACGAGGGTATGCACAACTCGCCCAAGAGGTTGTATGTGCAGCATTAGGAGATAGGGTAGAACTATGGAGCAAGAGTGCATGGGAAGAACGGGAGAAAGTGTTGTTGAAAGAATCAGGTGAGAAGATAGAAAAGTTGTATAGGGAGAGAAAGGGAAATGCGCGAACATGAACCGGTTTTACTTAATGAAGTTCTAGAGTTTTTGAACGTTAAAAATGGTGGTCGCTACATTGATGCGACAGTCGGTGCTGGAGGACATGCAGGAGAGATTTGTCGTAGAGGTGGTAAAGTTTTGGGAATGGATTGGGACAAGGAGTCATTGGCTATAGCGAAACGACATCTTAAGGACGTCTGCCCTGATGTCGTTTTAGTACATGCAAATTTCGGCAAGATTGCCGATGTTGCCAAAGTTCATGGGTTTGTCCCGGTAGACGGAGTGCTCTTTGATCTCGGTATTTCGAGTATGCAATTGAAAGACGAGCGGCGTGGCTTTTCTTTTCAAACTGATGCACCGCTTGACATGCGGATGAATAAAAAAGAGCAAGGTGTAACAGCCGCTGATCTGCTAAACGGTTTGCGAGAGGACCAGTTGTATGAATTATTTATTCAAACGACTCAAAAAAACGTTGCTCGGGCAGTTGCTCGTGCTGTTGTTCGCTCCCGTAGAAATAAGAGAGTTGAGCGGACGAGCGAATTAGTTAATTTAGTGAGTCAAGTTTATTCCGCCAGGAACAAGCTTGCTTACAGAGGGAGAGCAAGAAAGATTAGCCCGGCAACGACAATTTTTCTGGCACTCCGGATGGCAGTTAATTCGGAGCTTGAAAATTTAGAAAAAGGACTTGAGGGAGCTCTCAATGTACTGGGTTTTGGGGGAAAACTTGTTGTTATCAGTTTTCATTCCGGAGAGGATAGAATTGTTAAAAATTTCTTAAGAGAAAAACAAAAAAGTGGCATGTTACACATTTTGACCAAAAAGCCGCTAACGCCGCAAGACGCGGAAATACAAAAGAATCCAAGAGCCCGGAGCGCAAAACTGCGCACAGGAGAAAAATTAAGAATATGATGAAATTGCCTACCATTACTCAATATTCAGCCTTGCTTGTTGTTGTTCTTTTAGTCGTACAAATTCTGGTCAGCGTGATCTTTTCAAGTGCAGGTGTGACATTAGGCGAGCTTGAAACAAAGGTCTCACAGTTGTCATTTGAAAATCAATTACTGGAAGAGAGGGTGGCGGCATCTGGGTCACTCCAAGAGATTGCGAAGCGAGCAACTGAGCTTGGATTTATATCTTCAGCCACCGCGTATCTGCCCCCAGAGACACCTCACGCACAGATACTTACCACGCAGAGCCGTTAATATGGATAATAGAGCTCGTTTTGTGGGAATACTGCTTGGCGCAGGCACACTTTTACTGATAGGACGACTTTTCTTTTGGCAAGTTGTGAAGGGAGCACAACTTGCTCAATATGCACGTTCTCAATACCTTCGCGCTGAAGAAATTGCAACACAGCGAGGTTCAATACTTGCCAACGATGGGGGGGTACTCGCGACCTCTCAAATTACATGGCAAGTGTGGGCAGATCCGACAAAACTCACCAAAACGCCCGTTGATATTGCCCGTCTTTTGGCGCCTATTTTTTCCCGAGAACTACTCCCGGAAGATGCTTCGGGAGAAGCTGAGCTTTCTTTTATTGAGAGAAAAGAGGAGCAACTGGAGAAAGCACTTGCCAAGCGTGATATACGGTGGGTGCTTCTTGCCGATAAGTTGTCAAATGAGGGAAAACGCGTAGTTGAGAATTTGTCACTTCCCGGAGTGGGATGGACACTGGGGGAAAAACGGTTTTATCCCGAGGGAAGCGCGGCCGCGCACTTATTGGGATTTGTGGGAAAAGATGAGAGCGGAGAGCGGGGATATTTTGGACTAGAAGGGTTTTATGATATAACGCTTAAAGGTGTGAAAGGGATACAGAGAGCGGAGCGTGATGTGCGGGGAAATCCTATCCCTTTTGGGTTGTTTAATGAGATTGCCCCAACACAGGGACTTGATATCGTGACGTTTATTGACCGAACGGTACAGTATATTATAGAGAGGCATTTAGCTTCTGGTATTGAAAAATATGGGGCAAAGGGAGGCAGTGTGGTAGTGATGAAGCCGACAGGAGAGATACTTGCAAGTGCAACTTTTCCCTCATATGACCACACGCGGTACAGCGAAGCCGACTCATCTCTGTTTAAAAATCCGGCGGTTGCCGACTCATTTGAGCCGGGGTCTGTATTTAAGATTCTTGTGATGGCAGCGGCACTGGATAGCGGAGCGGTCAAGCCGGATATGCGATGTGACGCATGCAGCGGGCCAGTGACGATTGGAAAATATCAAATTCATACGTGGGATGACAAGTATTACCCCGAGACAAGTATGACAGATATAATCAAACATTCAGATAACATTGGGATGGTTTTTGTAGGTGGGAAATTGGGGGGAGATAAAATGTGGGATTATTTGAATAGGTTTGGGATTGGGCGATTAACCGGTATCGATCTTCAAGAAGAATCAACGTCAGAGCTTAGGCCAAAGGGTAGGTGGGGTGATATTGATGTGGCAACCGCGTCATTCGGGCAGGGGGTTGCGGTGACCCCCGCTCAGTTACTCCGAGCGGTTGCGGCGATTGCCAATCATGGTGTTCTTCCGGTACCCCGGGTTGTAGATAAGATGAGAGAAGGTACATGGGAAGAGGAGACTGAGGTAAAAGACGAAGGAAGAGTAATTAGCGAGGATGCAGCGGTGAAAATTACAGAGATGATGATTGAAGCTGTACGCGCAGGTGAGGCAAAATGGGCAGCACCAAAGGGATTTTTGATTGCGGGAAAAACCGGAACCGCACAAATTCCTATTGCCGGACACTACGATCCTGAAAAAACAATTGCATCATTTATTGGTTTTGCGCCTGCGGACTCGCCAGAATTTGTCATGCTCGTCTCGCTTAGAGAGCCAACATCGTCTCCTTTTGGTTCCGAAACAGCCGCGCCTCTTTGGTTTTCTATTGCCCGTGACCTCTTTCCATATTTCGGCATTGGTCCATCTCAATAAATATCTTGACAACAGCCGAAAATATGTAATACCCTTTACGTAGGACATAAAACCTGTTTCAAAACTTGCGCATCAGCTTTACTGGTTTGCTTAAGGTAGGTTTTGTGAAGCCGTTTTGAAACGACTTCATAGTAATTAATTTATGTCAGCAGAACTGCCCCGCTGGACGTTTGATGCTGCTGGGAGACCCCAAGACTTAATTCATAATGGAAAAATTGTGCTTCAAGACGGAAGACCAGTATTTGCGGAGAATAATTGTATTACTTTCGAGGAAGGCAAAAGTGGTGCACTTTTAGTAATCCGTGAACCAGAGAGTTCCGTATCATCATCTCTTTACATATTACGGCCAGAAGTAGGTAACTTTAGACTTATTCAAAATAGTATTGAGAGGAGGTTAAGTCTCGTGCCTTTGAGCGGGCAAATCGATGGAAACGGAAGGTCATTCACAATTCCCGACATGAGTTCAGTTTTGAGACAAATAAGACTTCGTTTAGAAAAGCTTCCAAGAACCTCGCAATAACTTCTTTTGAACTTAATTGTGGTATAATTCTTTGTTAAATCGTATGAATTGTTAAACAATTCTTAGCCTTGAATTTTTGAAACTTAGATGTGTAGGCACCTTCGAGGTGTACGCAGGTATGGTACTATTACCACACTACAGAATATGGCAGTTGTTTAGTAATCTAATGATTTAAATCACTGGATCAGTATGTTGGTTGACAAACGGATTACATTTGCTATAGTTAAGCTAAATTTATGGCAGCTTCAATTGCTGAACGATTGGGGGTGACTTTAGAGCGTTTAGGTAAGGGGTTACAAGAAAGAGCAAGACCAAAAGAATCAACTTCTCCGGAACTTCTTCGTGATAAAGCATTAGAATTATGGAGATTGACTGCTCCTGGACGCAAAGCTGATCCAAGCACCTCTGCTATTTCTTATTTCGTTTTCTCCTCTTCAGAAGGAGTTACTGCAGACACTCAGGAAAAACAACTATTTGATGATTTATTAAAACCATATTGGCATGTCCATGATTATGATGGTTTTATGGTTATACTTTCAGTAAATCCGGATAAACTTCCTAGTGTTTCATTTAAACTCTCCATTTTAGCTCCAGCTCCACCACAATTACCCTTTGAAGGTAAGTCTGCTGTTTTAGCATTTAGAGAATTTCCTCCAGATAGGAGTCGAAGGAGAGACTATCCTTATAATTTGCTTATTCAAGGAGAAAATAGAAATTTTTATTCTGATATATTGGATCAAGAAGTTACCGGTTTTGATCCTACTCAAGGATTACAATGGCAACAATTAGAAAAATACTCTGTTGATTATCAACCAAGAGGTGATATTGAATGGAGAAAAAAATTCACAAGCGATGTTCTTGATCTCTTAATCGATATTATTAAAAAAATAGGATACGATGAAGTTGCTCAGGCTAGGATGGATCAATTTTGGAGGAGAAGTAGCATGATTCGGGGACGGTGGCTTGGTGAAGTTGAAAGTGAAAATCGGGAAGTAGATTATCGCCGACATTTTAATAATACTTCCTTGTCCCGCCGTAACAGGTTTAGTGTTTAACTGTAATCGGTATTTTGAGGCTAATTAATGGTGCAGACACACCTTCGAGGTGTACGCAGGTATGGTACTATTACCACACTCGGTGTATGGTAGTTGTACAACGACTCTAATGATATGTATTATTAGAGCGATACCTTTTTTATTGACAATTGAATCCTCTCTGATATAGTTAAGCTGAATTTATAAGCTATTATGACTGAATTAAGTCGCACCGACGGATTAGGAGAACCAGGTGAGCATGAAGCGTTTGAAGAATTAGATCCTCACAGAATTGCCCAACTTTTTGGAACAACAGCGAAATTAACTTATTATGAAATTCGTTATGAGCTTGAAACAAATAAAGAAATTAAGAGAATTCCTGTGTGGGTGATTGATATTATAGAAAGGTCAAAATTAAGACTTGTACAGCTATTCGTTGCACCAGAGATAAGACAAGTAGGTGTGGTTTCTAGTTTGCTTTTCAGCTCAAATTTACCACCCAACGTTGAGCCTGATCGGTACGGTGAGACAAACCATACAGCCCGACTTGAGGGTGTGCAACAAGTTGAAGTTCGAAGATATCCTTTTTCCTCCCCATATACCAACGTAAGTTTTATTATAGAAGACGAAAAAACAAAGTCAGTGCTACAAGTTGACTCTCGAGCAACATTCAGATTTGACTTTATGCAGAAAGAAGAATTAGGTAAGTATGCAATAGGTTTAGAAGAGATAAGGAACTTTTTCCGACGCGTTTCTCATTTTTGAACCTAAATCGTGGTATAATTTACATAATGGATGTGGTGAAGACGGTATTTGGGAAGAGTCGTTGGTATGGGCCGATCAGAAACTTCCAACACTTCGTAGAAGCAGTCTTCGCAGTTATTAAAAATGGATATCCTGCGCGAGATTTAACGGTTATTGGTGTGACAGGAACAGACGGAAAGACAACAACGTCGCACATTATCTCATCAATTCTTCAAGAAGCAGGAATTAAAACTGCGCTTATCTCAAGCGTCGGTGCATTTATTGGTGATGAGGAGGTCGATACAGGCTTCCATGTAACGACTCCTGATCCAAAATTACTTCAACCACTTCTCGTAAAGATTAAAGAGAAAGGAATAACCCATGTTGTTATAGAAGCAACATCTCATGGACTTGACCAACACAGACTTCTTGGATGTAATTTTAAAGTGGGAGTTTTGACAAATATTACTCATGAACATTTAGATTACCATCAGACGTTTGAAAGATATAGAGACGCTAAAGTAAAGTTGTTTCGCGGTGTTAAAACTGCTGTTTTAAATAGAGACGATGACTCATTTTCCTACATAAAATCAAAAACAAATCCTGGTACTCGTGTCATTGCTTACAGCGTAAAACAAAATGCTACGTTATGGGCAGATAAAGTTTCATTTAATTGGAAGGGTATGGAATTTCGTGTGAGAGAAGGAAGATCAAGTATTACGCTTACAACAAAACTTATTGGTGAATATAATGTTTCAAATATACTCGCTGCTGTTGGAGTCGCGCGCGGAATTGGAATTTCATGGGAAGCGATTAAGGAAGGGGTCGAAAGGTTTGGAGGAATTCCAGGAAGGATGGAAAGAGTTGATGAAGGACAAACGTTTGCCACCTTTATTGATTTTGCACATACACCAGCGGCTCTTGAGAGCGTATTGACACTTCTTAAGAAATTAAAAACTCGAGATAGTAAACTCATCGTTGTATTTGGAGCAGCAGGAGAACGGGATGTTAGCAAGAGGGCTTTGATGGGTGAAATTGCCGCCCGTTTGGCTGATTTTACCGTGTTGACTGCCGAGGATCCGCGTACCGAGAATCTTAACAGGATTATTGATGATATTACACGGGGGATAAGGCAAAATGCTAAAGTGTGGGATGGTGTTGTGGATTGGAGAAAAGAAGGAAGCTGGTGTATTCGAGTTCCTGAGCGGGGTGAAGCGATTGCATTTGCCGCTCAAAAGTTGGCGAAAGGTGGGGATATTTTGGTGATTTGCGGAAAAGGCCATGAGAAATCAATGGCATTTGATCACACCGAATACCCATGGTCAGACCAGGAAGCAGCTAGGGTAGCGCTCAAAGGGAAAATTAAAAGAGTAAAAAGAGGACAATTAACCTAATTGACCTAATTATTCTAATTTCTAAAGAATGTCTAATGACAATTTTAAGAATTTCATATTTGGGATTTCTTTAGGTTAATTAGAAATTAGTAATTAGAAATTTAAGTTTTTATGGATATAAAAACTTTGAAACATATCCATTTCACCGGCATTAAGGGTGTCGGTATGACAGCGCTTGTCTTATGTGCACAGGATTTGGGGATAAAGGTAACCGGTTCTGATGTTGCCGAGGTATTTGTGACGGATGAGACACTAGAAAAGCGTGGGATAAGATGGAATGTGGGATTTGGTGAAAAGAATTTAGACCCGAGGCCTGATTTAGTTATTACCACCGGTGCTCATGGTGGATTACGCAATCCTGAGGTAGTGGCAGCACAAAAAATGGGTATCCGAGTGTTAACACACGCCCAGGCGCTGTATGAATTTACGAAGGGGAAAGAAGTTATCGCGGTATGCGGAGTAGGTGGTAAATCAACGACCTGCGCAATGATTGCAACGATTTTTGATGAAGCAGGACTTCATCCGTCGTTTGCTATAGGCGTGGGGGACATTCCATCACTTGGTGCTCCGGGAAGATACGATAAGAAGGGGAACGTGTTTATTGTTGAGGCGGACGAATATGCAATTTCTCCGGGGGTTGATAACCGGCCGCGGTTTAGTCTACTTTCTCCGCGAGTCATTGTTGTTACTAATATTGAGCATGACCATCCTGACATTTATAAAACTTTAGAGGATACGAAAAGAGCGTTTCGAGAATTTTTTGAAAAATTACCCAGCGATGGTTTGCTTGTTGCAAATGGAAACAGTGAGAATGTCCGCACGATAACTAAAAATCTCAAAGTAAGAGTTATAATGTACGATATTGAAAATTTAGAACTTTCTATTCCTGGTAAGTTTAATCAGGCAAATGCGACTGCAGCTTCTGCAGTTGCAAAATTTTATAACAGCATTCAAGAATACTCCGCAATTTATTGCGGAGATGAATTGAACGCTGATATGTCATCCTCCTTTAGAGGGAAACCCAGCTCGTTAGAGCGGGGAGGATGTCATAAAATCCCAGAAGAAATAATTAAAAGAGGACTCCAAAATTTTAAAGGTGTTAGACGTCGGTTTGAAAAAATGGGTGAAATAAATGGAGTATTGTTTTATGATGATTACGCTCATACCCCAAATGAAATAAGGGCTACACTAGGAGCCGCTCGTGAATGGTTTAATAACCAACGCATAGTTGCAGTTTTTCAACCTCATACCTATTCTCGAACAAAAGCGTTACTTAGCGAATTCGCGAAGAGTTTTAGTGATTCGGACATAGTTGGAGTTATGGATATTTATGCTTCCGCTCGGGAGAATGATACTTTAGGTATGTCGGGAGAGCTACTTGCAAAAGAAATTTCTCGATACCACAAAAATGTTGCCTATACGGGTAATCATGAACGAACTATTGAGTGGATTAAAAAAAATAGTAAAAGCGGTGATATAGTTTTGACTTTAGGGGCAGGCGATATTTTTTTATTGCACAGGATAATTAATTCATAATATCGATATATTCATATATGAATATCCGCATCACAGAAAACATTTTATTCTCTTCCCTTACGACTCTCAGAATTGGTGGGCCCATAAAGTATTTTGCACCTGCAACTACAGAAGAGGAACTATTTCATTTAATTGAAATGGCAAAAGGGAAGAGCTTGCATTACTTGATTATAGGTGGCGGAAGTAATCTACTCGTATCAGGCGATGGATTTGATGGATTAGTTATTCAAAATCTTATTCAATCAATTGAAAAGAAAGACGATGTTTTGGAGGTTGGTGCTGGTACAGATTTGCAAGCCCTTGTATGGTATGCAAATAAAAGTGGAATTTCTGGTTTTGAAAAACTGGCGGGTATTCCGGGAAGCGTGGGGGGGGCGGTGTATGGGAATGCAGGAGCATATGGACAGGCTATTTCTGACAATGTTTTGTGGATTGAAGTAGGAGAACCAAAAGATGGAACAACGAAAAAACTAAAAAGTGAAGAATGTGGATTTGGTTATAGAAAGAGCAAGTTTAAAGAAACAAAAGATTTGATACTACGGATGGGATTTTCAATTACACCTGGTGACAGTAAGGAGCTTCTCAAAACTTCTCAAGAAATTGTGAAGATGCGAATGCAAAAATATCCTCCGGGTATTGCCTGTCCGGGAAGCTTTTTTAAGAATGTAGAAGTAGATAAACTTGATAAAGGCATTCTTTCCCGCATTCCAAAAGATAAAATTATGTTTGGGAAAATTCCCGCAGGTTGGTTGCTTGAAGAAGTTGGGGCAAAGGGAGCAAGAAAAAATGGTGTAGAGATTGCACCGTGGCATGGAAATTTATTTGTGAACCAAGGTGGGGGAAGAGCAGAAGACTTTTTATATTTAGCAAAAGAATATAGGCAAAAGGTTAAAGAACGGTTTGGTATCGAACTTGAGCCAGAAGTACAGTTGGTTGGATTTAAAGAGAATATGTTTTAATTCGCTTCATGCTACAATTAACACATCGTGGAGGCGGCGTATTTTGAACTTAACCCAAAAGGAAGAAATAAGAACGAACTCAAACACATGCTACTTCTTCACGGATGGGGTGTAACGAAGGAAATGTTGCGGCCCTTAGGAAAGCGGTTAGCGCGGTCAGGATGGCATGTGGTGGGGCTTGATTTGCCTGGATTTGGGAAGACCCCTACCCTAACCTCTGTATGGAATCCTTCTGATTATGTAAAATTTGTGCGAGTATTTGCAAAAAGAGTGTTTGATACTGCTCCCTTTATTGTGTTTGGTCATTCTTTCGGAGGTAGAATTGCCATACAGTTGGCTGCTACTCGCCGAAAAGATATTCTAGGAGTGGTTTTGTGCGCTCCTGCCGGCATTTACCGACCTATGGATGTACGACATCTTATTCGCAGGGTAATGCGCCGCACCCGCTGGGAAGATATGAAGCCGCTTTTACCAAAAATTACCGTCCCCTCTCTTATTCTGTGGGGTAAACAGGACAAGATAACCCCGGTCAGAGGGGCGTATAGTGCGAAAAACTTATTACCCCGCGCACTTCTTAAAATTTTCCCTTCTATTGGTCATTCACTTCCGTATCGGCGGCCTGCGGCAATCGCGCGCGAAATCACTTTGTGGAGTAAAACGTTCCATGACCACACATAACCAACCTCTTCCAAGACTGTTACAGTGGTGGGTTACGCCACAGTTACCCTCCCACTACTTTTTTTCGCTTCCTCGCCCTAAGACTGTTGTGAGTATTGCCCGCCATTATTTAGTACAACTCCTCGTTCATCCCATTAAAAGAAGGATTGCGAAATATCATGTGAAGTTTTTGCAAACGGTAGGGAGAACACAAGTCATAGGGATTACGGGAAGCGTGGGTAAAACAACCACAAAAGAGATGATTGCTTCGGTTCTTTCTCAAAAATACAGAACTGTCTCATCTTTGGGAAACATTGATCCGGTGTATAACATTCCTACTACAATTCTTACCGCGACGCTACGTACTCAAATGCTTGTCCTTGAAATGGGTGTTGAGTATCCGGGAGATTTAGATTTCTACCTTTGGATAGTCCAACCTTCGGTTGGAGTGCTCACTAACATTTATTGGACGCATACAGAGTTTTTAGGAGGGATTGAAGGTGTAGCAGCAGAAAAGAGCAAACTCATTCTCTCTTTGCCAAAAAACGGGTGGGCGGTACTCTGTGGTGATGATAGAAGGGTCGCTGTGTTAAAAAGCGAAACCCGCGCGCGAGTCATAATGATGTATGGCCGGGGAGCCAAAGAAGAGATACGTGCGGAAGACGTGCGGATTACTAAAGAGCTGCACACAGAGTTTACATTGCATATAGGGGATGATTCAGAGAAAGTTCAGATGCCCGTCCTCGGCGAGCATTTTGTCTATAGTGCACTTGCTGCAGCCGCAGTAGGGCATACCCAACAGGTACCCATTACCGCTATTAAGCGGGGGCTTGAAACGTTTACACCACAACCACATCGCATGGTGCCAGTAAAAACTAAAAGCGGTGCACTTCTTTTGGACGATACCTATAACAGCAATCCGCTGGGGGCAAAGGCAGCGCTTGAAACACTGGTGCAAGTAGGAAAAGATAAAAAGAAAATTGCAGTTTTGGGGGATATGTTGGAGTTAGGCGCCTACACAGAAAAAGGACATAAAGAGGTAGGAAGGTGGGCAGCACAAAAGGGCGTCGATATGCTCTTCTGCGTGGGAGAATATGCAAATTTTTTGGCCGAGGGTGCGCTGGAAGGAGGGATAAAAAAAGAAAATATTGTGTTGTTTTCCAATGGTCGTAGTGTGCTCAAAACACTCAAATCTCTTTTGTCAAAAAACAGCGTAGTGCTGCTTAAAGCTTCCCGGAAACTCGGCTTTGAACACCTGGTCGAAATCCTCCTTTAATAGTGTGGTATAATACCATAATGGCTCTTGCAATGGACAAAGTTTCAATAAATGAGCTAATTGCTTTATTCACCCAAAAAGGCGGTCGCATCCATAAGTATTATCTTCAAAACCCACAAAAAAGCAGGCAAACCCTGGTTCATTTAAACGGGTGGTTTAGTGGACACAATATCCGCGAAGCAATTTTAAGAGCCCTCGCAGGTCAGTAAAAAAAGTTTCCAATTTTTGCTTCTTGGTAGGCATTTCGTGTACAATAAAAATGTACACTTGTAGTGAGCGTGTCGAACTATGGCTCAGCTGAGAATTACCGGTGGAAAACCCCTCAAAGGGAAAATTCAGGTTGCAGGAAACAAGAATTCAGTCTTGCCTCTTATGGCTGCCTCTTTGGTTGTTAACGGGCCGGTTACCTTAACCAATGTTCCTCATCTTAGAGATGTTGTGTTGATGGCAGAAATAATCAAGGGTTTGGGTGGGGAAGTGAGAGGGGTTGGAACAAGTAAACTTGTGATTGATCCAGCTGGTCTTTCTTCCTGGGAGCCTAACCCAGAACTTGTATGTAAATTTAGAGGGTCAGTGCTCCTTATTGCGCCACTCCTTGCTCGCTTTGGAAAAGTGCGTATTGCTACTCCTGGTGGCGATTCAATTGGTGAACGGCTTCTTGATACTCATTTTGAATTACTCTCTGCATTTGGTGTATCAGTGAAAGAGATAAACGGAAACTATGATTTGAAAGGCAGGGCCAAACAGGCGTCGCTTTTTTTGGATGAAGCCTCCGTTACCACAACGGAATTGGGGCTTATGATTGCAGCGACATTGCCTGGTAAAACGGTTATAGAGGATGCAGCTGCTGAGCCCCACGTTCAAGATTTAGCTTTATTTCTCACAAAAGCTGGTGCGACAATTGCCGGTAGCGGGACAAACACGCTTAGTATTCAAGGAAAGAAAAATCTTTCAAGTGTCACTCACCGTGTGCGTGATGATCACATTGAGGCAGGCACATTTGCAATTGCGACAGCAATTACTGGCGGACACGTGCAGATTGTTGGAGCACACGAGGAGGATCTTAAAATGACACTTGCTTACCTTTCCCATATGGGGGTGGAGTGGAAAATTAAGGATAACTCGCTTGAAATACTTCCCAGTGAACTTGTTGCAACTCGCAAAACGTTTCAAACCCGCCCATGGCCTGGTTTTCCTACAGATTTAATGAGCCATTTTATAGTATTAGCAACACAAACAAAAGGAACAGTTCTGTGCCATGATTGGATGTTTGAATGGCGTATATTTTTCGTTGATCATTTAATTAGGATGGGAGCAAATATTACTATTGCCGATCCCCACAGAATAATTGTGACCGGTCCGACCAAACTTCACGCAGAAGTGATTCCTACCACTGACATTAGGGCTGGGGCAGCTCTGGTTTTAGCGGCGCTGGCGGCACGTGGCGAATCAACGATTGAACATGCGGAGATTATCGAGCGGGGATATGAGGATTTGGATGGAAGGTTGGCAAAACTAGGAGCGGAAATTAAAAAAGTAGAATAGCTAAATGGCTGGATGGTCAAATGGTTAACAATTAGCCATGTAACCATTTTAACCATTAAATTTTTTTTATGGCTTTATCTCTAGGACTACTTATTTTTTCATTCATTATCACCGGGATTCTAATTATCCCGTTTATTAATCTCCTTTATCGGTTGAAATTTACCCGCAAAGTTGAGGCACCGAAAGGAAAAAAGAAAGTCTCCCTTTTCGACGTGATGCATGATTGGAAGGCGGGAACACCGGTTGGAGGAGGAATTCTCATTATTGGAGTCGTGTCTCTCCTTTTTCTTTTTATTTTTCCTTTCGTTGTCTACTTTGGCCTTCGGGTAAACAGCGCGTATCCCTTGCCAGACGAATTGCGTATTATTTTTCTCACCTTTGTTGCGTTTGGGATGCTGGGATTTTATGATGATTTGATTAAGTTTTTCGGCAAACCAAAAGCAGGGCAACTGGGGCATATTTTTGGTCTTCCCCGACGATGGAAATTTTTTCTTCAATGGATTATCGCCCTCACTATTGGATTTTTACTCTGGGGTCGGTTGGGGATTGATATCGTATATATCCCCATCGTTGATTTTGTGATACATCTTTCGTGGTGGTATGTTGTATTTGCAGCGTTCATAGTTGTGGCATTTACCAACGCGGTGAATATCACAGATGGGTTAGATGGTTTGGTGGGTGGACTTCTTGTTATATGCCTTTTTGCATTTTGGATTATTGCCTCATCAGTGATTGACACTCCGCTTTCAGTATTTATTCCTCTTTGGATTGGTGCACTTTTTGCGTTTTTGTATTTTAATGTCTGGCCCGCACGTATTTGGATGGGAGATGCGGGAGCGCTTGCATTTGGTGCAACGCTTGCGGTAATTGGACTTTTAACCGGAAAGATTTTTACACTTCTTGTTATTGGGGCGATATTTGTGGCTGAAGTTGTCTCAAGTTCGATACAGATTTTTGGATGGAAGGTGTTCAAACGTCCTATTTTTCGAATTGCACCCTTTCATTTATTACTCCAGTCAATCGGGTGGGAAGAGCCGAAAATTGTGATGCGGGCGTGGCTTGCTGGAGCAATGCTTGCAATATTTGGATTATGGTTGGCGTTTATATGATTAATTGGGAAGCTTCGGCAACACTTTTTTCGAAACCGCTCGGCGTACGTGTGGGTGGAATAGTTCGTATGCTCCGAGCGCCTCGCTTGGATCCGCTCAAGACACCGTACTTACAAGAAAGTGATTGCCTTCTTCATCTGTCTTTCGCTCTACATTTCTCAAAAAGGTTGCCTTCGCTTTCTTAAACATGGATTTTTCAAACAAAAATGTCGCCATCATTGGGGCAGGTTTAGAGGGTAAAGATGTCCTGCGATTTTTGAGTAAGAAGGGCGCAAAAATTACGGTTTTTGATCAAAAAGAAAAAGAAGAACTGGACTTATCTGACGTAGAAAAAATTCCCGCTCAATTTATAACCGGCCCTGGCTATCTTGATAGAGGACTACGCAACTTCGACTATATTGTTCGTTCTCCAGGAGTAAGACCTGATTTACCCCAAATAGTAGATGCGGAAAAGGGTGGTACAGAAATAACAAGCGCCATCAACATATTCTTTTCTTTTAGTCCTGCTTCTGCTATTGGTGTGACCGGAACAAAAGGAAAGGGGACAACGGCAACGCTCGTGGCAAAGTGTCTAGAATCAAACCTGCCTGCGCAGACAGGTGGCAAGACCGTGTACTTGGCTGGTAATATTGGAACTCCTTATCTTGAACTTTTAGAAAAATTAAAATCTAGCGATACTGTTGTTCTTGAACTTTCTTCTTTTCAACTCCTCGATATTAAAAAATCTCCTCATATTGCAGTGGTATTAAACATTACGACCGATCACCTTGATTGGCACAAAGACAGAGAGGAGTACGTCCGAGCAAAAGAGAATATTGTGAGGTTTCAAACGCAAAAAGATTACGCGGTGTTAATCAAAGATTACGAAACGCCTGCCAGTTTTGCTCAAAAAACAAAAGCTCAAGTTTGCTGGGCGAGTGCAAAAGAGCAGGTGAGGGGAGTGTATGTATTGCATGGAAAAATTGTCGTGAATATTGATAAGAAAGAAGAGGTAGGTTCTGTAGATAAACTGTTGCTTCGGGGGCGACATAATTGGGAAAATGTGACAGCGGCTGCATGTGCTTCGTACTTGGCTGGGGCAACAGTGGAAGGGATAAGAAAAGGAGTCTTTTCATTTAAAGGACTCCCCCATCGTCTGGAGTTGGTTGGAACCTATAATGGAATTACTTTCTATAACGACTCGTTTGCTACAAGTCCTGCTCCAGTTTTAGCAGCTGTTGCCAGCTTTACCGAGCCGGTAATTTTAATTTTGGGTGGCTCAAGTAAAGGGCTCTCATACGACGAATTTGGGAAAGAATTGGCGAATAAAAAACAAGTAAAAGCGGTTCTTATTATTGGAGAAGTAGGCCCAGAAATACAAAAAGCGCTGGAGGTTGGTGGATTTACTGGAAAAATAGTGGTCGGTGGAAAGAATATGGTTGAGATTGTACAGAATGCGATTACCCTTGCCCAGACTGGTGACGTGGTACTCCTCTCCCCAGCTGCTGCGTCGTTTGATATGTTCCGAGATTACAAAGACAGAGGGGAACAGTTTAAGGAAGTCGTAACCCAATAACTTAAAGCAGATCAATGAAAAAAAATATTGTTTTGAAAACACAGCAGAGTAAAGTAGATAAAGTACTTTTAATTTTACCTATAGTCTTGACAATAGTTGGTCTTGTCATGATGACCAACGCGTCAGTTGCCCAAGCGCAAAATTTATTCGGTGATAAGTTTTTTTTCGCAAAGCAACAGCTTATGTGGGCGGCCCTTGGCCTCGTAGGTTTTTTTATTGCCGCACGAATTCCCTTTTCTCTCTGGGAAAAAATTGCAACCCCTCTTTTCTGGCTTACTGTTGTTGCGCTAGCGCTCGTTCTTGTGCCAGCAGTTGGTACCATGGCGCTTGGTGCACGACGCTGGATAACACTTGGACAGTTTAGCCTCCAGCCGGCAGAGATTGCAAAACTTACCTCTATTCTTTACTTTTCTCGCTTATTCACGAAACAGCAGGTTTTAGGTTGGACTCATGTGTTTACTTTTCTTTTCGCAGTAACCCTCGCTGGTGGTCTGATAGTTGTAGAACCTGATTTGGGTACCAGTGTTGTCATTGGTGTGACTTCGTTTGTACTGTTCTTTGTAAGTGGAGTACCGCTAACCCTTTTTATTGCACTTATCCCTCTCCTTGTGGGAGTTACGTTGCTGCTCTCCCTTTCTTCTTCTTATCGAAAACAGCGTCTCCTTTCTTTTCTTTCCGGTGTGTTTGATCCGTTCCAGGCTTCCTATCATGTAAAGCAGGTCCTGCTTGCTGTTGCGTCTGGGGGCTTATTTGGAGTAGGATTAGGGGAGAGCAGACAAAAGTTTCTCTTCTTGCCAGAGGCAGCAACTGATTCAATTTTTGCAGTTATTGCTGAAGAAACAGGGTTTGTTGGATCGCTCTTTGTTATCTTCCTGTTCGTTGTTCTTGTCGCACGTATATTTGTTGTTGCACAGGGAGTGGGGGTTGACTTTGCGAAGTTGGTAGCGGTAGGCATTGGGACATGGATTGGAGTGCAGGCACTGGTTAATATTGCGGCAATGACTGCCACCCTTCCCTTAACCGGTATTCCACTCCCCTTTTTCTCGTATGGTGGGTCGTCTCTTTTTGTAACCCTTTTCGCACTGGGGATTGTGGTAAATATTTCAAAAATGAGGATGCTCAAGCGATGAGAAAGAAAACGTTACTCGTTGTCGGAGGACATCTTACACCCGCACTGGCAGTTATTGAGCAAATACGTCGTACCACAGACTGGAATATTTCGTGGGTTGGCCGGAAATTTGCAATGGAGGGAATGGAAGTTCATTCTTTGGAATATGAAATCATACCAAAGCTTGGTATTCCCTTTTACACGCTTCACACCGGGCGCCTCCAGAGAAGATGGACCCGTTGGACTGTCCCCTCATTCGCCCGCATTCCTCTTGGATTTCTTCAAGCTTTCTTTCTTCTTATTAAAGTCAAACCTCGTGTTATCCTTTCATTTGGTGGATACCTTTCTCCCCCTGTGGTAATTGCGGGATGGGTACTCTCTATTCCTTCGGTGGTGCATGAACAGACGGCAGCTTCAGGTTTAAGTAATCGAATTGTATCCCCTTTTGCCCGTGTGATTGCACTCTCCTACCATACTAGTGCTCCCGAGTTTCCCCATGAGAAAACAGTATTGACAGGCAATCCGGTAAGGCGCGAAATTCTTGAGATAAAAAGAAGGCGTACCCGCCCCCAGCTTATTTTTATTACCGGAGGAAATCAGGGTTCGCAAACGATTAATCGAGCAGTTGAGCGAATACTCCCTAAGCTTGCTGCTCGCTACCGTGTCATTCATCAAACAGGGACACTTGATTACAAAAAATTTGTAACCAAACAGCGGCGCTACTCATCTCGCTACCGAGTTTATGCAAATTTGGCACCTTCTGAGATTCCTAACATATTGGCTCGTGCATCGCTTGTTGTGGGTAGAGCGGGAGCAAATACGGTCGCTGAGGTTGCAGCGGTTGGGGTGCCCACAATTTTTATTCCTATTCCGTGGAGTGAGCGAGGGGAACAGGTGAAAAACGCGCAGCTTCTCTCCTCAGCAGGTCTTGCACGCGTAATTCTTCAAGAACAACTAACACCCGAGCTTTTACTTTCGACCATTGAGGAGATTTTGCACGCTCCTGTCTCACGGAGCGCTGTGCGTGCTGCAAAAAAACTGGTCCAAAAAGATGCAGCCGAAAAGCTAGTGGATCTGGTCAAGAAATATATGGAATGAGATGACAAATTTCAAATTCCCCTTAATACTTTTGATGCTTTTGGTACTTTTGGTACCCTTTTCAGGTTCTATCAAAGTAAAAAAAATTACCTGTAAAACTCAATATGGTCCGTGTACAGCAAGCCTTGAGGAGCAGTTATCGCGGCTCATGGGAGCACGTCTTTTGACAGTCTCAACGCACGCGATAGAGGATATTGCATTATCATTACCCTCAGTGCGTGAAGTCCATGTTTATAAGTACTTTTACGGGAAATTAGAGGTTGTGCTTAACATCACCAAACCTTATGGTGCCATTCAACTTCGTCTTCCGAATGGCGAACTCTCTCAACAATTATTTCTTGTTGACCAGGGGGGGCGCAGAGTGGGGACAACAGATGTCACTTCTTTACCAACTCTCGTTATTCCTTCTTCCCTTATGAGTATTTCCGACTACAATCCTAATTTATCACCTTACCTTGGGGTTGCCGACCTTATGAACAGGGCTCGAGGTATAAAAACAGTTGAGTTGACGGCTGACGCACTCATTTTTCGAGTTGAGAACGTCGTCGTGTGGTTCCCGCAAGAAACTATAGACCCTCGTCTTTTAGTCGGCTCTTTACAATTTATCCTTGCCCGTTCTACAATTGAGGGCAAACAACCTGTGAAAATAGATATGAGATTTAAAAATCCAGTTGTTGTATTTTAAATTCGAAGCACGAAGCTCGAAACAATATCTAAATTCAAATACCCAATGTTCAAAAAGGTTTAGAATTTTGAATTTTACTTATTTGAAATTTGTTTAGGATTTCGAATTTAGAATTTCGGATTTATTATAACAGCATTCAAGAAAACTCCCGACTTTTAGTCGGGTGATGAATTGAACGCTGATATGTCATAAGTTATGGCTAAAGGAAAAGTTATTGCCGGAATAGATATTGGTTCTTCCAAAGTTGCGACCGTCATAGGCAGTGCAAATCCAGAGGAAGAAGTACTACAAGTTTTGGGAGTGGCGTCTGTTCCTGCTCCGCCTGATGGAATTAAGAAGGGGCAAATTGTTGATATTGAGAAAGCCTCTGGGGCGGTTGTAGCTTCGGTTGAGAAAGCAGAACGGATGGCGGGGTTTGCACTCGATAACGTCGTCGTTGTTATTAATGGTGGACATATTCAGGGTCAAAACTCTCATGGGGTTGTTGCAATATCCTCCCCGGAGGGAGAGATAGAAGGAAGTGATGTTGAGCGGGTCATTGATGCCGCGCGTGCGATATCTCTTCCAGCTGGTCGCGAAGTTATTCATGTGCTCCCTTGTGAGTTTATTGTAGATGGGGAGAAAGGGATAAAGGATCCGGTGGGAATGAGTGGGGTGCGGCTTGAGGTAGAAGCGCATATTGTAACCGCGTCAACAACTGCCATTCGCAATTTAACCAAGTGTGTAAGTGAGGTGGGAGCGAGAATTTCCGGTGTGGTGTTCTCGGGGTTTGCCGCCGCCGCATCGGTGCTTTCTGATACCGAACGGGAACTAGGAGTCGTGTTAATTGACCTTGGAGCGGGGACGACCTCAATTGCCGTTTTCACCGATGGCGCACTGGTTCACTCGCGAGTGCTTCCTATTGGTTCAAAAAATATTACCAATGATTTAGCTATAGGACTGCGCACCTCGCTTGAGAGTGCTGAGAAGATTAAAATTTCTCTCTCCGCAGCAAGTAAAAAAGACAAAGAGGAAGACGAGATAGACGTGTCGGGGTTGGGTGTTGATGGAGGGGAACGGACTGTGTCAAAAAGGACCCTTTCAGAGGGGATTATACGGCCTAGACTCAACGAAATTTGGAGTATGGTAGGGATGGAGCTCAAGGCCACGGGTCTTGGAGGGAGAACCCCGGCAGGAGTGGTGATTACCGGAGGGGGAGCGTTAACGGTAGGAGCGGTTGAGTCAGCACGGCGAATCTTAGCCCTTCCTGTTCGGGTGGGAATTCCCACCGGTATTTCGGGATTGGTTGACGATGTCTCAACGCCCGCATTTGCCGCAACGGTTGGGGCGGTTGCGTGGGCAGCACAAAACGTTGCCCCTCCTTCGGGTTTTCGTATTGGTCAGTTCACCCGTCCCTTCGAAAGCCTCCCTGTAAAAGGAGTGGTAGGCAAGGTGGTTGAGGTTATAAAAGGATTGCTGCCATAAAAGTTCATGGTTGAAGCGCGTCAGAAAACGCCGCTTTTCGATTAGCATACGAGGAATCAAAATTTTTTACTCCGTTGTCCCCTTGAGAACTGCTAAAAATTTATTCACCTAAAACCTGAGGATATTTCTCGACTATAGGCTCATTTTGTGCTAAAATACGCTTGAAATGGTAGAAAAAGAAATCTTTTTGGTATAATTAAGGCAAAATTTTATGATCGCTGAACGTCAAGAAAATAAAGCCGTTCAATTGAACGGTCGAGATTGGTTATCCCCTGAGGTTGATGATATTGCACGTCAAGCAATTAGAGATATGGTGCCGCAGAGATCTGAGGATGGTAATGGTTTGCATTCACAGGAAGAGTTAAATAATGCATTATCAATTTCTTCCTTTCGTAGAAATGGTCTCCTTGGAATGTTACATATAAAATTTGATGGCGATATTGAGCAAGCTTTAAGATTTGCATATCCTGAGATTTTTAGAAAACCACTTTTACATCTTGATGAACCTCATTATGGTGATCCTTTTCAAGAAACATGGAGGGAAAGAGAACGCGAAATTGAAGGCAGAATAATATCGACGATGGAAAGGAGTAGGTTAGGTCATATCTATTTCTACGATAATGAAGTTATTGATAGTGATCAAAAAGCAAGGAAACTTATGAAATTGGGTAGACGGGTCGAGCGCCATGTAAACCGAAGAAATACCCGTGAACGTCATCACGAAAAAATAGACGTTGACGAATGGCAGGGAAGAGAAAATGAAGATTTTCAAAGAGCAATAGTTCGTTTTCTAAAACTTGGTGATAGCGTCGCAGGTTTTCTCGGCAGCAACGATACTGAAATTCCACGTTCTATTTTAAATCGAATTGGACAACAAGGAGTATTTTATATGATAGGTCGCAGAAATTATCCTTATAACGAACTCGCCGGTTCATTTCCTAACGCAAATAATAGAGGAATCGAGGACGAACTTTTAGCAAGAGCTCTTGAGTTGGGAGAGTCTTTAATATTGAACAACTACGATCAAGAACAAATAAAAAAAACACTTAACGGTCATAAAATCTATCCAGTTGTCTACAGACCTCCCAATCTTCCTGAAGAAATTTCTCGACATTCTTTAAATGCTTTCATTGTGAGCGATCGAGTAAGGGAAATTTTGGAAGAATTTAGGGAAGATTTCCTATGGGCAATAGATTCAGCTTTAAAACAAGGTGGATATTTAATTTTTCGAGAAAACGCCAGGCAACAGACAAATATTGAGTACTATGGCCAAGATCTTTGGTCTAGCAGATATCAAAGAGTAGGGACGGGAACGAAATCGGCCCAATTAATGATTTTTCGTAAAGTTGCTACAGGTAATTCTATGGTTAGTATTTCTCAAACAGTTTCAGAAAGTTCTCAATCGACTGAAAATGAAGAGGAATTTGGAGTGTGTACTATTGAACATAAGTGGGAATTTGAAAACGGAGAAGGGGCTGATAAGCAAATTTACGCAGCACTTAAGCATGTTATTGAACAAAAACATAGATTAAACGGGGAAGTTACAGAAGCTCAACAGATAGACGAGTTACTAAAAGGAACGTTGAGCGTAAGTTGGTTTAGGAAAACTGGGCTTTTGCCAATCTTATTTAGTCGGTTTGGCGGAAGTGTTGAAAAAGCAGCGGAGTTTGTTATAGAACATAACCAAGCAGGAAGAACTCCTCCAACTATTATCCAAAGATCTCCTGAAGGGGCAAAATCCTCTTATAATCTCTACGATCTTGCCAAAGAATTGGGAGTTAGGATAGATGTTATTAGAAAAACTCTAAATAATGCTGGTATAAAAGGAGTACAGTCACAAAGAAATAAAGGGAATTTTCACCCCCAAACAAGTAGAATGCAATTTTCTTATCAGGAGTTTTTAACATTAAGAGATGTATTACGGAGGGATTTAAATGTAGAAAAGGCTACCAAGGAAAGGAGCGATAATGCAGAGAGAATTTGAATCTCAAAGAACGATAGAAATAACACCGGGCAAATCTCCAACTAATGAAGTTATAGAAAGGGTAGGTAGAGAAATAACTCACTGTGATTTGCTCCATATGTGGAATTTTGAGGTGGATGGGAGGAACCAGCAAGAGATAGATGAAGAACTTCAGGAAGCAATAAGGCATGTTGTAACGTATACACATACCATCAATGGTGCAGAGTATGGAGGCTACCTACCTGATGAGACACTTGAAGAAAAATTGAATTTAGCGTGGTTTCAGAAAGTGGGACTGTTAAAACCAGTGGCGTTGCAGTTTAAGGGTGAAATTGCAGATGTTGTTCGGTTTGCGTGGCCTGAAGGATTTCACCAGGAAGAGCAAGAGAGAGTCCAGGCGTTTCGTTTGAGACCAGATACAATTGAATTTTGGCAGGAATTAAAGAAAGATCTAGAAGGAATACAAACGCCCAAAAATATGGCACTTTCAACTTTTATGATGTATTACGATCCTCGAACAAAAAGGCAATCTTATCTTGAGGGAGGTAAATATATATACCTTTACGGCCTCTTTTTTCAGGATACATTAGCTGAAGAGTCGATTCATAACCCGGTTGATTATTTAAGCTCCCGATTCAATCCACCTCGTGATAATCAAGAATTTATTGATCTAGTCAAGGAAACACGTGAGCTTGCGGAGATAAAGCTTCGTAAACCCTATGGAAGTGTTATGGACATACAAGAAAGGCTTGCAGATCCTAGTTTTTTGGAAGAGTTTGTAATAGATTTGAACGAATATACTGAAGATTTCACTTTTGCTAACTTTATGCAAGGCTGGTTGAATTATACAACTCCCAATGGTGACATCATACGGTGGAGTGCTAGAGGAAAGTACAGAGAGCTTCTCAATGATCTTTTAGCACGAAGGTGGATTGCACAACTGGGCGAAAATGCCGGTTCTGAATCTACACCAAAAAAACCCGCTGAAATATTTTATGAAGCTGCTCCGCAGAACCTCAAACTTTTACTTTTGGCGAAATTTCCGAAGGATTTTTCCCATCTTACACTCGAAAGTTTGGAACAGAGTCAGGTAGTGTCAGATGAAGTTCGTGCAATACTTGAAGAGACCAGCTTACTGGGAGTTGATAGTCAAGATCGTATTTTAGAGACGCTTGGGAATTATATCTTAGCTAAACATAAAAATAATGAAAGTCTTAATTATCTTGATGGTCAACGAATTAAGACGATTTTACTTCAAGTTTCTCAACAAATTCTTCCCGCAGTTATTAGAAGAGCTGCTTCTTCCAAAACGGAGAGCGTTTTAACCGATAGTCGCATAGTTCCTACAGTTTTGAGCGAAGCAAACTCAGAGAATCAAGAAGTTGCTGACTCTGCCCAAGAGTTGTTGGAATCTCTTAGGGAGGCGTACTACTTTCCCCTGCTTAAAAGTTTACTTTACAAACCAACAGCGCTTTTTTGGACTTCATATTTAACTGAGCACCCCGAAGAGGTAACAGTTCCTCCTGCCATGTTAATTAATTTCCTTGAAAAGCATTTAAAAGGAAGAGTAGAAGAAATTGCTCTTCAAGGCGATCAAAAAGAGGTTCTTGGTTATTTAAGTCAAGAGGTACTTCCTAATGTCTATCGCCACTTTGCTGAAGTTGCTACCTTTGCCCAGACAATTGCTCACTTTAGAACAAAGGATATTGAAGGGAAACCTCAACATTTACTTTTTCACCAAGTAGAAGGAATTAAGAAATTGATCGAAGATAAAGGCGGAATTGTATCAGATGAACCTGGTACTGGCAAAACACTTATACTTGCGCTTTCTGCACTTAATCTGATGGACAGAAGCGGAATTGTTGGACGAGGTACACCTGGGCGCGCTTTAGTAGTTGGGACAAAATCAGTAATAGATAATTGGGAAAGTGAACTGGATGCACATATACGAACAGACTATATAGATGTTGTAAATGTCAACTTCACCAATCAGAAAGATAGACAAGTGAGTAGAGATGAGTTACAAGCCCGGTTACGTGAGCTAGAAAGATTACTTCGAAACCCTAGACATCAGAGACAAATGGTATTGGTCAATTACGATTTGTTCAGACACCCTACATTTAAAAAGATTTTGGGATCTTATCCGTTTGATTCTGTGATAGTTGATGAGGCACATAACGTTAAATCTCGGTTTCTTGAATCAATTAATACCTATGAGAAAAGCGATGATTTACGGAGTAGCACGAGTGTAGCTAAAAGAACAAGGGGTCTTTATAGCTACATCAGAACTAGTCCTGACCTTTCTGTATTTTTTGCCACGAGTACACCTTATGTTAAAGAGCTTGTCGAACCTCTTATTATGGCGCATTTAGTTAACGAACAACTTGTACCTAGAGAAAGGGTACAACAACTTATGGAAGATACTGTTGGAACTCACCAAGTATTAAGACAAGTGATGATTCGCAGAAAGAAAGAGGAGATAGCTGACTTACCACCTAAAGAAACGGTAGTAGTTCCGATTGATCTTACTTTGCTTTCCGAGGAGGAGAAGCAAGAGTTTAAAGCAATAGCACAAGAGATTATGGAGAACGAAAATTTTGCTGCACGGTTTTATTCAATGCTTTCGCTTGAAGGTTTGGCCAAATATCCCTGGTTGACAGAAAAGGTTAAAGAGCTTATTTCAGATGGTCGCAAGGTAATTATCTTCACCCCCTTTGTGGTTGGAGAAAATCGATATACTGCGCCGATTAGTACCGCACGAATAGCAGCAAAATTAATGGGTGCAGGAATTCCAATCAACTCAGTTGCTGTTTTGGACGGAAGTTTAGATGAAGGAGAACGAATTAGTGTGCAAGGACGTTTTCGTAACCAGCGAGATCCGAAAGTTTTAGTTGGTAATTACATTACCGCAGGAGAGTCAATAACACTCAACTCACCCACCAATAGAGCTACGGAAGTAATTATCTTTGTGGGGCCAAATACAATTACTCGCTATATTCAAGGGGTTGACCGAAGCCACAGAATTGGGCAAACAGAAAAAGTTACCATTCACATACCATATGTTACTGGAGATTTGCTTGGACGAGGTGAGACCTACGACGAAGCAGTAATTAAACGACTTATGGATGAACTGGTAGTTTTTGGAGCTGTCGTCGACGGGCGATTCTTTATGGAGCCAAAAGATATCTATCAATCAATTATTCAAACAGATAGAGCAAAACCGAGAGGTAGTGTTGAATTTACACGAGAGCATCGACAACGATCAAGAGAGAGGCGACGTGGTCCTTATACACCTCGGTTGCCCGGAGAACCAACTCCAAGAGTAATGATAAGTGAAGATGAGGTTATCGATTTTGGATGGATGCAAAATATTCGTGAGGTTGTTACTCGTGAGAGCGAGTCTGAACAGGATATAGTGAGAATGTATCTAGAGCAGATAGGACAATACCCACTATTTAATCCGGATAATCCAAATCACGAAAGATTGGCGTTCGATTATTTTAAAAGTGACAGAACCCTTGATGAATTAAAGATAGATTCAGAATTTCTTTCAATGATTAATCCGCGAGATAGAGAAGATTTTGGACGTGTTCTGACTGATAGCCAAAGTATTCAAGATTTAATTATTAACTGTAATCTCCGCTTGGTAGTTTCAGTAGCTCGTCAACGTCAAGGTCGCGGCTTACCCCTTTTGGATTTAATACAAGAAGGAACATTTGGCTTAATGCATGCGGTTGAACTCTTCGAACCCGAGCGAGGAAATAAATTTTCAACATACGCAACGTGGTGGATACGCCAAAGTATAAACAGAGCGATCATGAATTCTTCGCAGACAATCCGATTGCCAGTTCATATGTATGAAAGAATTGGTTTGGCTCGGAGATTTGCAAGAGAATTTGAAGCTACAAATGGTCGCACCCCAAAAGTGAGTGAGCTGCGCGAGTTAGTTTTAACTCAAACAAAGTTTTCCGAAAGTGAAGTTGACTCTGTAATCGAAACCATTGCTTCAGGAGTTATGCAAATGGGCACTTTGGACTTTGAGATTGGGGAAGATGGAGAAGATACATTATATGATGTCGTTGCCGACAAGAGAATGGATGTTGAAGCAACTGTTTTGGAAGAAACAGAGGATGATGAGCTGAATACTGAGGTAAAGAGGGCTCTGAAAGAGAATTTGGATGAAAGAGAAAGAAGAATAATAGAGTTAAGATTCGGTTTGGGTGAAACAAGAGAGAGAACTCTAGAAGAAGTCGGACAAGAATTTGGATTGACACGAGAACGTGTTAGACAGATTCAGGAAAGAAGTTTAGGCAAACTTAGTAGAGACAAACAATTACGCGCTCGGTGGGAAGGCGATGCTCCGAGTTTTGTGTATCATACGAGTGCAGAGCAAGCAGCCATCAGGTTAGGATTATTCAATAAGAAGCAAAGTTATGTCGAGAAAGTTGTCGCAGAGTTACCTCCCCATCTTCAGAGTGTGCTTAATCAACGTATTCTCAAAGCAGCATCTTTGATAAATGGAGATGCACAAAATGGGACTTCCGAAGTGGATCAAAGTTATCAATTTACACTTGCACGACTTGCAGTATGGGAGAAGTTAGGGACACTTTATCCAGACGATTTAACTGACTCACGGCAACGTCGTGAAATATATGGAAAAGATTTTGGGCCATATTTTGACCTATCGCTTATGAAACGGTTGTATGAGCGAAGGGATGGTAGAGTTAGACTGTTAGATAATCGAGTGTTATCGCACTTTTTTGGATTTGGCGATGGTCAGAAACCCCTCTTAAGTGTAGAGAAAGTTACTCAAGAGCTAGGAATTCCACAGGATACAGTTACCGCGGGTCTTCATAAGGGGTTGCAGGTACTTGAAGCTCCACCAGAGAAGAAAACCAGAGCAGAAGAGCTCAGCAGAGAACACAGCATTGTTGCACAGGCGTTTCGCAATCAAGAGATTTGGGATCAAATTCCTGATAGAGAAAAAAGCATATTAACACTCTATTTCATACGTGGTGGCGATCAACAAGTATTAAAAGAGAATTTTTCGAGAATTTTCGGGATTTCTCTGCCTGAAGTAGATGCACGAATAAACGCTGCAGTAGAGTTAACTGAACGACTTTTAACAGAAATTCAGGCTAAACCAGAACGTCAACGAAGGGTAACAAGAGGAGAACTTAGAGATATGGTTGAAGGATTATTGAAAGAGTATCCTTGGTTGAGCAATAGCGAAGTAACAGAGCATCTTTCAACAAAACTAAAACAAGATTTAAGCAAAGCTCGTGTTGACCAAGCGAGGAAGAGCTTGGTTGCCCTTGAGAGAGTAGAGTCACGGCGTGGAAAATTAGATATACTTGACTCAAGAGTCGAAGCATTACTACTCCAAGGATTAAAACCCCAGCAAATTGCTGAGAGTTTGGTTCAATCAGAAAAAAGAGTTATTGCTTCTATAAGAAGATTGATTAGCACAGGAAATCTTGATACCCAACTTATTCAGTGGAGAAACGATGGCCTTTCAAAGGAAGAAATTGCTGAAAGAATAGGAAGTTCAGCTGTTACCATAGGGAGAAGGCTCCGGGTACATGTTGAATCTGGTGCTCTACCTTTCCATCCTCGTGATCCTCGGACAGTTGATGATTCTGGAGTTACCGAGCACGTCAGAAACCTAGACGGTATGGTTGAGTCATTGATTCTTCAAGATCCAAAAATAAAAACTAAAGAAATTATTGCTGCATTGGAACCTACAGTAGGAAAATACATGGCGGAATTAACAATCCGGAGAGCAAAGAAGCGGCTGGTAGCTGCAGGGAGAATACCTTCTCATTTATTTAATCTTACCCATGAGGAAGCAGTAGCTTTAGATCAACAAGTAGAAGAATTGGTAAAAAACGGAAATCTCTCTTATAAAGAGATAGCTGCTGCATTGAATCAGCCAATCAGCAGAATTAGAAATTCTAAAGAAAGACTTGTCAAGACTCGCAGAATTGAGCCTAATCCAAAGTATGTTGACAAAGGAGCTAGTGCAGCTCTAGAGGAGTACTTATCAACACATCATGGTGATGAAATTAATTTATCAGAGTTTGCGCGCTCTATTGGTATTAGCCGCGAACGCGCAAGCCAACTCTACAAGCGGTTAACCAATTCGCAGCTTAAGGAATTAATGACGCGGAGGAAGTAAGAAAGTTGCTTTTACGCTTCTTGTAAGCTATACTACACACCGATATGGCAATAGAGAAACTTTTTTCAAGAATGAGGCAAGATGCCCTCGATAGCGCTTCTGGCCTTTCTGAAGAGCAAGCACATTTATTGCGTGAGGGAAAGGTAGAAGATGCTGAACAGAGAATGAACCAGGTGAAAATCGAGATAGCTAAAGCAAAAAAGGTTAATAGGATCGTTGCTGATATGTTGGATATTTTACGTGCAGCAGGTTTTGAACAACCTCCTGCTGAGTATCTTGAGCAAGTAGTAGCAAGAGAAGTATCAACTCCCGAACCCGTTTATGTAAAAGGGCAAAAATCGGGTCTTTTTAGTTTCCTCGCTCGATTATTTCCTTCAAAACAAGAACAAATATTTATTCCTGGACGACCCATTTCTCCTCTTAATCTTGTCGAAGAAGTTATGGGATCAAGACCAGTTGTAGAGGAGACAAGCGAAGAAGTGAAAGAGATTGGAGATATAGATAGAGAAGGAGAGGAAGTGGTAGCGGCAGTACCAACTCCTCCAATTGAAGCCAAAAGAGTGAGAGGTGATTTTGTGGAGCGCGAAGAAAAATTAGTATACGCAGCTCTTGCTGTTAATCCTAATAGAGATGGATTTCAATTTGAATCATGGAGGAGTGTGTGGCGCCAGGCGTTTTCTGATGCCTTCGAGAATATTACCGATGAAAGAGAGCGTGACGATAAAGAAAAAAATTCGCAGATAGCCTCATATTCTGCCCGCAGTGCTATTATTGTCAAACTTCAAAGAGTCAAAACTAATGCTCAGGACATTCCCCCTAAAGTAGCGAGTTTTCTTGAATGGGTTAAAACTCAACCAGAATACGTTAATCTAAGTGTTGATGATATCTCCCTAATTATACAAAGACAAATAACCTTTGATGAAATTCGTCAAAAGGCAAGCCAAGCAGTAAATATCTTGCAAATAGAATCGCAACCCACAGAAGAGCAAGCGGTTTCTGGGGAACAAACTGAGTCAGTTCCACAACTGCCCTCGATTCAAGCATCAGAAAGCAGGGCAACAGAGCCACAAACGCTACAGTTAACAGGGCCAGAGCTTCACTTGCTTGCGCAGAAGTTACTTCAGGCAGCGCCAGCAGTATTAGAAAGAACAGGAATAAGAATTCACACTGCAGATAGAGAAGAGATAGGTGGAATTATGGGGCGGCTCGCAAGTTCACCAGAAACTCTTCGTGCAAGCGAAACTTCTCTTGAAAGTCTCACACAGAAACTTGCTGCATATCTAAAAGACAAAGAAAAAGTATTTATGGAAAATGTCAGCAATGAGGATGCTCAGTATTTGATTACGTTTGTTGCGGGTATCAGTTCTGAAGACCTATTAAAAGAGTTTTTAAGTAGTTGACGCTTCTTTCCTCTCACCCAGAGATTCCCAGATGGCGATACGGCTCACTCGACCCCTTGACAACTCCTGAAAATTTATCCACAATAGGCCACAAGTGAAATTAACCTAATTAACCTAATTGCTCTAATTGATCTAAATTTTGAAGATTTGTAGTTTAAAAATTGGGATTTATTTAGAAATTAGAATAATTAGAAATAAGCAGAGCTTGTTTCTCGCAAGCTCGAAATTAGAAATTTTTAAAATGGCTCTTGTTAAACCAGATACCACGCGGTTGGCAAAAATTCGAGTAATTGGGGTTGGTGGCGGTGGGGGGAACGCAATTAACTCCATGATCTCCCAAGATAAGATTTCCGGAGTTGAGTTCATTGCCGTTAATACAGATGCACAAGTCCTTCTCTCAAACCTCGCGTCCACAAAAGTTCAAGTTGGTGAAAAATTGACGCGCGGGTTGGGTGTTGGGGGAAATCATGAGCTTGGGAAACAAGCAGCGGAGGAATCAAGAGAAAAAATTAAAGAACTGCTTCTTGACTCTGATATGGTATTTATTACTGCAGGTATGGGTGGAGGGACTGGAACTGGGGCTGCACCGATTATTGCCGAGGTCGCGCGTGAGGTGGGGGCGTTGACGATTGCTATTGTTACCAAACCTTTTGCCTTTGAAGGTGCACGGCGCGCAGTAGTAGGAGAAGAGGGAATTGAAGCGCTTAAAGGAAAGGTTGATACGCTCATTATCATTCCCAATCAGCGGTTGATGGATGTCATTGACCGGAAGGTGACGCTACTTGATGCGTTCCGCCTGGCCGACTCGGTGCTCTCGCAAGGTGTACAAGGAATTTCTGAAATTATCACCCAACCGGGACTTATTAACGTTGACTTTGCGGATGTAAAAGCAATTATGACCCAAGCAGGCTCAGCGCTTCTTGGCATTGGTACGGGAGTTGGTGAAGCGCGGGCACAAATGGCAGCACGGGCAGCAATTTCCTCTCCTCTTCTTGACTTATCAATCGAGGGTGCAAAGGGAGTGTTGTTTAATATCTCGGGTGGCCCGGACTTGACTATGGCGGAGGTTGATGAGGCAGCGCGAATTATCGCCGAGCATTCCGATGCAGACGCAAACATTATTTTTGGTGCATCAATTGACCAACGGTTGTCCGATCAAGTACGTATTACAGTTATTGCGACCGGTTTTGATGAGGCGCGGGCACGACTTGCGCAAATAACCCAAACCGCAGTCAAACCTCAACCAACCCTTGAGTCGACAGAAGAGACTCGTGGGGAAAACGAGGAGGAAGAAAAGGCAGAAGAACCCAAGGATGATGAGTTTGGAGAACGCTTCGAAATACCAGCGTTTCTAAGACAGGGCCGCTAGCTTCTAGGATAAAACCTATAATATTTCTTCTACTCTTTAGTTGATATGGTATACTATCGGCATGATTGCAACAACCGAAAGAGCTATACCAATAGGATTGACTGGCGATATCTCAAAGGATGGAATTCTTTCTCCAGGAACACAAATAGAGCTTGATCGTCTCCAAACTAATGCGGCTGATGCTTGCATGGAATATCTAGATAGAATGGCACCAGATGCACCATTTCCTCTAGTTTTTATGGCAACTGGCGTCGGTAAGGGAAAAATTATTCACGAACTGATTAAAAGGCAAAAAGCTCGAAAACAAGACTCGAAGATTTTGTTAGTTACAGGTACAAAAATTGTTTTAGTTGATCAGACTGATCAAGCTTTAACTGCTTATCAGCAAGAACAAAATGATTTTGATATGGATGAGGATCTTGAACTGGACCAGATGGATTTTGAAAAAGAAGCGTTTGGAGAATACACATTTGATAAGTATGGTAATCCGGATGTGGATGTTCAACTGGCAACAATTCAAAGAATTCAAAGGCAGCATAAAGAGGGGAAACTTAATGCGAATGATTTCGATCTACTAATAGTAGATGAAGTACATAATGTAGGAACCCAGAATAGGTTTAATGCAATTGATAACTTTCAAAGGGTTGTTGGTTTTACTGCTACTCCATATCGCTACACTGGCCCAATGAAAACACCACAAAGTTATGGATTTGAAATAATTACTTCGCTGTCCCTTCCCGAAGCACAAGAAAGGAAAATTCTTCCGCCTCTTTATGCACTGCAGATTAATACATCAGAATTACTAAAAGACGAACAAATACCTACCACGAGAACTGGAAAGATCGATTATTCGAAACTCGAGAAAGTTCTCAAGGCACATCCGGAATTAAGGGAATTCATTGCGAATAGAGTTGCACCAATTATCAATTTTGAAGGGAGAAGTTATAAAACTGTTGTAACTGTTAACTTTGTGTGGGAAGCCCTGGAACTTGCCTGGTTATTTAGGGATAAAGGAATTAAGGTTGGTTTAGCAGTTAATCAATATGCCGCAAAGAATATTGATACCAAAGAAATACCAGCATTGGACACGATTAGGAGATATAAACTGCCGGAAGGCGATCCAGAAAGCCTCCAGGTTTTAATTTCTCCTTATGTTATTTCGGAAGGTTTTGATGCTCCGGCAACAGAGATTTTAGTTTGGGCGTCTCCAACTGATTCATATCTGCGATACACGCAATATACTGGACGGCTGGCCAGAAGACATTTTGGTAAAGCTTATGGACTAGTTGTTGATTGTTTATACCAAACAAGCCAGTATGGTTGGACCTACAACTTTGCAATGTGGATGAAGGGATATGTACAAGAGTTAGAACCTGGACTTTTATATCTTGGCCCGATGTCAGAAATCAAAGATGTTGAAGTACTTAGACGCATACACGAGATTTCGGATAATATCCATATTCGTGAATTACAAAGGGAAGGAATACTACCTATTCAAGAAAACGACTTGCCGCTTTCACAAAATTGGATTCGACCTCTTTTCCAGGGAGATTGGCTTAGATTAACTTCTTTAATCGATGAGATTAAAGAAGAGTATAGAATCACTGGTGAGGAGGTATTTAATCAACTATTCACAACCAGGCTTAGTGGTAATCAACTTGTGCTCGTATGTACAAATAGAGATATTTTTATTCAACGGCTAATAGACAAAGGTGCTAAACCAAAGGTTGAAAAACCACGAGAGGGAGAGATTCCTTTGACTCAGATTAATCTACCCAAACTCTTTGTTGGTAATTTTGAAGATACTTTGAGACCTATGCTTAATTCAATAATGGCGCGTATTAAAAATGAAGATCCAGAGGAATACCAGCGACTCTTTGCCAAACGAATGCAGGGTAGGGAAATCTATGTTTGCACAAATAAGGATAGACTTATTCAACTTATGGTTGAAGCTGGCGCAAAACTCAGGCCAGGGACTAAGGTAGCAAAAGAGAAAATGCAAACTAGCGATTTTGCTCTTACAGCAGATAATCTCGGAGAAACTTTTATTACTGGAAGAACAAAGAAGATAAGAGAAGTAATAAGGAAAATAAAAGAAAGTTTGCCAGAAGGGGACTCTTTATTTACTTTTAGAGAATACAAGTATGCCGATGTTGAGGTAGTAACTGATTTCGATAGATTTGTGCAATTAATGCTACAAACTGGAGTCAAACTCAGACCAAAAAATTTTATTCCAATTCAACCAAATGATATACAATTAAGTAGGGATTTATTAAAAACATTTTTAGGGCAATGGCGTGAAATTTCTACAACAGCGCAGCGAGCTAAAGAAAGACTTGAAAGACAATTCCCCGATGACTGTGATACTCTTTTTGTAGTTAGGACAACGAGAGTCCAAAATAAACCTCTTTGGATTGATGTATGTACAGACAGGTCTAAATTTATAAAAGCAATGGTAGAGGAAGGAGCTCGATTGAGAGATCAGGCAGATATTAACCTTCTACCTATTCAAGAAAATGATATTGTTTTGAGCTTTGAATCTTTCTATTCGATTTCTACTACAAACTGGAGTAAATTAAAAGTTGTAATTAGACGAATTAAAGATAGGATAAAAGAGGAAATGCCAGAGGAATTCGAAAAGTTATTTGTAAAAAGGAAAAACCGTCGGGGGAAAAGTGAGGTCTGTACAGATAGAGGTTTATTTATTAAGTGGCTTGAAGAAGAGGGTGTTAAGCTAAGGCAAATTCCGCTAGTTGTGCGACATAGAAGTAGTAACTCTAATCGTAACTCTTGAGTTTGGAGAACGCTTCGAAATACCAGCGTTTCTAAGGCAAGGAAGATGAGGGTAACACTACCTTCTCGGGAGTATGATTGAAGTTGGCGGCTCAAGCGAAAGGTTTCCCATCTTCAAAAACATACACGCAAGTGCAAACCCATAATCATCTTTTAATGACTCGGGTACTGTTAATGCTTCTCTGAATCTGCGTGGCCATAATACCTTTATTACTCTCTCCCCGTTTTCTCGCTTGGAACTTTCAAGACCGGCTACGACTTCTACATGAGGCAAAAGCGACAAGATAAGTTGTCGAGCCAACGGATCGCGAGTGTTAGGGAATGGTTGTCTCGGAAGTGATTCAATAATCCCATTAACCAGATTAAGTTCTTGTTTCACTTCTTCTTGTGTGGTTGCGGTGAAATCAAATTCCATAAAACGGATAGTCCCTGAAATTTCATCAAAATAGACGATATAGACACTCTGTAGATGTCTTGTCTGGTCAGGTCCTATTTGTGCTCGGGTAGGTCGGACAATTCTATGACGGAATTCTTCTGACATGTAGAGTTGTTCAAGAAGATCTGCAACACGTGCCTGATCGCTTGATTTAAGCTGTTCTATTATTGGGGCAATACCAGTACGTTCCTGCCGCATATAGGGTGTCAGTATAGCACTTGCCCGATACCTCCTTCAATTTCTGTCCGAGTTTTAGTATAATACCTCGAGAAGAACAAGTATGAGACCAGAACAGGGAAGGGGTATTACTCCTTCACAAATTATTACACAAGCAGAGATGACGACGTTGCTATCCGAGAGAAGTGGACATCCCTTTTCTCTGTTGCGAACGCGTGCACTCGCACTTAATTATGTCGGGAGGGAAGCGGTTAATTCGGTATTAGATAGGTTGGGCACAAGAGGGAATATAATTGCAGCAATTTCACCAGATACTCGTTTCTATGCACGGCGATTACAAGGAACACAACAAGAGCAGATATTTGACGAAGGAGTTGGGTGTATTATTCTTGGAACAACCATTCTTTCTCTTGAAGATGCTATTTTAGACTGGGAGTGGAAGGACAAACTGCTTGAGGATAATTTCAACCGCGTGGTTAGTGGTACTCCTCTGCCAAAACTGCCTTTAGAAGCGATTGTCCGAAAAACTCCGGCAAATAAAAGAGATATATCTCCCAAACAAGTCTTCGATCGGATATTACGGGAGGCGGCGCGCGATACAAGTTTTCAAGGATTTTTTACGTCCGAAGGCATGGAAGTTAACCCTCCGGCGGTGGTTAGTACGTTCCTTCGTGCGAATGAACGGTCAGTCAGAGCAGCATTACTTCTCTATCGTGAAGTCGTTGCTGCGGGTTTAAAGCAGCATCTTCAATTTTGATTCCTTTTTATGTACAATTGAGGCATGGCAAAGCGAACAGAAGGACCTTTCTTTAAGCCGGTATCCTCTCACCCTGACTTTCCAAAGATGGAGAAGGAGCTGCTTTCCCATTGGTATAGAGCGGGAATTGTCAAGAAATATCTCACAAAAAATAATAAAAGCAGAAAACTGTTTCGTTTCTTAGACGGGCCAATTACCGCCAACAATCCCATGGGAGTTCATCATGCGTGGGGACGAACGTACAAAGACCTATGGCAACGCTATAAAAATATGCAAGGGTATAGGCAGCGGTTTCAAAACGGATTTGACGCGCAAGGATTGTGGGTTGAGGTGAATGTGGAGCGGGAGTTGAAACTTAAAAGTAAACACGATATTGAGAATTTGGTCCCAGGGGACAAATTCCGCTCTATTGCCCGCTTTGTTGAGGCGTGTAAAGAAAGAGTGAACCACTTTGTCAAAGTCCAAACCTTGCAATCAAAACGCCTGGGATATTTTATGGATTGGGATAACTCATACATTACATACTCCCCCGAGAACAACTATATGATTTGGAACTTCTTGAAAAGGTGTCATGAGCGGGGTTTAGTTTATGAGGGGTTGGATGCGGTGCCGTGGTGTCCGAGATGTGCGACTGCCATATCAAACCACGAGATTTTGACCGAAGGGTATCGGGAACTTACCCATACCGCAGTCACGCTCAAATATCCTATTGCAGGCAGAGTTAGGGAGTATTTGCTGGTGTGGACTACCACACCATGGACCCTTCCCGCAAACGTGGCAATTGCGGTAAATCCGAAGATTATTTATAGCAGAGTGAAAGTTGGGCGAGACCTGCCTGCGCAGGCAGGTATCTACTATATTGCACGTGATAGGATAGTGCCGGTTCTTGGAAGAGATGTAGAAGTGCTCGAGGAATTAACTGGCGACCGACTGCTCAATATTTCTTATAAAGGTCCTTTTGATAACTTACCTGCAGTAGATAGTGCTCGGCGCGAAAACCCACGCACATTTCATAAAACAATTGATGGGGGAGAGCTGGTAACAAGTGAGGAGGGGACAGGACTCGTACACATTGCGCCAGGTGCCGGTCATGAGGATTTTGTGCTCGGCCGCAAATTCGAACTTCCCACAATTATGGTTATCGATGAGCAGGCGCATTTTATAGACGGATTTGCCTTTCTCACCGGTCGCCGAGCAGCGGACGCCCGTCCGATAATTAACTATTTAAAGAAAGAAAAACCCGAAGGTTCAAAAATGGGGTGGTTGGTGAAGCAGGAGGAGTATTCACATCGCTACCCTGTATGCTGGAGATGCGAGACGGAACTTGTATTTCGGGCAGTACCTGAATGGTATATTGCAATGGATCCAATTCGCGAAAAAATGGCAGAAATGGCGAAGAAGATTACTTGGATTCCTGAATTTGCTAAAGAAAGGGAGCTTGACTGGATTCGCAATATGGGTGATTGGCTGATTTCAAAGAAGCGATATTGGGGTCTTGCGTTGCCTATTTGGAGATGCAGCGCGTGTGGGTGGTTTACGGTAATAGCAGGGAAAGAGGAATTAAAAGAGAGAGCAGTTGAAGGTTGGGAAAAGTTTTCAGGACATTCCCCTCACCGACCCTGGATTGATGAGGTAAAAGTCACTTGTGAGCGGTGTAGTGAGCGGGCTTCCCGCATTCCTGATGTCGGCAATCCATGGCTTGACGCTGGTATTGTGCCATTTTCAACCCTAATAGATCCGAGGTCTAAGAAAGTTTCATACATGACGGACAAGAAATATTGGCAAGAGTGGTTTCCGGCGGACTTTATTACTGAAAGTTTTCCGGGCCAGTTTAAAGGTTGGTTTTATAGTCTTTTGGCAATGAGCGCGGTACTGGAAAACGTTCAACCTTTTAAAACGGTGCTTGGGTTTGCGACCTTGTTTGGTGAGGATGGACGACCAATGCACAAAAGTTGGGGAAATGCCGTCGAATTCGGGGAGGGGGCAGACAAAATTGGAGTTGATGTGATGCGCTGGATGTACGCAAAAGCCTCCCCGGCCCAAAACCTATTGTTCGGCTACACACTGGCTGATGAGACTCGCAGGAATTTCCACCTCCCACTGTGGAATGTATACAACTTTTTTGTAACATATGCTAACTTCGACAAATGGTCTCCGAGGGGGGCACGAGTACCAAAGGTACCACGAGTATCAAGCATTTTAGATAAATGGATTCTGGCACGGCTCAAAGAGATGGCGTACAATGTTGGGCAGTCTCTTGATAAATATGATGCTCAAACAGCATCAAGTGAAATAGAAAGATTTGTTGATGATTTATCGACGTGGTATATCAGGCGTTCTCGTTCACGAGTAGGGCCAAGCAATACCGATACAACGGATAAAGAAGAGTTTTATCCTACGACTTATTTTGTATTGGTGACGCTTTCCCAACTTCTTGCACCCTTTTTGCCGTATTTGTCCGAGTTTATCTTTACTTACCTGACCCATGAAGAATCGGTACATTTGACACAATGGCCCGACACTCCCGCACCTGATACGCGGGAGATTGAACTTATTGCTACAATGCACGAGCTGCGAGAAGCGGCCCAAGTAGGACACGCTATGAGAAAAACTGCGGGCATCAAAGTGCGCCAACCATTAAATCGTGCCACAGTCGGCGCACCGAGTAAATCTCCCACACGTCCCTTTCTAACTCTTCTGGGAGAAGAGTTGAATGTTAAAGAAGTTGTTTGGAAAAAGAAACGGGTACAAAAAGCGGTTGTAACTCTCAATACACGTATTACTCCAGTTCTGGTTGAGGAGGGAGAGGCACGAGAATTGGTGCGCAGAATTCAAGAGGAGCGGCGACGGCTTGGTTTGGGTCTAACTGAGCGCGTGCGCGTCACTGTACCTCACATACCGACGGACAAAAAGCTTTTTAATTGGATAAAAGCGAAAACGCTGGCGCAAGATTTAAGTCAGGGAGACGAATTTATTGTTACAAAAATGGAATGACATGCGTATTGATGGTGCATTATTGGGTGCGGTAATACTCCTTCTTGTAGTGGGCAATACTATTCTTCTCTCTGTTGAGCCGCGGCTTTTTCCGCTCCAATTTTTGTATATCGGTGCGGCCGTAGTTGTATTTTTCCTTGTTGCTAGAGTGGACGCTGCCGTATTGCGTGCCTTTGCACCCCTTGGGTATTGGCTAGTGATAATTTTTTTGGCAGTTACGTTAGTTATTGGAGTAATAAGTCATGGAGCAGTGAGATGGTTACCAATAGGACCTGTTACGGTGCAACCGTCTGAATTTGCAAAACCCGCTATTGCTTTAATGACTGCGTGGCTCCTATCAGGAAATATTAAAAATAGCTTTTTAGCTTCTTTGTTGGTCAGCTTTTTAGCTTCTTTGTTGGTATTTATTCAACCAGATTTCGGAACCGCTGTGATTCTGGGTGTATCATGGTTGGGAGCTGTCTTAGCAAGCGGAGTATCGTTTAAAACTGTTTTTAGGTTTTTAATTTTTTTCATTCTTTTAATTCCTTTAGGTTGGTTTATTCTAGCACCGTACCAGCGAGAAAGAATAACTTCATTTTTAAACCCGACGAGCGACCCCGCAGGTGCTGCGTACCAAGGACGACAAGCAATGATTGCTGCCGGTTCGGGAGGACTCCTTGGCCGAGGGTTGGGACAGGGAAGTCAAACACAGCTTGCATTTTTACCAGCGCGCTCAACTGACTTTGCATTCGCAAGCGTGGGAGAGGAGCTTGGATTCGTGGGGATGGCGCTCGTTTTGGTAGGATTTTTTGTGGTTTTTTTGAGGATTGTAGGGGTGTTAAGGGAAGCGCGCGAGCCGTTTGTGAAAGCTGCACTTGGTGGAATTTTTCTTTTTCTTTTCGCCCAAACAACGGTGAATATTGCCATGAATCTTGGTATGCTTCCCATCGCCGGTGTGCCGCTACCCCTTATTTCTGCCGGCGGCTCGGCGCTTGTCTCAACGATGTTAAGCTTAGGGATTGTCGTGGCTCTTCGGAAGTAGTATAATTGCCCCTATGGAACTATTTGCAATTGTACAAATTGGCAGCAAACAGTATAAGGTTGCTGAAGGGAGTGAGCTGCTTGTAGATAAGCTCAACGCGGAGAGTGGTGAGGTTACTTTAGATAAGGTTTTACTCTTTGCTCGCGGGGGGGAAGTGAAAATTGGTACCCCCACCGTTTCGGGTGTTCAGGTTGTTGCAAAAGTATTAGGACAAGAAAAGGGTGAAAAAGTGACCGTGCTCAAGTTTAAAGCCAAATCGCGATATCGAAGAAAACTTGGTTTCCGCGCTGCGTTAACAAGAATTAAAATTGAAAAGGTACTTCAAAAGAGGTAAAACTATATCAAACCACCCTCTTGACATTTGTGAAAATTTACCGTAAATTAAATTTTAGGGAAATAGGTTAATTATGGCTCATACAAAAGCAGGCGGCGCAAAAGCTGCACAAGGAAGTGAACGGCGAGGAAAGCGCTTGGGCGTGAAGATTTTTGGTGGCCAAAAGGTTCAACCGGGAGATATTTTAGTAAGGCAGCGAGGCACGAAGTTTCACCCGGGAATAAATGTAGGGATGGGACGGGATTTTACATTGTTTGCTAAGAGAGAAGGCAAAGTTACTTATAAGGTAAGGCACGGAAAGCAAATATTAACAGTAATTTAGGTTGTTAGGTGGCTAAGCCCAATTATGGCTGAAGAAATAGCTCAATTACCAGTAGATGAGTTGCAACCCAATCCGCTTCAACCCCGTGGTGTTATCAGCCCCGAAAGTTTGGTTGATTTAATTGACTCAATTCGAGAGCATGGAGTGCTTGAGCCGCTTGTGGTAGCCAAGACCCCTGCGGGCCACCAGATTATTGCGGGTGAGCGGCGTTGGAGGGCCGCGAAGTTATCGGGTCTTACCCATGTACCGTGTATTATTCGCGAGACGACACCTCAAGGGATGCTTGAGATGGCATTGGTAGAGAATGTCCAGAGAATTGATTTAAATCCGATTGACCGAGCGAAAGGATTTAAACGCTTGATGGATGAATTTAGCCTCCACAACACTCAAATTGCTCAAAGAATAGGCAAAAGTAGCGCTTATGTGTCCAATACCCTTAGACTTCTTGAACTACCGGATGCACTAAAAGATGGATTGCTCCAAGGGCTCGTTACAGAAGGACACGCCAGAGCGCTCGCTGCCATTGAAGATTCCTCCCTTATGATTGAGGCATACAAGATTGTGTTACGAGAGGCGGCGTCGGTGCGGCGTGCAGAAGACCTTGCTCGACGTATGAAAACTCGGCTTGGTCAAGCACCCAGCACCCCCGCTACCCCCATTGTGAGCGATGAAATTGATGAAATGGAAAAAGAACTTGAGTCCTCGCTTGGAGGAAAGGTTAAGGCCCAGGTGAAACTCCGTCGCTCACGAGTACAAACACGGCTGCTTTTTATCTTGAAAGGAGATTTAAATGAGACGGACGAGTCGCTCCAGCAAATTTATAAGGGAATTGCGCAAAACAAAGAAACCAAACGAGAGAAACAAGAATCCTCTGCCGCTGCTACTGCTTAGAAATTCGCAAAGCTTACTCGCGGGATAATTCCAATTTTGTTTGGTGGCCAATAGACAATCCATGCTCTCCCAATGATATCCTCTTTTTTAATAGGTCCCCAAAATCGTGAATCGGAAGAATGACCGCGGTTATCTCCAAACATAAAATATTCGTCTTGACCTAATGTGAATATCTTTTCTTCGGATAGGAATGGCCCTCCAAACGTCAGTATGGTTGCAGGAAGATAATTTTCTTGGAGCTCTTTATCGTTGAGCCACACTTTCCCCGCTTTTATTGCAATAGTATCACCAGGCAATCCTACTATCCGTTTTATAAAGTCCTCATTTCTAGTTGGCGGTGCGGCAAATACTACTACGTCCCCTCTTTTTGGTTCGCCTATCCGATACGAGAGTTTATCGGTAAGCAAATATTCTCCATCATAAAAGTTCGGATCCATAGAATGACCACGTACCTGGTGTGGTTGAAGGAGGAACAGGTATACAATCGCAAAAATTCCAAGTGCGAGCGCAACCGTTTGGAGAACTTCGAATAGAAAACTTCGGAGTTGTGACATATATCTATTATCATTATAGTAAAGCAAAAAGATATTTGCTATAATAAGTTTGTCAAGATGGACCCGTAGCTCAGCTGGTTAGAGCGTTCGATTCACATTCGAGAGGTCGATGGTTCGAGTCCATCCGGGTCCACTAAATGTTCATCATTAAAGTAATCCTTGTTTCGCTTTATATCATCCTTCTTTTTATTCCCGGTTACACCATCGCACGGAGTTCTGACGTACTTCAGGATACATTTTCGTTAAATAATCCAACAATTGTTTACTTTTTTCTGCGCTTGGCAGCATTATACGGTATTACCTTGCTTTTCATTCAATTAATACTGGGGGCGTTTATGCAACCATTGACGAGAGTTTTCCCAGGACTTTTGCGATGGCACATTGTTGAGGGAACAATAACTTATGGGATAATTTTAGCTCACCCAATGCTCTATACGATTTATACTTACGAAACAATTGGAATTTTCAATCCGCTACTTACACTTTGGCCCAATTTTTCGGTGCAAAACGAATTCTACATAAGTTTTGGCAGAGTTGCCCTATATCTGCTAACTATAGGTATTATTGCGGGACTTTTTCGACGGAGTACTTTCCTTTCCCGCCATTGGCGAAAATTTCATATCTTAAACTACTTTGCATTTGCGGCAGTCCTTTGGCATTCGTGGAACATTGGCTCCGACACCCACTCAACTCCATTTATATTTCTATATCCGCTCTTTGTTGTTGGTCTCATTGTTTCTCTCTCTTATCGCCGCATCTATCGTGTCTTAAAGAGATAAGATTAGGACGTATCAATTAATTGAAATAGGTGAATATGCTTTTTAAGCAAGACCATCTAATAAGAAATTAACCTCTTCAAGGAGAAGATTGTAGCCATTGAGATTTATGTGATTTTCTTTTTGCGCTTCAAGTTGATTAAGAAATGCGTTGAGAATATTGCGTGCAGATTTAGTTTTTCCACTGTCTGCTTGTTGTTGCGCCGCAATGAGTTTGTCGCGTAGACCCACATAGACATCCTCATCATCAATCCATCCAAGCAACCACAGAATCTGAAGGTCTTGAAGAGAAGATTCCAACGTCGGTTCATTTTCTTCAAGAGATGGAGTGTTTGAGTCCTGGTCGTAATTAATGTGCAGTGTCTCCGGCATTCCTTCTAATGCGAGACCATTAAGAGTAGAAGGAAGATTATCTATAAGGTTTCCTTGTTTGTCATAAAGATATGCATCAAGTTGAAACGGTCCATCTCCACCTTCTATTTCAACTGTATACTCGCTCTGCGGTGGTTCTTGGAAAATAAGGACACGTAATGTCTCGCCACTTGTTGTTGTTCCATCAATGTCGTCCTCCAATGGTTCCTGAAGATAAGAAATTGCGTCAATAGGACTACCAGAGGAGTCAAAAAGAGAAATATTTGTATCCCCATCAACAACTAGCATGATTGCGGAAAGATCGGTTGAGGTAATTGTATATCTACCAAACGAAGTGAATGTGTTTCCATACGACTCGAGGGTTGGGCGGTCAGTATACCCTGGGTCATTGATTGCAAACGTACTATCCTGCTCTCCTTTTGCGACAACAAAATGGCTGGGTTCGCCAAGGATAATCGGATGTCCGGCATCAAGTTCGCTCGCGAGAGTGGTCATATCTGCATTTTGGATTTTTCTATACTGGAGAATTGGGTAGGCACCGTTTGCGGCATTTTGTGCTCGTGTGTATCGTGAGATAGCAAGCCAATTTGTAACACCATTACGGATATAACCGTCGGGTTGACTCTTAAGCCATGCATTTAGTCCGCCGGGATCTGTAGGATGTCCATAAAATTGTAATATCATCGCTGCAGATGTTACCGCACATCCCCACCGCGCCATTGAAGGATCAGTTGGGTACCAACGATTTGCATCATTGTATACATCATCTCCCCAGGGTAGTGAAAATTGCTTAAGGTCTGGGACAGGGAGAAAGGTGGGTGGCGGAACGCTTTCAACTTCTGCCACAAATACACTACTAAAATATAAAATATCCGCCTGGAAGACCGTTATGGCCGCCGGTCAAATAAACTTTATTGCCCCATGCAACCAGAGGAGAACAACAATTTACTCTTGGTAAATTATTTGGGCTTGTTGACCATTCACTAATACTTCCGTCTGGATTAATATGTGCAGAGAAAACAAGGTTTAAATAACTACTACCGTAGATTCCACCGGCGGAAATCAAAGTATTTCCTGCTCGTGTTATGCTTGCTCGGAGTACGGGATATGGTAAGGGAGGTAACTCTGTCCAACTTCCAAGGGTTCCATCAGGATTAATTTCTGCACTTCGAACATTTGCGAAAGATCCCGAACTTAGACCTCGACCACCAATTATGACAATATGGTTATTAATTTCAACCATTCCAAAACCTATCATTGAGTCAGGTAGCAATCCTGCTTCAGTCCAGTCTCCAATAGTCCCATCGAGATTGATGTCTGCTTTATATACCTTTTGTTTTGCGCCAGACACTTCTTGTCCTGAAGTGCTTCCTCCAGCAAAGTAGAGTCTGTTACCTATCACCACTGCTGCTCCTAATGCCAAACTTTGTGGGAGAGGATGAGTTAATGTCTGCCAGGATCCGATATTTCCACTTTCCTCAATTATTCCCATAAATACATTGCTAGTATTTACGAGTGGAGGGTAGGTTACTCCACCCAAAATGTAAACAAAGTTATCTTTTAAAGCAGTTGCATGCCAAAATACAGGAGGAGATGGTACAGAGGATGATATCCACTCCGATAATAAACCATCAGGTTGCACTGTGGAGAATATAGAGAGTGGAACAACAGTTGTATTTGCACCTCCTATCACATAAATTTTTCCGTTGTGAGCAAAGGAAGTATGGCTTGCAATTGAGGATGGTAAACTTGTAGTACTAGACCAACTACCTACTATATCGGAAGCAAGCAGTTTGAGTGGTATTAAAAAGAGCCCTACAAAGAGGGCTGAAGCAATTAAGCCAAAAGAACTTAAAATTCTATTCACTACTTTTAAATATAATTTAAAGTGACTTTTAGTTGTCAAGTACCAATTTTAAATGAGAAAGCAAAATGATCCATTCAAAGTTGAGAAAATAAGAGCAGAATTAGCCGCGCAACTTCGATTTTCTGAGTTATTTAAGACTTATTCTGAATCTTATCCTGAAATAAAGGATTTCAATACATCGAAACTCTGGGATAAGCTTAATTTTCAAAAGTTAATCTCAAGAGAAAACAATCCTATGATGAGGGATAGAGTGGATACTGTGGCCAGTTTAATTAAAGGAAATAACATAAAAGTACTAAATATTGGATTTGGATCTGCAATTTTAGAACAAATCATTTTTGAGAACTTGGGTAATTTTAAATGGTATGGCATTGACATCTCACCACGATCTGTTAGAGACGCTTGCAAGAAGTATTCACAAGGAATATTTAAGATTGGTATTATTACCAACATTAAACACAAACCGAGTTATTTTGACTATGTTGTCATATTAGAAGTGCTAGAACATATTAGACCAAGCCAGACCTTCAAGGCCTTAAAAGAGATATATCGCGTTCTTAAGAGAGGTGGAAAAGCTATAGTTTCTGTTCCTTTAAATGAGAAACTTAAAGAAATGGTGGCAAAAGGAGAGAATCCGAATGCTCACGTTCGGACATATACCCATAATCTTATAAAAGCTGAGTTAAGAATTGCGGGATTTAAAATCTTAAAAGAAAAAACCCTTTTTGCTTTTAATAAAAATTACAAAATTAAAACAATTATTGCTAAATATATATTCCATGGAATAAGAGAACCAAATAACATTATTGTGCTTGCTCAAAAACCATGAATATTCTTTTCTTAACTCGTTTATATTATCCTCATATTGGGGGAGTGGAGAAGCATGTTGGGGAAGTGGGAAAAAGATTAATTAAGAAAGGGTATAAAGTTACCATAGTTACTGAGTTGCTAGGTGAAACAAAGAGAGAAGAAATAAGAGATGGAATAAAAATAATAAGATTTGCTTATCCGAAAGTAAAGTTTTTGGGACTGATTTTTATCTGGCTACAGCTTTTAAGAAGATTTCAATTAATTAAAACGTCTGATATTTTACATGTACATGATGTATTTGTGTGGTATTTACCTTTTAAATTTTTATTTCCTCAAAAATCAGTGTATGTGACGTTTCATGGATGGGAGGGAAAGTACCCGGTACCTTGGAGTAATAAATTTTTGCGAAAAGTTGCAGAAAAGCTCTCTTGGGGGAATATCTGTGTTGGTGATTACCTTAAGAAATGGTATGGAACAAATCCTACCTTTGTTACTTATGGCGGAATTAATATAATTCAAAATTTAAAAGTCCTAGCAAAATTCAAAATTGTTTTTATTGGGAGGTTAACTGGGGAATCTGGGCTAGTTACGTATTTAAAAACCCTAAAACTTTTAAAATTCCCTCATGACCAAATTGTTTTTTTAGGGGACGGGCCACTTAGAGATGAGGCTAATAAATTCGGGCAAGTTTGTGGGTTTATTGAAAATATAAATCCATACCTATCAAATTCTCGATTTGTGATAGCCTTAGGCTTTCTTTCCATTCTTGAAGGAATGGCGGCCAGAAAACTTATTTTCTCAGTTTATAATAATCCACTTAGGCAGGATTATTTAAAAATGGCACCATTTGCGAGGTGGATTGTCGCTGAAAGTTCGCCGAAAAAATTAGCCGAGAAAGTAGAGTATTATTTAAAACACCCTGAAGAAGAAAAAAAACTAGTGGAAGAGGGGTATAACTGGATACAACAACAAACATGGGATAAAGTTGTGGAAATATATCTAAGACTTTGGAGGTTTCAATAATCATATATTCATATATGAATAGCAGATTGTGATATGAAGACTTCGATTGTAATTACAGTATTAAATGAAGAAAAGACGATTAGAAAACTTATTACATCACTTTTTAATCAAACGAAAAGTCCGGATGAGGTAATTATTGTGGATGGAGGATCAACCGATGCTACTACATCGATAGTTTCCAATGAAAATTTAAAACTTAGATTGCTGGTTAAACTTGGGAATAGGGCTATTGGTAGAAATTATGGGATTGAACAGGCAAAAAATGAGATTATTGTGATAACGGATGCTGGTGGATATCCTAAAAATGATTGGTTGGAAAAGATTGTCTCTCCGTTTAAAAATCCTCGTGTTAAAGTAGTAAGCGGATATTATGTTTCTCTTGCAAAGACTTCTTTCGAAAAGTGCGTAGCCCCCTATTTTTTGGTTATGCCGGACGCGCTCCCCAAAGATGGGGAATTTCTACCTTCTTCCCGCTCCGTTGCATTTCGGAAAAGTGTATGGAAGAAAGCGGGTGGATATCCTGAGAAATTTTCTCATAATGAGGATTTAGTATTCGATTATAATTTGAAAAAAATGGGAATTTCATTTTTCTTTAATCAAAAAGCAGTGGTGTATTGGTATCCACCCCAGAATCTTTTTTTTGCTGCCAAGAAATTTTTTAGATTTGCTTATGGCGATGCACAAGCGGGAATAAAACGTCCTAGGGTGCCTTTTATTTTTATGCGGTATGGAGTAGCATTACTGCTTTTGGCAGCAGGCGCATATCCTCTTCTTTTTTTACTCATTTTTCTTTATGGATTTTGGGTAATAGGGAAACACTTTAAATATGTGAAGCAACCCAGTGCACTTTTTTGGTTGCCGATTATTCAAGTTACAGCTGATTTTGCTATTATGAGTGGAACTCTTATTGGTAAGATGCGAAAAGTGAGGGTACAAGATAAATGAAAATTTCTGTTATAGTTTTGGCCAAAAATGAAGAAAAAAATATTAAGGAGTGTTTAGAAAGCCTTAAATTCTGTGAAGAGATGATTGTTATTGATGACAATTCAGATGATAAAACGCGAGAGATTGCAAAAGAGATGGGGGCAAAAGTGTTTATACGCGCACTTGAAGGGAATTTTGCAGCACAAAGAAACTTTGGATTGGAACAGGTGAGGGGAGAGTGGGTCTTGTTTGTGGATGCGGATGAGATTATTTCACCCACGTTGCGGGATGAAATAAAATCCGAAGTCCGAAGCACGAAATTCGAAATTAATGGATATCTCTTTAAAAGAGAAGACATGTTATGGGGAAGAAAATTGAGGTACGGAGAGGTGGGAAACATTCAATTGCTTAGATTGGCACGAAAGGGCAGTGGTATATGGAAACGGCGGGTGCATGAGTATTGGGATGTGAGAGGAAAAGTTGGTGAGTTAAAAAATCCTTTGCTTCATTTTCCCCATCAAACATTAAATGAGTTTGTCAAAGATATTGAATTTTATTCTACTCTTCATGCGCAACAAAAAAAGGATGATAATGAGCGCTCAAGTATAGTTAAAATCGTGCTATGGCCATTGGCTAAATTCACAAAAGATTGGATACTTAAAGGCGGATTCTTGGATGGGGTACCAGGCTTAATACATGCATTACTGATGAGCCTTCATTCGTTTCTTGCGTGGAGTAAATTATGGTTACTCAAGCATTGAGAAAAATTCTTTGGTTTTTAGTTTTTTTATACCTTGTTTCATTTCCCTTTGGGCAATTAACAAAACTACCGTTATCTCTTCCCTTTCCAGAAATACGAATTTACGCAACAGACGTACTTGTCGGAGTCGTGGGATGTTTGTGGGCAGTAGGGTGGGTGGTGATAAGGAAGAAACGAAATACACCGCCATTTACTAAAGAGTTATTGGTATTTCTAGCAGTTGCTCTTTTTTCACTCATCCTGAATAGTCCCCTCTTTGAGGGTAGGGAAGTACTGGTGTCCTCCTTATATCTTATTCGTGTTATTACGTATGTGCTTTTCTATTTTGCGGTAGGGAGCGTTCTAGAAACAGCACAAGAAAAAAAATTATTGCTTTCGTCTCTCATTGCAGTTGGGTCCATGCTCGCGGTGTTTGGGTGGGTTCAATATTTTCTGTTTCCGGACATTCGCCCATTCATTGAGTTTGGCTGGGATGAACATTTGAGCAGGATTGTCGGTACATTTCTCGACCCTAATTTTAGCGCCCTTATTCTTGTTTTGACATTGGTACCACTAACGTTTTCCGCCTTCGCCAAAGGCTACGGTGGATCCTCCATAGCCTTCAGCGACGGAGGACAATTAATTAAAAAGAAAAGTTTATCGATTTCTCTTTTATGGATTTTTGTATTCGTAACGCTTTTATTTACCTATTCCCGCAGCGGCTATCTTACATTTTTAGTTTCAATGGCGGCTATATCATTTTTAATGAAGAAACCGCAACTTTTACTCATTTCAGTACTTCTTTTAGTAGTTGGTATCGCGTTGTTGCCGCGGCCCGGTGGTGAAGGCGTACAGCTTGCCCGCACTGCGAGTAACATCGCTCGATTAGAGAATTGGAGTGAGGCACTTTCGTTTACATCCGACTCTCCCCTTTTTGGAGTAGGATTTAACAATTTACGGTATGTGAGAGAGCGCAAAGGATTACTCGAAGAACCATATGGGCCCTCTCACGCGGCGGCTGGAATTGATAATAGTTTTTTGTTTGTGCTGGCAACTACAGGAATTGCTGGATTATTAGTGTTTGCAGCACTGGTTACACAGCTTTTCAAAGCGGCATGGCAGGTCTACCTGCCCCGCCTGCGCGAGCAGGGCAGGCAGGCACGCACGGACGAAGGAAATGCGCTTTTCGTATCTTTAGTAGCGGTTGTTGCCCATTCTCTATTTTTAAATAGTATGTTTTATCCGTGGGTTATGGGATGGATGGCCGTTCTTTTGGCTCTAACTACAAGGAGAAAGTAAGAATAAGCTCTTTTTCCGTACTATTTCCCGCCTCATCCATAGCTTTAATAATAAATTTGTTTTCTCCGGGAGAAAGTTTTATTTGGGTTGAAAAATTGTTTTCCGCATCTTGGGTAACGAGACGGTCATTGACCGATATTTGTGCTTCTTCATTCACCCAACCACGGATAGTAACGGTTTCTTGGCTCTTGCCTGAAAAATTTGTTGTTTGGGGCTCGGTAATAGCAATCTCAGGTGGCGTGGTATCTAGAGTTACGCTGAGAGGTTCTGAATTTTGACTTTCATTTCCTGCCTCGTCTTTTGCGCGTGCAACAAAAGTATTTTCCCCCTCAAGAAGGGTTATTCCCTTTTGAAAGAGTGCGCTCTCGTCAGCGGTGACTTTTCCTAGTTCGCCCCCATTTCGGAAAAGTGTAACTTCCGAGTTTGCCTCGCTTGTACCGGAGATAATGAGGGTTGCGCTATTCGTGGCAAGTTCCAACGTTGAGAAGCGAGGTATGGGTGGAGGTGTGGTGTCGTTCTTGTTTGCTTGAGAGGTGCTATTGCGCAGATCAGAAATAAATGCGCCTAAGCGGGCAACGGTAGGGATACCAAAAAAAATAAGGAGAACGAAGAGAGCGATGGTAAGAAATGTGTAGAGCGCTGCTCGCCTACGATGTTTTCGCTCTTCAACGGTAAGTAGTCGTGAGTATCTTCGCATTTTTAAAAGCCAAATGAGCCGGAGGTGGGATTTGAACCCACGACTTGCTCTTTACGAAAGAGCTACTCTACCGCTGAGTTACTCCGGCATTACTATCTCATTATACCAAAATAATGTGGTACAATAAATTTTTAAACGGCATGTTGCACGAAAGACGACAAGAGATTGAAGACACTGGCAAAAAGCCGGATATTTTTTTAATGGAGCCTGATGAGTACTTAGAACTCATGGGAGATGGCTTATTGAATGGTCACCATGCGTTTGATTTGCTCGATTTAACAAAGTTTAGCGAGTATTCTCATTTGCGTGTACCTGATTACGTATTAGTTCATAATGCACCAAAAATTCATATTCCTCCTCTACGACATCACGAATCGTCGTCTTTGTATTTGATAAACGAGTGGTATGAAGGGAATGATAGAATTTTACTCTCAATTTTACCGCCTTATTCTAAAAGTTCAACACACCATCATCCGCAACCGGTGAGAGAGTTTTATTGGTGTTTATGGGGAGAATTTAGTGTGAATGGGGTATTACTTAGGCGTGGGGATAGACACTTAATACTTCCCGGAGAAGTACATCAGGCAGCGACTGAAGGAGAGTTAGCGATAATACTTATTCGGATGGAAAATGCAAAAGGCGTCCCAGAAAGCCAATTGCATACCCGTTCTATTACTTAAAAGGAGCTTCAAGCACCTCTTTTGCCCCCGAGATAGCCGTCTTAAGGGAATTCTTGACAGCTTCAGCGGTTTCTGTGCTTATGCTTTCTGCTGCTTCAACAGCTGCTAATACCGCCTTTTTTGTTGTTCCGCCTACATCCCCGCCAACTTCTGTCGTAGCATCAATCGCACCTTGCACGGCCCCTACTGCGACTTGTGCAACGTCTCCGCCGACATCCGCTGTTTGTTTGATAGTTCCTTTTACCGCATTTCCCGTTGCTTCTACAATATCCCCGCCGACATCAGATACTCCTTGGACAATTGCCTTTACGCCTGTCCGTGCTGCTGAGACCAAAGACACGCCAGTCGTACTTGCCCCTAAAATTACCCCTTGGGCAACGTCAGTTGCAACCTGAACTGTAGTTGTAGCTATGTCTCCGCTAGCGCGCAATGAATTAACTACTGTATCACGAACGAGCTTTGTCGCTTCTGCCGTTATTTCGTTTGTTCCTCTGATGGCTGCAACAATGCCGTCTTTCACCTCGTTTACAATGTTTGCCAATATTGCCATAATTTCTCACCTCCTCCTGTTTAACTGTATGAGGTATAAAGGCACTTGTCAAGAATTGAAAGAATTTACATTGACACCTATTTCAAGTGAAGAAATAAATATAGACTACTAAGGAATCGATTATCAAACCACCAATGCCTATGATAAGCAAGGCTATTGTTGCCCATTGAGGGATAAAATGACCAGTTTTCAGGGACCACGCTGATAACACAGTAATGAAACCGAAGACACCTACTCCTAGGATATCAAAAACCTCTGGTCTGAACATAGCAGTGAGTTTATTATAACAGCATTCAAGAAAACTCCCGACTTTCAGTCGGGAGATGAATTGAACGCTGATATGTCATCCTCCTTTAGAGGAAACCCCGCTTTTCAAAGCGGGGAGGATGTCATAGTATAATTCTTTTGACATGAAATTTGCGGTTGGGAGCGATGAGAAGACTAAGATAACGGACTTTGTGGTCGATTATCTTAAAACACGTACAAAAACTCTATATTGACGTTTATTAAAAACTAATTTCATAATAAAAGATAGAAAGGGGGTAAGATGACTGCAACAGGTGAAAAACATTGGCACGCAAGCTATTACTTTCCTGCATTTATTTTATGGACACGTCATGATGAAGAAGGGAATGTAACTTTGGAGATTCTTGCCGCACTTGGTATAATTCCAATTGCGGTTAAGTTAAACTTCTAAAGGTATAAAGTACACGTACGGGTCCTATCTAATGGTCAATTCTTTTCTTTCGCGCTCGACCCGCACCCGAGCGCGCAACGCGGATTCTTCTTGTGAGCTCTTGAACGTATTTTACAGCTTAAAGCACTGAAAGACCACTTTCTCCAATCTTCTGGAATTAAGTTCTATCATTCTCTGTTAATTCCTGTTATACTATGGAGTAGACCGCTAACGTCTGACCAAAGGCGGTTTTTTGTTTTATGAATATACGAAACGTTGCCATTATTGCTCATGTTGACCACGGAAAAACCACTCTCGTGGATGCTTTGCTGCGCCAAAGCCACACCCAATTAAATAAAGAACAATCTGAGGAAAACCAAATAATGGACAGTAATGAGCTTGAACGTGAGCGCGGCATAACGATTTTCTCCAAAAACGCTTCTGTTGAATACAAAGGCACAAAAATTAATATTATCGATACTCCAGGACATGCCGATTTTGGCGGAGAGGTCGAACGTGTTCTTTCCATGGCTGATGGAGCTTTGCTTCTAGTTGATGCAACAGAGGGGCCCATGCCCCAAACGAGATTTGTCCTTAAGCAGGCCTTAAAAATGGGCCTTAAAGTTATTGTCATTATAAATAAAATTGACGCTAAAAATGCTAAGCCCGAACATGCTCTTGGTAAAACATTTGATTTATTTGTAGAGCTGGGGGCAGACGAAGAAACCGCATTTTTCCCAACTGTTTATGCTTCAGGACGCGACGGTAAAGCAGGAATAGGGACCGATTTAGGAAAAATGACAGACATTATTCCCATTTTTGATGCAATTTTGAAATATGTACCGGAACCGCGTGTTCATGGCCTAAAACCACTTCAGATGAGAGTTTCGACTATCGGCAAGGATAACTATAAAGGCAGAATTGCCATTGGGAAGATTTATTCGGGAATAATTAAAAACGGCCAAGATGTTGCACACATTAACCGCGAAGGAATAATTTCTAAATATAAAATTACGTCTCTTTCTACATTTAAGGGACTCGGGAAAACTGATGTGGAAGAAGCCCAAGCAGGAGATATTGTTGCCGTTGCAGGAATTGCCGATGTAAATATTGGGGAAACCATTGCAGATCCGGTTACACCGGTTGCCTTACCGCTTTTATCAATTGAAGAACCAACCGTAAAAATGATTTTTATGGTTAATAATTCTCCGTTTGGAGGACATGAGGGAGAATTTAAAACCTCACGTCAAATAAGCGCCAGGCTTCATAAAGAGCTTGAAACTGACGTTGCCTTGAGGGTTGAAGACAATTCGGACGGTACCTGGACAGTTTCGGGGCGTGGTGAACTTCACTTGGCAATCTTAATTGAGAGAATGAGAAGGGAAGGATACGAGTTTCAGGTAAGCCGTCCCCACGTTATTAACAAAACTATTAATGGAGTGAAGATGACGCCTTTCGAAAAAGTGTATATAGAAGTCCCTCAAGAGTATTCCGGAACTGTTATTCAAAAAATGGGCCAGAGACACGCCAAAATGGACACTATGGAAACCCGTGAGGGAGTAATTTACTTGGTGTTTACGGTTGCAACGAAGGAGCTCATCGGATTTAGAAGCGAGTTTATTACGGATACAAAAGGACTTGGAGTTATTAACGCTGCATTTTTTGAATTTCAACCGGACGACAGTTTTCAAAGGGAAAGGGAAAGAGGGTCCTTGGTTGCGTATGAAAGTGGAGAGACAAGACTTTACGGCTTAACCGGAGTCCAGGACAGAGGTGGGCTTTTTGTCGGCCCGGGGATATTAGTTTATAAAGGCCAGATTATTGGCCAAAATTCACGATCGGGGGATATGAGAGTTAACGTTTGTAAAGAAAAGAAACTCAGTAACATGCGCTCAAAAGGTGACGGAACAAGGGAGCATTTTAATGCCCCAAAAATAATGGGTCTTGAGGATGCGCTTGAATATATCGACGACACGGAACTAGTTGAAGTTACTCCCAAAAGCATTAGGATTCGCAAAATGATTTTGGATGAAGTGGAAGAGCGCAAAAACCAAAAACTTCGTCAGGTTTCAGACGAATCACCTGTCTTGAGCGGGTGAAACGCTATCGATCCTCCCTTAAGGATGGGGTTGCTCTTTTTATGAAGTCAGCTTTTGTTTGATAAACCAAGACTTGGTTTTTGTATGCCTCCAATGATTCCCGCATTTGCGCATCCATACGATTTATTGGATCGCTTAATCCCAAATCAAACAGTCTATAAAGTTCAGAGGGAAATGGATGTCCTTCTATATTAAATCCCCATCTTCGAGCGGCAATAGTTCCCATGCGGGGATGGGTCAACCCAACAACAAAATCTCCTCTCATACTGTTCAATATAATTGAATCAGCCACGAGTTCAAACGATCTTGTTAGCATCGCTGGTGTTACGACCGTACCAGCAGGACTGTCTTCGAAATTAACTTTGGGAATTTGGAGATCAATGGTCTGGGTTCCTCGAGGAATGATAGTTTCACCGTTCTCATTAACGAAATCCCAATCAGTAGTATCTTCTCTGAAATAAAGGATACCTAATCGTTTGTACTGACGAGGGTCATACTCATGCGGTTTTTCTATGAAACGGTGAATAGTGCTAAAAGGAACAGTGAGTATTCCTCCTCCTTTAAGACTATTACGTAAATGATTAAATAAACCCGTGATATTTTCTTCTGCTCCCCTCGTTTTTTCTTCTTCACTAAGAGTTTCTTTAACTGTATCCTCAATTGTATCCACATAATCTAATGCGTCGGCTATGTCAAGATCATCTATATAGTAATCTCTACCGACTTTTTTATTAGATTCGGCTCCTGTGAATTCGGCTTTACTCATACTAGGTGAAATTACTTTTGTGAGCGGGTGACCGTACTTTGCTCGAACCTGTACGATTCAATCACCCCTGACTTGATGTTACAACTTAATATATTGAAAAGCCATTTAGGACACGAGTTTAGTTATTGAATTCAGTAACTGGTTTTGATTCAACGACTCCATTCTTAAAACAAGTTTGGACAAGGTAGTAAGAAAAGTCAGCGTATGGCCATAATTTACCATCTGTTGAATATCTCCAACAAATGTAATTAGGATTATTACTTCCATAGTTATGCTTATCAAGTGGTTTACCCAGTATAGCCTCTACTTGTTCTTGAGTCATTCCAAGTTCAACTCTGTTAAATTTTTCCCACGCAAAATCTTTAGCAAAAATGGTATCGACATAAGGATTAAATGGAAAATGCATTTCTAAAGAAGAATATAGTTTTAAACCTAGAAGTAAAACGAGGATAGCAAGGACAATCTTAACTTTTTTGTTCATAAATCTAACTTTCTGTGTATTTTTGTAGATAACTGTTGATTGGAGCGGGTGATGGGATTTGAACCCACGGCCTCTTCCTTGGCCCTGCCATTTCTGGAGCGGGATACGGGAGTCGAACCCGTCTTTCTACCATGGGAAGGTAGTGTTGAGCCGCTCAACTAATCCCGCATAGGATATGGCGGGGTACCGCTGAACTACGTCCGCACTTCATCTTTCTTTTCATTTTACCACAACCACAAAGACAGGCTTTTAATTAAATGAAACCTATGCGAAATTAGCGGGGTAGGTTCAAAATGTTCCCTGCGTGAATAAGGTCGGGATTTGCTAATTCATTCGCTTGGGCTATTTTTACCCACTGATACCCATCTCCATACGCTCGAACCGCAATATTCCAGAGATTATCATCTCGCACAACAGTATAAGAGTCACCAGTGATAGCATTACCTGATATATCAGCAGAAACAGTGGGAGATGTCGCTGCCTGTACTACTTTCGGTTCAACTTTAGGAATTATTAATGTTTGTCCTACTGCGAGTAAATTTGCATTCAAAAGATTATTTTCACGCGCTATATCCACCCAGTTGTAACCTGAATTGTAATATTTTTCGGCAATTCCCCACAGGTTTTCACCAGCGCTTACCGTATGTTCTGTAGGCAAGGTGGGTGTTAGTCTTTCCTCTGTTGTTATAGATCCGGGAGTTGTAGTGGTTCGTAGTCCTCGGAAATAGTTGATAACTAGGATACCGACGACTACCACCACAATTGCACCAAGTAGCATGCTTATTGTTCCTTCATTAAGCTTAACTGCCTTGAGTATATTTTTAAGGTCCATTATGTGACTTTTCACCTCCTTCCTTGATATAGGCAGGCCTGCCTGCGCAGACAGGAGTTTGTGAGCAGTCAATAAAAGTTTAGCTGTTCTGCGGACCCGACCGGAATCGAACCGGCGATCTTCCGCGTGACAGGCGGATGTGTTAACCGCTACACCACGGGTCCATTTTGCTTACTATATCATAAGCTTCTTGGTCTCGTCAACAAGAGGTGATATTATTAAAGTGCCAACCTTTGTAGGATGAAAATGCATCGTAACATGACTAATCAGGAGGTTGCTCAGCTTCTTCAAGCTGTTGCTGCGGCACACCAGTTAAAACCTGGCGGGGCAAATACCCGTTTCCGAGTAGTAGCCTATGAGCGAGCTGCAGATGCCGCTGAACACGCAACAAGTGAACTCAAAGACGTTTGGGAAGAAGGGAAGCTTGATACCATTCCTGGTTTTGGTTCAAATATTACTGGGTACTTAGACGAGCTTTTTAAAACCGGCAAAGTTTCGCACTTTAAAACAATCTTTGCCGGGCTGCCTCCTGCTCTTTTTGAACTTATCCGGGTTCCGGGAGTAGGAGTGAAAACAGCATTCAAATTGACTAAAAAACTTGGAATCAAAGATGAAAGCCGTGCTATTGAGTTACTCGAGCGTGCCGCTAGGGAGGGGAAAATCCGCACAATTCCAGGTTTTGGGGAAGATTCCGAGGCTGATATCATACGCAGTATTGAGGAAATTAAAGGACGGACGGGAAGAATGCTTCTGCCCTATGCAACCCAAATTGCTGAGGATGTGGTCGGTTGGTTGCGGAAACACCCAGCAGTAGTGCGTGCTGACCCTCTAGGAAGCCTCAGGCGTCAAGTTGCGACCGTAGGTGATGTTGACGTTGCTGTTGCCTCTAAAAAGCCCCGAGAAGTCATTGAACACTTCACAAAGTATCCTAAAAAGGCACGGGTACTTGAGGCAGGAGAACGCACGTCTTCTATTGTTCTACCTGGGGGTTCACAGGTTGATCTGATGGTTCAGCCTCCAGAGTCTTACGGCTCACTTCTTCAACATTTCACAGGCTCAAAACATCATAATATTGCTCTTCGTGAGTTTGCTCTGAAACACGGGATGAGCCTATCGGAGTATGGGATTAAGATTCATGGGAAACTTCGTAACTTTAAGACTGAAGAAGAGTTTTATAAGGCACTAGGCCTTGACTGGATTCCACCAGAATTACGGGAAGATACAGGAGAGATTGAGGCTGCCCTTGAGGGAAAATTACCAAAATTAATTGATATAGATGACATTAAAGGCGACCTCCATTTACATTCAAGTTTTCCAATAAAGACCAGCCATGACGAGGGGACTGCAAATTTTGAGGAAATGATTAGAAGAGGAGAAGAGCTTGGATATCAGTATCTTGGTTTTAGCGAACATAACCCCTCACAGTCGGGTAATACTAAGAAACAAATTTTAGAGCTTCTTAGAAAGAAAAAGGAGGCTATCGAGGAAATTAATTACTCGCGTGGAAAAAGTGAAAAGAAAAGGATAAATAAAGTATTCAATGGTCTAGAGATTGATATTAAACCTGATGGAGATTTGGCAATTCCCGAAGAGGGATTTGAATTTTTGGACTATGCAATTGTTTCTGTGCATTCAAGTTTCAGACTCAGTAAAAAAGACCAGACAAAACGAGTCCTCTCTGGGCTATCCCATCCTAAAGCTAAAATTCTAGGTCATCCCACAACAAGAAGGTTGAATAGAAGAGAAGGAATCGAGCTTGACTGGGAGCAAATTTTTGAGCTTTGCAAAAAACACGATAAATGGCTTGAGATAAATTCATGGTTTGATAGACTTGACCTTTCCGATACCTTGGTTCGTGAAGCTGTAAAGCATGGTGTTAAGATGGTCATAAACACTGATAGCCACCAACTAGAGCATATGGAAATTATGCGGTACGGAGTTTCAGTTGCGCGCCGTGGTTGGGCGACAAAGGATGATATTGCCAATACTTGGGACTGGACAAGGTTTTCAAAAGCGTTTAATATGTAAATAGAACAAAGCACACTATGAACCCTTTATATATTACATTTGGAGTTTTGGGAGCTTTAGTTTTATGGGTACTGTTCACCTATAACAGCCTTATTACCCTCCGTAACCGAGTTCGAGAGGCATGGTCGCAAATTGATGTGCAGTTGAAAAGACGCTCGTCACTCATACCGAACCTTGTTGAGACGGTAAAAGGATACGCAAAACATGAGAGAACAGTATTTGAGAATGTGACAAAAGCACGCAGTGCTTTAATTGGAGCCAAGACTCCTCCCCAAAAAGCAGCGGCGAATGATATGTTAAGCGGAGCATTAAAGTCGCTTTTCGCAGTTGCAGAAGCATATCCTAATCTCCGCGCCTCTGAAAACTTTAAAGAGCTTCAAGAGGAATTGTCCGATACCGAAACAAAAGTCGCCGCAGCCAGGCAATTCTATAACACCAACGTGCTTGATTTAAATAATTCGCTTGAAACAGTTCCATCTGCCTGGATTGGTCAAATGTTCGGCTTCCGCAAAGAAGACTTCTTCAAAGCCACAGAAGAAGAAAAAGCAGACGTTAAGGTGAAGTTTTAATCTTCTATATTTTTCCATGACAAATAGACTTCGGAGTGTTACAATGTGAGCATATGGCAACTGTGAATACTGCATGGGACCATGTTTCACAAAATGTGTTTAAGACGTGGTTGATTATGTTTTTCTTCAGTTTGTTTACAGTCGCTATAGTGTATTTACTCGCACGGGGCTTGGGCTTTGGAGAAGTAGGAGGCCTAGGAATAATAGGAATTGCACTTATTGTCGCGGGGATTATGAACTTTATCTCCTACTATTGGTCTGACAAAATTGTCTTGACAATCTCACGGGCAAAACGAATTGAAAAAAAAGATAACCCTCAAGTTTACCGTTTAGTTGAAAATTTATGTATTGCTGCAGGTCTGCCGCTGCCAAAGATTTATATTTTAGATGATAGTGCGACCAATGCCTTTGCAACCGGTAGAGATCCGCAACATGCAGCAATTGCATTTACCTCCGGAATCCTCGAAAAACTTAACAAGCAAGAACTCGAAGGGGTTGCTGCTCATGAACTTTCTCACGTTGGTAATAGAGATACGCTTCTGATGAGTGTTGTGTCTATTTTGGTTGGAACAATTGCCCTTCTTTCTGATTGGTTTTTACGGATGATGTGGTATGGGGGAAGACACAACGATCAAGAGAACCGATCAAACGCACTTTTTGCGGTTCTAGCGCTTATTGCTGCCATTCTTGCTCCCATTGTTGCCACATTAATTCAGCTTGCAGTTTCGAGAAGAAGGGAATTTTTGGCAGATGCCTCTGGTGCGTTGTTGACTCGCTATCCTCAAGGATTGGCAAATGCGCTTCTTAAAATCTCAAGTGATAGGGAACCGCTTGAGGTTGCCAACCGTGGCACTGCCCATCTTTATATTGTTAATCCGCTAAAAGGTAAAAGCGCAGTCGGGTGGTTTGCCAATTTGTTCAATACCCACCCCGCGATTCAGGAGCGAGTTAAAAGATTGCATGAAATGGTATTACCATGACAAAAAGCAAGACAATTACAAAAGCAGCAGTTGCCCATGTAGCAAAACTCGCAAATCTTCCGTTGAGTAAACAAGAAGAAGCGAAGTATTCCAAACAACTTTCTAAAATTTTAGGTTATATAGATCAGCTCGATAAGGTTAGTACAGCTGGTGCCGATCCGACTTTTAATGTTTCTGGGTCCTTCAACAAGTTCAGGACTGATGAAACATCAGCAAGTTTATCCCAAGAAGAGGCATTATTAAATGCCCCTAAAAAAGAAAATGGATTTTTTGTTACAAAAGGGGTATTTGATAATGAGTGACCTAACCTCCTTAACGCTTACTCAAACAATAAAAGCCCTTGAAAACAAAGAGTTTTCTGAGCTGGAATTAAATACAGCTTATCTGGAAAGGATAAATAAATATAATCCTATTCTGAATGCTTTTAGTTTTGTCAACGAGACCAGTAATAAAATTCCTGCCGCAATAAAAGATGTAATCTCCACTAAAGGGATTCCTACCACCGCTTCTTCTAAAGTTTTAGAAGGATATATCCCCCCATTTAATGCAACAGTAATGAATTTATTGTCAGAGCACGGAGTAGGTGTAATAGGAAAGGCTAATCATGATGAGTTTGCCATGGGAGGGTCTGGAGAAAATTCTGCATTTGGTGTAACTAAAAATCCCTGGGATTTAACCAAAGTGCCGGGAGGATCATCGAGTGGATCAGCAGCTGCTATCTCTGCAGATTTAGCTGTGTTTTCCTTAGGATCTGATACAGGTGGATCTATCAGACAACCGGCATCATTATGCTCAGTCGTTGGTTTAAAGCCCACATATGGCAGAGTTTCTAGGTATGGACTAATTGCTATGGCCTCATCTTTAGAGCAAATAGGACCTATCACAAAAAGTGTTGAGGATGCTGCTTTAGTTTTAGAGTGGATTTCAGGTGCTGATGGCTATGATGCCAATTGTATCCAACAAAAGTTCGTGCTGACACCTCGAAGGTGGGAAGCTAAAATTAAGGGGTTAAAAATTGGAGTGCCTAAAGAGTACTTTGGAGAGGGATTAGATAAAAAAGTTGAGGCAGTTATCAGTGAAGCCATAAAAAAGCTACAGGAGCTGGGAGCAGAAATAGTTGAGATTAGTTTACCCCATAGTCCACACGCTTTAGAAGCTTATTACATTATTGTCCCCTCGGAGGTCTCTTCTAATATGGCAAGGTATGATGGAATTAGATTTGGTAAAGGAAGAGAAAATATTGGACCTGAGGTTAAAAGAAGAATTATGTTGGGGTCTTATTCTTTATCTTCCGGTTACTGGGATGATTATTATGCTAAGGCAGCTAAAGTAAGGACATTAATAAAACAAGATTTTGATAAAGCTTTTGAGAAAATAGATGTTATTGTTGGACCAGTTTCGCCAACTGTTGCATGGGATATAGGAGAAAAAATAGATGATCCTTTAACTATGTACCTTCAGGACATCTACACAATATCTGCCAATCTAGCTGGAATTCCTGGTTTATCAGTACCCTGTGGATTCTCTGAGGGTTTGCCAGTTGGATTACAAATTTTGGGAAAGCATTGGGATGAAGAGACTATTTTAAGATTGGGGTTTGTATATGAACAGGCAACTGAGTGGCATAAGGAAAGGCCCCCACTACGCTTATGAATAAATACGAGCCGGTTATGGGACTCGAAGTCCATGTAGAACTAAACACTAAATCTAAAATGTTTTGTAGATGTTCTACGGATTATTTTGGCAAGGAGCCAAATTCTCATACATGTCCAGTTTGTTTGGGTTTACCTGGAGCTCTGCCTTATATAAATAAGCAGGCTATTGATGATTGCATGAAAATTGGATTGGCTCTCAATTGCACGATTAGCCCTCGATCTTTATTTGAAAGAAAGAATTATTTTTATCCTGATTTACCAAAAGGCTATCAAATTTCTCAATATAGATGGCCACTGTGTGTTGATGGTTGGATAGAAGTTGAAGACAAAGAAGGTTCTAGAAAGATTAGGATTAACAGAGCTCACCAAGAAGAAGACACCGGTAAACTGACTCACCGAAATACTCAAACACTTATAGATTTTAATAGATCAGGAGTGCCTTTGGTAGAAATTGTAACTGAACCTGATTTTAGAGATGTAGATGGGATTAGAGATTATGCTAAAAAGCTACAGCAACTATTCCGGTATTTAGGCGTTTCAAATGCAGACATGGAAAGAGGGGATATGAGACTTGAAGCTAATGTCTCAGTGAGAAAACAGGGAGATAAGAAACTTCCAAACTATAGAGTTGAGCTTAAAAACATTAATTCATTTAGATTTATGGTAGCTGCAGTGGAGTATGAAATTAATAGGCAAGTTGAGCAGTTACAAAAAGGGAATAAATTACACCAAGAAACGAGAGGTTGGGATGAAGATAAAAAATGTACCTATTTGCAAAGAAGCAAAGAAGAAGCACAAGATTATCGCTATTTTCCTGAACCGGATTTACCAGAGCTTAGAATATCACAGGATCATATATACAGGGTAAAATCGGATTTACCAGAATTACCATATGCGAAAAAAGAACGATTTGAAAAAGAGTATGGTATTCCCGCTTATGCTGCATTTATATTAACCCGGGAAAGAAATGTGGCTGATTTTTATGAACAGGCAGTCAAAGACGGGGCTAACGTTACTATAAGCTCACTGGAAATCGCGAACGCTATGGTTAACAAGAGAATTGACTGGTCAAATCTGCTCCCGGCACAACTTGTCCAAGCACTTGTCAAGGGGAAAAGAGATGAAATAGAGCCAGGAGTATTAGAAAAGGCAATTGATATAGTCATAGCAAGAAATAAAGAAACTGTAGAAAGTTTCAGAAAAGGAAAAACCGGAGTCCTTGAATTCCTTGTTGGACAAGTATTAAAAGAAACAAACGGCAGCGGAGATCCAACAGAAATCCGGTCAAAACTTCTTGAGAAACTTCCAGTAAAGGAGTAAAATAAACCAGTCATGGAAGACGAATTAAAAGAACCAGAAACAATCCCGGGAGAAAAATTTGGGCATCTAAGAAAGCAATACGAACCCCAAAGAGAAGAAGCTGGAAGGGTATTGAAAGATAGTGGAATTAACCCAGAAACCCCAGAATTCAGAAAAGCAAGAGCAAACGTAGCAAGAAGGCTTCTAGAAAAAACTTTCGAAGGTGAAATTGACCCGCTTACTAACATTCTTAATAGAAAGGGATTTGAAAGACGCTTACGAGAAGAGTGCTCAAGAGCGGAAAGATATGGACACAAACTGACATTGTTATTCTTAGACCTAAATGAGTTTAAAACAGTTAATGATACAATGGGACACGCAGAAGGCGACAAATTGTTAAAAGAATTCGCTTCAATACTACGAGAGAAGAGCAGAGCATCAGATGTCGTAGCCCGCTGGGGAGGGGACGAGTTTGTAGTATTATTCCCAGAGACAAGTTCGGATCAAGGACAATTAGCTTGGGAAAGATTTAGTAAATTATTCGGTCCGAGAAATTTATCTGTAAGCGCTGGTCTTGCAGAAGTGGATCCAAATAATGCTGAGGGCTCAATTAAAAAAGCAGATCAAGCAATGTTTGAAGCTAAGGAAGTATCAAAAAAGCTTGGTAGAAGTCACCTGAAAACCGCTTTTTAAAATATAGACAATAAAGAAGTATGGCTAACTTCGTTCACCTTCACACACATACCGAGTATTCACTTCTGGATGGATTAGCACGTATACCTAAACTTATTGAGCGAGTAAAAGAACTCGGGATGAATGCAGTAGCAATTACAGATCATGGGGCGCTCTATGGAGTTATTCCTTTTTATTTTGCCTGCAAAAGTGCAGAGATAAAACCAATCATTGGCGTGGAAGGCTACATGGCCACTCGTTCCCGCTTAGATAAACAACCCAGCTTAGACGCAGACCAATACCACCTCACTCTTCTGGCACGCAACACAACCGGCTACCAAAATCTTATGAAGCTTGTGACAGAAGCCCACTTGGAAGGATATTATTATAAGCCGCGTATTGATTGGGAACTTCTCGAAAAATATCATGAGGGACTAACGGTGCTTTCCGGCTGCCTTAATGGTGAAATTTCCCACCTTTTGCTCGAGGGTAACAGTACAGAGGCAGAAAAAAGGGCAAAGCGGTTTATTGAGGTTTTCGGTAAGAATTATTATTTTGAGCTCCAACGTCATACTAATATACCGGAACAAGATACAGCTAATGGGAGTATATTGAAACTGTCAAGAAGGTTGGGCGTTCCGGTTGTGGCAACTGCCGATTTACACTATGTAGAAAAAGAGGAAGCCGCAGCCCAAGATGCACTACTTGCTATCCAAACTCAAAAGAGAATAGACGATAAAAACCGTCTTTCCATGATTAACTCACCAGATTTCTATGTTAAGTCACCCAAAGAAATGGCTTCTCTTTTCTCTGACATTCCAGAAGCGGTAGATAATACGGTTAAAATTGCTGAAAGTGTAAATATAGAAATCCCATATGGACAATGGATTCTCCCCCGCTATCCTCTCCCGAAAGGTAAAACAGCAGAAGAACATTTACGAGATTTAGTTGAAGAGAGAAGAAGAGTACGTTATCCAAAACAGAGTTATGAGCTAAGTACAAAAGATAAAAAAATAAAAGAACGAATCGATTATGAACTTGGTATTATTAATGAAAAGAAATTTGCTACTTATTTTCTTATCGTCCAAGACTTTGTAAACTGGGCAAAACAACAGGGAATCAGGGTTGGACCCGGAAGAGGATCGGTTGCTGGTTCTATAGTTTCCTTTATCTTGCGAATAACTGCCATAGACCCTTTAGAACATAATCTGCCCTTTGAGCGATTTTTAAATCCTGGCCGTCCCACACCACCTGACATTGACCTTGATTTTGCAGATGACAGACGAGATGAAGTTATTGAATATGTAACCCACAAATACGGGGTAGACAAAGTTGCGCAGATTATTACCTTTGGACGAATGGAGGCGCGCATGGCAGTACGCGACGTCGCGCGGGTTTTGGGGTATCCTTATGCGGTAGGCGACAGAATTGCAAAACTTATCCCTTTTGGCCCCCAAGGATCCCATATGACCATTGAACGAGCACTTGATGCTTCCCCGGAACTTGCAAGTTTGTATGAAACCGAAGAAGACACGAAACGTACTCTTAATCTTGCACGCCAAATTGAAGGTGTGGTACGACACGCCTCAACTCATGCAGCAGGAGTCGTGATTGCAGACAAAGAGCTGACCGCCTATACCCCACTCCAGAGGGAAACAAAAGGAGACCGTATCATCACCCAATATGACATGTATGCGCTTGATTTAAATGCAGCCGAACAACCGGGCCAAGCAATAGGGCTTTTGAAGATGGACTTTTTGGGCCTTCGAAACTTAACTATTCTTGAGAAAGCACTCTCATTTATTAAAGAACAGAAAGGCGCAGACATTGATCTTTCGGAAATTCCACTTGACGATAAAAAGGTATTCAAGCTTCTTTCCTCCGCTGAAACTACCGGCGTATTTCAACTTGAATCTGCAGGAATGCGACGTCTAGCAAAACAACTTGCCCCTTCTCGATTTTCGGACATTGCCGCTATGGTTGCACTCTATAGACCGGGACCAATGCAGTTTATAGACGAATTTATCGCTCGAAAAAAATCAGGGAAACTTTCCTATCCTCACCCTAAACTTGAGTCGATCTTATCCGAAACCTACGGAATTGCTGTGTACCAAGAGCAGTGTATGCAAATTGCTCAAATACTTGCGGGGTATGACGCGGTTGAGGCAGACCGTCTGAGGCTGGCAATTGGAAAAAAGAAAAAGACAGTGATGGCAAAAGAGCGCGTGAAGTTTATTAAACGAGCAACGGAACTTGAAGTCGAGAAAAAAACTGCGGAGGCTGTGTTTGATTTAATCGAACGATTTGCTGGATATGGATTTAATAAAGCACATTCTGTTTCATACGCCATGATTGCCTATCAAACTGCATGGATGAAAGCAAATTATCCTGTCCCCTTTATGGCTGCGGTTCTCACCGCCGAGTCAGGAAATCCTGAAAAGGTGGCGTTGGGAGTAGGAGAATGCAAACGAATGGGTATTGTAGTCCTCTCCCCCGATATTAATGCATCTTCTGTTGGATTCACACTCGAGAAACAAGGAGAATCACTCAACGGATGGGCTATTCGATTTGGGTTCTCAGCAATTAAAAACGTAGGAAAAGCGGCAATTGAGGAAATTCTTGCGAAAAGAGAAGAGATAGGGAAATTCAGTTCGCTGACACATTTCTGCTCAGTGGTTGATACCCAAAAGGTGAATAAGAAAGTTATCGAAAGTTTGATTAAGGCGGGCGCAATGAGCGAGTTTGGGAAGCGTGCGGCACTATTAGTCGCGCTAGAGCAGGTGCGGGCGGGCGGCAAATCACGAGAAACTAATCAAACAGCGCTTTTTCAGGAACAAGAAAAGGAAGAGATAAAAGTTGATACGCTTCCTGATATCCCAGAGTTCACACAAGAAGAACTACTTGCTCTTGAGAGAGCGCTCATTGGTTTTTCCTTAACCGAGAGCCCTTTGAGTGATTTTGTCAAAGAAGCAGCGCGTCTTGCTACACATAAGATTTTTGAGTTGGCAAGCGGTGACACCGGAAGCACCGTCAAACTCGCAGGAGTACTTCGAAGTGTTAGGATTGTCCTTACTAAAAACGGAGGCAAAGAAATGGCGTTTGCTGATTTTGCCGACGATACAGGAGTGGTTTCGTTGGTTATCTTTCCAAAACTTTTTTCTAGCAACGCGCAGGTGTGGAGGCAAGATATGTTGCTCGTTGTTACCGGTAAAGTTGATGAAAGGGAAGGCGCAATAAATATTCTTGTTGAGGGGGCACAAGAAATAAATGCGCACGGGGAGGAGCAGGTGGAGGGAACAGTGACCATGCGCATTCCTACCCGTACAAAACCAGCAATGTTATTCAGGCTCAACCAACTATTACAGACAAATAAGGGGGACACGGAGCTGGTTCTTGAGTTTGAGAATGGTGCGGCGGTCAAACAAATTAAGCTTCCCTACGGTGTTGACTGGAGTCCACAGCTCGAGCGCAAAATTAATGAAATTTTGGGCAAATGATGGTAAAATACGGATTATGGCACTTTTTGCTAAACATAACGAAGTAGAATTTGGTGTCGGAGATATCGTGCGTCTCTACCTTAAGACCCAAGAAGCAGGGAGAAGGCAAGGAATGTTCGAAGGGATGGTTATTGGCATTCGTGGAGAGGGAGAAAACAAGACGTTTACCGTAAGAAAAGTGGGCGCTGATAGAATAGGCATTGAACAAATCTTTCCACTTTTCTCTCCGTGGATAGAAAAAGTTGAGGTGAGGGAGCGTCGAGTTGAGGGAGTACGGCGCGCAAAGTTATACTATCTGCGAGGTCGTCCAAAAGCAGATATTGATATGATTATTCACCGAGCTCGAGGGAAAGGGAAAACGAAAGTTGCCACGAAACAGCGAAAAGTTGCGAAGGCAAAAAAGAGAAGAAAAGCAATCAGAAGAAAGAAATGAGAAGCTCGGCGTTGGCTGGGAAAATTGGCGAAGACTATGCAGTAACGCTTCTTAGAAGAAAAGGATATAAAATTCTTACCCGCAATTTCCGTTCAAAATTTGGAGAAATTGATATTGTAGCGCAAGAAAGAGATATGCTCGTCTTTGTTGAGGTTAAGACGCGTTGGAGTCCAAAGTTTGGCAACCCTGAAGAGGCAGTAACCACTCGAAAACTCGCTCATCTTACCCGAGCCGCACACTATTTTAAGTTACTTAATCCTAAAACCCCCGACGCTTCCCGTATTGATGTGGTAGCAACAGAGGTGAGAGGTGGAAAAGTTACTACAGCTCGAATTCTTAAAAATGTTACAGGATTTTAATATAATACGTTTATGAAAATTAAAAAAGGTCCATGGACTGTTACCGGTAGTAAAATAGTTTATAAGAATCCCTGGATAACAGTTAGAGAAGACCAAGTTATTCGACCAGATAATAACGAAGGAATATTCGGAGTTGTAAAAATGAAGCAAGGGGTTTCTGTACTTCCGCTTGATAACGATAGGTATGTGTATTTAACAAAAGAATATCATTATGCAGTTGAACGAGAGAGTATAGAAGCTATAAGTGGAGGAATAGATGAAAAAGAAACCACACTCGAAGCTGCTAAAAGAGAATTACAAGAGGAGGCTGGAATTATTGCTAGTGAGTGGGTTAATTTAGGTGTGATTGATCCCTTTACCACTGTTGTAGTATCTCCTAATTATATGTTCCTCGCAAAAGGACTTGAATTTTCTGAAGCAAATCAAGAAGGCACTGAAAATATTAAAATTATTAAAGTTCCACTAGAAGAAGCAATAAAGTGGGTTATTGAAAGTAAGATTACACACGGTGCAACAACTACTTTAATACTAAAAACCAAAAATTATTTAGGTCTATAAATCGAGATATGGAAACGAAAGTAATTGCCAGTAATGAATCGTTGTACATAAGAGAAATGAAAGACAGCGATGAGGATTATAAGCTTATTTCAAAATGGTTAACTGATCCGGATGTGTTACAGTACTACTATGGCAGGGATAATCCATATGATTTGGAAAAGGTACGTAAAAAATACTCGCGTCGAGTACTTGGCAAAACTCGTGTAAAACCGTGCATTTTTCTGATTCGAAACGAGCCTATTGGGTATTTACAATATTACCCACTTACACAAAAAGATAAAAAGAGTTATCAACTAGAGGGAAAAAAGGGTAAGATTTATGCGATTGATCTTTTTATTGGTGAAAAGCAGTATTGGAATCAAGGAATAGGACCACAAATTCTTATATTGTGTATTGGATATTTAATTAATACGCTTCATGTAGACTATATTGTTATTGATCCTCACGTTGATAACTTACGGGCAATCAGAGCATATGAAAAAGCAGGATTTAAAAAAGTAAAAATGCTTCCAAAACACGAACTTCACGAAGGAAAGTATAAGGACAGTTGGTTAATGGTTTACCAATCAAGTTGAGCACTCATACTTAAATAACTTACAGGATTTTAAAATGAAGCGGGTTATGCTACTCTTAAAGTAATGAAGATTCTTGGCATCGATCCTGGGACTGCCACAACTGGATATGGATTTATTGAGAAAAACGGAGAGGGTATAGAGTTTGTAAAATTCGGATGGATTAAAACAGGTAAAGATGAACTCCCTCAGAATAGATTAAAGGTTATATATAAGAGTATGCTAGGACTCATTACAACTCTTAACCCTGACGTTATTGCAATAGAGAGATTATTTTTTGCTACCAACGCAAAAACTGCAATGAGCGTTTCTCAGGCAAAGGGAGTAATTATGCTTGCTGCTGCTCAAAAAAATATCGCAATTGTTGAATTTACCCCTATGGAGGTTAAAAAAGTTATTACCGGTTCAGGAAACGCGAAGAAAAACATTATGAAAAGTACGGTGCGAAAAATTCTTAAGGTTCGAAGCCCAAAGAAAAAGAAAACTCACTTTGACGACGCAGCCGACGCGCTGGCAGTTGCTTTGTGTTACTTTGAACGACAGTGAAAATCAAGCTCTGCTTAGCCTGAAAGGCCAAGCTTCGCTTACTTTGAATAAAACGGTGTAGTAAAATAAAGAAATAGAGGCCACCGGCCCATAGGCCTCTGGCCCGGAGGGAGGTGATAAGAAGTGCCAGACATTAAAGTAGGGAAAGTGACGCATTATTATGATAAAATTGGTGTTGCAGTAGTTGAATTAAACGCTGACCTTGCAGTGGGTGATAACATAAAATTTGTACGAGGTGGAGAAGAATTGTTTTCCCAAAAGGTGTCTTCAATGCAGGAAGAGCACAAAAGCTTGGATAGTGCAGAAGCTGGCCAAGCAATTGGTCTAAAAGTTTCGCAGGAGGTAAAAGATGGCGCGGAAGTTTACAAGGTTGTTGAATAGAGCGCGTAAAAGTCGTTTTTCATTTTCCTCGTCGCCTCATATTGGTTCTCGCGTAAGGCGCCTCATCAGCAAGTGCGAGCTTTCTTACATTGACTTTTCCAGGATTTTTTGTGTTGAGAGTAGTGGCTCAACATCTCGGGCATATGCCCGTATGTGGGGACTCTCACGTATTTGGCAAGAAACACTAAAAACTCCTCCAGCGTACATTCTTGAGGTTACCCATCGCTTTCTTAAACTCACACCTCGTCAACAAGACGAAGTGTTACTTCATGAGCTCGCGCATGTCCCCAAAAACTTTTCAGGGGCTCTCGTGGGGCACAACGGAATTAATAGACGTGTTCAACAAATGATTCAAAAATTAAGGAAATGAAAAGAGTTGGCACACTTTTTATTGTAGCAACACCTATTGGGAATTTAGGTGATATTACCCTTCGTGCGCTAGAAGTATTAAGAAGCGTAGATACAGTGTTAGCAGAAGATACGAGGAGGACCACTGAACTTCTTACCCACTACGACATTAAAAAGCCCCTTTTTTCTTTCTTTGAGGGAAATGAAGAAAGAAAAATCTCGGAGGTTTTAGAACAATTAAAAAGAGGTAGTCAGATTGCTCTAGTTTCGGATGCCGGTACCCCTTTAATTTCAGATCCGGGATTTAAATTGGTAAGAGAGGCAGTAAAACTTGGAATAAAAGTAGACTCTATTCCCGGCCCATCCGCCGTTATTGTTGCATTAACCATTTCGGGCCTACCACCTGATAAATTTATTTTCTTGGGATACTTACCAAAAACTCCCGGGAAAGCGCAAAGGGTTACCGAACATATAAAGAAAATTTTAGAAATACAAAATATGACAGTTATTTTATTCGAATCGCCCTATCGTTTAATTAAAACACTGCTTTTAATTAAACAAAATCTTGGAGATATAGTTATTGTTATCTGTCGCGAATTAACAAAAGTGCATCAAGAAGTGCGCAGAGAAAGCATAAGTGATGCTATAGCTCATTTTGAAAAAGTTACACCCAGAGGTGAGTTTACTATTCTCTTATGATAACAATTCTTCACGGTGAGAACCAAGTCGCGTCTCGTGCGCGACTCATACAATTAAAAGAAGAATTTGAAAAAAAAGGCTTTTCTATTATTACCCTTGATGGTAAAACAACCGAGTGGAACCAAATTGCACTTTTTAGCTCTTCTACTACTCTACTAGGGGAGGGGAATTCGGTTTTTGTTGAGGGATACTTCACGAAAGTTCAAAGTTCAAAGTTCAAAGTTCAAAGTTTAGAAGGTAATGTGGTATTTTGGGAACCGAAAGAGTTACCAAAAACTTTAATTAACAGTTTGCTAAAAGATTGGAAGATTGAAAATTTTCCAATTCCCCGCCTCGTGTTTAAATTTCTTGACACCCTTTCTCCTAAAACTCCCAAAAACTCGCTTAAAATGTTCCACCAGATCCTTGAGCACGAGCCAGCAGAACTCGTGCTTCCCTTGATTGCTTGGCACGTTCGACAACTTATATGGATTAAAGAATCGCCTAAAACAGCTACTATGCCATATTGGAAGAAAGACAAGCTTACCCGTCAAGCTTCACAGTGGACTCTAGAGCAACTATATCAGTTTCACGAAGAATTACTTGATGCAGATAGGAGTCTTAAAACCGGCAGTAGTCCCCTTCCCCTCTCTTCCTCTCTTGACCTTCTGCTAGCCCAGATTTAGAATGGGATTAATGGGGTTGTTTGGAACAAGTGGAATTCGCGGTGATGCAGAAAAGTTGTTTACGAACCAATTTTGTTTTGACATTGGAAGAACGTTTGCACAATTTCTCACAAAACATAATCAAGAAGGCCCCATTGCTGTGGGAATGGACCCTCGTTCCTCAAGTCCCCGCATAAAAGAGGCATTTGCATCCGGACTTATTTTTGAAGGTCGAGAAGTTTACGACGAAGGTATTTCTCCCGTACCTGCAGTTCACTATATTACCAAAGCAACAGATATAATTGCCTCAGCGATGATTTCAGGTAGTCACATTGTAGGGACGCTCAATGGTATTAAATTTTTTGCGTTTGGAGACGAAATTTTAAAAGAAGAAGAGGAGGAAATTGAGAATATTTATGCGCAAGAAAAAGGAAAAATTTTGTATCAGAATTTTGGAGAGCATCTTGAGCGCGAAAACAGGGCAAATGAACTGTATCTTGAGCTTCTCTATAGTAAAGCGAGCCTTCCTTATCCTCAGTGGCGGGTAGTGTTGGACCCTGGAAACGGTGCACAGTCAGTCATTATACCTACGTTATTTGATCGCTTTGGAGTTGAAACAACCGTCATCAATGCAAGTCCTCAAGAGGAATTTACTGCGCGTGATAGTGAGGCAGGTAGCGGGTTTGAGCAGCTACAAGAAAAAGTGAGAGAAACGAAATCCAACTTCGGTATCGCATGGGATGCGGATGGTGATAGGTGTGTATTTGTTGATGAAGAAGGTACGTTTGTCCCTGGCGATTATACGGGAGCGCTTATTGCTAAGCATGGTGATACGCCGATCGTAGTTACCCCGATAAATACTTCCCAAGTTATTGAACATTTGGGAAAGCCTGTTGTTCGTACAAAGGTTGGTTCGCCATACGTTGTTTCGGAAATGAAAAAACAGGGCGCAACATTTGGCTTTGAGGCAAATGGAGGTGGTATTTTTGCTGAAGTGATGTATAGTCGTGATGGAGGAATGACTACAGTGGCAATACTCAATTTACTTGCCTATCATAAAAAGAGTTTGCGCCAATTACTTTCCGAACTGCCTCAATTTTCTATTTATAGAACTAAGGTAGAGTATCCTTGGGAGTTAAAAGATATAATTATTGAGAGAGCAAAAAGTGAATTTAAAGGAAAAAAAGTCGAAGAAGTTGACGGGTTGAAAATTTGGGTTGATACAAACTCGTGGATTCTTTTCCGTTCCTCCGCCAATGCGCCGGAATTTCGAGTATTTGCCGAAGCACAGACGCATGAAGAAGCTGAAAATCTTGGTAGAAAAGGTATAGAATTTGTTAAACAAATCATTAAACAATAAGGATCAGAATCAATAATCATATATGAATAACGAAGCAGTTGAAAAAGTAAGGACATCAATTGAGCAACTTCCCGAGCAGTGCGGGGAGGCTTGGAATGAATCTATCGCAGTGAAATTTCCAAGTGAGTATAAAGATGTTGAGAAAGTTATTGTATGTGGTATGGGAGGGTCTGGATTACCAACACACTTTATTACAAGTGTTTTTGCCACAAAAGTACCAATTATTCTTGTCAATGGTTATGATATTCCCTATTGGGCAGATAAAAAAACATTAGTTCTTCTTTCTTCCTATTCCGGTGAAACGGAAGAAACACTTTCTTGCGGAGAACTTGCCAGAAAAAATAATTGCCGTATAACAGGAATAGCTTCGGGGGGGAAATTAGCTCGATGGCTTAGAGAAAACAACTATCCAAGTTATATTTTCAACCCTATTTACAACCCCTCAGGAAAACCGCGGCTTGGTATTGGTTATGGAATTTTTGGACAGTTAGGACTGTTAGGTACGTTAGGATTAATCCAGCCAATTGGAGGTACTTTGGAAAATGTTGTACCGCGGGAAATTAAAAGAATGGGTTCATCTTATTCCTCTATAAATAAGCAGGCCAAAAGGCTTGTCCCAAAACTTAAAGGTGAAGGTATTATGATTTTCGCAGCCGATCATCTTGTGGGGAATGCACATATTTTTGCCAACCAATTGAATGAAACAGCCAAAACATTCGCTACTTGGTTCTCTTTACCTGAGGCAAATCATCATTTACTTGAGGGATTAAAGTATCCTGAAGAAAACTTAGTTGCAATTTTTCTTGCTTCCTCCTCTTACAGTAAAATAATGCAAAAACGATTTGAGTTAACAGCTCAGGTTGTAAGAAAAAATAAGTTTGAAACGTATGAGTATAGGCCAGAACAGGGAAATCTTCTTGGAGAAGCACTTGAGGTGCTCTTAACAACCAGCATCATCTCACTTGAGCTTGGAATTACGTACAAAGAAGACCCACTTAATATCCCCTGGGTTGATTGGTTCAAGGAAAAGCTGGAAAAATAAGAACCGAGGTGTTCATCTAACACACAAGGTGTGTCTATGTGTTTTTTAGATCACTAATTACCTCTTCTATTGTTTCAAACTTTTTAACCAAAGGGTGGAAAAAGAAAATCGAGCGCTCGTTCCATGCCCCTATTACATATATAGGTTTTCCTTTTGCAATGGCATATCCCATCTCAGTGTACATCCCCGTTCCAGACTTATCACTCACTAATAGAAATGCATCAGAAATGTCTATGGTATTAAGTTCAAGTTGTGCGAACTTTTTTGAAAGTTTTGGGTGGTCTTTATAAGGCCGTAATTTAGGCATTTTGGTCCAATCAAAAGTAATGGAAAAACCTGCATTAGTCAATTTTTGGATAGCCTTTCTTACTCCGCCTTGGAATGAATAACGCCCGGAAACATAAATCCGTATCTTTTTCATGCTTTTAGTATATCACGCCTATTTAGCTTGATAGATACTATTGCTAATTTTTGATATTTGTTCCAAAATAAGCATAGAGCTTGTTTTTCGCTAGC
>CAYTZB010000001.1:166760-186660 GCA_964442455.1 uncultured Gammaproteobacteria bacterium
TTGCTAATTTTTGATATTTGTTCCAAAATAAGCATAGAGCTTGTTTTTCGCTAGCTCAAAATAAAAACTGATGGCTACTCTGCCCAAATTAATCGTTGATTTCAAAGAAGTTGATAAAGGGGATATTCCACTTGTTGGTGGTAAGGGCGCAAATTTGGGAGAAATGGCACGGGCCAGCTTTCCCGTTCCTTCAGGATTTATCCTTACCACCCATTCCTACAAACAATTTCTTCTTGAGAACAAGCTTCCCGGAAAGCTCGAGGAAATCCTACGCTCCGTTGACCAAGAAGACCCACGGACACTTCAACATGCATCAGAAGCAGTAAGTACTTTGTTTGCAAAAGCCGTAATTCCCCTGCAAATACAGAAAGAAACAATTGCCCGCTATCGAAAAATGGGTGGCGTGTTTAAAAGAGCTCTTGTAGCTGTACGTTCTTCAGCCACAGCTGAGGACCTGCCTTCTGCCTCTTTTGCTGGCCAACAAGCAACATTCTTAAACGTTCAAGGAGAAGCACATCTTGTGGAGGCAGTAAAAAACTGTTGGGCATCTCTTTTTACCGCCCGCGCGATTTTCTACCGCATACAAAATAAAATCCTTCATAAAAAAGTGCTAATTGCAGTAATTGTGCAGCAAATGGTTGAGGCAGAAGTATCAGGTGTTGCGTTCACTGTTGACCCCCTTACCCAAGAAAAAAACATAATGGTAATAGAAGCAGTGTGGGGATTAGGTGAGATGATTGTACAGGGCGCGGTGGTTCCCGACCGTTATAGAGTGAATAGGAATACCCTCGAGATTATCTCACGAGAGTTTTCTACCCAGGAAGTGGAACTTACAAAAGTGGGGAAGGAAAATAAAGAAAAAAAGATTCCTCACGCGAAACAAAAGAGACGTAAACTCACCGATGCGCAAATAAAGGAGTTGGCAGCTATCTTGGCAAAAATTCATACTCATTACTATTTCCCTCAAGATATAGAATGGACTTTTTGGAAGAAGAAGTTTTATATTGTGCAGTCGCGTCCAATAACAACGTTGGGAAAAGGCCTCGAAGTATCAAGCCAAAGCAAGGAAAAAACCAAACAGCCCACTCGTCCTTTTGCCCATACTCCAATACTCAAAGGTATCGCAGCAAGTCCCGGTATTGGAACAGGAAGGGTTGTCAAGATTAAAAACCCCAAGGAATTATCCAAAGTTAAGAAGGGAGATGTGTTGGTAACGGTTATGACTTCTCCCGACTATGTGCCGGCAATGCGAAAGGTTGTCGCAATTGTGACCGATAGCGGCGGACAAACCTCACACGCGGCAATCGTATCGCGGGAACTGGGAATTCCAAGCGTGGTGGGAACAAAAAATGCCACGGCATTTTTGACTGATGGGTTAATTGTAACTGTCGATGGCAAAGCAGGCCTCGTGTATAAGGGAGGTTTTCGGGCTAGCGGGTTAGCAGGTTATCAGGATAACCAAAAACCTACCAACTTAGTAACCCAGTCACCTCTAAAAACTGCCACCAAGCTCTATGTCAACCTCGCTGAGCCGGAGAAAGCAGCTGAAATAGCAGCAAGAAATGTTGATGGCGTGGGATTGTTACGGGCTGAATTTATTATGGCAAATATCGGGGTTCATCCGAAAAAAGCTCTTAAAGACGGCAACGGTCACGAGTTTTCGAAAAAACTTGCCGACCACTTAACTACCTTTTGTGAGGCATTTTATCCACGACCCGTGGTATACCGTGCCACTGACTTTAAAACCAATGAGTATAGGAACTTAAAAGGAGGACAAGCATATGAGCCGGAAGAAAGCAATCCACTGCTCGGGTTTAGGGGAGCATTCCGTTATATTCGCGATCCAAAAGTATTCGGACTTGAAATTTCTGCGCTCAAAAAAGTACGCGAGAAAGGATTTAAAAACTTGTGGCTTATGATTCCCTTTGTCCGTTCACCTCAGGAGATGCTCGCTGTTAAACGTCTCATTGCCGCTCGAGGACTGCTTCGCTCTCCAACATTTAAACTTTGGCTTATGGTTGAGCTACCCGTAAATGTAATCTTGTTACCTCAATTTATTCAAACGGGCATTGATGGCATTTCCATTGGCTCAAACGACCTCACCATGCTTATGACTGGAACCGACCGTGATAATGAGACAGTCGCTGAAAGCTTTGATGAACGTTCCCCGGCGATGTCGTGGGCACTCCAGCATGTAATAACATTGTGTCATAAGTATCACGTTACCTCCTCGATATGCGGCCAAGCACCTTCTGTATACGATGACTTGGTAGAAAATCTTATACAATGGGGAATAACCAGCATTTCGGTCAACCCCGATGCAATTGAGCGGGTACGAGAAGTAATTTATAATGAAGAGAGAAAAATAGTTAAAAGAAAATCTTAGTCGTAACCATGAGTAAAATTTCCCGTATTTGGTCAAGAGAAATTTTAGACAGTCGAGGTATTCCCACCATTGAGACGGCGGTGCAGCTTGACGATGGACAAGTGGGAGTTGCTGCAGTGCCTTCAGGAACTTCAACCGGAACGTTTGAGGCACACGAGCTCCGAGATAATGACCCCAAACGGTACATGGGAAAAGGGGTCATGCAAGCGGTTTCAAATGTTAACACGGTTATAGCACCAAAATTTGTAGGGTTTTCCCCAACAGACCAAGTAACTCTTGATCGCACGTTAGTGGAGCTTGATGGAACAGAAAATAAAGAAAAACTAGGTGCAAACGCAATTCTTTCGGTATCGCTTGCCGCTATGCGCGCAGCAGCGGCATCCCAACGGATGACCCTTTATCGTTGGGTTGAGTCTCTTGCAAACAAATTTGCAATCCCGCCGGGACCGGGGCATCTGCCTACTCCAGTCTTTAATATGATTAATGGGGGATTGCATGGCGCGGGTAATCTTGATTTCCAAGAGTTTTTTGTAATACCTGCAACAAATCTTCCCTTTTCACAGGGTCTTCAAATGTGCGTTGAAATTTACCACAAACTCGGAGGCGAACTGTCTAGACGTGGCGCAATCCATTCAGTAGGAGATGAGGGTGGATTTGCCCCAAATTTATTTACAAACCTCGATGCACTCACTATTTTAGTTGAAACTATTCAAGAGGGAGGTTTGAGGGTAGGGAGTCAGGTGTTTCTGGGACTCGATGTTGCGGCAACGACATTTTATAAAGATGGAAGATACTCTATCAGAGACCGCTCAGCACCCCTTGATCAGGATGCATTTATTACCTTTTATACCAACCTCAATGACCAGTATCACTTGGCATTGCTTGAGGACCCACTCTATGAGGATGATTGGGAAGGGTGGGCCAAAATAACCCACACCTTTGAGGGAAAAGCGCTTATTGTTGGCGATGATTTACTTGTTACGAACCCAAAAAGGGTAGAGCGAGGTATAAAAGAGAAAGCGGCCTCGGCAATTTTAGTTAAGCCAAACCAGATTGGAACGATGAGCCAAATGCTTGAGGTTATTAAAATGGCAAAAACGGCTGGATGGAAAATTATTGTCTCACACAGGAGCGGCGAGACCAACGACAGCTCAATTGCTGATATTGCCGTAGGAGTTGGCGCCGATTATGTAAAATTTGGTGCTCCGGCCCGAGGAGAACGAGTTGCGAAATATAATAGATTATTGGCTATAGAGACAGAGTTGGGGAAAAAATGACATGCCTCGTCTTGCAAACTTTGTGGTACTTATAGTAATGGATGGTTGGGGCAGTGCACCTTCTTCCCCTGGAAATGCAATAACACTTGCTAATCCTATTACTTTTAATCGTCTGTGGGCATCATACCCCCATACGCTTCTTTCTGCTTCGGGTGAGTCGGTAGGTATTCCTCGGGGAGAACCCGGCAATACGGAAGCGGGACATTTGAATCTTGGGGCTGGGCGTATTGTGTATCAGGATTTACCTCGAATAAATCTTGCAATTGCTGAAGGAAGTTTTTTTAAAAATGAGGTGTTTCTCGAAGCAATTGCACACGCCCGGACTTATAACTCAAACTTGCACCTTATGGGACTTGTGGGCGCAGGAGGAGTACACTCAAACGTTGAGCATTTATATTCGCTGTTGCGCCTCTCACGAGAACAACAATTCACGAGAGTTTACATACATGTATTCACGGACGGAAGAGACTCGCCTCCCACCGCAGCCCTCACTTATATTCAACAGCTTGAGAAGGTAGTGGCTACTGAGCAAGTGGGTAGGGTTGCAACAGTCATGGGAAGATACTGGGCAATGGACCGCGATTTCCGCTGGGAACGAACGGAGCGGGCCTATCTCGCACTAACGAAAGGCCAGGGGAAGCATGCCACGAGCGTACAAGAAGCAATAGAAGTTTCATATAAGGAGGGGAAAACCGACGAATTTATAGAACCGACGCTCATTACAGATGAGGATGGGCAACCCCGCTCCCTAATTAAAGACAAAGATGCCGTGATTTTCTTCAATTACCGAATTGACCGACCGCGGCAGCTCACTAAAGCGTTTGTATTACCTGACTTTGAAGAACGGGCGCAAAAGGAGTGGGATTTTGATCCCTACATGGTCAAATACTATCAAAAGCACAACGTTGCGATTCCGCAGCGTCCAGTGTTTCAGAGAGGTCCACTTTTGCAAAATCTTTATTTTGTCACAATGACTCAATATGGCAAGCTTCTTCCCGTACACGTCGCGTTTCCTCCTGAGACAGTAGAGCTACCACTTGGTCGTGTATTATCAGAGAGAGGTGTCAGACAGCTTCGTATGGCCGAGAGTGAGAAAGAGCGATTCGTTACCTTTTATTTTAACGGGCAACAGGAACTTCCTTTTGCCGGTGAGGATAGGATTATCATACCTTCTCCGACAGTTAGAACCTATGATTTAAAACCGGAAATGGCGGCCCGCGAGATAACAGCTGCCTTTTTAGAGAATCTGCGGGTAAATCCTCAATCCTACGGATTTACGTTGATTAATTTTGCCAACGCCGACATGGTTGGCCATACCGGTAACTTAGCTGCCGGCATTGTTGCGTGCAAAACTGTTGATTCTTGTGTTGGAGAAATTGTGAACGTTGTTGAGGAGTTAGGAGGTATAGTACTCCTTACCGGAGACCATGGGAATGCAGAGGAAATGATAAACCCGAGTACCAGTCAACCAAGAACGGAACATTCAGCAAATTCTGTTCCATTCATTGTCGTTGGCAAACCTTTTGTCACACAGCCCCGCACACTCCCAGCCGGAATTTTGGCGGATGTGGCACCAACAATTCTTGAGATTTTGGGAATTGACAAACCACTGGTCATGACAGGAAGGAACTTGTTGAGTTAAAATATGGAAATTATTTTAAATTTTCTAGATTTTATCTTACACCTTGATACATACCTGGTTTCCATAACTCAACAATATGGAGTTCTTACCTACGGAGTTTTATTCTTTATTATTTTTGCCGAAACTGGTTTTGTGGTTACTCCCTTTTTACCCGGTGATTCATTACTTTTTGCGGCTGGGGCACTTTCTGCCGTGGGCGCACTTAATCCATTCTTACTTTTTGTAATTCTTGGTTTTGCAGCAATTGCCGGAGATACAATTAATTATTGGCTCGGATATTTTGTTGGCCCAAAGGTATTCTCTAGTCGTGACTCACGCTTCTTAAATAAAAAACATTTGGATAGAACACATCAATTTTATGAAAAGCATGGAGGGAAAACTATAATCTTGGCCAGGTTTATACCAATTATCAGAACCTTTGCGCCTTTTGTTGCTGGTATTGGGAAAATGACTTATCTTCATTTTTTAAGCTATAACGTTGTTGGTGGCGTTGCCTGGATTGCAATTTTTGTTTTTGCTGGTTTTTTCTTCGGTAACTTACCAATAGTTCGACAAAACTTTAGTTTAATTATCGTGGCAATAATTTTAATTTCTGTAACACCAATAGTAGCTGATATCCTGAAAACTGTATGGAATAACTCCAAAAAGTAATGAAAAATATATTGTTGCGTACAAAAAATAATTTTTTTAAAAAATTAGGTCCCGGTATTATCACGGGGGCATCTGACGATGATCCGGCTGGAGTAGTAATCTACGCACAGACAGGAGCAGCTGCGGGCACTAACCTTGCTTGGACTGCACCTCTGACATTTCCTTTTATGGCAGTAATTCAAGAAATGTGTGCAAGAATTGGATTAGTAACAGGACACGGTTTAGTAGGAACAATGAAAAAGCACTACCCAAGAGTGTTTATTGTTTTTATTGCCGCTCTTGTTGTGGTTGCCAACACCATTAATATTGGTGCTGATATTGCAGGCATGGCTGCCTCTATACGCCTCTTTGTTCCACTTCCCTCACTCTTTATTGCAGCGCTGTTTGCAGTTCTTATTATCGCATTCATGATTTATTTCCCGTATAGGGTCCTTGCCAATATCTTTAAATGGTTAACACTTGCGCTGTTTGCCTACATTATTACTGCATTTTTGGTTGTTGACAACTGGGCGCAAGTATTACTTGATACTGTCATTCCTCATATTGAGTTGACACGTGAGCAACTCTCGCTCATTTTGGCCATTTTCGGAACAACAATTTCTCCTTATCTTTTCTTTTGGCAAGCATCAGAGGAAGCTGAAGAAAGGCATGAAGTTTCCCATAGGATTGTTACCAAAAATGAGTTGAAAGTAATGCGGGAAGATGTTGCATTGGGCATGTTTTTTTCTAATTTAGTTATGTACTTTATTATTATTACCTCAGCAAAAACATTGCCATTGCTCGGGATACAAACTGTCCATTCACCTTCCCAAGCTGCGGCTGCACTTGCTCCACTTACCGGGGATTTTGCCACGCTTTTATTTACAATTGGTATTATAGGAACCGGGGTGCTTGCTGTACCAGTACTTGCGGGGTCTGCAGCGTACGCGGTTTCTGAAGTTTTTGGGTGGAAGGAAGGGTTATCACTTTCGTGGTCAAGGGCTCGAGCTTTTTATGCAGTAATTATAATATCAACCCTTGTTGGAGCTTTGTTCACAACAATAGGCGAAAAGTTCGGTTTTCCACCCTTTAAAGCGCTCATCGCAACAGGCATTATTTATGGTGTGTTGTCCCCCCTTCTTATCCTTATAATTCTTGCAATTGCAAACAATAAACACATACTAGGGGATAAAGTCAATGGAATAATGAGTAATACCCTTGGAGTTGCAACGTTTGTGATTATGACGCTTGCGGTTGTGGCACTTATTGTCACTTATTGATATTTTCTTATCAGTCCGACAACCTTCCCTTGTATACGGACATTCCGGGCGAAAATGGGAGCCATACGACTATTTGCGGGTTCAAGCCGAACTCTGGTTGCCTCTCTATAATATCGTTTGAGTGTTGCCATACCGTTGTCAAGCAATGCCACAACAATATCACCGTTATTTACTATGTCTTGTTGCTCAGCGACGACAAAGTCTCCATCATAAATTCCATCTTCAACCATTGAATCACCTCTTACTTGAAGTACAAATGAACGCTTTTTTCCGGAGATAAGCCATGGAGCAATCCCTATTGTTGCATTAGGGTCGGTGTAAGGCTCTATGGGGCTACCAGCGGCTATAAAACCAAGAATTGGGAGTGTGAACTCTTTACTGTCTTCTATTAGCGGTGTTGTGAGTTCTATACCGCGTGCGTGACCATCTTTCCTCTTAATCAACCCTTTTCGTTCTAGCGTCGTTAAGTGTTCGTGGACAGTTGCCAATGAGGAAACACCTAAAGCTTGCGCAATTTGCGAAAGGGTAGGTGCAAATCCATGTGTTTTAATATATTGTCTTAAAAACCCCAAGATTTGTTCTTGTCGACGATAAATAATAACTGGCATAACAATATCTTTTACCAAACTTTTCCCGAAGTTGTCAAGAGGTATTTTGTATATCAAAATACCTCGCATCCTTCTAAAACCGCTCCGTGAGCCGTGTACGAATAGTACCTGAAGACGAACGGTAAGGTTAGTAGGAAAGTAGAACAAAGTATATCAAAAGATAATTATTCCTTATGACTCTTTATTTGTCTTCTAACCACACGAGAAGGGCATCACCCAATAAAGAAATTTTTCTATCAAGAAAATTAGTTGACGAAAGACCATGTTTTTCTGCTACTTCTTGAATAGTTAAGGAATCTTTACCTTCTAGATCAAAATAATCGATGAAAATACCTATATCTCGAGGAGAAACAGGTGTATCTAAATGATAACCATACGCACCTTCTTTTCGTTTACCTCGTGGACGAGTATATGGTTTATCTTTGTGGTTTTGGTTATATTGCTCAAGAGAACTACTAAAAAGTTCTAACACTTCACTCCCAAACCATGAGGTATCTTGAGCTACTTCAAAAAATCTCATTACAGCGTGCTTACCCCGATAATCTCTTACGGATGTAACATGGCGAGAGATAGCCTGTTCCAAATCAAGAAATCCCATTAATACATCTTCTTCATTATGATTTGCCCATATACTTTGAATTCGTGCTAAAAGTTCCTCATATTCATTTTGCCAATTTTGTGTCTTGTCTTCTTGGCTACTGATAACTTCACCTCCATGTGTACTGATAAATTCTTCAAGTGCTTTAGTTGCATTATACGGTAGACGAATTACATGGAATATTCTTCGTGATTCAGAATCGGGGAGTTCTTTCATAAAGGTGAGCTAATGATATAATTACAAGATATGAAATTCAAGCTAAAATCATCGTTTAGACCCACTGGAGATCAGCCCCAGGCAATTGATAAATTGGTTAGGGGAATGAGTTCTGGCATACAGCATCAGGTGCTTCTTGGAGTTACTGGCAGTGGAAAAACATTCACCATTGCCAATGTCATTGAGCGAATACAGCGTCCAACGCTTGTTATTTCGCATAATAAAACCCTTGCTGCCCAGCTTTATCAGGAATTCCGCGATTTTTTTCCCGAAAACGCGGTCTCATATTTTGTTTCCTATTATGACTATTATCAGCCCGAGGCATATATACCGCACACCGACACCTATATTGAGAAAGAGACTGACATCAATGAAGAACTCGACAGGTTGCGTCTTGCCGCAACAACCAATCTTTTAACAAGACCAGACACGATTGTCGTTGCCTCAGTTTCTTGTATTTACAACCTCGGTTCTCCTGTTGCGTATGGCCGTTTTATTTTGGAGTTGGCAAGAGGCGCACCGGTAGACCGCGAAACGGTTATCAGCAGACTTACCCAACTCCAGTATGAGAGAGCGGATTTTGGGTTTCATCGCGGGACATTTCGTGTTCATGGCGATACCATTGATATTTTCCCAGCATATGAGGAAACCGCAGTACGTGTGGTATTTACTTCTAAGAAAATTGAGAAACTTGAAAAAATTCACCCGCTTACTGGGAAATCGCTTAACTTACCAATCACTAATCAACAATCACTGGTCACTAACACTCCACCTGGTTCATTCCACTCAACTGTCATTTACCCAGCAAAACACTATGTCGCTGACACAAAAGAAATGACTGATGTATTTGCCCAGATTAGGAATGACTTAGAAATGCGTGTCAAAGAGCTCAAAAAACAAGGAAAAGTTCTCGAAGCGCACCGCTTACTACAACGGGTAAATTATGATTTAGAGATGATTGAACAGGTTGGGTATGTCAACGGTATTGAGAATTATTCTCGCTACTTTGATGGGCGTTCGCCCGGCGACCCACCGTATACACTCCTTGACTACTTCAATATTCCATATGGAAAGGATTGGCTTCTCGTAACTGACGAGTCCCACATGACAATCCCGCAACTCAATGGTATGTATAATGGAGATCGTGCACGAAAAGAAACACTCGTTGAATATGGATTCCGTCTTCCTGCAGCGTTTGATAATAGGCCACTCCAGTTTAAGGAAATTTTAGATAGAATTCCGCAAGTGATTTATACTTCAGCAACACCTGCAACGTGGGAAATAGATAAGGCACACGGGAATGTAGTGGAACAATTAGTCAGACCCACTGGTCTTGTTGACCCGGAAATAATTGTGCGGGGAACAAAAGGACAAATTGATGATTTGATTGTAGAAATTAAAAAGAGAGTTGAAAAACGTGAGCGTGTATTGGTTACTACCCTCACCAAACGAATGGCTGAAGACTTGGCTAGCTATTTAAAAGAGCAGGGGTTGAATGTTCACTATCTTCACTCAGAAATTCAAACACTTGACAGACTTGATATTTTGGAAGATCTCAGACGGGGTAATTATGACGTCATAGTGGGGATTAATTTACTTCGAGAAGGACTCGATTTACCAGAGGTATCGCTGGTGGTAATTTTAGATGCTGACAAAGAAGGATTCTTACGTTCTGAAACCTCACTTATTCAAACAATGGGAAGAGCAGCACGAAATGTGCGAGCGCAAGTAGTGATGTACGCTGATACAATTACGGGTTCAATGGAACGAGCTATTAGAGAGGTAGAAAGAAGAAGAAAAATCCAGCTTGAATATAATAAGAAGCATGGAATTTCTCCACGTACCATAGAAAAACCGATTCGAGAAAAATTAATTGAGCGAGAACAAAAAAATTGGATGGATACCGAACTTCGACCAATTTTATCTGAGTTTGGAACAGAGGATGTAGAACAGTTAACTCCTTTTGATAGAAAACGAGTTGTCAAACGATTACAGAAGGAAATGCGCGAAGCGTCAGCTTTGCTCGAGTTTGAGATTGCCGCCCAAATCCGCGACAGAATCCTCGAAATTCAAGCATTGAATTAAAAATGAATTTTTTAAATAATTAAATCTAAGTTTCTTAGAATTCGATTCGCAACAAGAAAAAACTCTAGGAAACCTTGTGTTGGAGATAATGGATCTACGTCCTCAATTATTAAATGTGGTTCATTAACTCCACGCGTAATCTCCAATACTGGTCGCTTCCGTTCGGTGAGAAAAACCTCAACTCCTACTTTCTCTGGCAAATCGGCTAGGAAATTCTCCAGTAATTTCCTGAGGGCTGGAGGATCAGCTTCTGAATTCATTAAAACAAGCTCCGTGGATGAAATTCCACTTAAGTTTACCATACCAGCTCTCCCGTATCTATCTATAAGCTTTGATGATCTCTCCCGAAATTCTAAAAGAACTTGATTAATAGTAATCGGGGGAGCCTCTTTTCGACCTAACATAGAGCTAATTAAATCATAATGCTTTTCCTAAGTCAAAAATTATCCTAATCATCCACCTAACGACCATCAATCCACTTTTCCACCCTTCATTTTCGGTGTATAATTAGTGTTTGACAAACTTAATTTTCAGTATGGATAAGATAGTAATTAGAGGTGCTAGACAACACAATTTAAAAAACGTAAACCTTGAGCTTCCGAAGAATAGGCTTATTGTATTTACCGGTGTTTCGGGCTCGGGTAAGTCCTCACTTGCGTTTGATACAATCTACGCCGAAGGACAACGTCGCTACGTTGAAAGTTTATCTCCCTACGCTCGACAGTTCTTGGGTGTTGCAGACAAACCAGACGTTGACTCGATAGAAGGGCTTTCTCCTGCCATTTCCATTGACCAGAAAACTACCTCTCATAATCCCCGTTCCACAGTTGGAACTGTAACGGAAATTTACGATTATTTGCGCTTGCTTTTTGCACGCGTGGGGCATCCCCACTGTCCCGTATGCGGTCGGGAGATAGCCCAACAATCCCTCGACCAAATCGTTGATGCAACGATGAATCTTGTAAAGAGTACAATGCAACGTCAAAAAGTTGCCCGTTTTCTCATACTCGCGCCAGTCGTTCGGGGAAGAAAAGGCGAATTTACTACGCTTTTTGATAATCTGCGCGCAAAAGGATACCGATACGCGAGAGTAGACAGAGAAATGTATGGGCTTGATGAAGAATTTGTGTTGATTAAAACCAATAAACACAACATTGAGGCAGTTGTTGATAGAATAAGCTTAGAAAGCAAGCAACTGAAAGAAGCAGCATCGCTATCTACTATTAAATCACGTCTTTCCCAGAGTATTGAACAAGGCTTACAACTTGCGGACGGACTTGTGATTGTGTCTCTCGTTCTGGATGCTTCACTTGAGTTTCCAGAAAAACCAAAAAAGTTTGAGGATAATTTATTCTCAGAAAGATTTTCTTGTCCCGTAGATAATATCCAATTACCTGAAATTGAACCAAGAATATTCTCATTTAACTCTCCACATGGAGCATGTCCAACATGCAATGGGCTTGGCTCACTTCTTCAAGTAAATCCCCAGCTCGTGTTGAACCCTCGGCTCTCAATTGATGAGGGAGGCATTTTACCCTTCGCACGTTCATTTGTTCAGGATACTTGGTTTGCGCGCATCGTACGAACTGTAGCGCGCTATCACGCAATAGATACACGGGCACCTCTTGGTAATCTCACGAAAGAGAAACGTACTATTTTACTGTGGGGAACGGGTGAACAAGAGTATGAAGTAGAGGGGAGAAATAGGTTTGGGAAAATGACTTCTATTTGGGAAACATTCCAAGGTATTATCCCAGAAATTGAAAAGAGGTATCGAGAAGTCCAGTCCGATTGGGCACGAGGTGAAATTGAAAAATATATGCAAGAGAACATCTGCCCAAGTTGTCAAGGAGCTCGTTTAAGAAAAGAAGCGCTCAGCGTTGTCATTGATGGAAAATCAATCGCCCAAATTTGTGCGTTATCTGTTGAAAGTGCACTTTCTTGGATTGAGAAGTTGAGAGGCAACGCAACCCCGCTGTCCGCACGGGAGAAGTTAATAGGAAATCTTTTGCTTCGCGAAATAGAAACACGGATTTCTTTTCTGGTTTCTGTAGGTCTTGAGTATTTAACTCTTGGAAGGTCGGCAACGACGCTATCTGCAGGAGAAGCGCAGCGAATTCGTCTTGCATCACAAATCGGCTCAGGACTCACCGGTGTGTTGTATGTTTTGGACGAACCCACAATAGGTCTCCACCCTCGCGATAATTTTCAATTAATTAAAACACTTAAAAAATTACGTGACGTGGGCAACACGGTTATTGTTGTTGAGCACGATAGAGAAACTATGGAAAATGCCGATTTGATTATTGACTTCGGACCTGGCGCAGGAAAGCATGGAGGAGATATTATTGCGCAGGGCACTGTTGAACAGTTAAGAAAGAACAAAAAATCATTGACAGGACAATATTTATCAGGAAGGAGAAAAATTCAGGTGTCAGATGGGCAGGCAGGCCGAAGTCCGACAACTGATAACCGATATCTAACCATCGCCGGTTGCTCTCAGTACAATCTTAAAAATATCACAATCCCATTCCCGCTCGGGAAATTAATTTGTATAACCGGTGTTTCAGGCTCCGGAAAATCTACACTTCTTGTAGAAACACTCTACCATGCTCTCGCACGCGAGTTTTATCCATTACACAAAGAATTACCGGGAACGTACAGAAAACTTGAGGGCGTAGAGCTACTGAATAAAGTGATTTTAATTGATCAATCACCAATCGGTCGAACACCCCGTTCTAATCCCGCGACCTACACAGGACTTTGGGGACCCATCCGAGCTCTTTTTGCCGCAACGCCTTCTGCGCGCTCGCGAGGATTTACCCCGAGCCGCTTCTCGTTTAATGTCAAAGGAGGCAGATGTGAAGCATGTGAGGGACAAGGGCAAATTAAAATTGAGATGCAATTCTTAGCCGATGTATATGTTACGTGTGAAGTGTGCGGGGGAACGCGGTTTAATAATGAGACACTTGAGGTTACCTATAGAGGTAAAAATATTGCGGAAGTGCTTGCGTTGACGGTTGCCGAGGCAGTTGAGATATTCCATGCAATCCCACACACATACGACAAGCTCGCAACGCTTAAAAAAGTAGGGCTTGACTACATTGAGCTTGGGCAACCGGCACCCACCCTTTCGGGAGGAGAAGCCCAACGAGTAAAACTTGCCACTGAGCTTTCAAAACGAACGACCGGCCGAACATTCTATATTCTTGATGAACCGACAACCGGACTTCATTTCGCTGACCTCGAAAAGTTGCTGCACGTGCTTCGCGAATTAGTAGACCGAGGTAATACTGTCTGCGTAATTGAACACAATCTTGACGTCATTAAAAATGCAGATTGGGTTATTGACCTCGGTCCCGAAGGAGGGGAGCGAGGCGGAGAGATTGTTGCACAAGGCACTCCCAAAGAAGTGGCAAAAACAAAATCTTCCTACACTGGACAGTTTTTGCGTCACATCATATGATTGGTTTATTGAAGAAAATTTTTGTAGGCCTCCTACTTGTTACTTATTACTTATTACGTGTTACCACAGCTTACGCTGAAGGGGAATTTTCAACTTCAATTCTTGCCCAATATACAGTTAACACCAGCGGTAACACGCTCGTATCCCACACAGTAACTCTCATCAACCTTTTCTCTACTATCCACGCGCTTTCTTACTCGTTTATTCTTCAAGGCAGCGCACCTACAGAAATACGTGCATTTGAGAATAATGTTCAGTTACCACTCTCAACCGAAACAGCAGGCTCGGAAACAAAAATAACGGTTACGTTCTCCCAGCCGGTCGTCGGCAAAGGAAAAGAACGTTCGTTTACCATTGAGTATCAAGACGCGCGTGTTGCAACCAAAAATGGGCAAGTGTGGGAAATTACTATTCCAAAAGTAGAAGACATTGATAAATATGACAAGTATGAACTTTCACTTCTTGTTCCGAACACATTTGGTCAACCCGCATATATTTCCCCCCAACCCATGAATACCACTGGACACGGAGAATTTATCGTCCATTACTTCTCAAAAGAACGTTTGCGTGAGAGCGGGGTTGTGGCCGGATATGGTAGTTTTCAAGTGTTTGAATTTGAACTCGCCTACCATTTAAGAAACCCACACCGAAATCTTGGTGAGACAGAAGTAGCCCTTCCACCTGACAGCGCGTTTCAGCGCGTATTCTATACCTCAATTAACCCCTCACCTCGAACAATGCGAATAGATGAGGATGGAAATTGGTTGGCGCTCTATCGGCTCAAATCTAACGAAACCCTTGATATCACTGCCCACGGCGCGGTCCAGCTTTTTGCAACCCCTCAGGAGTTTTATCCCAACACAACACCAGATTTGAATCGCTATCTTGCACCCAGCACATACTGGCAAACACAAGACGCACAGATTGCGGCCCTTGCACAGGAGCTGAAAACCCCTCGTGAAATCTACAACTACGTTGTCCGCACCCTTTCCTATGATTACAGCCGTGTTCGAGAAAATGTAGAGCGCCTTGGCGCGGCAGGTGTGCTCGCAAATCCCCAGGCGGCAATTTGTATGGAGTTTACCGACTTATTTATTGCACTCGCTCGTGCTGCTGGAATTCCCGCACGCGAAGTTAACGGCTATGCCTACACAGAAAATCCACAAATTCAACCGCTCTCTCTTGTTGCCGACGTACTCCATGCCTGGCCAGAATATTGGGATGAAAATCGGGAGATATGGGTACCTGTTGATCCGACGTGGGGAAACACAACCGGTGGTGTCGACTTCTTCTCCAAACTTGATCTTGCCCACTTTGCATTTGTCGTACACGGGAAGGACCCTGAACAACCGTATCCTGCTGGCTCATACAAGCTCGCTGAGAATCCCCAGAAAGATGTCAAAGTCTTCTTTGGTAGCCTCCCCACGGGCAAAACCGAAGCAAGTGTTGCACTAGCTCTCGCCAAACCACTTATCCCTTTCTTACCTCTCCGAGGGATACTTTCTGCAGGAAATAACGGCCCTACCGCCCTCTATAACCTCACCCCTCAAATTTCGGCAACCACTGGAAGAATTTTGGAACCTCCTCCCAATATTGCCTACCTTCTTCCCTTCACCACCCAAGCGCTCTCTTTTTCGTGGAAACCGGAAGGATTTTTCCCTCAAAAGGGATACATTACTGCATTTGTCGAAAACGGCTCTGCGAGGTACACTATAGGCACTGAATTTCTTGTCTTGCGCATTGCAACACTATTCTTGATATTGTTACTCGTGAGCGTGGGGACGCTCGCTCCGGTACTGCTGCGGGGGAGGGCAAAAAAGTATGGTGAACGTATCAAATCTTCCCACATCTGGTGGCGTATACCTTTTCAAAAATGGAAAAGGTAATATATTGTATGTGGGCAAAGCGCTCAATGTAAGAGCGCGCGTGACGTCTCATTTTCAAAAGAACACAGCAGAGGAAAAGGAACGCCTCCTCGGGCAGTACACAAAGAAGGTCGAAGTCATACCCGTCACCTCGGAGCTAGAAGCACTTCTTTTAGAAGCGTATCTTATCAAAACCAACCAACCGCCGTTCAATACCCGTGCCAAAGACGACAAACACCCTCTTTATATTAAAATTACCCGCTCGGACGAATATCCGCGTGTGTTTACTGTAAGACGAGAAGAGGAGAAAGGAGCAGTGTATTTTGGGCCATTTCCCAAGTCCGCGACGGTAAAACAGGTATTGCGGTTCTTACGCAGTATTTTCCCTTTTGACACTCAAAAAACAATTGGAAAACGTCCATGTTTTTGGGCTCATATTGGACTTTGCAATCCATGTCCTTCATACATCGAAAAGCTACCCTCCAAAGAAAAACTAAAATCAAAAGCGCACTATAGGAGGAACATACGAATGCTAGTTTCAGTTCTTTTAAGAAAAACAGCAAAAGTTAAACAAGATTTAACTCGCGAAATGAAGAAATTAGGAAATGAAGAAAGGTTTGAAGAAGCCGCGCAAGTTAGAGATCAGTTAACTCGCTTGGAATATATAACAAGAGAATATCGAAGTGTTTCCTCATTTCTCGAAAACCCAAATTTGGCTGCTGATATTCATAAAAACGAGTCTCACACCCTCTCAGAACTTTTAGCTTCCCACCTTAAAGGTGTAAAGCTAAATCTTAATAGGATTGAATGCTTCGATGCATCACATACTGCGACTATTAATCCAACTGTTGGAATGGCAACATTTGTTGATGGCGAGCCTGACAAAAATTTTTATCGTAAATTCCGAATTCGGGGGAAGGTGATAGATGATCTTTCTTTCCTTGAGGAAGCACTCAGGCGACGTTTCCACCATAAAGAGTGGGGATTGCCTGATTTAGTAGTAATTGACGGAGGTAAAACCCAAACAAAGCGCGCGCGTCGCGTCATGAGAGAGTTGCAAGTTAGGGTTCCGATTGTTGGGTTGGTGAAACCGTTTGACAATCTCGTTATACCTCACAAAGACGGATTTCAGGTACTTCGCGTCAAGGACAGAGCCGCACTATTCCTGCTACAGCGTCTTCGCGACGAAGCCCACCGCTTTGCGGGTGCCTACCACAGAACATTACGCTCGAGAGCACTCATCCCTCAATAGAGTATTGCACTTGACAGCGCTCTCTATGGTACCTTTATACTTAAGTTAATAGTTCGACAAACTCACTATAAATATGATTCGTCCTTTTCTTCGTTCAATCTTTATTACCGGTGTTTCTTTGTGGACGGCTGCACAACTTGCGGGTGGAGGCATAGTTTTTGCGCAAGGAACAACTACCTTTGCACTTGCGACCGTAGCAGCAAGCATCGGCAATCACTTTATTCGACCCTTACTCAACCTTCTCTTGCTCCCTATAAACCTCATAACGCTGGGTACATTTAGGTGGGTCACAAACGTTGTTATGCTCTACATTGTTACGCTCATCGTACCCGGATTTCATATTATGTTTTTTGATTTCGGTGGGTTGCAGTGGCAGGGGATAAGTATTCCTCCATTTCATCTTGGCGGAATAGGAGCGTTACTTGCGGTTTCATTTGTTATAAGTATCATCTCCTCTTTCCTGCTTTGGCTATCACACTAATTAAGAGTATACTATCTTTAGAATGTTACTTTTCTTGCAAATCATTCTTGGAACACTTGTCGTTACTTCTATACTTCTCCAGTCACGAGGCGCGGGTATAGGAAGCGCATGGGGCGGAGGAGGCGAGTTTTATTCAACCAGACGTGGTGTTGAGAAGATTCTGTTTCGAGCAACAATTATCCTGGTTGTCTTATTCTCTCTGGTCTCACTTGTACAACTGGTGTTTTAATCCTCTAAATTTATGAGAAGAGCAAGATTCTTCGTTCACCTTGTGCTTTTATTTTTAAAGCGTTTTGGTATTCTTATTGGTATTTGGATACTGGTTGGAGGTATCTTATTCGGTTTCAGGAATAAAATAACGACTTTACTTCCCGGACTTAGCACACAAGAGAAAATAGGTGTCGTCGGCAGATTCACTGTTGATACGCTTCCGCTTTCTATTTCATCTCGTATAAGTTTCGGGTTAACCATCGTTGATAGAGAAAATCTCCCGCAACCCGGTATCGCAGAAAGTTGGGAAGCAAAAAACGAGGGAAGCGTATGGGTTTTCACTCTTAAAAAAGACCTGCGTTGGCAAGACAACACTTCTCTTAAATCTTCTGATTTTTCTTACAATTTCCCCGGTATCACCGTTTCTTATCCTGATGAAACACATATAGAATTTCAACTATCTGATCCATATGCACCCTTCCCTATTATCGTCTCTCGACCTTATTTTAAAAAAGGATTATTGGGGGTAGGGGAGTGGAGGGTAAGAAAAATTGTCACTTCCGCCGGAAATGTTCAAGAGTTGACATTAGAGGAAAAAACAACTCACACACAAGAAGTATATCGCTTTTACCCCACAGAAGAGTCACTCATTTCCGCATTTAAGTTGGGAGAAGTAAATACGATTTCCGAGATTTCTGACCCTCATGCACTTCTTGACTGGAAAACAGTCCAAATAACACCTATCTCTCATGAGGATAGATTTGTGGGGATATTCTTAAATACTGCGGACTCGCTTCTTACTGAAAAAAACGTTCGGCAAGCGCTGGCATATGCTACTAATAAAAAGGATATCGACGAGATGAGCACTCGAGCCATTTCTTCTCTCTCTCCATCCTCTTGGGCGTATAATCCGCTTGTTAAGACATACGACTATGACCCGGAGCGTGCACGGAAATTATTGGGCGAACTCCCTAAAGACCAACGAGAACAACTCTCAATTAACCTTGTTACTATTCCTTCACTTCTTGAGCAGGCTGAGAAAATAGCCAAAGATTGGGAAGAGGTAGGGGTTCGCACGACCGTACAAGTAGGAACGGGTGTACCGGAGAATTTTCAAGCGCTACTTGCCACGCAAGTTATACCGCCCGATCCCGACCAATACAGTATGTGGCATTCTACACAAACAGATACGAATATAACTCACTATAAAAGTGCAAGGATAGATAAACTTCTTGAAGACGGACGAAGAACTCTCGATCAGGATGAGCGTAAACGAATTTATCTTGATTTCCAGCGGTTTTTGGTTGAGGACTCACCGGTAATCTTCCTATATCACCCAGTCTCGTATAACATTTCTCGAAAGTAAGAGTCAACGAGTTTCTCTCTCAAATGGGCTCGCTCGCTCAAGATCACCAGTCCGGCCTTTATACCACACAACGTGCTCTCCCTCGACAATTCTTCTCAAAGCTTCCGTAATTCTCGTAAAATCATACCGTTCATCAACTACGTTGACACCTGTCTCTACCGCTTTTTGTATAAATGGGTGCTCTCGAGAAAGTTCAGTTCGCAGAAGTATTTTCGCTCCTGGTATGCCTTCATGAATTTTTGAAAATGTCGGATCTAGATCTTCAGCGAAGGTGTTTGGAGAACCGATAAGTATAAGGACAATATGGGGATTTGACCGAACTAACCTTTTGAAATGCTCACCCAAATTCTTTCCTTCAAAGACAATTCGCATTGTAGGAAATTGCAAAAGATGCTCTCGGGCATATGCTCTTTGTGCTTTTAAGCCCCCAATAAGTGCGACATGAATATTTTCCATATAGTTTAGTACAAGCCTATCAAACTATATCACACCAGAGTTAAAACTTCAAATGTTCTTTACATTTTTTGAGGGGTTGCTT
>CAYTZB010000002.1:0-114039 GCA_964442455.1 uncultured Gammaproteobacteria bacterium
CAGTAAAGGAAACCAGCGAAAGTGCGGCGAGAATGCCAATGATAGAAATAACCACCAGAAGTTCAACGAGGGTGAAACCACGAATTGGAAATTGTCGCCGACGCGCCATAGCCGCTTTGGCGACGGCGCGAAAATTGAAAATAAGCGGAGCTTGTCGCTTCGCGATTGAAAATTTACCTCTCATGGTTTAACTTGGTACATCCAGGCCGTCGGACACCAACTGGTGTTCGTAGTCGTCTGTCCTTTATCATCGCTTTTATTTTCTAAACAGGCGGACAAGGTATACGTATCTGGGTCCACTCTCTCATATCTGTAGGAAAAATCAGCTGTGGGGTCGGCAGGGAGGTTGTTCATATAAGTCTGCGTTCCCGCAGTCCATGCGCCACCCCATGCACATTCGGATGTCCCGCTTGGACCACACCCACTTATGGTAAAATTTGTGGTATTGTGGGTTGGATATACTCCATAATCGTTATAATAGAGACGAAGGGCATTTTGAATTTGACGCGCATCTGATTTGCGTTGTGCATCGCGGCCGCGCTGACGTGCGGCATTAAAATTCGCAAACACAAGAGTTGAAAGAATCCCAATGATGGCAATGACAACGAGAAGCTCAATTAAGGTAAAGGCACGGGCAGATTTCATACTTCAATTTAATCGTATCTAAAAGCTATCTGTCAAATTTGTATTGGGACTTGCAGTCCCAAAGTTACAAAGTTGTGCTCCGCAATCAGTGGTTAGTGTTGCAACAATATCAGGGTCTTGGGAGTTCTCAAGATACACAAAGATTCTAAATTTTTGTCCATCGCTTGATACCTCATACACGTAGAAATAACTTGAACTTGGGTCGGCAGTAACCGTCTTCATGTACACTGTGTTTCCATCAGTAAACGTCCCGCTCCCCCAACTGCAGGGAGTAGACGTAGTTGAAGGGCAGCCGGCAATCCTCCCCCCAGAATCAAAAGGATACCGACCGTAATCACCTAAATAGAGCTCAAGCGCATTACTCAGCTGACGTAAATCTTGTTTTCGCTGAGAGTCACGCGCCTTTGCTTGCGTACTCACGTAATTACCTACACCCAAGGCAGCAAGCACCCCAATGATTGCCATGACCACAAGAAGTTCAACGAGAGTGAAACCTCTTCTCATTTCATTTCCTCCTCATCTGTTATTTCCAAAAGCTCCTTAACTGGTGCTCGGCTCAATGTAATTCCATGATTACATACAACTCTGCCACATACAAGTCCCCATTGTTCAATGACCGCGCTTCTTTCTGGGTCGTTCCTGCTCTCAAGAGAGGCAAAAATTTGGAAAGTCGAGCCGTCGGAGAGATAAAAAGAAGAAAATCCCTGACCTTGCTTTGGATCAAGAGGAATGGGGTTAAGATAGGCAGCCGCACTCGCCGAGCTCGGGTTTACCAACTTATCCACCCCCCAGCGACAGGGAATAACTTCTTCCCCCTCCTTTCTACACGCCATAAGCTTCCCATCATTGCTACTGAGCGGGAAGTTCCCCACATCTTTATGGTACTGCTCAAGAGCATGCACAATGGCCCGCGCATTTGCTTTTCGTTGTTCATCCCGCGCCTTAACCTGGGCACTTTGGAAATTAAAGAGCACCAAACCCCCTATAGCAGCAAGTATGGCAAGAACGCCCAAGAGTTCAGAAAGGGTAAAACCAGATTTTCGGTTTTTCATTGACATTCGTTTCTTGGATCGGCGGGCGTCCCACATTGCCCAAAACAATTCGCATCAAGATAATTGGGAGCGCAGATGGGTCCAGAAAGCACGGTGCATACACCACTCTGACATCCATAGTATTGAGTAGAACCACCACCTCCACTTCCTCCGCCTCCGCCACCGCCAGCGCCACCTCCACTTCCTCCGCCTCCGCCACCGCCGCCTGCACCCCCTGTTCCCGTCTCAAGTCCAACGTTTGCACTCGAAACTCCGTACGTATAGGTACCGCCTGGGCCACAACCACTCGTACATCCAAGTTTCTCAATTATTGCGTCTTTCTCATACTCAAGTGTCGTGTACATGCGGTAAAAGGAAGGGCAGGAAACTTCTTCGGGATAGTAGGAATAGGGACTACCGCCCGGGTCTTTGGGAACCAGGTCCATGTAGGGTTTAAACTCATCACCATAAATAGAGAAGGGATAACAGTTGCGGTCATTGTAATAATCCTCAAGTTTCACTTGGATTTTATTCAAATCAGCCTTGCGCCGCGCGTCACGACCCCTCTGTGGCTGAGACTGCAGAAAGACAAAGACAGTAATAGTTAAGAGTACCGCAAGGATACTCCCTACAATTAGAAGCTCAACGAGGGTAAGACCCCGAATTTGGAATTTTCTCACGGCAGGTACCATTGAATAATGGTGTTACTAATAAAAAGCGCCACAAATGTTCCAAAAATTAAAAATGGCCCAAAGGGTATGGGGCGGCCAAACCGCGCCCGCCCCATTACCACCAGTATGGTCCCTACCGCAGCACCTGTCAAGAAAGCGGTAAATAGAGCAACAATGGTTCCGGGATATCCAAGCAAAACGCCCAGTAAGAAACTCATGCTCACGTCACCAAGTCCCATACCTCGTCCCCTTGTTAATAAATAAACAGCAAAGAAGAAGGACGCTGCAAAACCACCCCATGCAAAATGGACAAATACGGTAGGGGAGGGGGAGAAGAAAATTAAAAGTGTTAAATTAAAAATTAAAAATGGATAAACAAGACTATCTGGAATAATTTGATGTTCCAAATCAACAACCGCAATGGCAATAAGTCCGGCGGCAATTATAAGAAAAAAGGGGAGTACCCATACACCCATCCACCCCTGATAGTCACGCATCACCCCTATCACTCTCGCATTATCCGTACCTAAAACACTCCACCCAACCAACATAAAAAGTGCTGCCGTCCCACTCTCGACCAGTGGATAACGCACGGAAATTGTCTTGTGACAATATGCACAGCGTCCGCCAAGAAGAAAGTAGGAGGTAAGAGGAATATTATGGTACCAGCTCAGCTTCTTTTTACAGCGGGGACAAACCGACCACGGCCCCACAATACTCATTCGTTGAGTAAGACGCCACGTCAAAGAACCCAAGAAAGATCCAATCAGGAGTCCCGCAACACCAAGCAACGCATATACCACGTTACACTACTGCGGCAGACACGTCACACACGAATTACCCAAAGAATCGTAGGTGCGCGTTGCGCAATCAGCTGCCGTACCCAAGGCTGGACTTCCCACCGTTAATGTTTGGGTTGCCTTCGCACGTTCCGAAGTTGAACGAGACACCCAACAGGCATAAATAGAGCTCGAGCCGCCTGTGGCTTTCCCTAAATATAAAAGGTCAGCCCAGGCACTGTCGGCTGCCTTAATGAAATCGCGATTACGAAACTCTGTTTTAAGCTCAAGACTGGTAATAAGCGAACCGTCAGCACTACACCCAGTGGCGGTTGAACAAAGTCCTACTCCGTCATCCTTGGCTGAGATGAACCCGTACGCGCCATCGTTCGTCGCGACATCTCCTGAGGTTACCCAGGTAAACTCTTCCTGGGTAGCAAAGTAACGGTCAAGTGCTCCCAAGAGCTGAGACGAATCGGACCTCATTCGGGTATCGCGCGCTCTGTTTGCCTGCTCCAACGGATTAATTGCTGCCAAAATTGCAGTTGCCAATACTGCCAGAAGTGCAATGACAATAAGAAGCTCAACGAGCGTAAATCCCTTATACACAAAAAAACGGGCAGATTGCATACTTATTGTTCCTTCACCTCCTCTCAACTTAACTGTATTACGTATCCTCTATCCAGTATCAACTACTTATTTTCTTTTTGTCAAGTACTCTATCCTTAATCCTTACCTTAAAACTGACTTGTTAAATTGTATATCGGCATAATAATTCCAATCACCAGTAGCCCCACTCCAATACCCAATACCACCATAATAATCGGTTCTATGGCCGCAGTGAGCGTCCTTACTTGCTGTTCCGAGTCAACCTCAAAAATATGCGAAACCTTTCCCAATATCTCATCCAGTTTCCCCGTTTCTTCTCCCACAGCTAACATTCGCGTCATCATTGGCGGGAATGCCTCAGGCCTTTGCCCAAGTGCCCACGCAAGGGGAAATCCCTTCTCAACCTCACGCGAAGCATCACGCACCGCACCGGCAACTACTTCGTTGCCCACCACACGAGACACCACACCAAGCGACTCAAGAATGGAAACGCCCGCCCCCACCAAAAGTCCAAGGGTCCTCACAAATTCCGTCAGCATGATTTGTCGAGAGAGTGGTCCGATAATAGGCAACCGTAACGAAAGCTCGTCAATTTTCCGTTTCCCAAAGGGAGTGCGGCGAAAGAGTGAAAACCCCCACAAAAGACCAACAAGGAGAAGAAGGACAACGTACCAAAAATTCACAACTATGTTAGACACTGCAATCAAGACGCGTGTTATAAGAGGCAGCTGGGTATTGAACTCTTTGTAAATTTGCGAAAGACGGGGTACCACGAAAATCATCATTATAGTCGCAACAGCGACCATACCTATTATGACAATTGCGGGATAAATAAGAACGCCTTTAACCTTTCCCTGAAATTCTCGCTGCCGCTCTAAATTATCGGCAAGACGGGTCAAGACCACGTCAAGTAGCCCCCCTGTCTCACCAGCACGGATAAGAGCGACATACACGGGCGAAAACACAGCCGAGTGTTTCTCCATGCTCGAAGCAAGAGACGAACCCCCTTCAACATCAAGCCGTAATTGTTCAATAATATCGCTCAGCGCTCCACTTGCTTGGCTACGCAGGATTGAGAGTGCTTCGGTAATGGTCACTCCCGCACTAATCATCGTTGAAAGTTGTCTGGTGAATGTTGCTACTTCACCCCCTCCAATTCTTCGCCCTATTCCACTCAAAAAGGCAAGTGGTTTTCTCTCCAGCTGTAACTTAATTACTATCAAGCCTTTTTCTTGGAGTACCTTACTAGCCGCCGTAGCATCCCCGGCCTCAACTTTTCCGGTTAACGTTTTGCCTGCGCTGTCTTTTGCGCGATAACGGAAGGTTTGCATACGTTTATGTTCGCAACAACCGCTCTAATTCTTCAGGGCGAATTGCATAGCTTTGCGCAGTTTCAACGGTAATTTTCCCTTCCTTAACCAATTTCGCGAGCGTGGGTTCAAGGGTCAACATCCCAGCTTCTCCTGAGGTTTGAATAATCGTATCAATTTGATGCGTTTTTCCCTCCCTTACTGCGGTGCGAACCGCAGGCGTGGTGAGCAACACCTCGTACGCAACAACCCTCCTCCCATCAATTCCCGGCACGAGCCGCTGGGAAAACACCCCTTCAAGTACTGCCGAGAGTTGCAACTTCACCTGAGCCTGTTGTTCTTCTGGGAATACGTCAACGATACGGTCAATGGTTTGGGCAGCGGAATTAGTGTGGAGCGTTGCAAATACAAGGTGGCCCGTTTCGGCAATCGTTAACGCTGAGGCAATCGTGTCAAAATCCCGCATTTCGCCAATCAGTACGACATTTGGGTCTTCTCGTAAAACTGAGCGCAGCGCTATCTCCCATGAATGGGTATCTCCTCCCATCTCCCGCTGTGAAATCACTGACTTATCTGGCTTAAAAACAAATTCGATTGGGTCTTCGATGGTAACAATGTGTTCGGCACGTTTGTGATTTATCTCGTCAAGCATTGCAGCAAGTGTCGTTGATTTCCCATGACCGGTGGGCCCAGTAATAAGAATTAACCCTTGCCGAAGTTCGGCAAAATCGTGGCAAATTTGGGGTAATCCCAAACTATCAATATCAGGAATGGTGAGCGGAATACTACGGAAGGATGCAGCAGGAGTCCCTCTCTGATAGTACGCATTGACCCGAAACCGCACTTTATCAGAAAAAGGGAGCGAAAAATCAATCTCTTTGTTAACCAAAAAGCGCTCGACCTGCTCTTGTGTAAGAACTGCACGTATTGCGCTCTCTGTCTCTTGCGGAGTGAGCGGTGACTCACTGGGAATAGGGGAGAGCGTTCCCTCCATGCGGAGTGTGGGGGGTACCCCGACTACTAAGTGTAAATCGGAAGCTTTGCGTTCGACTGCAAGTTGTAAGAGACGCTGAATATCCATATCCTAACAAATTTCTAATATCTAATTTCTAAATAAATCCCAATGACAAATGTCCAAATTTTAGGTCAATAAGCAGAGCTTGTTTTTCGCTTTTGCTCAAAATTAGAAATTAGGTTAATTTAATCTTATTCCTGTGCTACCCTCAATACCTCTTCAATACTCGTTACTCCTTCAAGGGCCTTTAAATATCCGTCTTGCTTCATCGTAATCATCCCTTCCTCGACCGCCTGTTTCTCGAGTGCCGTTGCCGGGGAACGCTCAAGTACCAAACGACCAAGTTTTTCTGTCATTGGCATCACTTCAAATACTCCAATACGACCGAAATAACCGGTATTGTTACACTCCTCGTCTCCTTTTCCTTTATACAGCTCAATCTTTTTATCCGCGGGCCATAAATTTCCCACCATCTTTTTAATATCTTCTACCAGTGCGGCTTGGGGACTATAACTCTCTTTGCATGCTTTATGAACTTGCCTGACCACTCGTTGGGCAACAATGGCGGTAATAGTTGAGGCAAGTAAAAATGATTCAGCGCCCATATCAAGAAGGCGTGGCAGCGCCCCCGCCGCATTATTGGTGTGAAGTGTCGAGAATACCAGGTGGCCGGTCAGTGACGCTTGAATTGCCAAATCTGCCGTCTCCCGATCCCTTATCTCTCCAACCATAATAATATTGGGGTCTTGCCGCAAGAAGGAACGAAGTCCCGAGGCGAAGGTCAATCCGGCATCAGGGTTTACTTGCACTTGGTTGACCCCCGGAATTCGATATTCGACGGGATCTTCAAGTGTCACAATATTGACCCGTGGAGTATCAAGCCGTGCCAAAATAGAGTAGAGGGTGGTTGTCTTTCCGGAACCGGTCGGCCCACACACAAGAATAATCCCGTGCGGTCGCAAAATCGCATCTTCCAAATTCTTGAGTGCCCGACCACGAAGCCCGAGCTCCGGAAGCTCTGGTACACCCCCTGTTTTCTTCAAAAGCCGCATGACTATTTTCTCGCCGTGGACTGTAGGAAGGGTAGAGACCCGCAAATCAATCTCTTCGGCTCCAGTTCTAAAGCTAAATCTCCCATCTTGCGGAATTCTTTTTTCGTCAATTTTCATTCCGGAAAGAATTTTAATGCGAGAGATTAACGACTCATGTACCTCACGAGGAAGTGTTAGCTTCTCATTCAAAATACCATCGATACGGTAACGGACTCTGGTTCTGCGCTCCTCCGGTTCAACATGAATGTCTGAAGCACGTGATTTTATTGCGAACTCAAGAAAATTCGTCACGATTTTGGCAATGGGTGCTTCTCTAATCACTTGCCCTAACGTCCTGACATCGTATACCCCCTGGCTAGGAGCCACCTCTTTGAGTGCTTGGGTCACCTCCGCCGACAAACTCACGCTATAGCGCTCACTAATAATCTTCTTAAGTTCTGCCGGTATCGTTGCAACGGGGCGCACCTTGAGCCCTGTTTTTTGCTCGACAAACTCAATTGCAGGGAGATCAAGCGGATCTACCATTGCCAGCGTTAACTCCTGTTTCTGCTGATCTATGGAGATAGGAAAAACAGAGAATTGAAGTGCAACTTCTTGAGGAAGAAGGGCGAGTGCTTCAGGAGAAACAGGTATTTCGGAAACTTCTAAAAACGGAATAGTGTAAAGCTCCGCCCTTGCGCGTGCAAAAGCCTCTTCCGAAACCGCTCCTCGAATCTTCACGAGTTCTTCTTGGGTTTTGCCGGTCTGAAACCCTTGAAGTTTTATCTCCTGGGCCTGTTGTGGTGAGAGTGTCCCATTTTTCGCAAGAATATCAACAAGGGTTTGTCTTTGGGAACCATTACCGGAAGATACTACAGGTGATGCCTGTTGGGCAGGGCTCATAGCTTGATTATGAACTACAATTTGATAGAATGTCAAATAGTATGCATGCGTATCTCGTCACTGGTCCTTCGAGTGAGAAGCGTCAAGAACAAACCTCACATCTTTTAGACACACACGCAATTACGCCTTTTAACCGCCTCGCCTTCACTCCCAACCCTTCACATAAAATAGATACCGTGCGGGAAATTATTCACTCACTAACAATACGAACAGGTAAGAAGGGACAGATGCGGGGAGTAGTGATTGAGGATGCCCACCTGATGACTCCGGAAGCGCAAAATGCGTTTTTAAAGACACTTGAGGAACCGCCTGAGGATACCATTATTATATTAACCGCGCCGCGGGAGGACTTGCTCTTGCCTACAATTGTTTCACGCTGTGTACTTATTACTACCCCAGCAGGAGCACCGGATGTAGACTACAAAAAACAAGAAGAGCTTTTCAGGGAGTTAAAAAAGGCAGGAATAGGTGAGAAGATAAAATTTTTAGAAAAACTGGGTAGGAACAGAGAGGAAACTCTTGCGTTCGTCGAAGGACAGCTTGCGCTTATCCACACAAAATTACATGACTCCACCTCAAGTGTGACGCCACATGTCCTTCGCGCGCTCCTCTTTGCCCACCAGGATCTTATGCACAACATTAATCCCAAAATGGTACTCTTCGAACTCCTAAGGCAGTATGCTGACGAAGAGAACCCTCACAGTTAAATCTTTGCACATGGTCCAATTGACCTATAGTAATAATTAGCGTATAATAACCATCAATGAAAGAAATTACCAGACGTGAGTTCCTCTCTGCCACAGCCGGCGCGCTCCTTTCGTTGCCCAGCGCGGAACTGTTCTTAGGCAAAGAGGGTGAGCCAAAAACCACTGAGTGTCCCATATTCTACTTCCACGAAATATGGAGCATTCCGAGCTTTACCAGTTTTGTAACGGCACTACTCGAGGAGGGATTCCACCCCATCCGACTCTCATCTCTCACGAGTTTCCTTGAGACGGGGGAGAAGCGCTGGCCGGAGAATAAAAATCCCTTCATTATTACCTTTGACGATGGACTCCTGACTCAAAAACTTAACGCACTTCCAGTTCTGTTGGAACGGAGAATTCCCGCGGTATTCGCAGTAATGCCCCGTTGGGAAGGGGATGGAAGGCACCGGTATATGACCAATAATGACTTCAAAGAACTCACAAACGCCGGCATGGAAGTTATTTGCCATACGTTCAACCACCCAAGCTTGCCCCGATTGCGGCTCGCGAACAGAGGAGCATGGGAATCGGAAATTATCGAGTCAAAGCGGGCATTGGAAGATATCATTGGCCAACCGGTTGAGTTTTTTTGTTATCCGTACGGGGCGTATGACAGAGCAACCATTGAGGCTGTGTCACAGTACTATAAAGCTGCACTGTCAACACGGGCGGGAACTACGCAGCAAAGTAATGAGCTTTCTACTCTTCCTCGAGTGCGAAAAAGCTAATGATATTTTCTCTCTTTTGAAATACGCCCCTTGCGTGTTGAAGCCCGGCGAGATATAATTAAACCATGCCCAAAGCACCACGAGAAGAATATACGGCCGCTGACATTCAAGTCCTCGAAGGTTTGGAACCTGTTAGAAAACGTCCCGGAATGTTCATTGGTTCAACCGACGCTCGAGGCTTCCACGAACTTATCCGAGAAATCATTGACAACTCGGTCGACGAGGCCCTGGCTGGCAGGGCGACAGAGATTTGGGTTACTATAAAGGAAGACGGATCGGCCCAAGTGCAAGACGATGGTGCAGGAATCCCAGTCGCTCCTCATCCCAAATACAAAATCTCCGCCCTTGAGCTTGCGATGACACGTTTGCATGCGGGAGGAAAATTTGATGGAAAAGTATACAAAGTATCGGGGGGATTACACGGTGTCGGCGCCTCGGTGGTCAATGCGCTCTCTTCTTGGATGAAGGTTGAGGTGAAACAGGACGGTTATACCTTCTCACAAGAATACGAGCGCGGCGCCCCAAAAACTCCCGTCACCAGAGGAGAGAAAACAACCGAAACAGGCACTACTACTACCTTTCTTCCCGATAAAGAAATGTTTGGCGCTATCACATGGAATACGAAACTCATCGAAGACCAGCTCCGCTACCGTGCGTATCTAGTCGCCGGTCTAACCTTTCATCTCACTGACGAGCGCGACGAGTATCAGAAAACATTCTACTTTGAGGGCGGCATTCGTTCACTCGTCACCCACATCAACCACGAAAAAAAACCGGTTTCTGATGTTATTTACTTTAAGGGTAGCCAAGAAGGAATAGAAGCAGAGGTTGCTCTCCAGTACACTGACGCGATTGCGGAAACAATCGAGTCGTTTGCAAACGTTATCAAAACAACCGATGGTGGAACGCACATAACAGGATTACGCATGGCGCTCACTCGCGTTATCAACGACTATGCGCGAAAAACCGGAGCACTCAAGGAAAATGACGAACCATTAACGGGAGAAGATGTTCGGGAAGGATTAACTGCGTGTATTCTTGTCAAAATCCCAACAGACCTACTTCAATTTGAAAGCCAAACAAAAGCAAAACTTAATAACCCTGAAGCGCAAACGTTCGTTGCCCAAGTTACCAAAGACAGTCTTGAAACATACCTTGAAGAAAATCCGGCAGATGGTCGCAGAATTCTTGAAAAGGTATTGTTAGCAGCAAAAGCACGACTTGCTGCACGAGCAGCCAAGGATGCAGTACTTCGAAAAGGTGCTCTTGAAGGGACAACACTTCCTGGCAAGCTTGCCGATTGTCAAGAGCGCGATCCCGCAAAGTCAGAGCTCTACCTGGTTGAGGGAATATCAGCAGGTGGTAGTGCAAAAGGGGGAAGAGACCGCCGTTTCCAGGCAATTCTGCCAATTGGTGGAAAAATTCTAAACACCGAGCGCGCACACTTGGATAAAATCGTACAATTTGAGGAGCTTAAGGATTTAATTGTCGCACTGGGAGCCGGAATTGGGGATACCAAAAACATGGACAAGCTTCGCTATCACCGCATTATTGTTATGACAGATGCGGATGTGGACGGAGAGCACATCGAGACGCTTCTTTTGACCTTCTTCTACCGCCACTATAAAGAGGTGATAACAGCCGGCCATCTTTATATCGCCCTTCCACCCCTTTATAAAGTCCAGCGAGGAAGAGAAATTTTCTATGCCTACAATGACGAGGAAAAGGAACAAGTTCTCAAAACCTTGCGGACAAAGGGTGTAGGGAAAAAGACAAAGGATGGGGAAGTAACTCAGGAAGTACAAGAAGAAGGTGACGGAGAAGCTCCTACTACTACCCGTGGTACTCGTACCATCGTCATCCAAAGATACAAAGGGTTAGGCGAGATGAACCCAAGCCAACTTTGGGAAACAACAATGAATCCCGAGAAACGGACTTTAAAACAAGTTAACGTCGAGGACGCCGCCGAAGCCGACCGCGTGTTTACGATGTTAATGGGCGAAGAAGTCCCACCCCGCAAAAGGTTCATCCAAACCCATGCCAAGCTGGCAAATCTGGATATTTAGCTTAATTTTTGATAAAATAACCTCGTTATGAAGCAAGAAGCAGGAAAAGAACAACCAAAGCCAGAAGTAGTTCATATAGGCGAAAAGTTTTACCTTTTTGATCCAATCAGAACCGAGAGCGGATGGAATCCCCACTTTAACATAGTAAGATATGAATCGCGAATACTGCTAGAGACTAGGCTTAGGCTACCAATAGCAGCATATACTAGACCTACGTTTGATATTTTAAGATTGGAAGGTATAACACCGTATAACCCTGAGGCGGGTTACTCTATTTCTCAAACGGATTTTAATTGGGAAACTAGGATACGAAAACTAAAGCAACTTAGAGGTGAACTGGGAGATTTGAAGGTAGATTCTTCAAAAGCACCGTTAGCCATAATAATAGCGCACAACCCGCTAGAGGAACAAAGCATAGAATTATACGATATTTCAAAGGGAGAAGAGATTCCTGATTTCACCGATATCGAACCATCAGATTTAATATCCAGAGTATTGGAGTATTCAACCTTACCCGAAGAAGAACGTAGGAGAGTTTTTAAGCATACATGGCACTATCCATTTAAAGCTGATGTAATAGAAGTATTAAAAAGATTGCATGTAGAGTTAATTTCTCCAGTTGGTCGTTTTGAGAGCAAACCATCTTTACGATCGCAAAAATCGGCAACTTTAGCATTTAACTGCTTTTATCCCTTTGGTAATCCACTTCCAGTAGAGGGCCACGATTTAAAAGAGATGGGTCTAACTATGGAAGAGGGTTTCTATCTATGTGTGCCTTCCAATTTGGATCAGTTAAGCCAAATCCAAGCTCGATTTATCCTCGCTCCAGAAGAAGGCCAAGAAGCAAGACCTCCAGAACAGTAAACCTAATCCACCACCCATTTTAGTACTTGACACGGGGAACAAGAAACCACAATGATAAAAATAAGTATGGTTGAACGACTGGCAGAAGAATTAGCACAAGGGGTTATGGCCGAAGATAGGGTCCTAGGCGCAGCAGCATTTCCAAGAACTCTCGACGAACTCTACACCATTCTAGAAGAAGAGGGGGTAGCTCCAGCAAAAACTCTTGAAGTTGTATGGAGATTATCCGAAAATGAAGTATTAGCATTAAGACCTAACGGTAAATTCCAAGCAATAGGAAACTATCCACACCAACTTTGGTTGATGAACGAGTGAAGTATGCTGCTTTACTTTGTGAAAAGCAGATGATATAGTTTTTTCTACTCATGGTACAGTTTCTTTCGCAGTACACATTCCACATTGTTATCGCTGCCTCAGGAGCAGCGATTCTTTATGCAATTTATCTTATTACCCAAATTTTAAAACAACCTCGCGGAACTCCTGAAATGATTAACATTGCTGATGCAATAAACGTCGGAGCAGTCGCTTATCTGCGGCGTCAGTACAGTGTTGTTGCAGGCATTGCACTTCTTCTGGCAGTACTCATTGCCTGGTTTCTTGGAATGCATGTCGCCGCAGGATTTCTTGTTGGCGCGCTGGCTTCAGCCGTCGCCGGAATTGTGGGAATGTACATTTCGGTGCGAGCAAACGTTCGCGTCGCAGAAACAGCCAAACAGGGACTCGCTCAAGCGCTTGACCTCTCATTTAAAGGCGGAGCGGTAACCGGACTTCTGGTTGCCGGACTAGCACTCTTGTCAGTCACCGGCACGTTCCTAGTAGCCCAGCAAAACCTTCCTTTATCGCAAACCTTAACAACCCTTATTGGGCTTGGATTTGGTGGCTCGCTCATTTCGGTCTTCGCTCGACTGGGTGGAGGGATCTATACAAAAGCAGCTGACGTCGGAACGGATATGGTCGGGAAAATTGAACAGGGGATTCCCGAAGATGATCCTCGAAACCCAGGAGTTATCGCCGATCTAGTAGGCGATAATGTTGGAGATTGCGCAGGAATGGCAGCGGATTTGTTTGAAACGTATGTTGTCACCGCAGTTGCGACAATGCTTCTTGGGTTTTTAAGCGGAAGAGGGGACGTCGCAATTATTTTCCCGCTCATTCTTGGTGCAGTAACACTTACTGCAACTATCATTGGTACCTTTTTTGTTAAACTACCACGCGGTGAGAGCATCATGGGAGCACTATACCAGGGGCTGGCTGCAACTGTTGTTATCAGCGCAATCCTCCTATACCCCATAACCCAGTTTTATCTTGGTACGAACTTATTCTTTGCTGTTCTTGTCGGATTTGGAGTAGCGCTTGCCATGGTAGGAATCACCGAATTCTTTACTTCAAAGAAATTTGCAAGCATTAGGAATCTCGCGCAGGCGTCTGAAACCGGACACGCAACCAACATCATTGCAGGACTCGCTCTATCGCTTCGGTCAACCTTTCCAGCAATTCTTGTTATTGGATTAGGAATTCTGCTTGCTTACCAGGTTGGAGGACTCTACGCTATAGCAATTGCGGCAGCAAGCATGCTATCGCTCACTGGTATCGTTGTTGCTATTGACGCATTCGGTCCCATTACCGACAACGCAGGTGGTATTGCTGAGATGGCAAATTTGCCCGAGAAAGCTAGAAAAGTAACTGATGCACTCGATGCTGTAGGAAACACTACAAAAGCAGTTACTAAAGCGTATGCAATCGCCTCAGCAGGCCTTGCAGCACTCGTACTTTTTGCGTCCTACATCCAAGAATTAGGGGAGAATAGCCCGATAATCTTTTCTCTCTCTTCACCGTCGGTTCTGGTCGGGCTCTTTCTTGGGGGAGCACTCCCGTACCTTTTTGCAAGTTTTGCTCTGGAGGCAGTAGGGAAAACAGCAGGAAGTTTAGTTGAGGAAATTCGGCGGCAATTTAAGACCATCAAAGGGATAATGGAAGGCAAAACTCGTCCCCAATATGACCGATGTGTTGATGTGGTTACCAAGGGAGCTTTGAAAGAGATGGTTATCCCAGCCCTATTACCTGTACTTGTGCCAATTATCGTTGCATTCACTCTTGGAGCTCAAGCACTCGGTGGACTTCTCATAGGGACAATTATTACCGGACTCTTTGTTGCTCTTTCGATGACGACCGGTGGAGCAGCCTGGGATAACGCAAAAAAATATATTGAAGAGGGACACTTTGGTGGAAAAGGAAGCTTTGCTCATCAAGCAGCAGTAACGGGCGATACCGTCGGCGACCCCTATAAAGACACCGCCGGGCCTGCCATAAACCCCATGATTAAGGTTGTAAACATTGTCGCTTTGCTTATTGCCCCGTTATTGGCATAAGTTTCCCAGGGCCACAAGAGCGTTGTATTTTGCTTCAAAATCTCGTATAATTATACAGTTTCAGCCTCATGGATATAGGTAAAATTCAACCAGTTGAGATAAAACACAGTATAAGAAATAATCCAGGATTTAGCGCGCGAGGCGAACTTTGTAAGAAGCGAAGGTAACCCTTTCGAAAAATGTGTCGAGTCGTACGAAGAATGAGGTAGGAAGTTCTAATAAGGGATTCCGTATGATGAGACGCAAGCGAGGAGTGGATTATTACACTCGAACTACCGCTCTATACGACGAGCGTTTTTGAGAAAGGTGTTTCCGAAGCTTAACATAAATAACAAAGATGGACATAGGTAAAATTCAACCAGTTGAGATAACAGAAGAACTTCAAAAGTCGTACCTCGACTACGCAATGTCGGTCATTGTTGCGCGCGCGTTGCCTGATGTGCGCGATGGACTAAAACCCGTACACCGTCGAATCTTGTACGCAATGCACCGTCTGGGACTGCGGCCGGGCGGGGGATTCACAAAATCAGCAAAAGTAGTAGGAGAGGTATTAGGAAAGTATCATCCTCATGGTGACATGCCGGTATACGACGCTCTCGTCAGGCTTGCTCAAGACTTCTCCATGCGCTATCCGCTGGTTTCGGGACAAGGAAACTTTGGTTCAGTTGATGGGGACCCTCCTGCTGCCATGCGTTATACCGAAGTGCGTCTCGCATCAGCGGCAAATGCGATGCTAGCGGACTTGGACAGCGACACGGTCGACTGGCTTGATAACTTCGATACGACGCTTAAAGAGCCCGTTTATTTGCCTGCAAAACTACCAAACCTTCTGCTCGCGGGTGCGGACGGCATTGCGGTCGGAATGGCAACCAAAATTCCGCCTCATAATCTTCGAGAGGTCGTAAAAGCCGCTCTTGCCACGATTGCACGAGGAACACTAACTCCGGTAGAGAACGGCGAAGAACCACTCGCAACCTTCACCCTAAAAAGAATTGAACTCGCGGTAAAAGAAAACCAAGAAAGCGATGATATTCCTATTCCAAAGCTCCAGTTTGCCTCCGAGATTACCACAGAAGAGCTTATTACCCACATTCCTGGTCCTGATTTCCCCACGGGAGGCGCAATCTACGACGCGCACTCCCTTATCGAAATGTACGGGAGCGGCCGAGGCAAGATTACCGTTCGTGGAATAGCAAAAATTGAGGAAGGAAAGGGAGGAAAACAGCGAATTGTCGTGACAGAGATCCCTTATCAAGTGAATAAAGCACAGCTGGTCGCTCGTATTGCACAACTAGCACGCGATAAGAAAATTCAGGGAATCTCGGACATTAGGGATGAGTCTGACAGGGCAGGGATGTCAATTGTTATAGAACTTCGACGTGACGCAAAACCCAAGGCAGTGCTCAATAATCTCTATAAACATACCACACTTCAAACAAGCTTTCCTGCAAATTTTGTCGCGTTGGTAGACGGAGTGCCTCATACCTTGGGTCTTAAACGTATTCTTACTGAATACATTGACCACAGACAGAGAATTATTGTACGACGTACGGTATTTGAACTGCGAGAAGCACGGCGTCGAGCACATATTTTGGAAGGCTTAAAAATCGCGCTTGATAACTTGGATGCAGTTATTGACACGATAAAGAAAGCGGCGGATGCAGATGAAGCAAAACAGAAATTAATGAGCCGCTTTGGGTTAACAGAAGTTCAAGCAACGGCAATTTTGGATATGCAACTGCGGCGCTTGGCTCGTCTTGAACGAGAAAAAATTGAGCAGGAATGGAAAGAACTGCAGGAACTTATTAAAAAGCTAGAAGGAATTTTAACGACCCCCCAAAAAACACTCGACGTCCTGACTGACGAGCTAGAAGAGCTTGCAAAAGTATACGGTGATATTCGGCGCACGAAAATCTATCAAACGAAACTGGGAGAATTCTCGCAAGAAGATTTGGTGGCAAAAGAGGAAACGCTCATCACATTGACTGCTGGCGGGTATATAAAGCGAGTTCCATTTTCTACCTATCGTCAACAAGCACGAGGCGGAAAGGGAGTAATGGGAACCGCAGTAAAACGTGAGGATGAAATCGTGCATCTCACCTCTGCCTCAACGCATGACCTCCTTCTCGTATTTACCGATAAGGGGCGAGTGTACGCAACTCCCGTGTGGGAAATTCCCGAAGGAAGCCGACTCTCCCGAGGCCAAGCAATTATTAATTTAGTGAATCTTGAAGCTGAAGAAGCAATTCAAACAATCCTTCCTTTAACCAAAAATGGAGACACTAAGTTCCTCTTTATGGCAACCAAAGGGGGCGAGGTAAAAAAGACTGGAATTCTTAAGTTCGCAAACATTCGGGGACGAGGAATCGTAGCAATTAAACTAGACAAAAATGACCGATTAGCATGGGTCAAGCCAACAACAGGGGAAGATGAAATTTTATTGGTTACACAAAAAGGGAAGGCAATCCGCTTTAAGGAGGCACAAATCAGACCAACAGGACGTGCCACAATGGGAGTACGGGGGGTTAGGCTTGGAAAAGATGATTCTGTTATCGGAATGGAGGTAATTTACAAAAGAAAAGATGTTGATGGTCGGAAAAAACCATTCACTGACATTCTCGTGGTCACCGAACGGGGATTAGGGAAACGAACTCCTGTCAAGCTATTTCCGCTTCAAGGAAGGGGAGGAGTGGGAGTAAAAATTGCAAACATTAATAACAAAACTGGTAATATAATAGTGGCGCTCTTTGCGGTTGAAGATATAAAGCAAATCATTATTACCTCAAAAACAGGTCAAGTCATTAAATTGCCCATCAGAAATGTCCCTCAATTAGGACGGGCAACCCAGGGGGTAATCCTTATGCGGTTTACAAAAGAAGAAGATGGAGTTGCCGCAGTTGCAACAGTTGATGAGGGTGAAGAATAAGGCTATACTGAAATTAAAACAAACTTAAAATATGCTTGGTTATGTCAAACCATTGTTGACCGCAATAATCGTCTTTATTCTTGTGGTGCTTTACAGTCGCTTCGGCCCCGGTCTTCCCGTTAATGTAATCTCCACGCAAAAAACAGACCTTTTCACAGTGAATGGGGAAGGGAAGGTAACTGCAATCCCTGATACTGCAAGAGTTATGATTGGAATCTCTATAGATCGGCCCAACCTTAAAACAGCACAAGAAGAAGCAAATAGAATAACCAATACTATTACTGATCAATTGATTAAACTCGGCATCGACAAAAAAGACATTAAAACCACTAACTATAGTATTAATCCATCATATGATTACACAAGTAGCCCACCTCGCTCGAGCGGTTTTACCATCAACATTACGCAAGAAATTACTGTTAAAAACCTCGACCTTGTAAACCAAGCAATTGACATCACAACAGCAAATGGAGCAAATATCGTCGGAGGGTTGTACTTTACAGTTAACGATGAAAAACAAAAAGAGTTAGAAGGCGAAGCACGAACGCTCGCAATTAAAGACGCAAAAGAGAAAGCAGTTCAGATGGCAGATGCCGCTGGAATTACCTTAGGACGAGTTATTAATATTCAAGAAGTTCCTTCTGATTTCCCACGACCAGTTCCACTTCGAGCAGTTCCTGAAGGTGGTGCTGGAGGAGAAACTCAAGTTCAACCAGGAACATCCGAGATTACCTCTCAAATTATCCTTACCTTCGAAACCAGATAGTCATTTATTCCCTCTATGAAACGCTTCGTGAACATCTCGTAACTGCTTATTAGTTACGTGGGTGTAGATTTGGGTTGTTGAGATGTTTTTGTGGCCGAGCATTTCTTGGACTGAGCGTAAATCTGCTCCTGCCATCAACAAATCGGTGGCAAACGAGTGTCGCAAGACGTGTGGCGTAGCCTCAACGGGCAATTTTATCTTACGAACATATTTCTTAATCATGCGTTGAATTGAACGGGGAGTCAGACGCATTGACTCGTCACTTCCTGTTACTTCCTTTTTGCCAGCATAGCGAATGAATAATGGCTTATACGGATCATCGCGTGTGGCAAGATAATCGGCAATGTATTGTGCAGCACGCCTTGAAAGAAATACCACGCGGGGGCGCCTTCCTTTCCCAATAATCCCAAACTCTCGGGAATCAAGATCAAGTTTATCACGGTCAAGAGAGACAAGCTCAGACACACGAAGCCCAGTCGAGAATAAAAGTTCAAGGATTGCCTTGTCGCGTTTACCTTGTGGAGTCGACAAAGAAGGTGCAGAAAGTAGCCGCTCAACCTGTTCACCGTTCAAAAAATTCGGTGTATGCGCATCTGCCTTTGGCAAATCAAGCTTTTCAGGAGCAAGTGCTTCATGGTCATTTTTTCGAAGCCATTTTAAAAAAGCACGAAGTGCAATAATATGGTAACTTTGGGTTTTGCGAGAAAGGGGAGTGTTATGTGAGGTAAGACGAGAGAGGTAAACTCTGTATTGTCGCACACTTTCATTGTTGATATCACGCACGTTGGGCGCCGATTTCTGTTTCTCTAGCCACTCATAAAACCGCCGCAAATAATGGTTATAGTTACGGATGGTCAATGGCGAAACATTCCGCTCGATCTCTAAATACTCAAAGAACTGGTTAATGAGATTTTTGAGTTCCATCAGGCAGTTATACATCTAGTTTACACTTCGACAAGCTCAGTGTCAACATTGTGCGACACAAGCTATTTTTAATCATTTTTCTTCTTCTATTATTTGCTTCTAAAGATAAAAATTTTGTATAATCTTGTTTATGGAAAGCCTTTTCGGAAGACATACAGTATTTAATGAGGACTTAAAATCGCTCATTATCAATTATTACACGGGCGTGGACCAAGTCATTTCTGCGTGGTCTTATGAACTTGCTTCTCTAACTGATTTTGAGAGCTCTTACATAAAGAGCATTATAGACACAGTTTTAGAAGGTGGAGGAGGCGTTGGAATAGTTGAATGGCCTGTGGGCAACCAACCAATGCAAGCGACACTAATAACCAAAAATTCCATGCAAAGAGCAATAAACTACAATAATAGATTTCTCCCTTCAGAAGCCTCTTCTCTCCCTGAGGAAGAAACATACGACATACACATTGGAATATCACCAAAAGATTTTATAGTGGTATTCAAATCTGCAAGTTTTCAACTACCTTTTGTATTTGATAATGAACCAAAAGGCAGACAAAGAAGAGGTGCTATTCTTTATAAAGAGCCGGACGGCAAGTGGAAACCCTTGCTCGGAGTTAACTCTGTAAGGAATCAAATGAATTGGGTTTTATTTGATGAAGCCTACCAACTTTCATTCACTCAATCTTAAACGAAAAACAGGACACGTGTGGCCTATAGTAGGGGAGTGGGATTCGGTTAATCTTCGGAAGAGATAAAATACATAGGCGGCTCCAAACGGGAGAAACATAAGAAAAATAAGCTTAATTTAACAAAAAAAATTTCAAAACTTGGGTGAAACATAAAGCAATACCATCCCTCCTCCACACACTCATTCTACGTCGTAAAAGTATTATTGTGCGACACAATACCACCTTTATTCCCTAGTCAAACAACTCTAGCTTTTTCTTCTTAAAGAGAGTAGGGTCGAAAATAAACATTAGAGCCCCCGAGCCAACTATACTTTTCTTCCCGCATTTCTTCTCGTATTTGTTTGTACTTCTATGACTCTTCCCCAACACTCTCTCCTCAGTTATCCACATCCACTTTTCTCCGAACTAAAAACATATATCAAACTATATCATTTAAAGCTAAATAGGTATATTAGAGGGAAAGGAGCGGGAGTAAATGCAGCGCAGAATTGCTCTTGGAAGGAAAAGAGCTTCGGGTTTTCTTCCCGCAAGCTAATTAGCAGTTTCTTTGTTAATCTGCGTGAAAAGTTATCCTATAATGTGTGAAAACCCTATAGTAAACTATAGGGTAAATAGTGAGCTTGCCGAACTACTCCCCTTCCCCTGCTCCTGTCAACTAAAAAATTTAGATATTAGACATTAGAAGAAATTTTAAAGCTACCCTCCCCATTTTGAGCTCAAATACACGGCAAGAAGTACGACTAGCCCTACCAAAAGATACTCCTTCACTGTTCGCGCAAATAATCGGCCAACAAGTTCAGCTTGGAGAAACCCAAGGAGCACATACAGCACTGTCGTCAGAAAGAGTGATGCAACAACCACCGTCACCGGCCAGAGCGATATCATAAACCCAATCTCCCCCAAAACGGCGCTCACTACCGCAGACCACAGTATCAAGCGAGGGTTCACTCGCTCATCAAGCTCGATACTCCATACGCTCTGTAAAACGAGTGGGAAGGAGAGAAGTAATGCACCTCCCCCATTAACCCAAGGAGCAAGCCGAAATGACCACACGGTATCAAACAAAAAGAAAGAAGTCGCGAGAGTCAATAAAAATCCAACTGCGTGAGCTGCTCGAAGAAGAGCAATCGTACGAATTGCGGCAACATTATAAATATTTGCAGTTAAAAGCAGCGCATACATCCCCAATCCATACAAGAATACAACAGGAAGCCGCGCCAGTAGTGCGCTCGGGAGCAAAAAGTAGAAAAACCCTACCCCCGCAGTAAATGCAACCGGCAAAACGAGCGTGAGGAGGGTGGCATTGCGACCGACTGTCTCTCGAAGTGACCAAAGTGAAAGAATGCCCGAGCCCACAACAACCGCCACAATCGCCTCATAGCGAAACAGTACATCTGTTAATTGAATAATCAAGAAAGCTCCAGCTAAAATTATTGAAGTGAAAATAAATTTTCTTCTTTTAGACATGGCTCTTTCTATTTACCTATTTGTCCAAGAATTTCTTGTGGAATATCAATATTCGCCCAAACATTCTGTACATCATCATGCGCCTGAATATTCTCAAGAAATGAGACTACTTTTTGAGCCTCACTCGGATTATTAATTGTAACAAGATTTTTGGGCCGCAAAACGAGCTCTAAACTTGCCACATCAAACCCCAGTTCATTTATCTTCTCTCGCAGTGAAGAAAGCTCGCGAGTGTTAACAAAGATTTCAATTCCATCCGGTGTCTCTTCTAAATCCTCCACTCCTGCATCAATAAGCGCTAACATCTGCTCTTGCGGAGAGTTAGTTTTTTGTACCACGAGCTGTCCAAGCTCCTCAAATTGATACGAGACACTGCCGGGATTCCCTAGTCTCCCCCCTCCCCGCTCAAACAAGTTTTTAACTTCCTGTGCAGTTCTGTTCTTATTATCTGTTACTGCTTGAACTACTACCGCAACCCCCGAAGGACCATAGCCTTCATAGGTTGCCTCTTCAACCCCTGCTCCCCCAACAGCCCTGGTTATAGCTCGCTCAATATTGTCCTTAGGCATGTTAGCAGCTCGCGCTCTATCAATGGCAAGCCGAAGCTTGAAATTGGCATCTGGGTTTACCCCCACTTTTCCTGCAATTGTTATTGCACGGGCAAGCTTCGAGAACAACAAACCCCGCTTAATATCCGTTGATTCTTTCTGCCGCTTAATTGTTGACCATTTACTGTGTCCAGACATAACTCTTGTATAGTATAGCAAACACCTTTTAAAAATATTAATAAACCACGAATATACAACCGATAACTGTCCATCTACTGCTTGACTTACCTCTTTACCCCGTGTTAAAAATCATCAAAACATGAGTGCACGACAACCTGAAAGCTTACCACATACTGATACGGCAAATAAACTTAGAGAGCTCTCACAATTAAGTGAGGAATTACGTCAATTTGAGAAAGATCTTGGGATCACATGGATGCCAAAAGATACGCCTTCGATGAGTACAAGGCTTAAACAAATTATCGATAAAGTAGAAGAGAAAGCCCTAGAACAAGGGATGTTAGAAATAGAACCAGGATTTGCTTCAATGTTTTTAGATGCAGTAGTCCAGGGACTCACAGGAATTCCGTTTAATCAACTCGCTCGAGAAGAACAGCGAAGAGTAATACAAGAGCTTCTCCGCTATGATATTGATCCACGGCAAGATCCCAGAGAACCTCTTTGAGCAATTTTACGGGGTCTGCACCCTAAATTATCGAGATTCGAGGTGGTTTGGGGCTTGACAAACTTCTAAAACTTTTTATGATTGTTCAAGAGTTCCATTACATGAATCCTAATCTTGCTCAACAAGCGATACGGGCAGCGGTTGAAGGCAATTGGCAACACGCCGCTCAACTGAACCGTACCATTCTTCAAGAAAATCCTGCCGATATTGAGGCAATGCTAAGGCTTGCCCATTCCCTCACCCAACTAGGAAAAACAAAAGAAGCTGCGAGCCTCTACGAAAAAGTGTTAAAACTTGACCGCTACAATACGTTTGCTCAGCGGGCGCTTCTCAAATTAAAGAAAATGAAAAGAGGGAAAAAGCGGGTAACTCCTGAACTCCATGGTCTTGAAACTATGTTCCTCGAAGAACCGGGTAAAACCAAAACTGTGGGATTGGTTCATACTGCACCTCCAGCAGTGCTCGCACACCTTGATACAGGACAGCGGGTACTTCTTGTTCCTCGACGACACCGTATTTCAGTCACTACCGAAGAAGGGGTATATGTAGGCCGGCTTCCTGACGACTTATCGGTGCGACTCCTTGGGTTTATTTCAGGAGGTAATAAATATGAGGCGGTGGCAAAGGGGGTCAATACCACCGAAGTCAAGGTTTTCATCCAGGAAACCTATCGATGCCCTAAATTTGAAAAAACTCCTTCTTTTTTCCATGAAGCAAATACCGCAGGGGAGCAGTTGTAAAGCAGAGAAGTCTTTACGGAGCGGGCAGGGAACGAGCAAGCCCCTCATTGACAACCAGCTCGACCGGTGCAGATGAGGCACCCTCCGTAATAATGCACCCAAGAAGTTCCTTGAGCCGCTTTACTGTCAAGGTTCCTTCTGTCTCTTGCCGCGTCCGAAGTGTACAGTGTTCCCCACCCCCGCTTCCCGCTCGCACCCATACGACACGCGCGCCCATCCCCTCCAAAACTCCAGCAATTTGCCCCCCTGCACCTGCTTTATCGGTTGCATTAACTACTCCTACCCCAATCCGCTCTTGTGCAACCAGCGCATCCTGAAATTCACGAAGCATCACTTCTCGTACTCTCTCCTTGTCGAGGATAAACCCCATGCTTCCATCGGCACGTCGAACACTCTGCACGATGCGCCGCTCCTGTGTGTTTATCACCCGACGATGCGATGTATCCATACCCCCAAGCACTCTAGCAATCCTTACTTTGTCGAAGAATGTAAAGTTGGTGGGAAGACCAATAGAAGAAACTGCGGCAAAAAGCGCCCTCACGCCCGATAAGGGATGCGCACCACCCGTAATTTCCTCCTCCTCTCCATAACCAAGAAGCGTTATCCCTTTTCCCTCAATCCATCCATCCACAGGAACCTGAAGCTGATATTGTAAACTCTTTGCAAGAAGCGTTCCTCCCACTTTGCGCTGTTTCCCCAACTCGAAAAGTGAGGCAATCTGCCATTCCCCTGCCCCCGAGCTTGCTTCAATTTCTAACGTTCCAGGAAATGAAATAAGAACCAACTCTCCCGCTTGTGCTTGATAGGAAGCCAGCACTGGAGGGTCAGTGGCAACGACAAAAGTGAGCCGCTCTTCTCCTTTCCATAATCGGGTATTCCATAACGAAGTGGCCTTCACCATACTCCCCGTAACCAAAATCACAAAAGCAGCGACAAGAAATAGGGTGAGTAGTTTTGAGGACGAAAACTTCTGTACTTTTCTTCGACTGTTGGGACGACCGCTTCGGGCAGGCATAGATTAGGAAATTTCTAATTTTTAAATTTTAGGTTAATTTGGATATTTTTGTGTGTTCTGCTTTGATTGTTTTGAGTTTTGCTGCGACCTCTTCCCTATTTAATCCAAATGCTTGGAAAATACGATGCGCAACAGAAAGCGCTGCTTCAAATTCCGGCTGAATAACCTCGCTAATACCCAAATTCATAAGTCGAGTTCTATCTTCATCCCGCTGCACACGCGAGATAATCTGTACTTTACTGCTCAGCTGTTTTGCATGCCCAATCACCAACTCTTGCGTATGTCGGTCGGGTATCGCGATAACCAAAAGACGTGCTTTATCAACTTCTGCAGCGGCGAGCACTTCCTTATCTCCCGGGTCACCATACACAAACGGAATGCCACGCTCGCTCAATTCTTTTAAAATTTCGTGATTATATTCAACAACTACAAACGGAATCTGTGCAAGTTGGCACGCTCTCCCAAGCCATGAGCCAAGACGGCCAAACCCGCACAGTACCACATGGTCCGAAATCTCTTCCTGTGCTCCGCCGGCTGGCTGATGTGCGCGACGGTCCATTCCAACAACACTAGAGAGTACTGGTAGCCGCAAGATAGGTCGGGTTCGCTCCCAAAACACGTGACGAGCAGCAAATAACAGCGGCGTGGCAAGAAGCGTAACCAGTGCTACTGAGACCGCAATTCCAATCTCCCTCTCGCTCAAAAGCCCTAACTCACCACCGAGGGCCGCAAGTAAGAATGAAAACTCTCCAATGTTTGCCAGTCCCAGGGCCGTCCAAAATGCCGTTTTCGCGTGATACCCAAACAAAAGAGTCACCAAAAGTGATATAAGGAACTTAAGTCCCAAGAAAAGGAACGCAAGGGTTAAAATCAGTTGCCAAGAATTAAGAAGAAATGAAGGGGAAAGGAGTGCCCCAAGTGACACAAAGAACAAAATCATAAAAATCTCGCGCAAGGGTCGGACTTCCGCAAATACTGCGTGATTCTGTGATGTCTCGGACACAATAAGTCCTGCAAGAAATGCACCTAGAGCCGGCGAAATGCCCAAAATTTGTGAAAGAAAGGCAACGCCAAAAATAAATGTTACTACTGCCAAAAGGAAGAACTCCCGCGAGTTAGCCCTGACGACCAAGTTCATAAATTGAGGAACTGCAAATCGACCCGCAACGACCGCTCCCACCACAAGAAGTACAGCCCGGGAAGCTGCTTCTCCCATATCCAGCAGCCCTCCATCCTTCCCCACGAGCGTTGGTAAAAGCACCACCATCGGAACAACCGCCAAGTCCTGCACCAACAACCACCCGGTTAAGATTTCGCCATGCAGCGTATCGAGTTCCGCCCGCTCTTGGAGAAGTTTAACAACCACTGCGGTTGAGGAAAGAGAAAAGCCGAACGCAAGGATAAGCGACGCGGCATGGCTTAAGCCGAATGAAGGTAAAATGACCAAACCCGCCACGACAGTCGTCAAGATTTGGATTATTCCCCCAGCGACCGCCACTCGAAATACACGAGTAAGCTGGGTAAAGGAAAGTTCAATGCCGACTGTAAATAACAGGAAAATGATACCGAGTTGTGCTAACGCGAATACACTTCCTCCCGCATGCAACACTCCCGAAAGAGCGGCAAATATGACTCCAGAGATAATATATCCGGTCAAAAGTGGAAGGCGAAAAAGAATAGACGTCGCGCCGCCAAGGAGGGCTGCGGCGAGCACGAATCCTAAATCACGGAAAAGGGCAGATTCCATCTCCCTTATTATGAAGTACGTGTACGAAGATATGCAAGCACATCCCGAAGCTCTTCTGGAGACTCGCTGGTGATAGTTACTCTCTTACCACTTATTGGGTGTGCGAACGTAATGCTTTGCGCATGCAAGAAAAGTCGAGGGCACCACTTTCTATCCTCCCTTGAGGTTTTGCGTCCCGCGTAAAACTGATCTCCCACAATTGGATGACCAATTGATTTTAGGTGCACCCTCAGTTGGTGTGTTCTCCCTGTCTTTGGGTAAAGCTCCAAAAGAGAAAATTCTTCACTTGAAATTGGAAACTGCTCGCCTCGCTGCGAAGCGGGGAAATTGGAAATTGTTTTATACTTCGTTTCCGCTTCCCTCCCGCCCGGCAATACTCCAAACCTCTCTCTGTTCCATGGAAGCCTCCCAATAGGAACATTTATTACACCTTCCTCGGGCATTACTTTTCCATGAACTAAAGCGACATAGCTCTTTTGCACTCCCCGCTCTTTAAACTGCGCTTGTAAGTTCTCAAACGCTTCCGGCGTTTTTGCAACAAGAAGCACCCCACTCGTCTCTTTGTCTATTCGATGAACAATTCCGCTCCTTTTCACAAAGTCCGAAGGGGGTGACACGGGTGGAAGGGATCCCGACACGCGCGCAGGCGAACGCCGAGCACTGGCGGGAGGGATAACCCGGGGCAGGACCCCCGAGGACTCAACCCAATCCTGAAGCGTCTCCCCCTTTACCGACTCCGCCCTATTCACCACCATCCCAGCCGGTTTATCAACAACCAGAAGATATTTGTCTTCGTAGAGAATTCGCGGTTCCACGGACACTTACTTTTCTCTCTTCTTTTCGCAGGAGATACAAAGAGTCGCTTCGGGGTAAATCATAAGGCGATCGGTATCAATCATTTGGCCACAATTTTCGCAAATTCCATATTTCCCAATCTTAATGCGTGCGAGAGCTTTCTTTGTTTGGACAATTTTCCTGTCAAGTTCCTGCTTCACAGCAGAAACACGCGCATGGCCAAATTGTACGGCCGCATCTGAATCAGGAGATGCGTTCTCTAGAAGTCGCTTTGTATCCTTAAATGGATCTTGGGTTGACACTTCGTGCGCCCGCCGCTCCAAACGCGATAATTGCTGGGTTAAGAAGCTCCCTATGGGATGAAGCAGTTTTTGGGGAATCTGAATGATGTTCTCTGTAGTTGTTCGAACAGCGCTTTTTTTCATCGTGCAAATACCCTCCTTATTCTTGACGTATCCCCCTCTATTCTTCCGGACTGAAAATATACCACAATACTACAGACGAGCGCAAGAGACACGCCTGTTGCGATAGTCACCCCTCTCGACATCAAGAATAGCATATGTGGGAAAAGCAGCGCAATAGCTGCCCGTATTGCAAGATAAAGAATAACGGCGACCAGTGACGCAAATCCCACTTTCCCAGAAGGGTACCACAAAAAACTGCGATAGTATTTCCGCAGCATCCAAAAAAAGCACAACGCCCCAACGAGCAGTAGCGGTTCGGTAAAAGAATACCAGTAGAACTTCCCCGCACTGCGAAGTATGTTCAGTGAAAAAAAGAAAAGAAAGACAAAAAGAGAAGGGACAACTGCCTCGAATACCTCAACAGGGCGCATCGCTAGTCTCTTGCTTCGGAAAAGCGCGAAAAGAAACACAAGAAAGAGTGCACCCAAAAGATGGTCGCGTCCAAAAATCCATCCCATGAGAGAGAAACCTAGTATTCCCCCAAGCGCAATAAGGAGTCCGAGAGGAAAAATGCGGGCATCCTCATAATCATCCTTCAATAGCTCCCAAAAGATGAAGAAGGAGAACAATGCACCAACCGTAAGAATGAGGAATGTCGCAAAATTTGATAAATTTGACATTATGCTCCTACCCATTATACCATTGAAATAACTCACACGAGTCCTTTTTTGTATGGTTGAATTGCCACACGTATTGGTAGGAGTTGCAATTGCCTCAAAAGTCGGAAATCCGGCTCTTTCTCTACCTCTCGCACTCGCCAGCCATTTCGTGATGGACCTCATCCCCCATTGGAATCCTCCTATTTACCGGGAAATTAAAAAACTCGGACGGCTAAAACCAAATACCACTACGTTTATTTTCTTGGACAGTTTCGCGGCGCTTCTTATTGGATCGTTTATTGCGCTTCAAAGTTTGCCTGACCTATCTCGTGCAATGATTATTTTACTTGGAGGATTCTTTGCAGTGTTACCTGACTTGTTGGAAGCACCGTATTATCTTATGAACGTCACCCACCCGCTTATCACTCGTCTTGTTGAATTTGAACACGCACTGCAAGCGCGCGCACCGCTCATTCCTGGAATACTCACCCAGGTAGCCGTCTGCGCCGCAGCCGTGTGGTGGATCTTCACTTAGCTCGTTCGATGTACTCGCCTGTTCGTGTGTCGACACGTACGGCGTCTCCAACATTTATAAAAAGCGGTACTTTTATTTGAAGTCCACTCTCAAGTACAGCCGGTTTCCAGATATTTGTTGCGCTATTTCCCTTGACTCCGGGGCTGGTGTCGGTTACTTTAAGCGTTACTTTTGGAGGCAACTCTATAGTAAGGGGTACATCCACAGCATCGCCCGAGGACCAAAACAGTACATCCGCTTCTTGACCATCTTTTACGAAACGGATCTCACCTCCTGCAATTCTGCGCGGAATTTCTACTTGCTCGAAACTTTGGGGATCCATAAATACGGCATTTTCCTCATCCTTATATAAATACTGAAGGCGTCGTTTAGTGGTTGGTGCTTCCTCTACTCTTGTCCCTGAGTTAAATGTTTTTTCTTCAACTCTACCTGTTTTAAGATTGCGCACTTCCACCCTCACCGTTGCCCCACCCCGCCCAAGCTTGGTGTGGGTATATTTGACCACCACATAAGGAGTTCCTTCTATTTGAAAAGTAGTTCCTGCTCGTAAATCGGTAACGTCAATCATATTTAAAATTCGAAATTCGAATATCGAAATTCGAAACAATATTCAAAAACAAAAATTTCCAAAATTCAAAACTTTTATTATTTATTTTTTATAATTTTTAATTTGTTTCGTGCTTCGTGCTTAGAATTTCGTGCTTCCGAGTTTTTTCAAAACTCGGTGCCGCTTGTAAAATTCCACCTTTTAATATGCAAAGCCGGCATGCGATTACTTCCGATTTCAAGTTCAAAACTAGAAAGCGGCACAGCAGTATTGGAAATTGCAGCAACACTGGACAACGCCTCCGGAATACTCTGATTAAAACGAAGATTTTTGACTCCACCAACAATCTCTCCGTCCTTAATCAAAAACGTTCCATCTCGCGTCATACCGGTAATTGATAAATGCCTCGGATTCAAAACCCGCACATACCAAAACCGAGTTACAAGCAGTCCTTTTTTGACTCCCTTTATCATCTCTTCCATCCCCTTTTTACCCGGTTCTATTACTAAATGTAATGGCATCGGCCCACCTGTATTAGGTGCGGGCAACGCATGACCGGTATTAGGAGCGTCATGCTTCCCAGCATGGTAGGAGTCGTATACCAAATTTTTCAGCACTCCCTCTTTAATTATTTCGACTTTCCGCTTCGGAACTCCTTCAAAATCAAAAGGCATGGGAAATCCTTCCTCTGATATGGGATCGTCGTATATAGAAATGTTCTTACCTACCACCTTTTCGCCAAGACGACCTGAAAAATAGCTTGCCTGCTCGTGATAAATTCGCGCATTTGGCCCAAGCCAAGCAAGAAATGCCATCATTTCATTCACTGCTTGAGGCTCAAGTATGACATCCCACTCCCCGGGCTTAACTTCTAGCGGTTTCGTACCACGTTCAACTTTTTCTATTGCTTGTTGTGCAACATCCTCAGCGTTGATATCGGCAACTTTTCTTCCTAATTGTGCACCAAATCCCGTTGAGTCTTTCCCAAGTAAAATTGTCGAAAGATCAGACGCAGAGCTCACATGATACGCCCATACACCATGAGAATTCGCCACTACTATCTCAGTTATCACGCTATCAAACGCGCCCGAAGCCGTAATCTTCTTTTCTCGTGCTTTTGTAATAATTGTTGACACCGCCGCTGCGCGCTCCTCTGGTGTTGCTTGGTGAACCCATTGTGCAACTTTTGGCAACTTTTGCGGCTTGGGTAAACTCTTAAAATGTGGATCTTCTCTTTGTAATTTTGCTAAACTTTCTGCTCGTCGCACAACATCACGAAGCGCAGAGGGCGCAAAACTATTTGTGGAGGCAACACCTATTCGTTTCCCAATCACCACACGCACAGAAATCCCTACATCTTCCCATGCAACATTTTGATGAATCTGAGAGTTCGCAAATCGGGTCAACCCATGATCCGTCACAAATAGCAAAACTTCTGTCTCAAGTTTACCTCTTCGAGCCTGAGCCTCAGAGCCGAAGGCCTGAGCTGGCCGAAGGGCACGCGATAAGCTCAAAACTTTCTTTGCAATTTCGTGTAATTTCTTTTCTCCAACCATATTCTCACAATTATATCAAATTCTGGCAAAATTAAGCTTATTATGGTATAATCGGGCCATAAAATGAGTACTGAAGCTTTAGGACCATCAAAGCCCGAACAAGTCGGTAGGGAACAGCGCGCGTTACTCCCCCAGCAAAGACTACTGGAGGCAGTATTTAGTGAGCCACAACGACCAATTTCCCCTGAAAAGGGAGAAGAGCTGGCCGAGACTGTTTCTGAAGTTTTAACAAGTACACTCAGGCCACGAGAAGCTGAAGTAATTATCCGTAGATTTGGACTTGCAAGTGGCACACCAGAAACAATAGCTCAAATAGCTAATGACTTTCAAAGAACAAAAGGGCGCATACGACAAATAGAAGAACGCGCACTTCGTAGGCTACGTTCGCCAAACAATAGAGACAAATTAAAAGAATATGTTGTTTTGTCTGAAGGCCCTGTTGCCTTCTCAATTGCCGGGCTACAACTTACTTACAGTGATTTAAAAGCAGTTACCAATGCTCGTCTGGAGGAACTAGGACCAGCAATTCATCTTGCTCGGTATGTTGCCTCGAGGATGGATAGAGAATGGAAAGATGTCGGAGAGCTTTTGACAGAGAATAGAGAACCCTTTTTAAGGCATCTCTCTGCTGAACAATTAAAACATCTTGGAGATGAACTTCGAAAAGTTTATGAAAGAGCCCAAGCTGGTTTTTATAAGGAACAGGAAGTCGTCAATCGCTTTCTCCCTTATTTAGAAATAAAACCCGATGTACTTGCTTTAATAGCATCACGCCCCATTGAATCCCTTGATCTCCCGACAGACATAGGGGGTGATCTCAAGAGACATGGCATTAATACTATTGGTGAAGTTCTTAATAGACCTAAACTCGATTTCCTACGTAATAGCTGGATAGTGGAGGGGATGGAATGGAGGCTTAAAGCATACATCGAAGCAGTTGAATTCGAAATAAATCCTCCTCCAGAATCGGAGGCGTTTAAAACACTTGCTGGTATTTCTACGGTTTGGATTAATAAGATAGTGGGAACTCGAGTGAGTTATGCATTAGCTCGTGGAAATATCTATACAGTGGCGCAGGTGCTTAACATGACTGAGAAAGAATTATTAAGGGTAAAAGGATTTGGCCAGAAATCTCTTAATGAACTGAAGGCTGCAATAATAAGACTTACCACTTCACAACCCCCACTTTCACCTTCCTAAATCTCGCGGGGCTGGCACCGTGGCCGGTATACATAACCTGTGAAGGTTGGCCTTTGCCACAGTTTGGAGTACCCCAGACAATCCATTCATCTTTACCACAAATCGCATCGCACGAGCGCCAAAACTTTGGCGTCATTCCTTGATAGGTTGGATTCTTGAGAATCTTCCCTAACTTTCCATTCTTAATCTCCCACCCAATTTCTGTCCCAAACTGGAAATTAAGCCGCCTATCATCAATACTCCAGCTTTTGTTTGTTGACATAAAAACTCCCCGTTTGGTGTCGGCTATCAAATCTTCCAACTTCCAGGCCGAAGGTCCTGAGCTTGCCGAAGGAGGCTCCAAATTTACATTTGTCATTCGAATTAAAGGAATATACTCCCACCCTGTTGCCCTCATTGTCCCGTTGCTTCTCCGCCTCGGCTCGCCGACGCGAGACGGGCCCTTTCTTGACTTTCTTAAAATCTTATCTAAATACACTGCTGTCTCACGTGACGTCAGATAATCCATAAAGATTCCATTTTTTACTAAAAAGGTTCTTTGGGCAGGAACTCCTTCATCATCGTAACCAAACGTCCCAAGTCCTCCCGGGATCGTTGCGTCAGCCGTTAAATTGACAATACGCGAGCCATAGCGGAATTTTCCCAATTTCTCAGGAGTCAAGAAACTGGTTCCCGCATAGGATGCCTCGTAACCCAACACCCTATCAAGTTCTGCTGCATGCCCACAGCTCTCGTGAATTTGAAGAGCAAGTTGATTGCTATCCAAGATAATGTCGTATTCGCCGGTAGGACATAAGGGGGCGTCAAGAAGCTTTACCGCCTCCTCTCCTACTCGTGGTGCATTTCCCACCAAATCCAACTCCCACACGAGCTCATATCCACGCGTTGCAAATTGCCCTCCATGCGAATTTGGATAACTTCGGTTTTGAAAATCCCCTTCTCCTGTTGCTGAGGCCTCAAGCCCTGCGCCAGTCCAAACAATTTCCTGTTCAATAAGAGACCCGTTTGTTGACGCAAAGGTCTTGTGTTCACGATGGGCAGAAAATGAGGTTTGGGAAATTACAATTCTCGGGTCAACCCGCTGCGCGTTATCAGCTGCCAAAAGTAGTTCAAGTTTTTCCTCAAGAGGAACTTTAAAGGGGTCTTCTTTTATCGGAGTCCTGTAGGTCGCTTTAATGGGAGTCTGTCGTGCCAACTCAACATCCTCAAGCTTATGTCGGGCAGAACTTTCTGCAATCTCAACTGCTCGCTTGATCGTCCTTTCAATTCCTCGCTTTGTAAAGTCATTTGATCCAGCAAATCCCCATGCCCCATCTTTTAGAACTCTTATTCCATACCCAAGTGATGTAGAAGACTCAAGTGCTTCAACTACTCCATCTTTTGTAGCAATATTTTGCGACTCTTTCTCAATAATCCGCACATCAGCGTAATCTACTTTAGGTATAAGTGAGACGATATTCTTCGCTTCTCGCTTCATGTGCTCAATTGTACCTAATTTATATTTGGAAAACAAATTTAAAATGAGGTATAATTACATTGAGCCGAGGTGGCCAGTCTCGACTAGGCATCGAGCCTAGGAGGGGTATAATTAGTCAGTTGCCCGGGTGGCGGAATGGTTTACGCGCACGACTCAAAATCGTGTGGTCTTACGACCATGTGGGTTCGACTCCCGCTCCGGGCACCAGGAGAAATGCCCAAACCCAAACTGCCGCTCAAAACCTTTTCATGGTCTCCTAACTTAGCTTATATTATTGGTCTCTTAGTTACAGATGGAAATCTCTCAAACGATGGCAGACATATAATTATGCGATCTTCAGACAGAGACCTTCTTGAAACTTTCAATTCTTGTCTCGATTTAAAGAATAAAATTTCGGAAACAAAAAATAATGGTTTCGCAAAACGACCAAGTTACAGAGTTCAATTTGGTAATATCCAATTCTATAAATGGCTAGTTAAAATAGGACTGGCACATAAGAAAACATATAATGTTGGGGAAATAAAAATTCCCGATAAATACTTTAGAGACTTTTTGAGAGGGCATCTAGATGGAGATGGTACAATTCTAACCTATGATGATAGGTATAATAAATACCGAGGGAGAACATATGTAAATCTTAGGGTTTTCCTTTATTTTATTTCTGCAAGCCGTACTCACATTGACTGGCTTATAAGGAAAATCCGAGATCTTACTAAAGTAAAAGGATCACTCACATGTAGTAAACCTGTAAAATCTAACCGAGTGCCTATGTGGAGGATAAAATTTTCAAAAAAAGAGGCTGTAAAAATATTGCGATGGATGTATTATCAAGAAAATCTTCCTTGCTTGGAAAGAAAAAGAGAGCTCGTGAGGAAGATTTTTAACCTTGTAGTAAATGAAAAGAGGAGAAAGTATTCCAGAATTACAAGTTAAACGAATTGGCCTCCCTCCCTCGGCACAAATTATTCAATTCCGATAATTTGAAATCCGTATCTTTCTATATTTTTCCTGGGCCAGAATTTTAAATCATTAGTGCGAAGAACAACTGTGACTTTCTTCTTTAACTTTCTTCCCGTATATTTATTTGTTTTCGGATTCCACTCTTCTAAAATCAAAATATCTCCTGTTTTACATTTAAAATCAGCAAGCCGCACATCGAATTTTTTCCTCCCTCTCACTACTTCTTTAAAGAACTCTGGCCAAATTTTCTTCTTAATAATCATGCCTTCTTTACATACTCCCTAATCGCCTCTTTCAAACAATTGAAAGCGATTTTCTCAAATGGAATTTTATTGGGCGGGAAAAAAGCAATTTGAGAAAACTCTTCATGAGAAGACGCTATTTGAACATTTCTAAGCTTCCCATAGAAAACAAAACACAAACTAGGAAAATTCATTCCTTGGTAAAAATATTTATCCGGATAAGAACCGAGATATTTAAATTCGGCAATATTTATTCCTAGCTCTTCTTTTATTTCCCTCTCAACCGACTCTTCAATATTCTCACCCACGTCTACAAATCCACCGGGTAAATCCCAATAACCTTTCTTTGGTTGTTTTTTTCTTTTCAAAAATAATATCTCCCCTTTTTCGTTCTCCAGAATCAGTGCATTAGCCGGCTTGGGATTGATATAAAAATGGAAATCGCATCTTTTACAAATAAGAAGATTGGGGCCAGAACGCTCCAACTTTCCCCCACAGTTATAACAATATCTATATGCCATACTCGAATTTTACTCCTTTGCCCTTTTTGTTTCTCGTGGGTAAAAACGAATACGGTCGCCGCGGAAGAAGAGTTTCACTTGTCCCAAGGGACCGTTTCTGTGCTTGGCAATATCAAGATTAATATTTTCTACATCATCCTCGTCTTCACGCCAGATAAACATCACCACGTCAGCATCCTGCTCAATCGCTCCTGACTCCCGAAGATCAGCAAGTTGCGGCCGTCGCGTTCCCCGCTGTTCAACTGCCCGAGAAAGTTGAGAAATGGCAAGGATTGGAATTTTGAGCTCCCGTGCTAAATTCTTCAAGCCTTGCGAAATCTCCGACACCTCTTGCACCCTGTTCTCAAGTTTTCTACCTGCAACTAACTGTAAATAATCAACAATTAAAAGTTCTATTCCCTGTTCAACCTGCAGCCGCCGCCCCTTCGTTCTCATCTCAAGCACCGTGAGTGCGGGCGTGTCGTCAATAAAGAGCGGCGCCTCAGCAAGCATTCCCATCGCATCGGAGAGTCGCGTAAAATCCTCATCGGTGAGCCGTCCGGTCTTCAGTCGCCATGCATCAATATCCGCTTGCGAGACAAGGAGGCGGTCTACTAATTCCTCTTTGCTCATCTCAAGCGAGAAAATTCCCACCGATTTTTTTTCATTCACTGCAACATGCTGGGCAATATTGAGGGCGAGTGCGGTTTTCCCAATACCAGGACGTGCCGCGAGGATAACTAAGTTGCTGCGTTGAAATCCTGCCAAGGTATTGTCAAGGTCGGAAAAACCCGATGGTACTCCGCGAAGTCCCCCGGGCGACTTGTGTAGCTCATCCAGCCGATCGAAACTCTCGGCAAGTGCCTCACGAACGGGCATGAAACTTCGTGCTAAATGACGCTGGGTTAGCGAGAAAACCTCTTGCTCTGCGCGGTCTAAGAGTTCCTCAGCCGAGGTTCCCTCGTCAAATGCAAGCTCAACCAACTTTGTTGCCGCACTCATTAATGTCCGTTTTGTTGCCACATCTTTGACAATTTTCCCATAATGTTCAACATGCGCAGCAGTTGGCACTTGATTTACCAACTCACCCAAGTAACCCACTCCCCCAACTTGGCGCAATGCCCGATTTTTCTTGAGTTTTTCAGCAACTGTTAAAACGTCAATAGGAACTCGTTCTTCATAGAGGTCAAGGATTGCGGTAAAAATCTTTGCATGGCGCTCATCGTAGAAGTGATGAGGTGCAAGAAATTCAGCAACCGAGATGACCGCATCTTTATCAAGAAGCAACGCCCCCAGCACCGAGATTTCCGCTTCTCGGGAGTGAGGTGGGATTTTAACTGTTTGGGAACCTCCGTTGGCCATATACTAAAATTGACCTAATTAACCTAATTTCTAATTTTGAGCAAAAGCGAAAAACAAGCTCTGCTTATTGACCTAAATTGGGGTATTTGGAAATTGGGATTTGATTAGAAATTAGTAATTAGAAATTTTAAGATTTTCTCTCCAAAATCACAAGTTCCATCTCCTCGGGAATAGTATCTGGTTTTGCTTGATAGGAGGGCATGTGTTTTGGTGTTATTCCCAGCACTTTTACAAACTCCTCAACATTTTGCAATTTCTCAAATACTTCGGGTAGCAATCCCGGTATTTGATAATGCATAGGAATTACTACTTTTGGTTCAATTTGGGCTACCACTTGCGCGGCTGTTTCCGGCCCTATCGTATAAAACCCCCCTACCGGCACTAAGAGTATATGCACGTCTCCAATCTCAGATACTTGCTCTTCAGACAGTTTATGACCTAAATCCCCCAGGTGCGCCAGACGAATGTTGTCAAGTTCTATGACAAATATAATGTTATTCCCCCGCTCCCGACCATCAGACACGTCATGCCACGTCTTTACCCCCCGTATATTTACACCTCGCACTTCATATTCTCCGGGAGCTCGGATGACTTTGGGAGGAGCAGCTATTCCCGCTACCCCCTCGACATTGTTATGATCCTTATGTTCATGCGATACCGTCGCTATATCAGCAGTTACCCGGGGCATCGACAATCCTACCATCTCTTTTGCAAATGGGTCCGTTACCACAGTCACACTCTTCCCTCTTATCCGAAATGATGCATGACCCAGCCAAGTAATATCCATATATAAAGTATCTACCAACTACAGCAAAAGTAGACTACCACAAGAGGTGTTTGCTTGACAAGGGGGGGAAGTAACAGCTATCATCCTAACTAGCCCTATTGGTATGTAGGGCCTTTACCATGCGTAAAGAGGTACTTATTGCGATACTACTGGGAGCTACATTGGGACTTGCAATCGCATTCGGGGTATATAGAGCAAACCTCGCACTCCGATCTACCCCCACTACTACTCAAGCAACACCTGCACCAACATCCGCTCCTTCTTCTAGTACACTTACTATCACTCAGCCAGAGGACGAGGCGCTCGTTGATACCGACAGCATCACTGTTGAAGGTAAAACAGCACCTAACGCAACAGTGGTAATTACTAGTCCCGTTGACGAGGTCACTGCGCTCGCCGATAACAGCGGCACATTTCGTGCAGAGGTAAAATTGGAACCAGGGGCAAATGCACTTTTGGTAACTTCATTTGGGGAAGACAATAACTCTGTTGAAAAAGAGCTCACCATAACGTATTCAACGGAGTTTAAGAAAGAATAATTATGAAAGTATCAAGCCTAATAATTGGATTATTGGTTTATTGGATTATTGGTTTATTCTCCTTGGCCCACGGCCAAGAACAGGATGCAACCCAACCCGGCAAAAGCATCCGGGATAATTTGCGAGAGCGGGTAGAGGAACGGCTCGCGCAGCTTTCCCAAAAACCTCGCGCATTTGTGGGTAAAATTACCCAAATCACAGACGGCTCTTTAATGCTTACGACAAGAACGGGAACGAAACAAGTAAAAGTTAAAGAAGATGCAATAATACTCCAAGTAGGAAACAGGGGACAGAAAACCGTTAAACCGAGTGATTTAGCACTCGAAAATTTTGTGATTGCGATGGGAATACTTGAGGATAAAGATACCTTGAACGCCAGTCGGATTTTGATGAGCACCGAGAATCCTCTTCTCCCCCGTCGTCCTGTTTATGGGGTGGTCCAGGAAACAGGAAGCGGAACGCTGGTGGTAAAGCACCCAAAAAAGGAGGATGAAGCGTGGACAATAAAGTTCTCTTCCTCAACGCGTGTGAGCGCAAAAGTTGATACTAAGATAGAGAAAGTAAATGCGAACACAATTGAAGTTGGTGACCGAATTATTGCGGTCGGAAGCCTGGTAAGCGGGTCTGTCAATACTATTACCGCCAAGCTCATTCATGTTATTCCCGGTAAGGCAACAGGACTTCTTTCACCTGAACCATCGCCATCACCTACCCAAAAACCAAGCCCAACACCATAAAATCGAAAAAAATGGCTAATGTACCCCCAAAAGCTACTACCAGGGTAGCACTGAACAATAGTCTAATCGCTATTACCATCGGCGTATTTTTTCTAACAATCAATTTAAAACAAGAACTTCTACTACCAAGAGTTTTGATTTTGCAGTTTATTTTGGCAATACCACTGCTTTTTACTTCATCGCTAGCATACTCAAAGGTTGGTTATAGGGACAAAATAGAAAGGTGGAATAAACTGGCATGGATAACATTTATACTAGGCTATGCGTTTATACTGAATGTGATAGGTATTTTCGTGGGGAATATTATCGGTACCTTAGAGTCTATTGTATTTTTTATAATTACCTGGGTTCTGGTAATAATATACTCTTTAGTTGATCTAAGCTACAAACAAACTGTATTACGAGAAAGATTGGCTAAGGACAGTATTTTTATTCTAATACAACTTATTCTGGGAATGCTTCCGACTTTAGGAGTAATCTCTTTCTAAATCCTTAAAAACAAGCTATCATAAAGTTAACTATGCAAAAAGCACCGCCGACACCGAAGGGATTTCGCGATATTCAACCAGAACTTGCGAAAAAACGTCGAGGCGTCATTGGAAAAATTGTTGAAGTTTTAGAGGAGTTTGAATTCGTCCCCATAGAAACACCAACTATTGAATTTGCAGAGACCTTAAAGGGAAAGTATGGTGAGGAAGAGCGGCTTATCTATCAATTCAAAGACCGTGGTGGAAGAGAGTTGGCCTTGCGGTATGACCTGACTGTCCCACTTGCTCGTTATGTAGCAACGTATCATCCTCCACTTCCATTTCGCCGATACCAAATAGGGCAAGTATTCCGAGGAGAAAATCCTCAAAAAGGCAGATTTAGAGAATTTACTCAGCTTGACTTTGATACTGTGGGATCGGAAAGAATGGTAGAGGATACAAAGATTATCGCAGCAGCCCTGAAAATTGCCCGACATCTTGGTCTTAAAAATGCCAAGATGTTCATCAATCACAGAGTTAATTTCGAAGGTATACCAATAGATTTTGTAAGAGCAATTGACAAGATTTACAAGATAGGAATGGATGGAGTCAAAAAAGAACTCTTAGCTAAAAAATACGAAGAAAAAGACATTAATAACTATATTGAAAAGGTTACAGAGAAGCTAAGAGAAAATATCAACACTCCCAGCTTTGATCTTTTCAAGATTAATACCCAGCTACAAGATGAATATAAACTTACACTTGGACAAGATTATGACTTTGATGCAAATTTGGCGAGAGGTTTAGATTATTACACGGGAACAATCTTTGAATTAAAACCAAACAGCAACCCTGAAAGTCTCACTATCGGCGCGGGTGGCAGATATGATAATTTAATCGGAATGTTTTCTAAAAAACAGGTTCCCGCTGTTGGATTTTCATTCGGAGTTGACCGCCTCATCGAAGTGATATAGTTATTACTCATATATTCATATATGAATAGAAACATGCCCTCATGACCAACTCACGACTTACTGCCTACGTAATGCTCTTTTTTACAGCCGCAATTTGGGGTATTGCAACACCAGTTATTAAATTTACTCTTCATGATTTTTCACCTGTTTTATTCTTAACCTACCGCTTTTTTCTTACCTCTCTTGTTCTTTTACCAATTCTGGGATTCACCCATCATGATTTCAATATTAAAAATCATCTTAACAAACGGGAGTTGTTCGCTTTTGTACTCGTTGCCCTTTTGGGGAGCACCATTAATTTAGGTCTCCTCTTTTGGGGACTTGAGCACACTACCGCAATTTTTGCTTCACTCCTTAGCGACATCAGTCCTATTTTCGTTGTTGTTGCAGGCGTAATTTTTCTGAAAGAACGAATTAGCAGCTTAGAAAAAATCGGTCTTGGTATTGCGTTCACCGGAGCAAGCGTACTTACATTCTCGCCTTCTATTGCCGACGGAAATTCAACTGTGTTTGGTAACCTTTTAATTCTACTTGCTAACTTTGCCTGGGTAGCCTATGTCATCCTCGCAAAAATAGAGCTCAAGCAACGTGTTTCTCCACTTTTGCTCGTAACGAGTTCTTTTCTTTTAGGGTTTATCACTATGTTGCCGCTTGCTATTTGGCAAACAGGATCACTTGCTGCTCTTATTTCATTTATTGCACAACAACCACTCGCTTCTCATGCGGGCGTATGGTATATGGCCATCATCTCAGGTGCTCTTGCATACTGGCTTTTCCAGGAAGGGCAACGAAGAGTTGAGGCAGGCGAAGCAACAATTTTTATGTATCTTTCGCCTCTTTTTGCAATTCCACTTTCAGTCATCTGGCTCCATGAAACAATTACACTCCCGATTATTATTGGCGCAACAATTACAGTGATAGGAGTGGTAATTGCTGAATACAAGAGAAGAAGGAAATCAAATTAACCTAATTAACCTAAATTTAGACATTAGGTCATTGAGATTTATTTAGAAATTAGGAATTAGAATAATTAGAAATTGAATTTAGCCTTAGTTTCTGGTAATATATACTTACTATGAAAGCAGCAATTCATCCCCAATGGTATTCGGAGGCGCGAGTTACGTGTGGTAGCTGCGGAACAACGTTTACCGTGGGATCAACGGTTCCAGAAATCCACGTTGAAGTATGTTCCAATTGCCATCCATTCTTTACTGGCGAGGCAAAGTTTATTGACACAAAGGGGCGCGTTGACCGATTCCGAGAACTGCAAGAAAAGAAAGTTTCGCAAATCTTGTCAAAGAAAGAAAAAAGAAAACTAAAAAGGGAAAAGAGAATTAAAGAAGAGCTTGAACGACCGGAAAGCTTGAAAGAACTACGAAAAGTGGCAAATAAAAAGTAACATGTAACACGTTTTCATCCTTCCTGTTACTTGCCAACCATTACCTACTAACCATGAATGATAATCAAGTCCAAACCATATATCTTGAAACTCGCCCAGCTGCAGGGGGTGATGAAGCCTCAATATGGGCTTCTGATTTACTCCGTATGTACACGCGATTTGCAGGCAGATGTGGATGGAAGGCAACCCAAGTGGACGACAATGTAATTAAAATCTCTGGCACAAATGTTTTTGGGGAGTTAAAACACGAGTCAGGGGTTCATAGAGTCCAAAGAATTCCGGAAACAGAACGCAGAGGAAGAATTCATACCTCCACTGCAACAGTCGCTGTCCTCCCAGAGATTGCTGAAAAGGATATTTCAATTAATCAAAATGACCTGGATTGGCAATTTTACAGAGCATCGGGACACGGTGGTCAAAATGTTCAAAAAGTTTCAACAGCGGTCCGTTTGCGACATATTCCTACCGGCATCGTTGTCACTGCTCAACAAGAACGCTTCCAAGAACAAAATAGAAAAATCGCTCTAAGCTTGCTTCGAGCGAAGTTATACGAGCGAGAAGAAGAGGAAAAAATGCGTACCATTGCAGGATACCGATCAGTTATTGGTCGTGGCATGCGTGCAGAAAAAATTAGAACGTATAATTTCCCCCAAAGCAGAATAACAGATCACCGAATCGGCAAATCCTGGGGAAATTTAGAAGATGTTATGGAAGGAAATTTAGATAAGATTACAACTGCACTTTCTACTTACACTGGTTGAGTTTGGTTAACAAGAGGTAGGGATATTCTCCGGGTCATCTTGATCTCATCAAGGTTCAGATTATATTCTTCGTATAAACTATCGATATAAAAACCAATAAGCATTCTACGGATAGAGTGACCCCTGCCTTTCGAGGCACGCAATACCAGAACTTTTGGTACAATCCTACCCTCTTCATCTTTTTTTAGACCATTTCTGAAAACTACCCTTTGGAGTAAAAGAATCCCACCGGCTCCTTCAATTAATTCACAACTTACTCCTATATCAGTCTCTCCCAGTTGAATTCCTTGGCCCTCCCTTAATCTAATAGCACGAATCCCATCGGAAATTACTGGACTTACTATACCAATTCGTTGCAATAATGCTACTGTATCGTCTCTATTTAGATATTCTATATTCCGTTGAATTAATCCTTCTTTCAAACTCATTTTTGATTATTCCCCTGACTCAACAAGGGTTGTAGAAACTGTGAGGGCTTGACCACCTGTCTGCGCAGGCAGGTCGCGCCACAATTCAATGCTCACTCTATCCCCAACTTTTCTCTTATTAATCAAGGAGGCCAAACCACCAGTCTCTTCTTTTATCGCTTCTCCATCAAGTTTTGTCAAGATATCATTTTCCTCTATTCCCGCTGTCTTGGCAGGACTTCCTTCAACTACCTCAACGACATAAGCACCTTGAGGGACTTCATTCAAAATTGCTGCTTCACCACTTATCATCTGATAACGAACGCCTAAAAATGGACGTGAGAAACGACCGGTTTGCTCAAAGTTTTGGATTGAGTCCTTGACAATGTTTATTGGAATAGCAAATCCCACATTTTCCGCCCCAGCAGCCACCGCCACATTAACACCTATAACTTGTCCGGCTGAATTAAGAAGTGGCCCTCCCGAATTTCCCGGATTGATTGCCGCGTCTGTTTGAATAACATTATCCAAACGCTCAACGAACCCTTCAAAAGGCGTCCCCGCAGTAATTCCCCGTCCCAGCCCAGATATAACACCGGTTGTAACGGTGTGGCGGAATTCACCAAGTGCGGTACCGATTGCAATCACGAACTGTCCGACTTTAAGGTTACTTGAGTCGCCTAAATCAACAGGTTTTAGTCCTGAGGTGGCCGTTGGACTTACTTTAAGGATTGACAAGTCATTGGCCGGGTCCCGATAAATTTTTTCAACAACAAATTCCTTATCATCTTTTGTAATCACCTTATATTGCACGCCTGATTCGGAAACCACATGTTTATTAGTAACAATAAGGCCGTCAACGGAAATAATAAACCCTGTCGCAATATCCTGTTTGCCTCCTTCCTCTCTTACTCCGAGTCCCCCAAAAGGAGAAAACTGAAGAACCTTTCTGCGGGGCGACTCCCGGGAAATGGTAACAACCGACGGAGATACTCTTTCTGCAACATCAATCACTACCGATTCCTCGGTCAATATTTTTTGCTCTACCTCCCCGGTACGAAGACCCCCACTGCGAGGAAACAGTTTATCAAGGGGTTTAATACCAAATAAACGATCGGCAATCGCTCCTCCGAAAATGGAAGCAAGAACTACCACACCAACTGCAATACCTATTAGGAAACGACGGACTCTCATAAAAATTTCTAATTATTCTAATTTCTAATTAACCTAATCAAATCCCAATTTCTCAAATTTCTAAAATTAGTCATTGGTCATTATTTAGAAATTAGGTCAATTAGAGCAATTAGGTTAATTTATTTTACTAGCTCCTCAACCGCTCTTTGTAATTGTTCGTCTTCTTCAGTATCCGCTTTGTCTTCCACTTTTATATCCGGTTCAAGACCTTTCTCGTTTACCCAGGTTCCATTAGGGGTTAACCACCGAGCTGTTGTAATATGAAGTCCTGCTCCTCCCAGCAACTCCTGTGCCTCCTGGATTGTCCCTTTTCCAAACGTTGCCTCGCCTATCAGCTTTGCCCCTCTCAAATCGCGCAACGCTCCCGCGACAATTTCACTCGCCGAAGCCGACCCTTTGTTCATCAACACAACTGTAGGAAAGTTACTTAAGCGGCCTTTACCAGTTGCCGTAAAGTTTTGTCTATTCCCTTCTGCATTTTCTTGCATAACAATCGTTCCGCTCCTTACAAACTCCGACGCAAAGTATACTGCGCCATTTAAGAAACCCCCAGGGTTATTTCTAACATCAAGAATCACGCCTTTTATTCCTGGTTTTTTAAGAATCTCAGATACCTTCGTATCCCATTCCTTATTTGTACTTTCCCCAAAGCGCAGGAGCTTAAGATGAGCAAGAGACTCTCCTTCTCCTACAAATGAAAGCTCGACAGAGGGAACATCAATCTTTGCACGCATGACGTTAACTTCAAAAGGTTCGAGGACTCCTTCACGGCTTACCGTCAATTTTACTTCCGTCCCCGCGGGACCACGTATAGCTTCAACAGCCGTCGGCAAATCAATTCCCACTGTCCCTTTCTCTATTCCTCTCTTTTCATCTTTTATAAACAAGATAAAATCGCCAGCTTTGAGACCTGCTTTTTGGGCCGGAGTCCCCTCAAGCGGCGCAATTACTGCAAGTTGTGTTCCACGAAATCCAATCTGAATACCCACTCCTTCAAATGAGCCGGATAAATCTTCTACCGTCCTTTTTTGCTCACTTGGCGGCAAAAAGGTAGTGTAGGGATCGCCAGCTCCAGCAACCATCCCTTTAATAGCCCCATAAATCAATGCGCGGTTGTCGAGTTTTTCTTTTTCTAGGTAGTCACGATGGAGTCTATCCCACACATCCCAAAAGAGGGAAAATTGGAGCTCCTGTTTGCCGGGAGGCAGTTCTCTTGAAATGATTACTCTTGGTTTTGAGTCCTGGAAATTGATAGTCAATCCTGCCTGCCCGAGCCAATATCCGGCACCAAAGAACGCCACCGCACCAACCACAAAAAACAGAACTCGGCGAGCAATTGAGCGGCTAATCTTCATAGATGGACTCTTTGTGCAAAGGGAAGAAGCGCTAAAAAGCGAGCTCGTTTAATTTCTTTCGTCAGCTGGCGTTGATGCTTTGCACACACCCCTGTTCGTTTCCTCCCAACAATTTTACCCCTATCAGTTAGGAATTTGCCCAATGCGACAGTATCCCCCAAATAGGGGGCTTTGTCGCTATGACAAAATGGACATGGACGTTTCCTTGTTTGAACCATTAGAACGGCATCTCCTCATTTTCGGGTACTTCTTTTTCTTCTGAGGCAGATGTGCCCTCGGTCTGCTTTTTACCCTTACTCTTCTTGGGTTGTGACTGTTGGTCGGGAGGAGCGGCTTCTGTCACCTCTCCTTCTGACACGCCCTCTAAAGGCAGCTCTCCACCAACTTCAGCCGGCACCTCAATTTCTGCTGCAACTCCCCTGCTGTCAAGAATAATCATATCGTGTGCAACGATTTCAGTTATCTGTCGCTGTGCACCATCCTGACCAGTAAAGGAACGGTTTGAGAGCCGCCCCTCAATATACACTCTTCTCCCTTTAGAGAGCAACTGACTGCAGATTTCCGCCAACTTGTTCCACGCTACAATTCGATGAAAATCCGCCTCTTCTCTCTTTTCGCCGCTATCGGTTGTCCACTGCCTATTGGTCGCTATGGAAAAGGTGCATACCGCACTCCCTTGAGGGGTATAGCGCAGTTCCGGATCTCTAGTCAAGTTGCCAATTAACTGTACCTTATTCAGTGACCGTGTTGCCATACTCTATATATTCCCCTACTCACCCCCTCTTTTTCTTCACTGGCGTTTTTGCTTTCTTTGTCTCCCGTTTTGGTTTTGCCTCGGCAGTGGAGGCTTTTTTCTCCTCATCCTTGTCGCTTTTTTGTTTACTTTCTTGCACTGTTTCGGGCGTCTTTTGCGCAATTCTTTTTACCAGTAAATGACGCAACACATGCTCCTCTAGGCGAAGCTCGTGAGAAAGCTGGGAAGAGTGTGTAGGGGAAAGTGTGAGTTTTACCACAAAAAAAGAAGCGGCACTCTGCTTTTTAATCGGATACGTAAGGTCCTTTGTGCCCCATTCCACCACCTCATCGACTGTACCCTGAAAACCACCGATAAGTTTTTTTACGTGCTCAAGAATGCTGTCACCCTGGCTATCTTGCGTCAAAATAACCAACTCGTACTGTTGCATACTTCTGTGAGTATACCAAATTCAATTTTCAATTATCAATTGCCAATTTTAAACTCTATAACGTCCCATTCTTAAATATTACTTAAGACGAGTAATGAAATCATCAAAGTTTGGTGCATTATCATCCGACATACTCAAAATTATGCCTAAGCCGTATGCATCCCGCTTAAAATTGGTATCAAAGGAAAGCCCACTTTGGGAAGCCAAAAATCTTGCCAATCCGAAAAAGTCACTTTCCATATGGAACTTTTGAAAAACCTTCTCCCAAGAACGACGCTTTTTAAAAAGAGCTTCCAAACGGTTCACCACGCGATCAATCTTTATTCCGGGAGTACCTGTCTCTCCTTCTGGACTAGACTCATACACAACAAACCCGCTCATTTGTCTTTCAACTGTAGAAACCAGGTAAGTAACAAAACCTTCATCAAAAGATCCACTAAATTTTGATTGACCTGACTCTTTATTCACATATTCGAGAGTAAACCCATGAATGGCTTCTAAATGGTAATCTTTATTGTCAGCCTTCACGATCATTTCAAGCCCTTGCTCTGGCTTCCTATTACTCCCAAATGCCGCTTTGTGGAAGAATTCATGCCAATATACTGTCCTTGCACGAGACAATGTACTCCAGTATGGCAAAACATCCTTGGGCTGTGCGTTAAATGTACTACGAAACGAGGGTGATTCTGAACTTATAAAAATATCGCCTGTTGTATGTTCTGCATGTCCAACCACTCCTTCACCAAATCGAGCCTCAAACTCTTGAAGAGGGAGCCAATGTACCGATTCAACTAGTTTTTCTTTGGTAAGCGGCGTCCCAGAATAGCGTGCAAAAAATTCTACTGCAAGCTCTAAATGGTGTAGGAGAGTAGCGGAATCACCCAATAAATCTTCCCTTGTATAACCAGCCTCAAAATTTACAATTTTCTGCACTAAAGCTCTCTCAACATGAGGAAGTGGCTTAGCACCCTTCAGATCGGGATGAGAAAGGAACATTTCCTGTGGCCTACTCTCCCAGGGCCGCCAAATACCCAAACCCACTGCCGCTATCCCTGCCGTGCCCAAACCTAAAAGTTTTAAAAGATGGCGACGTGACTTAGCAAATTCAGAAAGTTTTTCTTGAGTTTCTTTCGTCCTTTTTGGCCGCCGACGCTGTTCTCTTCGCAGTAAATGCTCATCCTCCATAAAATTCAACTCCCAGTCTTGAATTCTATCACATCTCCATCCTGCACGACATACTCTTTTCCTTCGAACCTAACCTTCCCTTGTTCACGAGCTTTACTCCATCCTCCCACACGAACCAGTTCCTCAAAATGAATCACATCCGCTTTAATGAAATGTTTCTCAAAGTCAGAATGAATAACTCCTGCAGCTTGGGGAGATTTTGTGCCTTTCTTAATCGTCCATGCACGAACTTCCTTGGGGCCTGCCGTTAGAAAAGAAATAAGCCCCAAAAGTTGATACGCCTTCTTAATTAGTCGCTCAAGACCGGTTTGTTCAAGTCCGACTGACGCAAGATACTCTCTCCTTTCATCCTCTGATAAATCCGCTAAATCTTCCTCCAGCTTTGCACAGATTACCAATTCATCTTCGCCCTGGACATTTTCTTCACGATCGTGAACTTTTTGTCCATACTCTTCTTCACTCACATTGTATACAAATAAAACTGGCTTAATTGATAAAAGAGGCAATTTTTCAAACCAAATTTTCAATCGTTCATCTCGCAGACCCTGAGCGAAGTCGAAGGACTTCACTCTCTTTCCCTGTTCAAAACTTGCTTTTAAATTATTCAAAATCTCTAGCTTTTCAGCTTCTAATTTATCCTGAGCTTGCCGAATGGATTTTTCTTGCGCATCTATTAACTTCTCAATCGTTTGCAGATCAGCGAGCGCAAGTTCTGTCTCAACCGTTTCGCGATCAGACACGGGATCTGTACTCCCCGCTCGTACGACATTCTCATCATTAAAATCCCGAAGAACATGAACAATTGCGTCTACTTCCCGAATATGCGAAAGAAACTGGTTACCCAACCCTTCCCCTTTGTGGGCACCTTTTACCAAACCTGCAATATCAACAAATTGAACAACCGGTGGTACTATCGGTGGCAATTCCTCCATCTTTTCCTCATTCTTCACAAGCTCTGCTAAATTTTCTAATCTTTCATCAGGGACCGCAACGACCCCTACGTTTGGTTCAACCGTTGCAAATGGATAATTCGCCGATAACGCAACACGCTTCTTAAGAAGCGCATTAAACAGCGTCGACTTCCCCACATTCGGAAGTCCTATAATGCCAACCGATAGGTTCATATCCCACCTTTCCTTTCTCGCAACCTTTGTACATCACGCCAACCAATATCGGTCCTAAAATGAAGATTATTGCCATCGATACTTACAACTGACATAGCCTCGTATGCTTTTCTTCTTGCATCGATAACTGTTTCACCTTCACCTACTATATAAAACACCCTACCTCCATTGGCATAGTATCTTCCCTCTTCTTCTTCAATCCCTGCTCCATAAAGTCTTACTCCATCAATTTTTCTTGCTTCATCCAGTCCGTAAATCTGTCTACCTCGTACTTCTTTATAATCACCTGGATAGCCTTTTGAAGCCCCTGTTACAACAACCCTTGCTTTATTATCTGTTTGTAGCTGAATACCACTTATATCTCCCCGAGCAATTGCCATACTTACCTCAAATAAATCATTAATAAGTCCTGGTAACACTACTTGAACTTCGGGATCGCCCCATCTAGCATTAAATTCAATCACATAAGGACTCAAAGGTCCCCCTTCTCTTATTGCCATTCCGCCTAAATACAAAACACCTCTATAAGGACGACCTTCTGAGTGTAATCCAGCAATGACTCTATCAAGAACTCCTATTTCTACATTTTTCATTAGTTCTGGAGTTAAAACTAATGGTGGAGTACTACAACCCATCCCTCCTGTATTCTCGCCTTCATCAAAGTTGTTCACTCTTTTATGATCTTGAGCATTCCCTATAACTTTATATCGTTCACCATCACTAAAAATAAAGGTTGAAAATTCTTCTCCTGCGGAACCATCATCACTTTTTAGCCATTTCTCTATAAGAAACACCTTGCCTGCATCTCTGAAACGCTCCATTTCTTTTACTCGCTCTAAAGCTTCTCGGTTATTTCTTGCTGGTAAAGCACCCTTACCTTCTGCAAGCCCTGAGGCTTTTATAAACCAAGGTTGATCTGGTTGTGATTGGATATAATTAAAACCTTCCTGTTGACTAAGACAAATTCTAAAAGAAGGTTGTGGAATCCCATGTCTCTCCCCAAATTCTCTTGCCCATGCTTTGTCCCATTCAATTTGGCCTGCATTTCTTGTAGGCCCCACAGTAGGAACGCCTCTTTCTATAAGTGTATCAACAAGTCCAGCTTCAACTGCATTATCTTGTGCTATATCTACTAAATTAACACTTTCTCTTTCACAAATTTCTAGAATTTCTGGAACACTAGTAGTCTTTAATTGAGGATAGATTTGGACAGGTTTATCGGTGTTAATTCTCATTAAATCATTGCCAGGCACGGCTAAAATTTTCTCAATATGTTCACTTTGAGCATATTTATCTACTAATGTAGCTCCACGCCCACCCCCATCCACTACCAATACAGTATTACCTACACTTCGTTCTTTCATAAATTATTTAATACTAAATCCTTCCTACTTTTTAAATTCGGCAAACCGAAACTAAACTTGAATTCAAATTGTGGAATAGTGTAATTACTATCCCGACTTTCAAAGACATATTTGGATTATAACAGGATTCAAGAAAACCGCGACCCGTAAGGTCGCGGATGAATTGAACGCTGATATGTCATCCTCCTTTAGAGGTGTAAACCCCGTTCGTAAGAACGGGGAGGATGTCATATCAAGAATGCGAAAGGAAATTATTCAGAAGTTTAAATTAAAATTCCAGCCAATCTAAAATAATCTGGAGTAAACCCCGAGCAGTGCTTACCCCTTGCACTCCTGATGGAGGAGCTTGTGGTTGAGATTGCTGTTGCTGGGGCTGTTGATTTTGTTGATATTGCTGCTGTCCTTGCTCTCCAGAAGATCCACCTCCGCCATATTGTCCAACGTATGGAGCGCAGGCTGAATCTTTAGGGTTTGACTTACAATAAGATGTACAGGAAGCCTCATCCGTACATCCTCCGGGACCAGAAAATCCTCCTCCATATTGTCCAGCGTATTTAGCACATTCACTATCCTTCGGATTACTTTTACAATACGATGTACATGAAGCTTCATCGCTACAACCACCGGGCCCGGAAATTCCTCCACCATATTGACTTGCCATCTGTTTACAAGCTTCATCTTGGGAATTGGCTGTGCAGTAGGCTTTACATGAGCTTTCCGAATTACAACCACCGGGCCCGGAAACCCCACCACCATACTGGCTTGAGTATTTTTGACATTCAGAATCTTGAGAGTGTTCTTTACAATAGGCAGTACACGAACCAACGTCACTACACCCGCCCGGCCCGCTGAATCCGCCATATTGACCGCTATATTGTTTGCATTCTGCATCAGAAGGATTGGCCCGACAATAAGCTTCACAGGAACTTTCATCCTCACACCCCCCAGGCCCTTTAAAGCCTTCGTATTTACTACTATACTTTTTACACTCCGGGTCAGAAGAGTTTTGTTTGCAGTAAGCACTACACGAGGCAATATCACTACATCCTCCAGGACCTTGGAAATCTACTTCTATTTCCTGATCATCTGCATAGTTTAAGCAGACTCTTTGATTATATGGTTGACTGCAGAAAGCTTGGCATTCTTGCTCTGTTTTACATCCTCCAGGACCGGTTGAACCATACTGTCTGGCCAGCTCTGCCTCCTCTTCTGTAATAAATCCTAATGCTAAAGCCATATCAAGACACTCCTCCGAGTGTCCGGGGTCAGCACAATACGCTTCACATGCTGTCTTCGAATCACACCCGCCAGCACTCTTGCCACTTCTAATAAGATCAACAAATCTTTGAGCTTCAGGTGATAGTTCTAAAGGTATACCAATTTGTTCTTGCCACGTTAAGCACTCTTGCCAGTTTCCTTCTAAAGAACAATAGATTTCACATTCATTCTCGCCGCGGCAATTCCCAGGGGGCAGTATGGCATCCTCCCCTTTCATACCGGCTGCTACTTGGCGAGCTTTTTGCAACTCATCAGGTGTTGCAAACCCGTTTTCTTCAGCAAAATCCAAACACTGGTCTAGATTGGCATAATCATTACAAAATACCTCTACTGAACAACCCTCATCAGTTCTGCACCATCCAGGTCCTCCGGTTGTAGCCAGCTGGGTAAATCTTTCTGCTCTATCAAGCTCTTCTTGAGTTACAAGGTTGTGTTCTTTGGCAAAGGGAAAACAGGGTGACATTTTATTTTCTGGTATATCACAGAAAGCCCGACACTCTGCTTCATCTTCACATCCTCCAAGCTCTGCCACAGGAAAAGTAATATCATCTCCTGATGAAGCATATACCATTCCGATTGTTAGGAAAAACATAATAAAGGGCAGGAAAAGTAATTGTTTCATTTTGTTTCTCGAAATGGATTTGGATAAATATCTTTGAATGGATTAGTCTTTGCCTGAAATACATCAACTTCAGGTAGCTTATTTTTTATGGGGTTTTGAGCTTCTTTGAATATCTGCTCTCCCAAAGATGGTTGCCTCATTTTTGTATTCCAGTACCAAAAACCAAAAAGCCCTGCAAGAACAAGAAGTACGAGAAGAATCGGAACAACAGTTCCTCTTTGAGAAGTCAGATTTCTCTGGGGCATTAATTAATTATTGCTCTCCAAAATTAAGGTTGTCAAGTCAAAGTGGTACGGGGCAGGTTCTAAATGTGGGATAGCGTAACTTGAATTCCGCACAGATAACGACATGAAGATATTCTATTAGAGATTTTAGAAAAGTTAGTAGGAGATTACAACTGTTTTGTCCAACCACTCATTGTTCGTTAATGATTTGAGCATAAAGTCCGCAACATCGGCTCTCGAGATACTATCTCCTGGCTTAACATCGAGCTTCTCGCCTACTCGGTACTTACCAGTTTTTTCTCCGTCTGTGAGCGATAAGGGGCGTATAATTAGATAGTCCAACCCACTTTCACGCGTCTCACTTTCTTGTTTAATCTTGTCATCTATCATAGGTCGCGCAAGCGTAATTTGTTCTTCGGTCATACCAGAATTTTTTAAAAATTCCATTCCCTCTGGTGAGCCGCTCATTGGATACGAACTTTGGACAATTAACCGTTTGGTGTTGTGCTTCTTCATGAATTTTATGATATTGGTTGTCCCTTGAGCCATCACATTTCCCCCATCAGGTTTTGGGCCAAGTGCGACTACTACAGCATCAACACCGTCTACTCCAGCATCAACCGTTTCAGATTTTACAACATCTCCTTGGACAAAGGAGAGCTTGTCATTTTTGATCGTCATTTTTTGGGAATCTCTGACAAATGCTTTAACCTCTATACCTTGCTCCAAGGCCTGCTGCACTACCTGCATACCAGTTTTACCTGTTGCCCCAAACACTGCAATTTTCATTTCTCTCACTTCCCCTCCTCTTTTTGGTGTAATATAAATTTCAACAATTTGCAAGAGGTTATTACTCAGCATTTACCACCTGAAAGGTGGATTACTTTGACACCTAGGAGAATTTTACTCAGCCTTCGTTAGAATCAAAACAACAAAATTTGTCTTATTTGATGCAGTTAACTTTCCCAACAACTCCAGCCAAGAACTCAATCTTTAACCCACCTCCAAAAACTACAAAACTTTCTAGGTGAATAAAATCAAATTAGATTATGTTATGTGCGATTCTCCACTTTCCGGGGCATTGTTAGAACGATCCTTCCAACACGTGGGCTTCGGGTTTGCCGTCCAAACCTTGGACTTCGGTTTCCTCGGTAACCACCACATCTTTATAATCGGGGTAATTTTGTGATGCAGTAAAGGTGAGAACGTAATCACTGCCCTGTTTTGTCAACTTTCCCGTTGAGAAGAAGGTAAGCGAAGGTATCTTCTTAACAAGCCATCCTTCATAGAATTTCCCTTTTTTCAGATCTTCCAGGCTTGCCCGCACTGTATGGGTAAATGTTGTTCCGTCAAAACTTCTGGTGGCAGTACCTGATCCCTTATACTTGCCAACGGCCGAGAGCGTTGCTGTCTCAACAGTTGCCTCTTTTTCTTCATCCACGGATGGAAACCCTTGCTCGGTTTGAGGAGAATACGGTAGTTTGTACCCACCCCCTGGACGCAAAAAGAAATAATAAACTCCACCGTAAATAATTACCCCGATCAACGCATAAATCAGTACTCGCTGCCAAAAAGGTCTTTTACCGTACATATTTTATGTAGACATATTTTTAGTATCTTGTCAATTTTTACACCTGCATATCTTCTGGGGAATTCCAAACATCTTGAAGGTCAAGAACAAATTTTAGGACTTTTGGGGAATTTTAGCACTTTTATTGATTTAGAACATCTTGTGGGGGTAAAGGACGGAGGGTGAACCTAACATCCAAACGAAATTCGTCATAAAAATCTCTAAGTTTTTGAGAATCATCCTTGATTTCTCTAAACTTTTTCTCTACTTCTTCTCGATCAACTAAAGGAGTAAGCATATCGCGTGTAATTCCTATAGCCATACCAATAGGATGATAAGTCATAGGCAATAAAACAGGGTCAGGTTGTTCATTAGCAATTTCCCATCCCCACTCCAATAAAACAGTAAGCCTCGTGAGAAATTGACGTTGTTGTTCTGAAAACGTAACTTCTGGAACTTTTACCGCTCCTTCTTTCAATTTGGTCTGAAATTCTTCCAAGTACTCATAGATACCTTGGTTCCTTTCGTGCTCATACAAAAATGGGTCATCGTTAGTAATTATCCGAAGTGTGTCTATGGTAAGTTCATTTAAAATTCCTAACCGAGATCTTCCTAAACTCATCCCAGCAACGGATAAAGCAAACGCTTGATAGCGACATACCGTAAATACTTGACGTAAATATTCTTTCGTCTCTTGGTTCAAATGTTCAGAATATTGCCCGAATTCTTTAGGTGTCATAGCACAACGGATTTTACCATTTTTGAGGCTAAGAGGCTATATAATAATCTGATCCTTCAACAAATACCGCTTGTTCGTTTGTTATTTTAATGAGTTCATATTTATTTCCATACTCCTCAATAATTTTTTGAAATTTATCTTCATATTTTTTATCTCCGTAATGTGGTAGTACCACAAAATTAACTAGATTTAATCCCTCAGTTGATTGAAGATCAGGTGCAGCTGATGGATCATCAAGTAATTCAACTGGTTTGATATCTGGGCCTGCTAAAGTAGCTCCTGCGCTTGAACCGATATACAAAACTCTTTCCCCGAAAACTAATCTTTTTACTACCTTATCAAAGCCACTTTTTTGTACCTTATCAAGTAGGTAAAAGGTATTTCCACCCGCAACAAAAATTATATCTATATTTCTTAGCTCTTCCCCTAGTTCTCTTTTTGTTTTATCTTTTATATCAACATCAAAAACATCAAAGCCTACTTCAACTAATTTATTTCTATCTTCTTTTACAAACCATTTATCTTTATATGGATTAGCTGCTGTAGGAATAAACGCTACTCGAGTCTGATTTCTAGGTTTATTAGGAAATAAATTAGCAGCTTTGTCTAGTGATTTAGAAGCAACAGATGCAAGAAATAATCTCGGAGTAACACTACTAACTTTCACTGTAACCTGAGACATGAGTAAAATCTATAACCTTTGTGGCATATTATCTAGATTTAACTGACTACATTCTGAGGTTTTCCTTTGAGAAAACCTTCTATATTACCAATGAAGATTTCTTGCTTAGCTATCCTCGCCTCATCTGAAATATAACCAATAGGCGGATACAATATACAATTTTTATACTTTGATAATTTCTTAGCATCTTTCGGATCTAATTCATCCGAATGATCTGATATAAATGTTATGTCTCCCTTTTTTAATCTTTCTTCTAACGCATCTAAATCTGTTATCTCGTTCGGAACTGTACTGATAATCAAAGCTCTTGGTTTAATACTATTTATCCTTTTTTTATTTAAGAAATGTTTAGTTTCCGGAGTTTCAGCCAAGTGAAGAGAAATAATATCTGCCTTTGAAATCAACTCATCTACATTTTGATACTTAATACCAGCTTTTTCTAAATCTTTTTTCCTATGCTCTGACCAATATCTCACATCTGCCCCAAAACCTTTCGCAATTTCTGCTACTCTACTCCCAATTCTTCCTAAACCAATTATCCCAAATAATTTATCCTTTATTTCTGTGGCTTTAAATTCTGCTTCTGAATAATTACCCTTACGTGCTTGTTCCTTTGCTTTTGTTATCTCTCTTATTTTTTCTAAAAGTACCGCAAAAACAAATTCTGCAACTGATTCTGTAGCATAGCCCGGAACATTTGAGACAATTATTTTTTTCTTTTTTGCATAGCCAACATCAACTTTTCCATACGCCGTTGCCAAAACACCAACAAATTTTAAATGAGGGGCTCTATCTATTTCTTTTTTACCAACATCAATTTGAAATCCTGTTAATATACAGTCCGTATCAGATAATTCTCTTGAGATTTGAAGACTATCTTTTGGCAAAAATACCTTTTTCTCAATTATTGCATCAAGCTTTTGCCAATACTTTTTATCAAGGCTTGGGGTAGTAATATTAATAAAGAGTACTTTCTTAAATTTCATAATCAAGCACATTCTACTCCTTTAAGGAAAGGATTGCCAGAGATATGAGGTTAAGTCGTAGTTAGAGTTGGTTGGAGCTTTCGACTCATAGTCCTTAATCCCTTTTTAATTTCTTGAAACGCACGGAGGTTTGTTCGGTAATACTGATCTCCACCAGTTTCTCTTACTAGTCTTCTAGTGCGATCAATTTCTATCTGGGTAGCTGTAAGTAACATTGCGTATTTTGCTTCATCACCTGCTAAACCATGAGTGGCAAGGAAATCTGGATACCGTGCTATTAAGGCAGCTGTTATCTCTAATGTATTTTCCTCTTCAGGGTCGTAATATGCATCTATTTGTTCAACCAAAGCTTCACCTATTTGTATAGGATTTAATCTTCCTTCCCCATAAAAATCGCGGAATTGATAAGCATCCGTAAAAAATTTAAGTCGTAATCTGGCTTGGGAATAATCTGCAGGAAAAGCAAGTTGTTGGGCAATCGACTCAGGAGTGGGTGAAAAAAGTTCACCTTTATCAAAAGTTCTACCGGCAAAAGTTATCTCTGTTCTCCTGCCTATCGATACTTCACTCGCGCTTGGCATATACAAGGATTATATCTTTAAAGCTTAATTTGTCAAATCTCTAATTGGGGTTGTGTGCATTTTACCATTTTTGAGGCTATTTTAGTTTAATGAATTCTTTCTCGGTAGATTTAGCTTGTTTAATAATCCCTAGCAGCAATCCCCTTCTAACATCCCTTGAATGCATTGGGACTGAAATAGTGATTTTCGAAACAGGATGGAAAATAATAACATGACTACCGGATTGTCTTCTTTTTATATAACCCAACTTCTGAAGAATTGAAACAATTTCTTTGGGTCTAAAAGAAGCCATTAAAGTGAGGCAATGGGTACACTAACTTTAGTGACGATTACATCCTCATTCTCAGTAGGAACTTTTTGGCCTTCGTCTTTCAACACTGCCAGGTAACCCTCGATTGCATCTTTTGCCATTGCCATCGCTTCTTCAAAAGTATCACCTTCTGTAATACAACCAGGTAAAACAGGCACTGTTACCACATACCCACCTTCTTCAGCTGGTTCAAAAACCGCAGTATATTTTAAAACTTTTGCAACTTTGTTTTTAGCCATAAGCGTAGCTTGTGGCTAAGCTTTGCTTAACCATAGCTCTGTAATTATAGCACAATTTCTCTTGTTAATAACCTGCTTGATCTTTAATATTTTTAATAAAACTCATTGTAGAATCCTAATTTAATAATACTATTGCTACGTTTAAAACAGAAGCAAAGCTGACCCACAAGATATACGGAACCAACAAATATGCTGCCAATTTTGAAATTGGATAAAAGTATTTAATTGTCAAAAATATCGTTATCCATAAAGCTACTATCTCAATAAACGCTAAAGTTGGATTTTTAAGTCCAAAAAATAAAATGGACCATAATGCATTCAGTCCTAATTGGATAAAAAATAAAGTAAGTACTTTTTGTTTAATTTTACTTTTGGAAACCCACACAAAGTAAAGCGATATTCCCATTAAAATATAAAGCGTTGTCCATACAGGGGCAAAAACCCAATTAGGAGGAGAAAAGATGGGTTTATTTAATGTTGCATACCAGGTGGGAATTGCGGAAACTGTAAAAAATGAACCAATGAAACCTGCCCCCAAGCAAACTCCAATTGACAGAAGCAGTTGTGGAATTTTAACGGACATTAATAAGGGAGATTATCCTAGACAATGGTTCTACTTCTTTCTTCTATTTCTACCTTTAAAAACAAGTACAATAATAATTCCTATAATTAGACCAGCAACGAGGCCGGAATTCTTTTGGTGGAAAATGTCTCTTGACTTTTCAGCAAACTGGATCATAGTATCACCCAAACTCACTTCTTCCTCTTCCACTATTTCTATGTGTTCTGGAGGAATTTGATAGCGTTTATCTTTATCCGGAGGTTCAGGTACTTTTGGCTGCTCCTCTTCGCTTATCTCCCCGTCAGCGCAAAGGCGGTTATACTCTGGTCTAGGAACGACCTGAACATCAACTGAGAACCCAAACTCAGAATTTGCTGCACCAAATTGACCTTGGCCTGCCCCGATTACTAGACCCAAAGTACTTACATCCCACCCAGTTGCATCCGAATCATTTAAGGTCATCATTATAGTAAAAGACCTTTCTAGGGGCGTGCAGTTCAAATGGTTATATATAACCATAGGAAAAGTCCCGGGGAAAGTGGTTATTGGGGGTGCACTCACACTCACATACCCAGTGGTAGGAATACTGCCTGTAACTGGATTATGCTTAGGCTGGGTTACTGTATAATCAAGTGAAAGTTCACCGGAAGCAAAAGTATCCATGTCGTCGGCAACACTAACGCTTATGAGCCGAATAACCTCCTGATATGCAGGTGGTCTTGGTGGGTCGAGATGGGCTAGAGCTAATCCTGGAGTAAACAAAGCAACATTAAAAAGAAGCAAAATTATAAAAAGTTTTGTAGTGAATCTTTTTAAGGCAGAAAATCTCATCGGAAATTTACCCTATATCTAGTTTTCCCTTTTAAAAATCTTTTGTCAAGTGCCTTATTCATAACGAAGTGCTTCAATCGGGCTCAATTTTGAGGCGCGGCGGGCAGGCATTACGCCGAAAACAATCCCAACAATAACCGAAACTCCAAATGCAACAAGAATAGCCCACAAGTTAACCGTTGTTGTAATAAAGCGCCCGACAAGTAAACTCCCGGCAACACCTATTAATATCCCCATCATTCCCCCTCCGACCGAAAGCACAACCGCCTCGGTCAAGAATTGCATCAAAATAATCTTGGGAGTCGCACCAACTGCTTTACGAAGTCCTATCTCTCGTGTCCGCTCTGTAACAGACACCAACATAATGTTCATAATACCAATTCCTCCCACCAAAAGGGATATTGCCGCTATTCCCCCAAGCGCTAAGGTAAGCGTGTTTAAAATATTGGATACTGTTGAAAGAATTTCTTTTTGGTCAATAATAGTGAATTCATCCGGATCCAAATGCTCCTCAAGGACTGTTTGAACATCACGAGCCACAGTAGGTATATCTTGCGCTTTTTCGACTTGAATATAAATAAAACTTATATTATCTAAATTAAACTGCTGCCGGAGAGTTGTTATTGGTACAATCACTTGATCATCAACACTTGTCTGACCAAAGCCGCCTGTTTTTTCCAAAATCCCGATTACCGTATAACGAACGTCTCCCATAACTACCCTACTGCCTACCCCCTCCTCGCTACTGCCAAATAAGTTTTCTGCAACGGTTGAGCCAAGCACTACCACACGCGAGGCTCTTGAAACGTCAGCTGTGGTAAAGAAGTCACCCCTACCTACGCTTGTGTTTCTAACGCTGGGAAACTCTGTTGTTGTCCCAATAATCTGAACGCCTTTTCTCTCATCTGCGTATCGGATTGAGCTTCCAGCATATGCTACTCCGACTGCCTCAACAATTCCTGAGACGTTCTCTCGAATCCTCTCGACATCCTCTTCTTTAATTTTTGAGGTAGTGAACGAGCCCAGTGCTCCCCCACCCGCCGCCGGACCACCACGACTTACCTCAAGCTCTCCCGGAACAACCAAAAGAAGATTTGAGCCTAATCCTTGTAACTCTCCGGTTACGAGAGTTCTGAATCCTGACCCAATAGAAACCAAAAGGATAACTGAGGAAACACCAATAATAACACCCAACATTGTCAGAAATGACCTAAATCTATTTGCAAGAAGTGCTCGTAGCGCGATGGTTGCAAGTTGCTCAAGTTGCATGCTTTGTAATTTTGCCGTCTTTTAAATAGATAATCCTTCGGGCTTGTCGGGCAATAGATGCTTCGTGTGTCACAATAATCACAGTTTTTCCTTGTCTATTGAGTTGTTTAAAGATACTAACAATTTCCGCCGTTGTTCGCGAATCAAGATTGCCGGTGGGCTCATCGGCCAACAAAAATTTGGGATTATTAACAAGCGCCCGTGCAATTGCAACACGCTGTTGCTGGCCTCCAGATAATTGATTCGCATGATGTTGTGCGTGTTCAAGAAGACCAACGCTTCGCAGTGCCTCAAGCGCTTGCTCATTCCTTTCTACTTCTAGTGTTTCACTGTAAAGAAGAGGCAAGGCAACGTTTTCCAGTGCAGTCGTTCGTTCAAGAAGATTAAACTGTTGAAATACAAAACCAAGTTTTTTATTTCGTACTGTAGCAAGTTCACTCTCGGACAGTTGAGAAATGTCCTCTCCTTCAAAAATAACACTTCCAACTGTCGGGGTATCAAGAAGTCCAATAATATGCATTAATGTCGATTTACCAGAACCAGACGCGCCCGTGATTGACACAAATTCTCCTTCTTTAATTGTCAAGGATACATTGTCTAACGCATGAACCGTATGCTCGCCCACCTTATACAGTTTGGATACATTAACAAGTTCGATTAATACCTTATTCACTCCTCTCATCGCCTACTCCATCAACTATTACTGTATCACCCGCGTGTAAGCCCTCCGTAACTTCAACTTCTCTATCACTCTCAAGCCCTAATGAAACAGTCTGTCGTATCCGCTCCTGGCCACGGAGAACATATACAAACACATCGTTATCACTTCTTTTTATCACACGCCGCGGAACAACAAGAGCATCTTTTTTCTCATTAATAATAAACTCTGCCTCTCCTGATAATCCTATGATAAATCGCTGATCTTGGGGGAGTGAAATTTTAACAGGAATTGCTGTACCACCGGTTGATGTTTGCTCTGCTACTTTTTTAATCTGTATAACTTTACCATTAAATTCTTCGTTTGGAAACGCATCAAGCACAACAATCACTTTTTGGTCTGTCTTTACTTTTCCAAAATCAGCCTCATCAACAAGTGCGGTAAATACAATCGTCTGTGTACCAACAAGAGTAATAGTGTCTCCCGAAGAAACATTATTGCCCACAACCATTCCTTCTGTAACAGTAGCAATAATGCCGTCAAACGGCGCGAGGAGCGTTGCATCATTCAAATCTTTCTGTGCTTTTACAACCGCTTCATATGCTTTATCCTTTGCAACCTCGGCGAGTGTTCGTTTTTCTTTTTGAGTAAAAGTTTCGTCAGTCTCATGACCTTTTACTTCATCATATACTCGTTCAAGCGTTGCCTCGGCTGCCCGTAAATCTGATAAAGCTCTCTGATAATCTGCGTTTAATTTTGTCGCATCAAGAGAAGCCAGCGCCTGTCCTCGAGTAACAGCATCTCCCTCGCGAGCATCAATCCATGCAAGTTTCCCGGGAGTCTGAAACCGAAGTATTGCGCGGTTCTCTGTTGTAACCGAACCAGACGCAGAAACAGTAACACGTAAGTCCTTCTTAACCACTTTTTCTGTCTCGAGGTTTTGCGGAGTTCTTCCTAAGAATCGTGCACCAAGAGGAGTTTGAGTAAATAAAAACAATCCTATAGCCCCAATGACCATCCCAATAAAAAATCGTCTGATATTTATTTTCGGAAACATCGTCCTATAGTTTAGCACATTCGTTACTGGAGCGCAAAGTGGATCAGGAGCTATTCACTCTTTCTTTTGTCTCATAAGCAATGGTATTGCAACTAAAAGTAAAATAGAAAAGAGCACAATTGGTACAATAACCGGTCCAACCCACGGGACCGGTACCAAGAAAAACACATCAATCTCCCAAAGACTTTTTGGCCATCCAAGAGTCCTATTAAGAAAAAGATAATATCCTAAATCCCATATAGAAAATGTAAAAATAAATGCCCAAAAACGTTCAATCTTGTCTTTCCCCCATATCCACGCAATCGAACCCAGCATAGTCAATGTTGCAAGTTCTCGTACATGTTCTATCCTCAAAAGCCATTGGTCGGGGAAAAGTGTCCCCGGACTTTTCAAGAATGCAATAAAAGGAAGTGTGAGTATTGTCGGAGGAGGTTCGTAAGAAAGTTTATGGGTTTCTTCAATTGGCAAAATCTGATGCAAATATACAACAACGGCTGCCTCAACAAAGGCAAAAGCAAGAGAGAAGATACCCAAAACCAGTAATCTTTTCCTCACTACCCATATTATACCAGTCACCTACTCATTTATTACTTTGTACACCACCCCTGCCTTGTCGTCTGAGATATATAAGCTTCCTTCTTTGTCAAAAATTAAATCCACTGGGCGACCTAAAGTCTGTGAACCTTGCAAGAAATCGGTAATAAAATCCTCCTCACCGCGCACCGTATTTCCCTCAACATCAAGTCGCACCACTTTATACCCAATTGGTGTTGAGCGATTCCAAGAACCATGATACGAAACTAATAAATCTCCCTGCCATTCTTTTGGAAATTGCGATGAGTTAATAAGCGAAGCTTGTTCCTCTCTGACGCTCGGAATAAACGTTAATCCCAACGGCGCTGAGTGGGCAGGGATTTCATAAACTGGCGGCTCGGTAGTCCCACAAGGCAGCTGAGGAATAATTTGGATATAAGCTCTTTTATCAAAATCTGTATCGTGTACCCTGGTGCCGTAACAAACTGGCCAGCCGTAATCTTTTCCATCTTTAATAATATTTACCTCGTCAGGTGGCAAGTTGTCCCCCAACCAGTCCCGTCCCATTTCTGTTCCCCATAATTCACCGGTCTGGGGGTTGACTGTTATAAACACACTATTGCGTAGCCCTTTCGCCCACACTCTAGGACTCGTACCATCCTCATCGGAAACAATAACGCCTGCCAACCACTCGTGTTTTTCAAAACAGACGTCACAGGTTGAACCAATGGAAACAAACATCTGACCGACTTGCCCTGAGCGCCTGTCCTGAGTTTGACCGAAGGATGCCGAGGGGTTAAATGAAATAGAGCGGGTGAAATGCCTTCCGCCTTTTGGCAGAGAAAAAAGCACCTTGTCTTTGGTTGCTGTTAAGTTTTCTTCATCCCATTTATATCGCACCACTTGTGTCTCCTCAGCCACGAAAAGCTTTCCATTGTAAAACGCTAATCCATGAGGTCTCTCCAAATTTGTTAAAACATCAATTACACTATCCGCAACTCCATTCCCATCTCTATCCGGCAATGCAACCACTCGACCATCTGCTGGAATAGATAAAAGTAACGTGCCGCGAGATGTAAATTCTAGATCCCTTGCGTTCCCAAGGTTTTTGGCAAAAATTCCAATTTGAAATCCTTGAGGAAGTTTAAGAGGAAAACTTGGGGTGTCACCAACCGATGGTATATTCGATACACCCGTAATACTCTCGCGCGGAGGCAACAACGCAGGCCTCACATCCCCCACTCTTTGTCGTACAATCCATATTCCACCCAAAAACAAGCCAATGATTATTGCCGCAATAATAATATTCCTCATATCTCACAAACTCTGAAGCAATTCGGGTGTAATCTCGCCAAAACTAACAACCGCCGCATCAGCTTTAGGAAAATCCTTTGCACTCGTCCCATTATTGAGAATTGCAATTGCTTTCATACCAGCTCTTTTGGCTGCAATAATGCCAGATGGCGAATCTTCAATGACCACACAATTTTCTGGCTCGACGTCAAGTTTCTTCGCCGCCTCAAGAAAAAGGTCAGGAGCTGGTTTTGTTTCATCAACCTCCTCACCAGTTGTCACAACATCAAAGTAATCATGAAGTTTGAACTCATCAAGATCCCGTTCAACCAACCACCAAGCATTGGATGTTGCCAGTGCAGTCAGTACACCCGAATCACGTAAATCCTTAATAAAGTTAAAAAAACCTGGTTTTAAATGAACCTTTGACAAATTATCAAGATATTCTTTCTGTGTTTGTGCAGTAAGTTCCTCAGCGGTTTTGTCGGTATGGACGTTATAACGACTAATCAACTTTGGCCAATTTTCTTTGACTCCTATTCCTCCAATATGTGGCCTTTCTGGAATATTCCGCACCCCTAAGGTTTGCAACACTTTCTTAAAAGCCGCACCATACACATCCTCATTTGCTAAGATTGTTCCGTCTAAATCAAAAATAACAGCTGAAACTTTCATAGTTTAAGTGCCAAGTATCAATAATTCAATGAATCAATGATTCTGGAATTTCTTAACTATAGTAGAAAAGATTTTTACAAGCTCCATTGAGTCATCAATCAACGGCTTTATTTTTGAAGCAAAACCTGGATTAGCTCTGAAAAGTAACGTAAGCCAGTAATGTGATTCTCGCGCTTCTTTCTTAGAAATTCTAATTTTATGGACGAAATCTTTACTAGATTCTGCCTCACATCCTTCTCTATAATTTGCACCCACTGACGTAACAGCTCTTATAGTTTGCCCAACCAGCACATTGTTAATCGAATTTTTTGGTAACTCAACAGCAACTTCTAGTATTGTCTCAGAAAATCGTTGGGTTCTCTCTAATAAGTCTCTGTTATCTACTAATCTTCTTGATTTCACGATTCTCATCTCGGCAATTTTAGTCTAATTGAATTATTGTTTTATTGAATCTTGAATCATTCAGTAACTATCTTTATCCTTCCTGAATCAAACGAGGCTTCGTATCCTGTTAATGATTTCATTTGTACTCTATACACGTTTTTACCACTCAAAAAAGTAAGAGGAGATGATTCTATTAAAGAATATGAAACGCTTTTGGTTGAAATCTCTGAACCCGGTACTGCAACACCATGTGTGGCATCAAAAAGACGAGCAAACACTTCCCCATTTTGAAAGATTTTGAGATTAACTGACCAACGAATTTCTTTAATCTTACCGTACTCACCCATGTCAAAAAAGAAATCAGTGTTATAAAGATTTGCCCAATCAGTATTAGTGGTTGAACCCGCACCGCCAACGGGAATGTACGAAATTTGTTCCTGGGAGGTTGTAGTGGGAGGAGGTGTTGTTTTGAGAATTTTTGTCGGTTGTGCAGTTGGTTTGGCTGATAAAGTAGAAATGGCTTGGGCTACTGTCTCGGTAATTTTCTGTTCGCACTCTTGACCACATTTTTCAATTAATTGAAATCCTTCTTGCTTATCAGGGATGCTGTCTTCCTTTTGTTCTCCTACACGATTGAAAAATAGGAATCCTCCCATAAAGAGTATACTTACAATGAGCAAGATTTTGATAGGTGCATCAAATCGAATAAAGAACCTGTTAATCATATAGACAGTGTTTTCTTTGCTTTCACTATCGGTCCTTTCTCTGTATCATCAATTACATATCCCATTTCTTCTATCTCTTTCCTTATCTTATCAGCTTCCTTCCACTTTCCTTCTTTCCTCAATTTTTCTCTCTCTTCCACTAATTCTTTAATCTCCCGTGGTACTCGTGATACTCGTGGTACACTTACTGCTCTTAAGTTAAGCCCTAACACTTCATCAAATGAAAATAACAACTCTTGTTTATCTTGATTTGGTATATTACTTTTAAGTATTTTCCATACCACGGAGAGTGCAGCAGGCGTTCCTAAATCATTATTCATTTGGCTAGTAAACTCTTCTCTGTATTTTTCAATCGATTGTCCCACAGAGCGGGATCCCGCTTCGCGGGAAAACTTTTCTGCCCTTACAAAATCTACCAGCCTATCATAAGCATTTTGAGCCGCCTTTAAGCTTTCCCAGGTAAAATTCAATTTATCCCGGTAGTGAGTAGTCAAAAAAAGATAACGAAGCGCAAGAGGGCTAAATCCACGCGCAGTGACATCTTGCAGGGTATATACATTTCCTAAACTTTTACTCATCTTTTTCCCATCAACCAAAACAAATTCATTATGGAGCCAATAGCGGACAAACTCTTTTCCGGTTGCTGATTCTGATTGGGCAATTTCATTGGTATGGTGAACAGGAACATGGTCTATTCCACCAGTATGAATATCGATGGTTCGGCTTCGCTCACCACGAAATGTCCCATCTTCGAATGCATCTCCCAAGTATTCCAAACTCATCGCGCTACATTCAATATGCCAACCAGGAAAACCAACTCCCCAGGGACTCTCCCATTCCATTTGTCTCTTGGTTTGGCCCGAGCCATTCGGCACTGAGCTCATGGCCGAAGTGCCCGGCCGAGGGCTAAACTTCCACAAGGCGAAATCTGTAGGATGTCGCTTCCCCACTACCACTTCAATCCGTGCGCCAGCTTTTATCCCTTCCTTTCCTCCAGCAAAATCTCCATATTTTGGAAATTTAGAAGTATCAAAATAAATCCCATCTTCTATCTTGTAGGTATAACCCTTCTCCTCAAGTGTTTTAATTAATTGAATTTGCTCTTGTATGTGGTCTGTTGCTCGGGGAACTACTGTGGGTCGTCTAATATTAAGAGCATCAAGATTTTTGAAAAATTCATCTATGTACTTTTTAGCAATATCCCATGCTGAAACTTTTTCTTTTTCTGCCTCATACTCTAATTTATCCTCCCCAATTCTTGCCTGGTCACCTTCTTCAAATAAATGACCAACGTCGGTAATATTCATTACATGCGTTACCTCATACCCCGCTGTCTCAAGAGTTCGCCGTAGGATATCGACAAATACATAAGCCCTTAAATTTCCAACATGCGGACTGGAATAAACCGTCGGTCCACACGAATACATCCCCACTTTTTTACCTTCAAGCGGCACGAATTCCTCAACTTTACGAGTTTTGGTATTAAAAAGTCTAACCATCTATGCTGCTTTTGGAAGTCGCGTTTCCACTCGACGTTTTAGTCTTCTGGTAACAAGTTTGAGGCCTTTTTGGAAAAACGTTTCACTTTTAGCTTCCTCTACCTGTTTCTTCTCCTCTTCTTTCTTCTCTTCTGCCATATTTTGCGCTTCTGCCTCCCTTACCCGGTTTTCTCTTTGTCTTGTAACTTCCTCTTCAAGCTCTCTCCGATGCGCAGCGAGAATCCTCTCTTTTTTCTGCTCCTCAAGGGATGGAGTCACCTGTTTGAGTGGTTGGGTAGTTTGTTGTTGTCCACCAGTTTCAAATGGCGCCACCTGTTCTCCCACATCTTTTAATATCTCAGTGGGCTCCTGTAAAATTTGTTTTACGGCTCCTTTTGCAACTGCCCCTAGTTGTCCTTTTGCTCCTTGTGCCATAACTTATTAGTTGTTAATTAAAACTCTCGTCGTCCTTCAATTGCCTGAATAATCGTCGTTTCGTCCGCATATTCAATATCAGCACCCGTTGGAATTCCCACACCAAGTCGAGTTATTTCGATATGATGTTTTCCATTACCAAGCTCCTGAATTTGCTTTTTAATATACATCGCCGTTGCTTCTCCCTCCATAGTAGGATTAGTTGCAAGGATAACTTCCACTCTTTTATCCTCCAAGTCTCCCATCCTCTTAGTGAGCTCTTTAATAAAAATTTCATCAGGTCCAATGTTCTCAAGTGGATTTATTGCTCCATGAAGCACATGATACACACCTTTATATTTCCCTGTCCGCTCAATTGCAAGGATGTCAAGTGGTTGCTCAACAACCATCATAATGCTCTGATCACGGGTTGGGTCACTACATATACTGCAAGGATCTGTCTCTGCTACATTTTTACATACGGAGCACAACACCGTTTCTTTTTTCAACGCAACTAAGTTTTGTGCAAAGTTCTCAAGTTCTATTTGGGGTACATGAAGAAGATAGAAAGTTAACCTTTGAGCAGTTTTAGGTCCAATTCCCGGCAACCTTTCAAATGATTCAATTAATCGTAAAACAACGCTTGGGATACGCATGGCTTTAGTATAACACGTTGATTATTTCAGGAGTAGCGCATAAAATAATGTGATGGCAGAAGACACCCCAGAACAAGAACAACAACAAGAACCATCTAAATCTTCTCTAACCACTCAACCAATTTCGCGAAGAACTGCCATTAAAATTGGAGTTGGTGCAATAGCAACGTTGCTTGCGGGTGGAAAAGATACTCCTCGCCAAGCAAAAGTGGAAACAGCGCTCGAAAAAGGGATAAATGCTCTGGGCGTGCGGATAGAAAACTCTCAACTCTCTGCCTCTGGGGATAAAAATGAATGGACAAAAGCAACACTACGTGAATTTTTAGAAAGTACAAAAAGAGCAGTAGTAAATTTAGAAGTGTTAGCTACGCAACCAGAAACCGAAAAAATTAGAGAGATTGTAAGACAAAAATTCTCAAATCCTGATATTGACCCAGATAATCAAGTATTTTTCTTAAGAGACAAAAAAATATTAGAGGCGGCCCTTGGCAAACTTGAACAACTTCCGTTTGAGACCGAAGAGCAAGCAATACTCCAAGCAAAACTAAAGAAAATTTTGGATACGTCAACTTATCCTATAACATTTAGAGAACTACGTTCTTCATCCAGTGAAAGAAGTCTTACTCCAAGAAATATTGTATCAAATTATGAAAGATTGGGTAGTAAAAAATCAGGGACAATTGAAGTGAGCACGGGTATTGAAAATGAAAGCGAGACAAGTAAAGAAAGATTAAGACAAGTAAACGAAGAAGTAACAAGAAGACTAGCTGCGCTGCCTTTGACTGATTTAAGTTTATCAATTGTAATTTGGGATACATGGAAAGATGCAGAACCCCTTAGGGGTAAATTTAATTACGAGCCCTGGTCCGATAAAACACCATCCATTGAATATCATTTCAAGGGAAAACCCGCAGAGGCACCTTTTGGTCTTGAGCGGGAAACTTTGTTTATTCTGCATGAGGCGGCTCATGCACTAGACATAGAAAGCAATCCCACAATAATGCAATTTCTTACTCCTCCCCAAATTACTCATTTAGTTTACCTACGGGAACTGGCAACTTTAGAATCTTTCTCTCCTGATATCGAAAGTTTACTCGCGATTAAACAATTGAGAGGAGAAAAAATTTGGCCTGTTTCAGGTACAATTGGTAAGGACAGAGATAGTCACTTCGACTGGCGAAGTTGGTTTTTATCAAAAAGCAAGGAGGAGCCTATAAAACCAGAAGAGTTAAATTTACTTGTGAGAGCATATCCTGAATCAGGATGGCTTGGGTTTTATCCCCTTTCGGAGAAATGGTTGGAAGATTTTCAATTACGACTTAGATTCGGAATATTTGGAGGATACTCAACTGGATTCCTAAATTCCTGGGAAGAGTTTATTAACTCTCAATCAAATATGCTCAATAATTTAGCAAGAACCGACCCAATTTTAAGGCATGGATTACAACTTCTAACAACAAGAATAAACTCGTTGGATACAGAAGATTTTAGAGAAAAGTCAGCTGTAGCATGGCAATCTTCCTTCGCCAAAGCTCTACAAGCGGTTCTGGCTGAAGACTTAATGAAAGCAGGCACAAGTAAAGAGGCCTTCAAACCCGAATTTTATACTCACCTTTTGAAAGAATTTCAAATTGATTATAGAGGAGCAGAAAGAGAGGGTTTGGCAGACGGCATCGCATTTCTTCTCTTTCTAGAGTCAGAGAGAGGACAAAATCCTAACGAACTCCGCTCCCCATACTGGAATTACTACCAGGAATTAAGGAAACTGATAAAAGAAAAACCAAGAATAGTAACTGTAGAATGACTACCCCCCAAGTAGTCCGGAGAGTCCTCCGCCCATTTGTTGGAGCTTTTTAGCGGCTATTTCTTGGGATTTTTTAAGTGCTTTGTTTAAAACTTCTGCAACTTTTTTTTGATCTTCACCGCTAATTGTCAATTTCTGAATCTGCTGATCTCCGGTCATAACCACCTGTATTCCATCTTCTTCGACCGTAATCGTTTCAGCCCGCAGCGCTTTTTGCATTTGCATTGCCTGGTCACGAAGCTGCTTTAGTTTTTTAAGTTGTTGAAGTTTGTCAAACATAGTTGGAAAATTTCTAATTATTCTAATTTCTAATTCCTAAAATTTAGTTATTTGTTTTCTTTAGGTCAATTTAAATATTACCATGTAATATTTGTCAGGTCAATTCTGTAATTTTCCTCCAAAAATCTCCTCGGCAACCGTAATGATATCCTCATCCTCCTTCGCGCCTACTCCGCCGGAGCTGCTTCGGCTGCGAAGGCCGGGCAAGGCTTCGGAGGACGCTTCCTCATCATCTATCTCCTCTTCCTTCTTTTCTGCACTCCCTCTTTCCTCAACTTCTTGCTTTGGCCCCTCCAGGCCAGAGACCCTCTGGGCCGGTGGCTTCTCTCCTAATTCAAACACCATTCGAAGCGGACTCGTTTCCAACACTTTTTCGGCAACCTCCTCTATAATTCTTCTATTCACTTCCTCTTCTAATTTTTCTTTATGAAATTGATAAAATACGGAAATTATAAGTGTACCGCCATCAAAGCCAAGTGGCCTACTTGACCTGAGAAGTGCTTCAATTGAATGGTTATGAGTTTTCACCTCAGCAAGTAGTTTTCTCCAAAGCTCATCTGTTATCTCCTTTTCTTTCTTTACTTTCCCTTCATTAGAAGTCGATACTGTCGCCGAACGCACACCTAACTCTCCCTTCTCAGAAGACGAACCAGGCGATGAATGAAGCTCTCGTTTGTCTGAGGTAGTTCCGAGTGACTGAAGTTGACGCGCAGACGTCACGGAAGTCCGAGGAACGGTTCCGTCTTTGGCGGGAACCGAGTTACGAGACGAATGAATCGCCTGCGAGTCTTCAATCTTCTCTCCACACCACTCAATAACTGCCAACTCCAACGGCAATTCGGGAATTGGCGAAGTGCGCATTCCCTCAAGCCCAGTTAGAAGTAGTGTAAGGAGTTGCGTCAAATCTTGCTGAGGCATTTTAATATCTTCTTCGCTGCCTAGTCCATGTTTCGCCAAAAGTCCACTTCGTAATATTTCAATTAATTGAACGGTAAACTGTCTCATGTTTACGCCGCGATGTGCCAATTCTTCGATCTGAGAGAGTAACCCTTTCTCATCTCTCTTAATAAGAAATTCAAGAAAGGTGCGTGGATTGCTAAGATTTTGAGAAAAAAATGCTATGGCTACTCCCCGCTTCACTTTCCCCTCACCTGCTATTTGTTCCAAAAATTTTATCGCATCCCTGAAACTTCCTTCACAATACTGCGTAATCATTTCAAGCACCTCATGCTCTACTTCTACTTTCTCGTGTTGTGCCACCCGTGTCAGTGCACGTAAAACTTCCATTTTAGTTGCTTGACCAAAGTGAACTGTTACCGCCCGAGATTTAATGGTTTCAGGAATTTTGTGTACTTCTGTGGTTGCAAGAATAAATACAACATTAGGTGGTGGCTCTTCCAATGTTTTAAGCAATGCATTAAACGCTTCAGTCGTTAGCATGTGCGCTTCGTCAATAATGTAAACTTTTGTGCGTCCCCCAGCCGGTGCAAGCTTGACTGCATCCCGTAATGAACGGATATCTTCAATCCCCCGATGAGATGCTCCATCCAGTTCAACCACGGCGAGCGATGTCCCATTAGTAATTTCTATGCAACTCGTGCATTGGTTGCATGGTTCAGCAAGTCCCCCAGCTGGCGTATTCTCGCAATTAAGAATTTTGGCAATAAGGCGAGCGGCTGAAGTTTTACCTGTTCCCTTTGGTCCCGCAAAAAGAAGAGCGTGAGGAACAGAGCCACGTTTTATAAAAAACAGAAGTGCTTCTCTTACCTGTTCCTGGTCAAGTTCAGAAACTTGTTGGGGACGATGTGCGACATACCAACCGCGCCCCACATTGGTTGCTCGCACGTTCTCCGAACTTTGCTTTGGTTCATGCCTCTTCATATCCTCCTTCTGGTTTTCCGCAGCATCCTCTCTCGCTCGTACCGTTCTCGAGATGGCTTAATATACCGTTCTCTCTTTTTCAGTTCGAGCAGTATCCCTGATTCGGCAACCTTTTTTCTAAATTTGGCAATAAGTTTCTCATCCGATTCTCCCGGCTCTTTTTTGACAATGGTCATTGTCTTTTTACATCTCCACCTCCCTTATTCAGCCAACATCCCTCACCCATTCTCCTCCGAGCAAGTGCCAATGGAGATGGGGAACATGTTGAAATACTCCTCCATTAAATGTCATTCTGTATTTTTTTTCTACCCCTTTTTCTTTTATAAGTTGTTGCGCAACGCTAATCATCTCAGAAATCACTTCTTTGTGGTTATCCTGTATGTCGGTAAAGGTCGGAATGTGCTCTTTTGGGACAATCAGAATATGCACATACGCTGCGGGTTTAACGTCAGGAAACGCTATAACACGCTCTCCCTCGTACAAAAATTCTGCTGGAATTTCTTTCTTTATAATTTTGCAGAATACACATTCTTCCATCCAACTATACAGTATATCTCCTTTTTAAAAACCCAACAAGTCGGAAATTTACGCTCGGAAATCAACTCGTTATTCCTCGACAAGCTTAATTAGAGAAGTTTTATCAAAGTTTTTGCTAATTTTTGGGGACTATGACGGATAAGGTGGGTCGTGTCAATACCGTTTTCTACAAAATTCCCACGTAGTGTTTGAAACGATAGCGTCCCATTGAGGTCCGCCGGACCAGAAAGTCCCTCTCCGAACCTTGAGGTTCTCCGAACCGGAGGTCTGGACTGGAGGTCGTCTTTGACTGGTTGGGCTTTAAATCTTTTATACCAAGAGAGAATTTTCCCTTTAGGTAAACTGTCGTTAACTATGACACAGGAAAGCTTACGAGCCGCTCCATCGAGGTAACACTTTATCTCCTTTACAAATTCTGATGTAGTAAAGTTGTCAGTCTCTCCATGTTTAGTCATTAAATTAACAACAAATATAATCTTCCCACGAGATTTGGCAATCGCGTGAGTCACACCCGAAACCAGTAGATTTGGAATAATGCTTGTATAAAGATCGCCTGGACCCAAAACTATGAGGTCTGCTTTTAAAATCGCATCACGCGCTTGAGAGAACACTCGTGCCTTGGGTCGAAGATATACCTTTTTAATTGGTACTTTCGGCTTTTCTTCTCGAATATCAATACGCCGCTCCCCTACTATTCGTGAACCATCCGCAAGCACTGCACATAAATGAGTATTGTCCAACGTCACGGGCAAAACTCGACCGGAAACGGCTAAAATCCGCTCGGCTTCTGCAATTGCTTTTTCTGGACTACCTGTGATTTGGGTCAATGCTGCCAAAAAGATATTTCCCAACGAGTGGCCTCGCAGCTCCTTCCCGTTTTTAAAACGAAAATCAAATAATCGTTCGAGTGTTTTCTCGCGGATGGGCAAGGAGGAAAGCGCAAGGAGTGCCCGCCGAATATCTCCCGGTGGGAGCATACCAAACTCCGTTCGGAGCCGCCCCGATGAGCCGCCGGAATCAGACATTGCGACAACTGCAGAGAGTTCGAGTTGTGGATACTGCTTGAGGCCGACCAATACCTGGTATGTCCCTGTTCCTCCGCCTATGACAACGACGTGTTTTTTGGTCATGGCACATCAAAAGTGCCTACCTCGCCATAAGGTGGGTGGGCAGCACTCGCGTTTCGTACCTCTACTGTACTACAGGATGTCAAGGTCCGCAATACCCCAAAAGAACTTATTTGATTTTACCCATCTCACTATGATAAAAAGTGGGCAATGAGACCTCCTGAAGTTCCTGGTTCTTCTCCTGAAGAGATTAATAATCCTTCTCTCTTTCCTATTAGATACGAGTACAGTGGTAATTTTTACTCAGATGTTAATTTCAACCCAGAAATTATCCAACGGCTAATTAGAATCATCGGTCGTCCAAAAACACCCCTCATAATTAGGGATGGGAATTTAAGTAGAGAAGATTTTATAAAGATTCCGGTTATGGATTCTCGTGGCTGGCCAACTATTATTCCATTAGGAGAAAATAAACCTAATGTCTCAATCGATAGAATAAATGATGCGATTATTGCCTCGATAAATTCTGCGGTTATTGATGGGAGAATTCAAAAAGAACATCCAAACTTCACTCTACAAATCTACAAAAGCTCATTTATTGAAACGCTCATTAAAACTATTTCTGCAGCCATTTTTATCTGGTCACTAAATATAATGGTTGAAAATCTTAGGGGAAGACCACGATGGGAATTGGCAACCGTACCAGCTGCTTTCTTGACATTTTGGGTAAGGAATAGAAAAGGCATAATTACTCCTTCAACCGCTCAATAGCCTCCTCAAGAGAAATAAGCTCAGCTTTATCACTATCTCGCTTTTTCCATTCCACCTTATCGCCGGTCTGCTCGGAAACCACAAGCCGAACAGGGACTCCCACTAAATCTGCATCCGCAAATTTTTCACCAGCAGACACATCCTTTCTATCATCATACAAAACTTCCACGCCGGCTTTATTCAGCATTTCATACACATCATCTGTTTTATTACTTATTGCGTTTTGCTCATTGCTTACTGCCACCAAGTGGCATTCATAAGGTGCAACTTCCTTTGGCCAAATAATTCCTCGCTCATCATGGAATAATTCTACCAATGTTCCGATAAGTCGCGTCACTCCTATACCATAACTTGCAAAATACGGATAACGCTTTTCTCCTTTCTCACCAGTAAGTGTTACACTCATCTTCTCACTATAGCTTGTCCAAAAGCGGAAAATATTTCCGACTTCTATTGACTTACCCATTTGTATCTTTCCTTCCTTGCAGTTTGTACACGCATTACCTTCTCGCACCTCGGCAATTTCCTTGTTCTGGGCAAATTCACAATTGTCGCAATAAAAAATTGTATCTTCTCCTCCTTCGTTTAAAACCTGAAACTCATGAGTATTTTCTTCGGTAAAAACTCCCCCTCCAGATTCAGTAACTTTTACCTCAAATCCAATTCTCTTAAAAATCTTCTTGTACGCTTCCGCAACTTCCCAGTAGTATTTGTTCATATCTTCCTCTGTTGTATGGGCACTGTAAAGATCCTTCATTAAAAATTCTCTGCCTCGCAGAATTCCCGACCTAGCACGCGGTTCGTCTCGGAATTTAGTTGAAAAATGGTATATTTTTATCGGATAATCCTTATAGCTTGATGCGTGTTTTCGGATAAGGTCCAGTACTATTTCTTCGTGAGTAAATGAGAGGGCGTACTCTTTATTATCTTTTTTGAATTGATACATCACTTCTCGCGCACTATCCCATCTTCCGGTTTCATTCCAAATTTCTTTAGGGTGCAAAAGCGGCATTAGGATCTCTTGTGCTCCCGTTGCGTTCATTCCCTTACGAACAATTTCTTGGATTTTAGCCTCTACACTTTTACCGAGTGGAAGTAGAGTGTAAGAACCAGCCATAAGTTTATCAATAAACCCACCGCGAAGGAGAAGCTTTGCATTTACTGCAACTTCATCTTTTGGAGCTTCTCGCTTTGTCTTACCGAAAAGTTGCGAGTATCTCATAGTTAATATAAAGAAAGTTTAGCATTAATTATCTACCTTGACAATAAAACACTATTCAATTTTAATATAAACATGGCAATCAAGAGAACACTCACGACACAAGACATCGAGCATATAGCTACAAGACTAGGTAAAGTTTTTGTGACCAAAGGTGAATTTAAGGAATTTCAGAAAGAAGTCATTACTCGGCTGAATAAGTTAGAAAACAACTTTGCCAAATCATTTGATAGGCTCGATGAGATTGTAGGTAATCTAATTTTTCTTCATTGTCCCAAAATTCTTCTGATGTCTTGAAGAGTGATGGCGACAAGAAGTGCAATAAGCAACCCAAACCCTATCATATTTGTTACTCGTTCGACGTTGGGAATTATTGCTCGGGCTCGGCCACGAAAAACCGCTTCAATACCTACAAACAACAACCGTCCTCCATCAAGTGCAGGAAATGGTACGATATTAAGAATTCCTAAATTGATAGAGAGCACACCAAGAAAATGAAGGAGTGCCAAAGCACCTTGTTGGGCAACTCCACCAGTAAGTTGGAATATCCCCACCGGCCCAGCTATCCCTTCTGGAACTTTTTGTTGAGTAATAAGACTGGCAAAAACAGTTCCTATGCCAATGACTATCTGTTTCCCCCAAAAAACCGCTTCTTTTAATCCATATACCGTTCCCCATAACGGTCGCTGCCAAAGAGGGGGGAAATAAATTTCTGTATCGGTTATTGCAACGCCCAGCGGTCCCTCATTTTCGGGGGGGTTCTCTCGAGGTGTTACTTTTACAATTCTTGTTTCCCCACTTTTTCCTCTCAACTCGACAGTCACTTCCTTTCCTTTCTTGTCTTCAATTAATTGAATAAATTCTCTGTATGAAGTTACTTTTTTTTCATTTACAGACACTACTGCATCTTCTGGCGAGAAGTTCGCAATTTCTGCTGGAGAGTCAGAAGCTATTTCCTCGACCCGGACAAAGCCCAGTGGTCTTTGTATGCCAACAATACTGTAAAGAACGGAAAATGCAATAATTGCTAAGAGGAGATTCATCACAACGCCAGCAGTAATAATCGCAGCTCGGGTCTTTTTCGACTTGCTGGAAAAAGCTCGTTGTGCATCTTTTTGCACAGCTTGTTCCTCTCCATAAAGCCTCACAAACCCACCAAAAAAGAGCGCATTTATTGAATATACGGTCTCGCCATATTTAATAGAGAAAATACGGGGAGGAAAGCCAATGCCAAACTCCTCGACCTTAACCCCAGATAATTTCGCCACAATAAAATGCCCGAACTCGTGAACGAGAACTAAGATTGAGAGAATAAGTAAAAAAATAAGTAAAGTCATTTGTCCTAGAAATTTTCAAGTAACAATTTTCAATTTACAATGAATTTTCAATGAATCAATTATATTTGAAAATTTTAAAATTGGAAATTGAATGAAAATTAAAAATTAAAAATTGGGAATTAGACAGAAAGGAGCTCTTCCTCTTTCTGCTTTCCAAGCTCATCTATCTTACCAATATATTCATCAGTCAGCTTCTGTACCCGTTCCTCACGCAAGAACTTCTCATCTTCTCCGAATTCTTTGCGGTCAGCGGCTGCCCGTACTTCTTCCATTGCATCAGCTCTCGCTCGCCGTACCATAATCCGTCCATTTTCTAGTTTTTGATGAAGGAGTCGTACGAAATTGCCCCTATCCTCGGCTGTCATTGGTGGCAAGTTCACACGTAGTGCATCCTCCGTCATCACTGGAGAAATTCCAATATTATGTTCATCAATTGCCCGCTTAATATCCGAAATTGTCGTTTTGTCCCAAGGAGAAATAACAATAGTACGAGGGTCAGGAGTTGTTATGCTTGCCAGCTCAACAATTTTTAACTTTGTTGTCCCGCCGTAAGTCGTGACAACGATATCTTGCACTATTCCGGGAGTTGCACGTCCGCTCCTGATAGATGCAATATCTCCTCTCACAAGTTGTACCACCTCTTCCATTTTCTTTCGTATCTCTGGTTCTTCCATACCTAAGCTTGCCCCAACTCAAATCGTATAAAACGCACGATTTTAATATTCTCGCCAATTTTAGCAATTGCATTGGTTACTAAATCTTTTACTTTTAGCGAGGGGTCGCGGATGTACTCTTGCCCTTCCAATTCTTCAACATCTTTCGGATCCATTGAGGCAACCTGCATTGCAAGCTCATGAGCCAAATTTTTAAAATCATCGGTTCGTGCTACAAAGTCGGTCTCGCATGCTAACTCAATCATTGTTCCGACTCGCCCTGCATGAATATAGGTCTCAATAATTCCAGCACCCACCGCTCTAGCAGCTTTTTTTTCTGCAATCTCAACACCCCGAACTTTAAGAAGCCCAAGGGCTTTGTCAATATCACCATTGGCCCGCTCAAGCGCTGCTCGACATTCCCCAATCGAAACTCCAGTTTTCCCCCGGAGTTCTTTAATTTTCTCTATATCAATCTTCATATATGAATATATCGATAGCAGGCTCAGGCAGCTACAGGGGCCTGCTCTACTTTTTCCTCTAATTTTGATTTTTGATCTTTAATTTTTGCTTTCTTTTTACCTTCGGCAATTGCTTGTCCCAATTTGCCAACAATATACTCAACACTCTTTATCGAGTCATCATTTGCGGGAATTGGATAGTCAACCAAAGTTGGGTCGCTGTTTGAGTCAACAATTGCCAAAATTGGCACACCCATTTTACGTGCCTCTTCAACTGCTGTTTTCTCGCGATTAGTATCAACAATTATAACCATGTCGGGTAATTTAGTGATGGTTGCAACACCACCAAACAGCCGCTCAAGATGTGAAATCTCTCTTGACAGGAGAAGCTGTTCTTTTTTGGTGAACTTTTTGTATTCGCCTGCTTCCTGTTCTTGCTTCATCTTGGCGAGTTTACTAAGACTCCTCTTCATCTGTTCGAAGTTTGTAAAAAACCCTCCAATCCATCGGTCAACGATGTAGGGCATATCAAGTTCTTGTGCTGTTTTTCTCATCACTTCTTGAGCTTGTTGTTTTGTCCCCACAAAAAGAAATGTTTGTCCTTTTTCCGCACGACTTTTAAGTTCTTCTTGAGCTGCAAGGAGCGCATCGCGGGTTTTTTCTAAATCAAAGATGTGCACTCCCTCGCGAACACCAAAAAGATAGGGCGCACTTTTAGGATGCCAGCGGTCAGCTCGGTGCCCGAAATGTGCTCCCGCCTCAAGAAGTTCCTCTAATGTAACGTCAAGGGACCCACGAGCTTTTGTCTCTTCTTGTTTTTCTTCCCGTGGTACCTGTAATACCCTTCCCTCCGGTGATACTTTCTTCTTTGTTGCCATATCCAACATTCTATCACGAGCGTCAGTAAGTGACAAGCTCTGCTTATCACGAGCGTCAGTAAGTGACAAGCTTTGCTTATCAAGAATCACTTGCAAACACAATAAGAATAGGCTATAGTAATTAAAAGGCATGGAAGACGAAGAAGCCCACCAACAATTCACTATCAGGATGGAAGAGCTCAACGGGAAAATAAAGCTGGCTGAAATGAGATCTGATAGAGTCTCATCATTTTTGGAGCAAGTAGATAACCCCCAAGAAAAGTCACAAGTAGATGAAGCTTTCCGAGATGCAAAATACACTTCAGAAGTTTCTACTGATAGTATCTGGGTATGGGCTCTTCACGATGCGGGTCTCCGTACAAAAGTAATCCTAAAAGTGTAGGATTTAATGGAAGAGGCAAGACGTAAATTAAAGGAAGAAGCTCCCCAACCAAGAGAATAGTACTACTCCACGATTACTACCCTGCCGTTTTCAATCCTTACTTTGTCTTTCACTAAAAGTGAAATTGCACGAGGTAAAAGTTCATCCTCTGCTTTTTGTAATCGTTCTTTCAGTGAATCTAACGTATCATCTGGCAAAACATCAACTTCTGACCTCACAATCACCGGTCCCTCATCAACCTTTTCTGTCAAAAAATGAACGGTTGAGCCCCATTTTTTAACTCCTAATTTAAGCACTTGCGGTAACACCTCATCAATTTCTCCCTTAATCACCGGCACCTCTGTCCCATCAGAAAGCTTTACAGTTTTTGCACCCACTTCATTAGGTAATGGAGCCGGGTGAAGATTAATTACGTTGCAGTATCCATCAGGGCGTTTAAAGTAACGTAAAAATTCTGGCAATAAAATGATGTCCCATCCTGCTGCAACAACTAACTCTGGTTTGTAGTTGCTCTGTGAAATAAGAAATCCTAGGGCTTCCATATATTCCGGACGGTCTTTGCCCGTTTTTGCCTTCCACTGAGCAAAATTAAAATAAATAGCTGGAATCTTTCTTTCAAGTGCAAAGCGAATCCCAGAAGCTTCTTTTTTATGAGAAACAACAAGCGAAATATATGCACCGGCATCAGGAGTATTCGTGTATTCCCAAATAGCGGGAAGCCGCGAGCCTCCTCCAATTAATATGACGATTGGTTTATTGGTGATATTCTCACGCTCCCTTCGTTCGCCTTTCATAAAGTTTAGCGGCCGATGAATAAAACAGTCCCAATTTCCCTCCCTGCTTCAAACATGCCAATTATGACGGAGAGCACCAGAACAGTTATCAGAAGCACCATGAAGAATTGCCTCGAATCCATCTCCTAAAGTATAGCACTCTCATCAAATTTCAATTCGTGCCCTATCTCCTGTGTTTCCTATATCTTTGAAAAGTTCATTAACAAAAAATCCGAATTCTTGTCGAGAAAATGGCACAACTGAAATATTCTCATCAAGCGTACTTGTTGTTTCGTTCTCTCCTCTTGGAAAGATATAGAATGTATTAAATTTCTCGTGGTCGATTTCCATCCTTACCGGGAAGTGAGGATATAAGCGGTGAACATATTCACCCATAACCTGTTTGCGTAACGGGTTTGCTCCCATAGGTAGAAGGTCATCAATCACTCTTACTTTGGAATTATAAAACCTTCTTTGATTTTGTTTTCGACGAGTATTGGGGAGTCTGGCAAGACTATACTCATACACTCCTCTAATAAAGGTTTTACCCTGGTGTTGTTCAAGAAGAATACCATCCGGAATGGTTATACCTTTAATCCCTAAACTTAAGCCATATTGATCACGCTGAACCATATCTTCCGGATATAACCGTTCATATAGTTGTTCTGTTTGTCTAGGAGAGAACACAACTTGGTTTTTCTTAAGTTTTGTTTGAACAAAGTAAAAAGAGAGATGCTCGAAGAGGAAGCCAACAAAATGCTTTTCAGAATCTCTCCTACTTGGATCTGTTCCCCTCCTTCTTAATAATGGTGACAACTGCTCAAGTCCTTTGTCAAATTCTTCACTTTCAAGAAGGTGCGCAAAAAGCACTTGCGCCCCAGGCTCCATTCTGCTTATCTGAAACGAGGCTTCTAAAAAATACGGTCCCTTATCGGGATGTTTGGGGAACGGAAGAGGGGAAGCTCTGCCTTCAGTAACAATTTGTGGAAGCCAACTTGCAAATCGCTCTACTAATCCGGCCATATCTGGTAAGCAGTGAGGCTATTGTAGCAAATTATTTATTCTCTTCAAGTATCCCAAAGATATTCGGAATCTCTGACTGAACTGCCGCTAATCTTCTGCAGTCAACATAAACCTCGCTATCTATCCCAATGTCAAGGGAAGAAATAGGAAATAGGGCGTATTGAACGCCAGTTATGGCCGTCGTTGTAGTAAAATCAACAATAATCTCATGAGGCTTACCGGTTCTTCTATCGTTGACAAATCCATTGAATTTTCCCTTTTGAGGTGGAATCCTCTTTTTGCCAATCTCTCCCCATGGAGCTTCAGCGGGATATAATAAATTTATCCATACCACATTTTTGCCTAGCGATGCTTCTGAAACATCCTTCGGGTCAATAAATTCAAGCTTTCTACGGATAAAATTTATTTTTTGAATAGTACTAAGTTCTTGCAATTGAGGCGCTTCTTTCAGCTCCATATTGAAAATTGAGAACTACTCCTTGTTCTTTTGAGGTAATTATATCAGATGTTTCTAGTCTCTACTTACTCCTAGCTCATTTGACTTTCGCTCGATTCGTTTTTCTGATTCACGGCGGGCAAGCGAATAATCGTTCCAGTCAGTCATCACACCTTGAAATATTGCAGGGTCACGCTCCGTCGCCTGTTGCGCAATGTTCTGGCACACCTCGCGATAATGTGGTCGTCCTTGTGGTCCTGTTCTTAATTCAACCATCCAATATATCTCTCGTGCCGAGAGATTCATGTACCAATGTTGTAAATATCCAAAAGGCACTGCGTACTGTGCAACATCTGGCGCACCCAATTCTAACTCGCGGCTCACCACCGCTGCCTTAGATAGTGCATCTCCTATTTGTTCAAAAAAGGGTGATTCCAAAACTTCATTTTCTAAATCAAAACCCCATAGTGTGGTAAAACGCTGACGCTCTTGGGTATTTTGTCTATGTCGATGTAAATCTCGGTAATCTCCTCCCCGCGCCCAAAGTTCAAACATGTAGTGAGCGTTCTCAAACGCACGGGGAACTTTTCTAAAACGAACCTCTGGTCGCTCAGCATTAGGGTTGCCAAGCTTTCGCTCTTCTAAAATACGCCCAAGCTGCTCTGTGCGTTCTTGCAGGCTCATCTTGCCCACTAATTCCCTTACATCAGTCATTGATAATCCGCTTCTTCCTGTAAACAAAAATGCGGAGAGTACTTCAACATCTGCTTGGGGTGTTGATGAGAGCAACTGAGCCCAGTCTTGCCCCATAAAGAATTCACTCTTTGTATTAAGCTTTGCAGACATTTCCTCGCGTAACGCTTGAATATTACTTCTATATATTTGCACTTGCGCGCCCCTTTCGGTCTTTGATCTTCGAACAAACGACGGTACTACTTTTTCTAGTTCACCCGTCATTGCTTGTCCCCAAAATCGAAGTTCTCCTAACGGATGATCCATAAGTCTATTTACTAAATCTTCAAATGCTCTCCCATTTCCAAAAAGTGCAAGATTTGTTTGCGTAGCAAACGGAAGTAAATCTCGTATGTCATCAAATCGCTTTGCTGACCTTGAATTATTAAAAGATGCTCGTGTTTCATCATCGCCTTGCGGGTAACGCTGTTTTATATAGTCAAGATATGGTTCGGAAATTTTTGTGTAGGTTTCAAATAGATCATCCATAGCTTGTTTATATTCATCCTCTAAAGGAGTTCTGCGAATTTCACCAGGAACTATATATTGATAATTTCCATCAGGCCGCTTCTCGGCAAACGAAACATAGCGCGAAGATTTCTCAAGCGGTGAAATCCCAATTCGCTTATCCTCAATTTCTTTCGTCGCAACATTCGATAATCCCTCCAAACAAAGATGAACACCTCCCATCTCAGCAATCGAATCATCCCCATACTCAGCAAGCCAACGGTCAAAAAATCGTCTGGCGCGTTGCACATTAGCAACCGCATCAATACCTCCACTGTTTAACGCATTGATATATGAAAGAAGCTGCCCTCTTGTAATCATTGCTTCTTGTTTTTCATCTTCGGCTTTCTCTCCCCAATCTCTTTGTCTGTCTGGATATAACATAGGAAGTGCATATTCGTCTAAAAACATGCGCCGCAAACTTAGGGTTGAGCGGCTATAACGAGAAGAGAGTGCGCCAATTACCTCTTCAGGGAGGTGCTGCACGATAAACACTGGCTTATCCACATTTGAGAAGAATGGCCGAAGATAATGTTTTTCTTCTTCGGTAAACGCTTCTGGGGTATACGGCGGCGCAAACCGCTCCACGTCCTCTTGATATGGGAGCCGATCAAATGTATATCGTCTTCCTCTTTGCTCAAGTGACATTGTTTACCTCCCTTGGGGGAATTTTACGTTTATTCAAAATAGTCAATATATCATTAAACACTTCGTCTTCAGTATTACTTGCATCCACTATTTCCCAAAGCTCAGGATTTTGATGTGCTAAATAAATGAAACCTTCTCTTACTTTTTGGTGAAATTCTAAAGCTTGTCTGTCAAAAACAGTTTTTACACCCTTACGACTTTTAAGTCTTGTTTGAAGAACACCCGGCTCACCGTCTAGAAGCACAACAACATCAGGCTTCACATCAACCAGGAAATCATCAAGCCGTTTAATCTCATCCATCCCTACTCCTTGAACATACCCCTGATATACAAAGGTAGAAGGAGAAAAACGATCAGAGACCACAGTTATTCCCTTGTTAAGATTTGGGGAAATAACCCGTTTAACTAACTCTACCCGTGCCGCATAAAAAAGGAGCAACTGAGAATACGGTACGATGTCAGGAAGACGGAGAAGAATCCTTCTAATCTCTTCACTTATTGGAACACCACCAGGCTCTCTTGTTAAAAAGGCATTCATGCCCATTTCCTTTAAATAATCAACCACTCTCGCTGTTTGAGTGCTTTTCCCTGACCCATCCCCCCCTTCAAAAACAATGAACTTCCCTCGCTCGATCATTGGGTTTAGATCTCTCCTCGCGCTTTCTTAGCTTCACGGTCATGCGGTAACCGAGGAAGCATCATTTCTGGCTTCCATGTTCGCTTTAATTCCTCTATGTCACTAGTTGGCTGATAATGGCCAGTTTGCACGTAATCCATGCCGAGAATTGGATCAACTTCAAAAAAAGCCATTTGTCCTATCCTCCTTCCCACCACCAGTGGAATTGGATAGTGTTGTGAGTTATTAGTAATTTCCATTGTCCATCTATTCGTGTACCCAACATCGCCCCAGCCAGCACATTTGGCTATTTCTATAAACACTCGACCAAATGAAGAACGAGCTTTCATCATTGTTGTGACTACTCCACCTGCTCCTCCAATGAATTCTTCCGTATGGGCTAAGATTGTCTCATGCGGCTCAATAAGAATTACCCGATCATCAGGACTAATTCCATCCCAACCTCCAATAGGCTCAAAGTCGCTCATCACTTCCTGCGCCAGTATCGCTTCTTGAACCTCACCCCATACAAGTTCGACATGACGCTGATTATAGGGATTGAAAAGTCTCCTAACACCTGGAATTGGACGTTGTTCTCGATAAAAATACTCACCAAGTGAAATATCATAACTTGCTGTTCCTAAATTCTCTCTTTTAAATGGTTCTATTACCACATTACCCTTCTCCATGTGTTTTACAATTGCTCTATCAGAAAGCAGTGAATGACCCTCTGATAGCAGGGAAAGAAATTCAGGGGTAAACCATTCTTTAAGTTGATCAAAAACAAAAGCGCGAAGAGCTTCTCGACCCGCCGGAGAATTTAACTCTGTTAATGAAACTCCGAGAATTCCAGCAATAGTTTCTTGTACAATTTCCCGAAGAAGTGGCCTAATTTCTTCAGGAACAAAACCTAATCTCTCCTCTCGCATAAGTCTCTATTTTCATACAAGTTTTGCGAGTCATTGTCAAGAAGGAATCTGGGGTTTTTTCCAGCTTGCAAATTTGCAATCGGGATAGCGGGAGCAGCCAAAGAATTGGCGACCTTTTCTGGTTTTTCTAATAATGACATCTCCAGCCTTCGCCGAGGCTTCGGCCGGCAGGCCCTTCCCACACTCGGGACATTTCATCCCAATCTTCTCAAGATATTGCTCTTTCCAGTCACAGTCTGGAAATCGTGAACATGACAAAAACTTTCCGAATCGTCCGACGCGTATTACCTGTTTTCCCTCCTTACACTTCGGACACGTCTCGCCCGTCTCCTCGACTTGGATTTTAACCCTCTTTGCTTTCTCGCCCACTGTTTCCACCTTTTTCTCGAATGGTCCCCAAAATTCGCGAATCATCGGCACCCACTCGACTTTCCCATTTGCAATCTCATCCAAATCGTCTTCCATGCGCGCGGTAAATTTATAGTCAACAATATCAGGAAAATTGGCAACGAGAAAGTCGTTGGTTGCAACCCCTACCGGTGTCGGATAAAACTTTCCTTCATTCTTTTCAACATACGCCCGGGTTTGAATAGTTGAAATAATTGGCGCGTATGTCGAAGGACGACCAATTCCGAGTTTTTCGAGTGTTTTAATTAATGTCGCCTCTGTATACCTATCAGGAGGTTGTGTAAATTTCTGTTGAGGATCTATTTTAATTAATGTAAGTGGTTCATTTTCTTTGACGTCTGGAAGTTGTGGTTCTGATTCTTTATCGGAGGAGCCATATATCTTTTTCCACCCATCAAATTTTATAACCTGTCCTCTTGTTTGAAGGAGATAGCTGTTGACTGTTTGCTGTTGACTGTTTGCTGATACGTTTATTGTTGTCTCGTCATATACTGCATTTTCCATTTGGCCTGCAACAAATCGTCTCCAAATTAAATTGTAAAGTTTTTCAGCATCTCTTCCAAAACTATCGGCCTTTTGCTTTGTTCCTTGAACGTGAACATCCGTTGGACGTATCGCTTCGTGCGCTTCCTGTGCAACCTTTGAGGTCGTCTTATAAAAACGTGGTTTTTCAGGAAGATATTCTTTTCCGTATTCTTTTTCAATGAAACCACGCACATTCCGTACTGCTTCTAGCGCTAAGTTAGTCGAATCGGTTCTGTGATAGGTAATGAGCCCCTCTTCGTACAATCGCTGTGCAATAGACATTGTCCTCTTGGCGCTCCAGTAAAAAAGACGAGCGGCGGCTTGTGTCATCGTTGAGGTAGTGAATGGTGGATAAGGAGCTTTCGAAACTTCTTTTTTTTCAACTGAGGAAACCCGGTATACTGCTTTCTCTAAATCAGAAACAACACTGTTTGCTTGTTCTTTGTTTTTAACTTCGGCTTTGTCACCATTAATCTGAATTAGTTTTACAAGAAAAGAATCGCCGGCGGGTTTTACCTCACAAAAAATCTCCCAATACTCTACTGCTTTAAATGCTTCAATTTCTCGTTCTTTATCAACAATTAAACGCACCGTCACTGACTGAACTCGCCCAGCCGACAAACCAGTCCTCACTTTTCTCCATAAAAGCGGTGAAAGTTTGTAGCCAACAATCCTATCAAGGACACGCCGAGCTTGTTGTGCATTCACCAAATCCATATCAATGTCTCGGGAATTCTGTAGAGCATACCTGATGGCAGAATCAGTAATTTCATGGAAAACAATTCTTGTGTGCTTTTTTAATTTCAAAAGCTCTGCCACATGATATGCAATTGCTTCTCCTTCCCTATCAGGGTCTGTAGCAAGAAAAATTTGAGTAGCGGTTTTACTTGCTTTTTCCAGCCCATCAATATTTTTCTTTTTACCTTCGACAACAACATATTCGGGCGTAAAGTCATGCTCGACATCAACCCCAAGTTGGCTCTTAGGCAAATCTCGCACATGCCCCATGGTCGCCTGGATGTCGTACTCCGATCCCAAGAACCGAGAAAGCGTCCGAGCTTTTGTTGGACTTTCTACAATTATTAAATTCATACTTTCTCTATTATATATAATCCGAGAGTATATTCGAAGACGTCAACAAGAACAAGAAGGCAAACCAAATATCCAGGGGAAACAATTATTATGTTTTTGCTTTAGAAATTCCTTTAACTTGTTCTACTATTTGCTCTGTAGCCAAATCTGGATATTTTTCTTGATATATACGCAAAAGCCTTATATACTCGCTAAATCTCCCTGTTGTGATATCGCCATAATCAATAGTGCCTTTCCCTAAAAATCTATCAACGCCCATCCCAAAAGAGATAACTTCGACCGCTTTGAGAGGCGGGATATCAATTCCAAATGTGCGTCGTAGCTTATCTAAACTCAAAGTCTTTATCCGCTCAGCCACTGGCAAGGATTGTAACAAACCAAACCACTTGTTAACATCTTCCCGTGTCGGTGTAATTGCTTCGTCTTCTTGTTCAGGAGAAATGTTTATCTCTTCACCACCCCCTTCATCCACCCTCCCATTCCCCGAGAAGCTTATTACTCTAAAGTGACCACCAATAGGATGACCTTCCCCTAACTCTTGCCGTACTCTTGTAATAACCTCTTGCCGTGGATTATTTTTATCTCCAGTAAAACATTGATCCCGTACATACAAATACGAAAAAAGTGCTAGAACAGATCCTTTGCTATATGCTCTAGAAATCCTTCCTTTACTGTTTCGCAGACTCGAAGAAGATTCAATAATACCAACACGCTTTGAGAGAAGAGAATAAAGAGAAGTTTGGGAAGTATCAAACACAGAAGCTATGTTCATTATCTCTATAGTCATAATTTGATTGTGGGGGAGACCTGCATCAAGAATCGCCAGAAAGGACTTCAGCCCTGGATTCTGAACGTTATTTATATCAAATGAATCACTTTCAACTCTTATTTTTGCTTCTTTCATGAGGGAATTATAGCCTTTCCATTCCCTAAAAAACAAATTGTCATATTGCAATTACCTGATAGATATTCCCCCCAATATCTTTAACCATTCCTTTAAGTTCCATAGTAGTAAGTGTTGAAAGCACTATTCCTGCGTCAAAGCGAACACGACGTACAATCTCATCTATATGTAACGGCTCGTTTTCAATTAATTGAAATATCAATTTTTCTTCTTCTGTTTCCGGAAGGATTTCCCTGTTCATTATACCCTTAGCCCTATGCCCTAAATCTAGCTCCTCAAGTATATCCTCGACACCTGTTACTACTTTTGCCCCCTGTTTAATTAGTAAATTCGGCGCTGCGGCGTTGGGTGAAGTAATTGGGCCCGGGACTGCGAATACCTCTCTTCCCTGACGAGCAGCATGGGATGCGGTGAGTAACGTCCCTGATTTCTCCGTCCCCTCAATAACAACAACACCAAGCGACATTCCTGAAATAATTCGATTGCGGTAGGGGAAATTCATTGGAAGTGCTGAATGTCCAAGAGGATATTCGGAAACAAGAGCGCCGTGCTTTGTTACTTTTTGAGCAAGCTCACGGTGAGAGGGTGGATAAATTTGGTCCAGACCATTTCCAAGAATTGCAATTGTCCTCCCACCAACTTCAAGTGCTGCTCTATGTGCAACGCCATCAACACCAAGTGCCAATCCCGAAATAATGGTAACACCGGCTGCTGCCAACTCGGAAGAAATTTTCTCCGCCACTTCCCTCCCGTAACTTGTTATTTTACGCGAACCAACAATAGCGACAGATACATCAACGTTTTTAAGCTCCCCTTTTATATAAAGAACAATTGGCGCATCATCAGTCTGTCTCAGCCTTTCTGGGTAATTTTTGTCAGTTACTGTTGCAACACTTACACCAAATTTTACAAGCTTTGCAAAATACGAAGAAAAGTCGAAGTGGCGTCTCCACTCGCTAAACTCGCTTACCAGCTTATCACTCACCCCTATTTCTTTAAACCGGCGAGTTTCGGCCTTCCACGTTTCTCTTGCACTCCCAAAATATTCAAGAAAAAGTTTAATCCGTGCCGGCCCAAACGGAACAAAGGCACACAAGGCAATCAACGCTTCTCTTTCAGTCATTATTTTCACTATACAACACCTGCTATTACCTGCTAAACCACTCCTCAAGAACTTGTTTAACAACCGGGGCAGCAACATACGAACCTTCGCCACCCGCTTCAATGAGTGCCGTTACTACAATTTCAGGTTGCCCTTCGACTGCGCTCAGGACGCTTGGCGCAGGCGCAAAGGCAGTGAGCCAGGCATGAGTTCTATCCTGGGGATCTCCGAACTGAGCAGTTCCGGTTTTGCACGCAACCTGAATCTCTCGCGGCGGTGCATCCGCGGGTTCATGTTCACTCTTTACCTTAAAATCAAAGAGAGGAAATGCAGTTCCACCCGGACTACATGCACCAATCATTCCTTGTGAAATTAAGTTAATCGTTTCTTGTGATAACCCCACATCATTGCAGGCTGGTGACTGGTGACTAGTAACTAGTGACTGGATCGTCGGTTTACACAACTTCCCTCCATTTGCAATCACTGCCGTCATCCTTGTAATCTGCAAAGGGCTTGCAGTTAAATCCGCTTGCCCAATACTCAAGTGATACGTGTTCCCCAAAAACCACCGTTCTCCCTTTACTCTTTCTTTCCAGGAAGGTGATGGAACAAGACCAGCAGTCTCGCCACCCAACCCTATTTCAGTTTTCTCACCCAAACCAAACTTATTGGCCCAGTCAGATAGTTTATCAACTCCTACCCACTCTCCTACTTTATAGAAAAAAGTATCGGTTGAGCGAGTGATAGCACGAACAAGGTTAATCTCGCCTTCTGTCTTTCCATATTGGGTAAAGTACCAATTCGCAAATTTTTGTCCGCCCACTTCCAATACTCCCGGATCAACAAAAGTTGTTCGCTCATCAATTTTTCCTTCCTCAAGCCCTGCTGCAGCTGTCACTATTTTGAAGGTAGACCCGGGAGGATATGCCCCGCCGAGTGCACGATTGAAAAGAGGTATATTGGGATCGGTCGAAAGTTTTGGGTAATCTACAGAAATAGTGTCTGGGTTGAATGTTGGTGAGGAAACAAGCGCAAGTACTTCACCGGTACGGGGTGAGAGTGCAACGATCGCACCCCTTTTTTCACCTAAGGCGCTACGCGCCGCTTTTTGGAGCCCCGCATCAAGAGAAAGGATAATATCTTGTCCCTTTTCCGGCTCTCGGCGCCCGAGGACTCGAACCTTATTACCCTTCGCATCCACTTCAACCAACTCTTCTCCATTCTTCCCCCGCAACTGGCAATCAAATGCCTTCTCCGCCCCCATCCTTCCTACCAAATCACCCAACTCATAGACGCTCCCCTGACCCTCCGGGTCGGAGACACCTCCTCCGGGTCGGAGACACCCCTTTTCTCCTACCTCATCTTTTGAAACTTGCCCAATATACCCTACGATATGAGCCACCGCCTCCCCGAGCGGATATACCCTCTTCCATGAAGGTATGACCACTTCTGTTTCGTGTGTTGCTTCCTCTTTGTCGGTAAACTCCACTGGTTTGCCTTGCTCAAACCGCGCTACTCTTTTGGTTTCCTCATTTTCCACAAACGCAGCTCCCGTTCTATCGAATAGCAAACCTCGTGGCGCGTAAACAGGTAGTGCTCGGATTCTATTTTGTTGTGCTAATGTTTGATAGTACCCTCCACGAATAAGCGACACATCAACTAAGCGCGCCAAGAGGACAAGAAAAGAGAGGGAGGCAAGTCCAGTAAAAAAGAATCTCGGCCAGAGAGATGTATGCAACGTATCTCCCATTTCACCCAATTGTACCACCCCGCCTGCAACGCTTGATGCATAGCATCTGCGGGCAGGTTACCTTTTTGTTTCTTGAGATTGAATTACCTCTTGACGGCTCATACATTTCCTTATATAAAAGAAGAGGGCCCCTGAAAATCTAAGCGTCGCTCCCGCCCATAATGAAGTTTATCTTTGTTTCCGGAGGGGTCATATCAGGAATTGGAAAAGGAATTGCCACCGCCTCACTATCACTCCTCTTAAAATCCCGGGGCATCAAAGTTTCCCCTATTAAATTTGATCCATATTTGAATGTTGATGCAGGTACAATGAATCCGATTGTGCATGGAGAGGTGTTTGTACTTGATGATGGAACCGAATGTGATCAAGATTTAGGGCATTACGAACGATTCTTAAATGAGTCTATGGATCGCTATAATTACGCAACCAATGGTCAAATTTACCTCTCAGTTATCCAGCGTGAGCGGTCGTTTGAGTATGAGGGAAAGTGTGTTGAAATTGTTCCCCATGTTCCCGAGGAGATTATCAGCCGACTCTTTCAAGCGGGTAAGGCACGAGGGGCTGATGTAGTCATATGTGAGATCGGGGGAACGGTTGGCGAGTATCAAAATGCGCTTTTTATGGAAGCCAACCGAATCCTCAAAGTCCGTCATCCCCACGATGTCATCCACGTTCACGTCACCTACTTGCCCATTCCTCCAAGTATTGGCGAAATGAAATCAAAACCCGCTCAGCTTTCTGTTCGTCTCCTTAACTCAGTTGGTATTCAACCAGATTTTATTTTGGCACGAAGCGAACAACCGCTCGATGACCTGCGTCGTGAGAAACTCGCGCTTGGAACAGGCGTACCAACTGAAAGTATTATCTCAGCACCTGATGTAGATTTTATCTACGATGTTCCTATTAATTTTGAGAAAGAGGGACTAACTGACAAAATTCTTAAAAGCTTACAGCTTCCCAAAGGGAGGCGTGATTTAAGGATGTGGAAAACGTGGGTTGACAAGGCAAAGGGAGCAACTCGCCCAGTTAAAATCGGTATTGTCGGAAAATATTTTGCAACAGGAGATTTTGTACTCGCTGATTCATATATCTCAGTCATTGAATCAATAAAACATGCCTCAGGCAGTTTAGAGGTTCAACCCCTGATAACGTGGGTCGATTCTGCTGATATTCTTAAACATGGTACGAAGTCGCTCGAAGAGCTTGATGGAATTATTGTACCGGGTGGATTTGGCTCTCGGGATATTGAAGGGAAAATCAAAACGATTCAGTATTGCCGTGAGAATAGAGTTCCCTATCTTGGTTTATGCTTTGGAATGCAACTTGCATGCGTCGAGTATGCGAGGCATGTACTCAAGTTAACAGGTGCTAATTCAACAGAGATTAACCCACAAACAAAGTATCCAATTATCCACATTATGCCTGACCAGAAGAAGAAGCTCCTCGCTCGAGAATACGGAGGAACAATGAGGCTCGGTAGCTGGCCGTGCAAGCTCAAAGCGGGAGCAAAAGTTGCTAAAGCGTATAAAGATGCAGGATATCACTCCTCAATTATTAACGAACGACACCGCCATCGCTATGAATTTAATAATGAATTTTTAGAAAAGTTTTTAACAAATGGGCTGGTTGTTTCAGGAACTACTCCTGACGGAAAATTGGTGGAGATTATTGAACTTCGCGATCATCCCTTCTTTGTCGGCACTCAATTCCATCCAGAGCTTCGCTCTCGCCCCTTGCATCCTCACCCGCTATTTCTCTCCTTCATAAGCGAAGCTTGTAAACAGAGTTTGTAAGAGCTTCGCAAGAGCTATCTCCCTCTCGTTAAGCGCACCCGAGAGGCAAGCACATTGTCTTCGAGAAGATGACCAGTACCACGCACGACCGCAGTTAAGGGATCCTCTGTTATCGTGACCGGCATTTTTAAGTTTTCTGAAAACAACTGGTCAATACCGGGAGTAAGTGCCCCTCCCCCTGCCAGTACGATTCCACTCTCGCCAATATCAGCAATAAGTTCAGGCGGCGTTTCTTCTAAAATCTCCTCAATCGCGCCTAAGATTTGCTGGAAAATTGGTAACACTGCCTCTCTCACTTCCGCACTCGAAATCCTGATGCTCCGGGGTAACCCTGTCTCCAAATCTCGACCACGCACCACCGTTAACCTCTCTATCTTTTGAGGAACGGCAGCCGCAGTCTCAATCTTGACAAGCTCAGCGGTTGTTTCTCCTAAAAGGAGCGAATATTTAAGTCGAAAGTAACTTTGAATAACTTGATCAATCTTGTCCCCCGCCACTCTAACCGACTTTCCAAGCACAATGCCCCCCAACGAAATAACAGCAATTTCGGTCGTTCCTGCACCAATATCCACAATCAAAGAACCGACGGAGCCGGTCACGGGAAGACCCGCGCCAAGCGCCGCCGCCAACGGCTCCTCAATCAATAACGCCTCCCGTGCCCCAGCAGACAGCGCTGCCTCGGCAACTGCACGGCGTTCAACTTCTGTCACTCCGGAGGGAATACCAATTACGACTCGTGGTTTGGGAACTTTGGGGAAGACTCCGGGACTTTCGTGTACTCGTCTTATGAAGTAAGAAAGCATCGAAACTGTTGCATCAAAGTCAGCAATCACCCCTTCCCGAAGAGGCCGTATTGCTTCTATGGTAGGCGGAGTTTTCCCTAACATTCGCCGTGCCCGCTCACCAATTTCCAAGATTTCCTTTGTTTTTTTGTGTCGGGCAACCACCGAAGGTTCTCGTATCACAATTCCCTTACCGCGAACAAGAATTAACGTATTAGCTGTACCTAAGTCTATACCCACATCATGAGAGAATAAACCAAATAATCTGTTAAACATGTTGTTTTATACTTTTGAGTTTTGACATTTGCCGCCTTTGGCGAGCCTCGCCGTTGGCGGGAGTTTTGAGTTTACGCAACGCGTACGTAGCATATCATAGGTCGAGAGAAAAATGGAGGGGATTTCGAAAGCCTCAAATGTTACAATTAAAAATATGGGAGAGGACCAAGCTGAAGGCAAAGAACACCTTAGTTTCGATTTGCAGAAATTGGTTGAAATAGCTGAAAATCAAGAAGGGATTGATCTCGCCTCTGTAAATCCTGGAGACTTCATTGTTCTAAGAACAAGAAACTCTATTTACGCAATAAATGTCCAGTCTCCTGCAAATAAGGAAGAAAATAAATCATGTGAAGGTGTGATAAAAGGCGGGGTATTCCCCGAGCCCACACACATACAAGTTAGAGGATCAACTTTGGGAGGCACATCAATTATCGTACATCAACTTAAAAAGGGAATGCATGCAGAATTTGCACAACCCTTAGAAGAATCAGAAAGGATTGGGTTTAGTAAATATAAATTTACCACGACTTCTACTGTTGAAAGTTTAGGAATTGTAAAAACACAAGAAACTTGAGCTTGAAAAAGTTATGCTAAAAGAACAAATAGATAGAATTTCCCAGAAAGTAAGCAGAGCTTGTTTCTCGCTACCGCTCAAAATAATCGAAATCTCTTTTTATGCCCTCGTTTTTATTACTCCATTTTTAATGAACCAGGCAAACTCGGAGATTTTTGAGCTGCCCAAGATGTTTTTTGTGTGGGCTATAACCATAGTGATTGCGGGTGCATGGATTATTCGCATGATAGCGAATGGCAAATTTTTGTTTCGTCGCACCTTTCTTGATATTCCCCTTTTAATTTTCTTAGTTTCTCAATTTCTTTCATACTTCGTTTCAATTGATAGACATACCTCTTTTTGGGGTTATTATTCTCGCTTTAACGGGGGTTTGTTATCAAATGTTTCCTATGCGCTTTTATATTGGACTTTCGTCTCCAACATGGATTTCAAAAAATCACTATTCACTATTCACTTATCACTAATCACTGGCTTGCTTGTTGCCCTTTGGGGCATCCCCGCCCATTTTGGGTACGACCCGACCTGTTTTGTCTTCGGTTATGGACTGAATGATAATTGTTGGACGGCTCAATTTGTACCGACAGTTCGAATCTTCTCAACCCTCGGTCAACCAAACTGGTTAGCAGCATGGTTAGTCGCGCTCATACCAATAGGGTGGGCATTGGCGTTTTTAAGTATTAAGGATTATTTAATAAGTAATAATGAGAAAAATTCAAAAAGAAAAATCATAAATATTACTTATTACTTATTACTTAGTTTCATCTTTCTACTAGCTCTCATCTTTGCCAATAGTGCTTCAGGAATTCTTGGATTAGGAGCTGCACTTCTCATATTTGCGCTAGGATATGGTTGGATAGCAAAAAAGAAACAGTGGCTTCTTATTGGTGCCGCCTCTGGTGTCGTTCTCCTTATTGCTTTTAGCTCAACTCAGAGAGCACGCGACGCACTTCAGTCACTTCGTTACTGCACTTCTCTCATATTCTCAAGCACCACGGTAATATTCAAACAAGATATCACCCCCTCAGGTGATATTCGCTGTATTGTCTGGAAAGGAGCAATACAAGTTTGGCGACATTACCCGATTTTAGGAACCGGTCCTGAAACATTTGCTTACTCCTATTATCAGTTTCGTCCACCCGAACATAATCTCACCTCTGAATGGGACTATCTCTATAACAAAGCACATAATGAATACCTTAATTATTTAGCGAATACTGGAGTTGTTGGTTTAGGAGCATACTTTTTCTTAATCGGTTCAATAGTTGTTCTACTTGTAAAAAATTTACAATTTACAATTTACAATTTACAAACAGGTTCAAAATTGATAATTCTTGCCCTAGCCGCAGGCTGGGCGAGTATCTTAGTAACTAACTTCTTCGGCTTTTCTGTTGTCCCAGTACAACTTCAGTTCTTTTTGTATCCTGCAATTGTTGGGGTAATGGGTAACTGGGGCAGTAGGCAGATGGGTGATAGTAAAAAACCTAGTAACCTAGCAACCCAGAAACCCAATTACCTAAAAATTATTTTTATTTCACTAGTGTTACTTGTTACCTGTTACCTTTTACTGCGCCTTACGCAGTACTACCTTGCCGATATTCGCTATGCCCGAGCAGAACGTTCTGTGAACAAAAACGAATACCTTTCTGCGCTGGCCGATGTTCGAGAAGCTAACACACTCCGTCCTTCAGAACCCCTCTACCATAATGAACTCTCCGATGTGCTTTCGGCCCTTGTACTTCTCTTCCCTTCGCAAGATACAACCACAACTACACAATTTGCGACGCTCGCCCAAGAGGCATCAGACCGTGCAATTGCCACCTCACCTCGCAACCTCAATTTCCTGAGGACTCGCTCAAGTGTCTTTGTTCGCCTCGCGACGGTTGACCCCACCAATTTCTCGCGCGCTGCACAAACTCTTGAGCAAGCTCGCGCGCTTGCCCCAACCGAACCAAAAATTGCCTACAACCTTGGTTTTCTTTATCTACAAATAGGAGAACTAGAACAAGCAATTACTCACCTCTCTGCTGCAACGGAGCTTCGCCCATTGTACCGGGATGCATGGTTCTCATTGGGACAGGCGTATTGGAAAAAAGCCCGTCTCGCCGAAAACGACGAGTCGAGGCGGAGGGAAAATGATAAAGCACGTGACGCACTTAAATTTATTCTTGAAAATATAAGCAGTGATGATAAAGAAGTAATAGATAAACTGAGAGAGTGGGAAATTAAATAGTAACTAGAAATTATCACTTCAAGTGTAATTCTCCTTGGCTAAAGAACTGGAAACTGTTAAAATTAGAAACTTATGGCAGTCCAGAAAATTTTATCTGTTCAAAACCCATTATTGCGGCGAAAATCCAAATCAGTTATTACGTTCGATCGCAAAGTTGAACGGCTTATTGCTGACTTATCCGATACACTTAAAGTTCAAAAAGACCCAGTGGGAGTCGGGCTTGCTGCTCCTCAAGTTGGCAAGGATTTTAGGTTATTTATAATTAAATCGGGTAAGAACGTTACCCCATTTATTAACCCGGAAATTGTCTGGAAATCAGAGGAAACAAATGACCCCCGTTCGTCGCTTCACTCCTCAGGGCAAGCTACTCGTGGTAAAAAACGCTCCGAACAGTTTACCCTGAGTCCCGACGAAAATCGGGACGAACCCGAATACATTATGGAAGGCTGTTTATCTTTACCCCACTACTATGGCCCTGTGCAACGAGCCACAAAGATAAAAGTACGCTATCAAACCCTAACCACCCAACAACCTAGTAACCTAATAACCAAAACTCAAACCTTCAGCGGCTTACCTGCTCAAATCATCCAACATGAAGTTGATCATCTAAACGGCATCCTTTTTGTTGATCGCTTACTTGAACAAGGACGAAAATTGTATCAATGGAAAGATAGTGAGTGGACGGAAGTAGAACTTCCGTAAAAATTTTCAATTCCCAATTTACAATTTACAATCAAATCTCAATGACTCAATTTTGAAAATTAAAAATTTAAAAATTCAATGAAAATTAAAAATTTAAAATTAAAAATTCTTTTCTTCGGCACACCAGACTACGTTATTCCTATCCTCGAAGCTCTGTATGGTGCAAACTATGAGATTGTTGCTGTTGTTACCCAACCCGATAAACCGGTTGGTAGGAAACAAATCTTGGCACCTTCTCCAGTCAAACAATGGGCGCAGTCTCATGAAATAAGAGTATTAGCCCCTGAGAAATCCGACGAGGAATTTGTATCTAACATTAAACATCTAGCATCTAACATCGATATAGGAATCCTCGCCGCATATGGGAATATCATTCCCCAAGAAGTACTTGATCTCTCGCCAGTTGGAATGCTAAACCTCCATCCCTCCCTTCTTCCTAAGTACCGCGGTACATCTCCTGTTCAAGCAGCAATTGTTGCAGGAGACAGACAAACTGGAGCCACGATAATCCGTATGGATGAAAAACATGACCATGGGCCAATTCTCGCGCAATTTACTGAAGATATTAAACCCGACGATACGACGGGAAGTCTACGAGCTCGGCTTTTTGAAAAAGGTGCCGAAGTTCTTGCTGAAATGCTCCCTGCGTACCTTGAAGGTCGTGTGGAACTGCGCGAACAAGACCACAGCAAAGCTATTTTCGTCCGGCTTGTCAAAAAAGAACACGCGTTTATCCCGCCACATTATCTAGCTTCAGCTCTGCAAGGGGTCCCCTTACAGGAAGAGTGGGAAATACCATTCATCAAAGACTTCACTACCCACCCATCACCTGCCACCATTCACAACTTTATCCGTGCTCTCGATCCTTGGCCGCTTGCATGGACTGAGATTAAATTGAAAATTGATAATCAAGAAGTAACGAGAAGATTAAAAATTATAAAAGCACATGTTGAAGAAAACCCAATAGCCCAAGAACCTAATAACCTAATACCCTACCTCGTCCTTGACGAGGTTCAGCTTGAAGGGAAATCCCCTGTCTCCTGGAAACAGTTTAAAAACGGGTATCCTGAAGCCACATTTGCATCCTAGACTTCACTTAGGTATAATCCGTGCATGCCTAGAAACAAAGAAATAAATTTTGAAGGTTACGAGCCTGTTGCTGACATTAAACTCTCGTCTGACGGACCATACGTGAATTTTACTTCACCTGTAATAAGAGTAAGAAGTAGAAGAGATGCAGATGGCGGGGTTTTAGTTGTTCAACCCAACAAACGTCTCTTTGAATCCCAGCTTTTTGCACGAACGTTAGCTAAAATTCGACCTGCACAAACACTTTGGCCTCAGCTTGAAGATGATTCTCTGCAAGCAGGAGGTTTTACACTTCGGGTGTTGACCGACAAAAAAAACACTATACACGATTACAATCTTGGACTATTCCCTTCAATTAAGCACGAAGAAAGTACCGAAGCACTGGATGCAATCAAACAGCTCAATTCCCAACTGCAAAGATCACTCAGAAGCGGTCTTACTTCAAGTCCATTTCAATGCTACGTTATAGGAAGTAGAGAAATTAGACTAGTGATGGAAGGGGGGAGTTCCTTATTTTCTTTAGGAGGAGACACAACTTTGTTTAGACTGACTTCTGAGGGTCATCGTGTTAATAGGCAATTAACTGGCCTTGAGCAGCTTACTGCTGATGGATCATGGCAACAAGAAGGCAATAGACTACCATGTAGATTGGACCTTATTCATAATCCCTTTTGTTTTGAGGTAAAAGTAAGTGAATTTGCCTTGCCTCGCAAACGCAGAACACGAGAGAATCCAAAAATTATAAGCGTGGTTTTAGGCGTTGAATTTTCTTCTGATGATTTTGGATCACTCGACAATCAAATGCGTTTTCTAATCTCGCAAGGAATTGAGGGAGAACATAGTCTTCGACAACTTGTGAATCCTTATTTAAGATTAGCAGTGAGACAGTAAATTTACTCCTGGAAACAATTCAAAAACGGATATCCCAAAGCCACGTTCTAATTTTTTCTACAAAACAGCCACAACCTGAGGCTCCTGTGGTTTTTGTGGAGGGTAGGCAAATATTCTCAGTACAGAAAAATTAAGACTCGCAGACATATCAAGATAATTACCATCAACTAAATCCTTTAAGAATATCTCACGAGAAGCGAAGTGATCTAAGAACCGTCTATATTCTTCTTGAGACAACAAAGTACTACCCCAGAAATGGTAAGAATTACCTGAATTCAATATAAACCCTCCATACGGCTTAGTAAGCTCAATAATGTGAGTTAAATTTTCTGGTGCCTTATCGCAACAAAAGTCCAACATTGGGATATGCGCTTGCACACCATCTAAGGTTTGAACTAAAGATCCAACCCCTAGAGCCCATATGTGAGGATACTGACCAAAATCTTCAAAATCTTTCATAACTTCCCAAAGATCTTGTCTCCATTTCGCAGGAGTAAGTGGAACTTCGCGCAACTTTTCCACGGTTAAACTATCTCTTTCAATCCACTGAAGGTCATCAACATTTTCATAGTCATGGATATTGCTGGCATCATAAATTACATATGAAACCTTCTCTATTTGTGGATGGAAACGAATAATTTCGGTTAAAACTTCATGCGCAGGTGTTCCAATTCCAACCCTCTCAGACCAAACCCTTTCTTGCGCAAACGGAAAGGCTAATTGCCGAATGATTCCACTTGTTCTAAATCGTTCTTCTTGCATAAGATTCAAAAACGGGTATTCTGAAGCAGCATTTTAGAACAATTTTTAGAGTACATCAATTACTTTTGGTACAGAACTATTAAGTGGGCTGGTGCTAATTCGCATGGTAGAATAGGCTTCCTTCACACCTGTTTGTTGTGTGATTTTTGGTACCATTGAGAAAGTGAGATATTTCCATGGAACAATCTCGTTACGTGCGTTAAGATTGGTTACACGGGATAAGAAATTTTTCCACTCATTTTCCCGAAGTAACTCTGTACCACAATAGTAGTATCCAGGATCTGCCACAATTATCCAACCAGACTTTTGTTCCACACGTTTTAAGGATTCTTTAATTTGCGCAATTTGTTCTTGTGGTGTACCTACATGAGGCCTAAAAAATAGCATGGGAATATGCTGTATTTCTTCACTAACGCGCAAAACACGAGGCGATGTCTCTTGTTGTTCTACTCCCACACGAGAGGTAAATCCTATTAAAGAGTCTTGAGTTTGTAGTTCAGGTGAAGTTAGCCACTGCAGGCCATCCAGCACATCATCTCTTGAGAAGTGCCAAAAGAGATCTGGCTCATCTGGATCATTCGGGAAGTACCGAACAAAGTACATCGTTTTAATCTGAGGATGCAATCTTGCTAGTTCAACAACAACCTCACCCGCTGGTTTTCCTATTAAACTTTCTGATGCCCGAATTTGTTCAGCACTCATCGATTAAGCTCCTTGGGCGGGCACTGGGTTCAATTCTTCTTTTACATGAGAACTCTGAATAAGTTTTCCGTCTTTTTTCAATCGCTTCAAACACTTAGTACAAACACGAATACGTACGAGTTGGCCTCCGAGATTCACTCGTCGCCACTGCAAGTTTGGCCGAAAAATCCGAGGAGTACGAACCCCCGAGTGCGATACTTGTCGACCGACCATTCTCTTCTTGCCACAAATATAACAGCGTGCGCCTGACATATAGCACATGATACAATAAATAAGTACCAATTTCAAATGTCAAATGCCAAATTTCCAATAAAAAGAGCTAGATACGACATTCACGATAGAATCTTTAATTTCATAGTGGCAGTTATTGAATTGTTAAAAAGCCTATCCAAGACTCCGCAAAATCTCGTCATTATCAATCAAACCATGAGATCGGTTACGTCTATGGGGGCGAATGATCAAGAAGCAGACGGAGCTTCTAGTAGAAAGGATTTTCTGCATTGCTATACACTTGTCAGAAAAGAAGGTAAGGAAACAGTATTTTGGCTTAGACTTATCAGAAGCACTAATTCAGGCCAGATATTACCAGAAAAAACATCAGAGCTAATAACAGAAGGCAGTGAAATTGTCGCAATAGTAAGTTCCATCATAAACAGAACTGCATCTATTAACAGAAAATAAATTTGAAATTGGTAGTATTTGACATTGGTATTATTGGTAATTATTCTAAGACATGTTCAACTTTTCTGACCCCACACAGCTTTTACTATTCATAGGAGCACTTTTAACCGCCATCACCGTGCACGAGTTTTCCCATGCGCTGCTTGCTGACCGTCTAGGCGATCCGACACCACGGCTTCAGGGAAGATTAACCCTTAATCCACTCGCCCACCTTGACCCGCTCGGTACACTTATGTTGCTTTTGGTCCACTTCGGCTGGGGCAAGCCGGTTCAGTTTGACCCGTTTAATCTGAAAGACCCCAGACGTGATGCAGCGCTCATCTCGTTTGCCGGTCCGGCGAGCAACTTCGTGCTTGCCACCTTTCTTGGAATAGTAGTCAGGGCTCTTCCTGAAACTCTTTTTTATGTTCTTCCTTTTATCCAGCTCAATATTATCCTTGGTGTCTTCAATCTTCTCCCTGTTCATCCTTTAGATGGAGGCAAAGTTTTGATAGGGTTACTTGAGCCACAGACTGCCCGAGTATGGGATCGTTTCTTGCAGCGCTACGGCCTTTTCATTCTACTGTTCCTCATCTTGCCCCTCTTTGGAGGAAACTCAGCGGTGGCGTTGTTTATTGTACCGATAATTAATCTTCTGCTTACTATAATTGTTCCTCTCAGTTCACTCATTTGATATCTTTTGTTATCTTGACTCGTGTGCTACAATAAAATTGTCCCTGCTAAAGGGAGAAGCAAGAAACCCTTTCCTTATCGCGCAAGACTTTGGGAGGGCACGTTCCCTAGGCCTGCGGGCTTAGAGACAGCCCACCCACCTTTCCCTATCAGGGGAAGGTTTCTCAAGCGCTACCCCTAGCAGGGATTTTGTATATACAAGCCTCACCTCGTTTACTCCGATTTAATCGGAGTCTACCTTTTTAAGGATTTCCAAATCGCCAAATTTTCTGATATAATTTCCTGTGAGCTTGCTCTGAGTGTACGAAGTGCCGCTTTAGCTCAGTGGATAGAGCACCTGTTTTGTCCCAGTATCATTCAGCCCTTAAAAGGGCTAGAATGTACGGGATCCCGTAAAATCGGCTTGTGCCTTCCTAGCTCAATGGCAGAGCGGCGGTTTTGTAAACCGTTGATTGGAGTTCGATTCTCCGGGAAGGCTCAGGCACTAATCACGATTTGTACTGGGATAAACAGGGGGTCCTGGGTTCGAATCCCAGAGGCGGCTCAAAAAGCCGTGGTGGCAGAGTGGGCAATTGCACCAGACTGTAAATCTGGCGCCGTAAGGCTACGTAGGTTCGAATCCTACCCACGGCACCAAGCCCTTGTAGCTCAGTTGGTAGAGCGTGCCCTTGGTAAGGGCAAGGTCTCCGGTTCAATCCCGGACAAGGGCTCATAAGGGTATAGTTAAGCAAAGCTTGACCACAAACTACGTTTATGGCTAAAAAAGGTGCGCGACAATTAATAGCTCTTGTCTGTCAGGTGTGTAAAAATCAAAATTACACGACTGAGAAAAACAAGACGAATACTGAAAAAAAGCTTACATTACGTAAGTACTGCCGTCATTGCAGAAAACATACTGAGCACAGAGAGTCGCAGAAATTGGATTAGCTTTAGGGCCGTCGGTTAACGGTAAACCACGGGTCTCCAAAACCCGGACTGGAGGTTCGATTCCTCCCGGCCCTGCAATTTCCTCTTCAATGCTGTATAATTCCCCTAATGCAATTCTCTGATTTCCGAGATAGGCCGCTCCTTTTTATCGATCTTGAGATGACCGGGCTTGATCCGACAAAACACGAAATTGTGGAGGTCGGAGCACTCGTTGTTGACGGAAAAACGCTCAAAATTAAAAAGGAATATGAAGTAAAGGTGAAACCCTCTCATATTGAAACAGCAGACCAAAAGGCTTTAGAAATTAACGGATACGCCCGCGAAAAATGGAAAAATGCACTAAGCTTAAAACAGGTATTGGAAGAACTTAGCGAACTTGCTCCCGGAGCTCTCCCTGCTGGATGGAATATAGGGGTTGACAAGATGTTTCTAGACTTTGCGTTTATAACGCAGGGAATTAAACCCTCATATGACTATCATACAATAGACGTTCACACACTTGCCTGGGCGCAAGTGTTGCCTGACAAAACAGTTAAAGAGGTTAAATTATCAAAGCTTTGTAAACATTTTGGGATAAAACGAGAAGAAAAACACCGAGCAATGGCTGATATTAAAGCAACATACGAAGTGTTTCGGAAACTTCTTGCGAAATAAATTTCTAATTTCTAATTGTTCTAATTGACCTAATCAAATCCCAATTTGAGAATTTCTAAACTTTAGGCATTCTTTAGAATAATTAGAGCAATTAGGTTAATTAGGTTAATTTTTCTTGCCAAGTCGCGACGAAAAGTTTCCTATGGAGTTTAGTTATTCCATACTTCTTAATCGCCTCTTGATGGGCTTTTGCTCCATACCCCTTATTCCTTCCCCATTTATACTGAGGATATTTTCGGGAGAGCCTCCTCATAAGCGCGTCACGATACACTTTTGCAATAATTGATGCGGCAGCAATTGAAAGCGATTTCTCATCCCCGTTAATAATTGGCTGTTGGTGCTTCCGACGAAGACCTCTTACATATGGCACATAGAAAGCATCAATTAAGAGAAAATCAATCTTCCAATTAATTGGGTTCCCATTTTTCAGTTTATCGGGTTTCAGATATCGGTTTGTAGCTTGTCGGTTTTCAGTCTCTAAACCTGCAGACTGATTACCTGATAACTGAAAGCTAACACCTGATAAACCGAGTCTTCGGTTACACTCTGCAATCGCTCTTCGAAAAGCCATTCTTGTTGCCTTTGCCATTCCCGCTCGATTAATAATCCTCGGCCCGACCTCCCCAATTCCCCAAGAAACCGCGTTTTCTTTAATCCACTCCGCCGCTCTCTCTCGTTCCCTTGGTTTCATCTGTTTTGAGTCTGTAATTCTAAATGATGTTTTCCCATTAGAAATTAGAAATTGAAAATTAGAAATTGGAGCGAACGCAACTGCGGACGCGACTACCGGTCCTGCCCACGACCCTCTTCCCACCTCATCCATCCCAGCAATAGCTTTAAATCCCTGCTTCCACAATTTCCGCTCAAATGAAAAATCTGGCATCGTTTTTACCACGGGTCAACAAAAATTATACTATCATACATAATTTGTTAAAATCCTATTTCCAAAAAAAGAGCGGATATTCCGAAGTGAAACAGTTACTTGAACTGAGTCAAACGGTACACCCGCTCTTAGTATTTATTCAGTTGTAGTGTTGGATTAAGACGACGTCAGCCCTCTGGCTATTAGCAAGAAACCCCCTATTGCGACTATGAACATGAGCTCTACTGCAAGAGCCATCTTTACACCCTTCCAGCCTTCTAGGAAAGCTCCGAAACTTACTATTACCAACGTGATGAGGGATAAGCCCAATATGACCACTCCCATCTCTCTCACTCCTTTTGGAAACTAGTTACTTCTAACTAGGGGCTAAGTTGGGATTGTTTCCTATGCTTTTCCAACCATCTTCCAACCGTTGCACCATAGACTAAGATTCCCCCCGTTACTAGCACAATCCCGGGAAGGATAACTCCCCAGAATATTGCTATCGACATCCATAGGTACTTGCCTGTTGTCGTTTCTTCCTTATCAATTTCTCCCGTTAGCATCAAGAAGTAGGATATTAACAAATAGATAGTTATACCTGCCCATACTGCAAACCCCACTATAGTGAATCCTAGCGATCGCTCAAGAACTAGCGACAGGAAAAACCACAGCAGCCCGGGAATGATTGCTATTGCCGACATCTTCTTCCTCCTTTTAAGGAATTTTCGCACCAACACTACTTGTCAACGTGCTGTCGCTCTTGAAATCCACACCCTATAGGTATGGTCTCAATTCGACTATTTTGTTTTAACGATACGAATGAAGACTTGCAACTATAAGTCTTTTTCGCGTAGCTGGATTATACCACTAGGAGTATGAAAAATCACTTCTCAAGAGTAGATTTCAAGAATTCCTTAAATGGTGCAGCTAAATCAGGACGCTCTAGGGCAAACTCTACTGTTGCTTTCAAATAATTTAATGGGTTCCCTGTATCTAGCCATTCTCCCTCAACTTTTGCTGCCAAAACTTTTCCTCTGTGTTCTATAAATCGAGTAATCGCATCAATCACCCAAAGCTCGTTATTCTTCCCAAGCTCTCTGGGGTTGAGGTACTTAAAAATTCTTTTGTCAAATATAAATCTCCCGAATTGTGCCAAATTTGAGGGGGCTTTACCTACTTCTGGCTTCTCTATTGCGCTCTCAATTTCACTACCATTAGTATCTTTAAGTTTCAAGATTCCATACTTATAAACTTCTTCATAGGGTATCTCTTGGCAACCAACAATCCATGATTTCGGCTTGCCTCTCCATAGGGAGATTAACTGTTTTGTAGCTGGCACCTCACTTTTTACCAAATCATCTCCAAACATATAGACAAATGACTCCCCATTATTGATTAAATCACGCGCCACAAGTAGTGGCGATGCATTCCCGTACGGATAATCTTTGGTTTGACGAAGAAAGATAAAGTTGGCAAGACGAGAGAGGCGCTTTACCTCGCTAAGCTCATTTTTCTTGCCAGTTGCTTCAAGTATCATCTCAAGCTCAACATTTGAGTCGAAATGATCGGCAACAACGTGTGAGCCGGAACGAGTAACAATGATAATATCGCGAATTCCCGAATTAACAACTTCCTCAACCAAATACTGAATAATTGGTTTATCAATGAGAGGAAGCATCTCTTTCGGTTGGACTTTTGTTGCAGGCAAAAAACGAGTTCCGTAGCCCGCAGCGGCGATAATTGCTTTTCGAATACGCATCCTGTTTTAAGGTATCACACAAAAGATAACCTCACAAGTATTCCTTGCTTTTTCCTCAAAAACTCTTGTATTCTTACGATAGACTCAAAGCCAAATTTGTGCTACAATATATTCCATATGCAACCGATTATTGCATTTTTACAGGAAGTTCGAGGTGAGTGGTCACGAATCGTCTGGCCTACACGGCAGGAGGCAACGCGTCTCTCATTTGTGGTCATTGTTCTTTCGATTGCGGTCGGTGCATTTGTGGGGGGGCTTGACTTTGTATTTACAAATATAATGAATGTGCTAGTAAATAGATAATGGACGAGCAAACTCAACAAATCACGGAACGGGGTGCAGGGAAAAAGCTTGCCGGTCACATTGTCATTAACCCAAATGCGCCCGAAAACGCAGCGTGGTATGTGGTACACACGACCTCAGGACACGAAGCGCGGGTTTCTGAGGCGCTGCGACAGCGCATTGAAACAATGGGTTTAACAGACCATGTGTTTGAAGTTCTTATTCCCACCCAAGACAGAGTCATTATTAAAAGTGGGAAAAAACAGACGGTAAAAGAAAAAATCTTTCCAGGGTACCTTTTGGTCAAAATGCTCTTGGATGATACTACTTGGCTTGCGGTTCGTACCACGTCAGGCATCACGGGATTCGTCGGGGCAAACACGAAACCTACGCCGCTTTCTGATGAAGAAGTTAAAAATATTGAGAAGTTTATTGCCAGCCCTGCTCCCCGTTTCAAGACTCGGTTCTCGGTTGGCGAGGCGGTACGGATTACCGATGGGCCATTTGCCGACTTCTTGGGTTCCATCTCGGAGATTGATGAGGAAAAGGGACGGGTCAAGGTATTGGTGTCAATTTTCGGACGAGAAACCCCGGTAGAATTAGACTTCCTTCAAATTGCCAAGGTATAAAAGAAAATTTACAATTATCAATTTACAATGGCTAAAAAAATCAAAACAATTATTAAACTCAATCTCCCAGCAGGAGAGGCAACGCCTGCTCCGCCTCTTGGTCCTGCATTAGGCCAGCATGGCGTGCCAATTATGGAGTTTGTGCGCGAATATAATGAACGAACCGCAGATAAGAAGGGACAAATTATCCCGGCGGTCATCACCATTTATGAGGACAGAAGTTTCTCATTTGAGACAAAATTGCCCCCAGTAACTGAACTTATTAAAAAAGAAATTGGGCTTGAAAAGGGCACAGGAACGGCAGGGAGGGCAACTGTGGGTACGTTAACTGCCGTCCAGGTTGAAAAGATTGCACAAGAAAAATTGCAAGATTTAAATACAGCTGACCTGGATAGCGCGAAACGCGTAGTCATTGGAACAGCACGGTCGATGGGAGTAACCATAGAGCAAAATTCGAAGCACTAAGCACGAAATTCGAAACAAATTCAAAATTCTAATGATCCAAATTACAAACGTTTTGAATTTGGTATTTTGAATTTAAGTATTGTTTAGGATTTAGGAATTCGAATTTAGAATTTCCTCCGAAGGAGGTAATATGGGTAAAACACGCACGGCATTTATAGGCGATACACTACCAGAACCCTCTAACGCTCACGCTAAGAAGGAGGGCAAGGAAAAACGCGAGCACAAGCGTTCTCTTAAAGAAGAGCGTGGCGTGCGCGTACCAGGTTTGAAAGGTGGCGAGCGCGTTGTTTCGGTATCTGCAGAAATTCCAGAAGAACCTCAACAGGAAGCCACCGGCCCGGAGGGCCTCAAGGCCCGGAGGGAGAAGAAAGTAAAAGTCCATAAGCGTAGCAAGCGATATCTTGCGCAACTGTCCAAAATTGACCCGACAAAACAGTATCCTGTTGAGGAAGCAGTCTCGCTTGCCAAAAGCACTGCAACTGGCCGCTTCGATGGCAAAATAGAGGTGCATTTAGTGCTTGCCAAAAAAGGCCGATTTGAGGCAACTCTCCCTTATGCAACAATTATCAGTAAGAAACGGGTTGAGGTAGCAAACGAAGAAACGCTTAAAAAGCTCGAACAAGGCACCATTGATTTTGATATTCTCGTGTGTACTCCTGACTTTATGCCCCGTCTGGTTCCCTACGCTAAACTACTTGGTCCAAGAGGTCTGATGCCTAATCCCAAAGCGGGAACCCTAGTTGAAGATCCTGCACGTGCTCTTGAAAAATTCTCTGGCAATACCCTCGTCTTGCAAACCGAGAAAGATGCACCGCTTGTCCATACGGTTGTGGGCAGCACTTCCGAACCCACAGAGCATCTTGCAGAAAATATTGAAAGCATAATTCGCGCAGTGAGCAAAACCAATATTAAGAAAGCAGTAGTCTCTGCAACAATGGGGCCGGGAATAAAGGTTTATATCTAGAGCTAACTTGTTATATTCTTCTTATGAGCAACGAAAGATTCCGGCGTTATAAAGTTCCTAAAAATTCTGTAAACTGGCTAGGCAATACCGAGAGACCTTTACCGAGGATTGCTGATTTACTTGATGAAAATCAATTCACGCAAGTAAAAGTATTTTTGCGCTCACGAGGAATAAAAATAAGAGGTGGCACAGTCCCCTACGTATTCGATAGGTTTTTCCCAGAAGTACCGCTTGCAAAAAAAGTAAGTGCACCACACGAGTATTATTTCCCCCTCGAATATCAACCAATAATTCTTGACTTAGTTGGAGATGAAGCTCATAGGACAAAGATAATAAGAGCTGTAGAAGAGTACGAAGAACTACAAAAAGCAAGGAGGTAAGTTACTTAAGCTCCACTTTCCCGCCCCAACTATTCTTAGCATTCGCCTTTTCATCCGCCAGCTGGCGGAACGGCTCATGCTGCAAATTCAGCGGGGCAACTACGTTAAATTTATTTTAATTCGACCTTCGCGCCCGCCCTTCGACTAATACTCAGGACCTTCACTCAAGTCTCATTTTAATTCAACTTTCGCTCCGGCTGCTTCGAGTTTTTCTTTTGCAGCCGTTGCTTCTTCCATCTTAGCATTTGATAAGATTTCCTTGGGTGTTGCCTCTGTAATATCTTTTGCCTCTTTGAGTCCAAGCGCGTTGTTAATTTCGCGCAGTGCTTTAATGACTGCAATCTTGTTGCTACCCGCATCAGTCAATATAACTGTTGCTGTTGACTTTGCCTCAGCTGGTGCTTCCTCACCCCCACTGGTGGCTGCACCTGCCGCCGGTACTGCTACTGGCGCCATGGCACTCACACCAAGCTTTTCTTGAAGCTTACTCACAAGATCAGAAAGCTCAAGAACTGAAAGCTCACCAATCTGATCAACTAAAGTATCAACATTAGATGCCTGCCCTGAGCTTGTCGAATGGGTTTTTTTCTCTGCCATTAGTATCACCACCTTTCATTGTTAAATTCGAAATTCGAATATCGAAGCACGAAACAAATTCAAAATTATAATGTTTAAAATTTTAAACTTTTGAATTTAATTATTGTTTCGAATTTAGTGCTTCGGATTTCGTGCTTAAAATATATATTAACTTCCCCATATTTCCTTGTAGTGTTCCTACCACCCCATACAGCGGTGCAGATAGTGTACCAAGCAGTTGCCCAAGTAATACTTCCCTTCCTGGCAAACGAGAAAGTGAGATAAGAGCTGACTCATCGTATACTTTCCCACCGAGTACTCCAACTTTAAGCTTGGGAAGCTCAAATTCGCGAATAAACTTCCCCAGTGCTTGAAGCGGAGCAAGCTCATCTTCCTCTGCGATAACGAGCGCCGTTGGGCCAGTCAGAGCTTGTTCTATACTTTCTACTTCCACTCCTAGTTTACCCTGAGCAGCTCGCATGGCCCGACCAAGAAGCGTATTTTTAACTACAGAAAGTTTTGCTCCTGCGTCGCGAAGGAGAGTTCTCAATTTTGCTTGTTCATTCATCTTAAGTCCTGCGAGATTCACAAGCACAACTGACTTTGCGTCGTTTAGACGCGCGGTTAAATCGTCAACTAAGAATACTTTTTCTGAACGTTTCATGGTTCGGCTTCGCAGTTCGGCCCTGAGCTCACTGCCGAAGGGCTCACCACAAGCTATTCCAACTTTCCCAACAAAAATGCCTCGTTACCGAGGCACACCGAGCCACGCTATTCGCGCGGCTGCCTCGGTAGGACTTACCCCTTCGATCCGCCAGCTGGCGGACTCAGGGTACCTTACTGTCTTAGGCTTTAAACAATTGTAACGGAAATACTACCCTCTGTCAATATCTCATTGCATTTTTAATGATTGTTACAGTATTATACTTTGAATGTTATTAAAAGAACTCAATTTGTATCAATTTCGCACCAGGCGCCAGTTTATAGGTGAAATCTATAGACTGGTTGAGAGAGCAAGATATGAAGCAAAGTGGAAAGAACTTTCTCAAACTTTAGAAGCCGAGATAAAGCGTTATCAGTATCTTTCTCCCTATTCCGAAGTATCAATTTCTCTTCTTGATCTTCAAACAGACGCACAAATAAGTTTGGGTGGTGATATCCCGAGAGAACCTGGTTGCGTTATCAATCAATTCGTCCTCTATTCCATCGTTCAAGATTTCCAAAGAAACCTCTATGAGTATCAACCACTTGCGCGTTCAATTTACCTTGCCGTTGGCGAAAGCAAGGCTGCGGTTGCAGAAGGGCTTCTGCGTGATTATATTGGTGGTGGGGAAGTTGAAGCCGGGGTCAAACGTATCAATCAAATGATACGAGGTTTGGGACTCACCACTACGTTCTTTGACCATCCCCCTGCATTTACTTATGAATCTTTGGAAGGTAGGCCTAACCTCATGACCACAGATGAAGCAGTTGACGTGATGAGTAAACTGTATCGAAATCAGATTTTTAAGGAACAGACGTGGACTGATTTTGCAATTCAAAGATTAGTTGAAGGAAAACCCGGGCTTAACTATATGATAGGTATTGGTGTGCGTAACGAACCAAACGTTCGTGTTGCCCACAAAATTGGCTATTTTTCTGACCCTGATGATTCATGGCGGGACGTAGAGTGCGATGCTGGCTTGGTTCTTATTGATGCCCCGGGTACACAAAGAGGCGAGATTGCTTATGCCATAGCGATTTTCTCAAAAGGAAATAGACACTCCCCGCCTGACAAGCCTTCAATTTTGTATGACGGCTGGTTTGCCTCGCATGTCTCACAAGCAGTCTATGATTTCTTCAAAGAGCAGTATCTTTAAGCCTCAAAAACCAGTGCTTTAATTCTACTCCTCATCGACTTCCAATATCCGGTAACCAAATCTGGCGCATTTGGATCTCCACCAACGGGTACTTCTACACCATACGGATCTCCAACAACTCCCGGATACTCGTAAAACTTTTCCTCGATTTCCCTTTTTATAATAGGATTCTCAACTGCTTCTGCGGTCACCCATCGAATACCAAACCCTCCTTTTACCTCGCTTTGCGCAGGGTCAACAACGTACAATGCCTTGCCAAATTCAATTAAAGCAATATCGTCTTTGTGAACGACTACATTACGCAGCGAATCAATGATGCTTCCAAGATTGTTGGTAAAGAATTCTCCAAGATTCACATCATAGCGAAGCAATCCCTTGCTTCGCTGTTCGTTAAAGAATGAAAGAAGTTTAATTAAAAAGCCAGCATCACCAGAATGCTCCTCTATCTCTTGAAAAATAGACCGAAATACCACATGTTTTCGTACGTTGTGCTCCAAGTGTTTTCCATAATATGAACCGTCCGTTTTTGGTACAGTTTTTATAAATTGAATTGCTCTCTGACCACCAAACATGTACCTTCCGGCTGGAAAGTGTCCAGGTCCATACTTTACACCATTAAGATAAAAAGGATGAACGTCAAAATCAGTTGTGTTATCAACATCAATCCCTTCAACTACATTATCAACAAATTCAACAATCAAAGAATCTCGAAATACAGCTTGATAATCAATCGAAAAGCCTGTTGCATCTTCAAGCGTTCTCCTCATAAGACTAAACCCGCCCGTTGGATACGCTTTTCCTATCTTTATTGGATATCCACTATTTCTCCCTCGTGAGGCTTCATACTTTTCAATTTCTGGCGCTCGAATATCATGAGTAAGGGATACTATATCAACTTTACCGGTTTCTGTATTAAGCGAAAAGATAGAAATTGATCCTATGATTGCTCGCTCAGTCAATGGTGGTTCATGGGTTTCACCGTAACCAACTAAGGCAATATTTACTCTACCTTCGTTAAGCTCTTGGTCAACGCGGTGTGAATACTCAGGATTTTGCGCTGCTCTCTTATCTCTTTTTCTTAATGCTTCATCTTCAAGTGGTTTAATAATTCGTCTGTAAATTTCCCGTCTATCAATCTCTTTCTGCATTTGAGGAGTTTCAATGGAAGCTGCGCTAACTCGTCTGTTGGTGGAAGAAGGGAGACCAAACATCATTCCAGCTGCCACAAGTCCCCATTCTAAAATCTGCCTGCGAGTGACTTTTTCCACAGCAGCCAATAGTGTACTATTTAAGCCTCAAGCTGTCAAAAATTTCCAACAAAAAGGCCCCAGTATCCCGTTAGGGATATCGGGGCCATAAGAGGCAAAGTGAGATTACTCTTCGCTTTCCTCTTCCTTCTCTTCTTTCTTCTCTTCCTCTTCTTCTTCCTCTTCATCTGGTGTCTGTTGTGCTTCCATTCCTTCTTCTTCCTCTTCTCCTTCAAATCTTACATCGTCCGTCATGCTTTTTCACCTCCTTTTAACTTTCCTTCCCCATTCCACACGACAAAAATTAACAAATAAATAATGGAAACTGTGGAATGAAGAACAGTAGCGCAAGTATAAAAATACTATCTGCTGTTGTCAAGGGGTAAATTAACAGATTAAAAACATACCTTATAGGTTGCCAAGAGGGAAAATTCAAATTTTGCCCCTTGACACAATACCACCCTTTTTGATACTTTCTTTACTAGTTCTTCCTCCTTCGCTAAAGCTACGGAGGACAAAGCCTGCCCCGTGATATGCCACAAAACAGAAAACTGAAACTTGAAGAACTACCTGATTTGTTAACAGTTCGTGAGGTTGCAGATATTTTGCGTGTATCACCTTTAACTATTAAGCGCTGGGGGAAACGAGGTAAACTTCCTGCAATTAGAATTAACTCCCGAGGCGACCGCCGTTATAAAAAAGAAGCAGTACTGTGGCTGCTAGGTATGCAAAGTAAGACAGAATGACATCCTCCCCGCTTTGAAAAGCGGGGTTTCCTCTAAAGGAGGATGACATATCAGCGTTCAATTCATCTCCCGACTGAAAGTCGGGAGTTTTCTTGAATGCTGTTATAAAAATTGACCTAAAATTGGGCATTTGAGAATTGGGATTTATTTAGAAATTAGATATTAGAAATTAGAAATTTTCTTAAATCTCTCTTCCGCTTCTTTCAATCGCTCCCTCGTATCAATTCCAAACCACTCATTATTATCAGGAAGTTTGTAAGTCTGAATTTTTGCGCCCGAATATATGCCAATTTCAACAAGACTTGTAAGATAGTATTCACCCACAGGAGACTTTGGAATCTTCGTAATATTTTGAACAAGCCAGCGAGTTTTGAACACATAACACCCATCATTAATTTCTTTTATCTTCCTTTGCTCGTCTGTTGCTATTTTATCCTCCACAATAGAACGAAACGTACCTTGAGTATCACGAATAATTCTTCCCATACCCATCGGATCATCAACCTCTAATGTGACGAATGTCATATCAGCGCCTGATCTGGTATGGTGGTCAAGAATTCGCTTCAATGTTTCCGGGCGATAGAACGCACTGTCATCGCCGTTTAAGACCATAACAGTTGTGCTCTTTTTGACCAGGGGTAGCGCATGACGGACGGCATCACCTGTTCCCAGAGGCTTCGGTTGATATGCAAAAAGGATAGCCTTGTTAAGTTTTTCAACCGTCTTTTTAACAAGTTCTGCTTTATAACTCACAACAACTACAATTGGCTCCCCCTCAAGTGCCCGTAAAAGTCTTATGGGATATTCAATAAGCGGTCTTCCGGCAAGCTTGTGAAGGACTTTGGGGAGTTGGGAATGCATGCGTTTCCCTTGCCCACCAGCCAGGATGATAGCAGAAATATCCATCTTAATTTACAATTTCTAATTTACAATAAATTTTCAATGAATCATTGTAACATTAAATATTGAATGAAAATTGAAAATTGCAAAATTGAAAATTATTATGCTACTCTTTCTTTGAGTGCTTCGTATGAGGCAGTGAGGTATTCTTCTGCACGCTTGT
>CAYTZB010000003.1:0-9813 GCA_964442455.1 uncultured Gammaproteobacteria bacterium
CTCGTTGCATAGTTTCATTATACTGCACACTATTCTCCAACTGGAGTGGGCTGAGTTAGAGTTGCAGGATTGATAATAATGGCTTCTGTTGGAAACGTACAGTCAAGGCAAAAGGGAGTGCCGAGGATATCAAAGAGTACAGAATGCTCTTGGAGCTCAATATTTTCTGGTGGTGTTTTATCGGTTGCGAGCTGACCCGTTGTTTTATCTATGGCAATTTGCCGACGAAGTGCTTCTATATCTTTGGGTGTAGTTTCTTCTAAGAAGTACTCAAACCGGGTTGGGCAGTCTGTCTGCGCAGGCAGGCCCGGCTCTGGAGCTGGTATAGCTCCTGGAGTGGCAGAAGGAGCAGAGCCGGAGGTTGTACAAATTGTGGCACCGACCACGTCATCTGGCTGGCGAGGCCATAAATGAGCATGTTTTTCTGAACTATCACCAAGTCCCGGTATCTCTCCATCTTCAATTTTATCGAGCGCAAATTTAATGATTCTGTTCCAAATAGGAGAAGCTCCAGACACACCCGACACTGCTCCTGACATGGGGTTATTGTTATTGTTTCCAACCCAAGAGAGGGCAAGTGCATCGCTGTTGCCTCCTACGGTCCAATTATCTCGCCGGTCATTTGTTGTTCCTGTTTTAACCGATACCTCTGGATGGCCTGATACGACAAGGTAGGAGGAAGGGCCAAAGGCGGCGGAGCGGGCGTTATTGTCCAGTAGAATGTGCTGTATGAGGAACGCGACTCCCATGGGAATGACACGGTCTCCCTCTTTTATCTCGGTTTTTTTGAGCGTCTTACCCTGCCAGTCTTTAACCTCAAGAGTAGGTACTAAGTTTTGTTTTATCCCGCCATTGGCAAATACGCCGAACGCAACGGCCATGTCTGTCATTTTTACCTCTCCGCCTCCGAGCGTTAGTGACAAACCATAACGGGAAGGGTCGGCAAGCGTAGTAAGTCCCATCTTTTGCGCAAAAGGGATGAATTCCGAAAGTCCGTTGAGTGACAACATCTTAACAGCTGGCACATTGTACGAGTTACCGAGGGCAAAGCGAACTTGAACGGGACCATGGAAATTTCCGTCGTAGTTGACTGGGCAATAGAGAGGTTGACCGGAGACAGTGAAGCAGGAGGGAATGTCGTTGAGTACTGTTGCGGGAGTGACCCTACGGCTCAAGAGTCCCAACGCATAATTGAGCGGTTTAATGGCTGACCCAGGTTGCCTGAGTGCTAAGGTTACGTTTACTTTTCCGTCCTCGTCTTGCGCATTGTAATCTTTGCTTCCCACCATCGCCAAAATTTCGCCTGTCTTTGGATGTATGACGAGCGCTGCCCCGTTTCCTACCTTTTGTTTTGCAAGTCGGTCAACTTCTTCCCTGACTACCTCTTCTGTCCTCTTTTGAATATCCAAGTCAAGGGTGGTTGTAACCCGTAACCCTCCTTGTTCAACCAGACGCTGCCCGAACTCTTCAACAAGCTGTTCTTTAACCCAGAGTGCAAAGTGAATCCCAACTACTCCTTCTGGTTTCCTAAATGTAAGTGGCTCATTCTCTGCCTGGTCCGCTTCTTGTTGGGTAATATACCCATCTTCAACCATTCGACGCAAAACTGCGTGTTGTCTCTCCTTGGCAAGTTGGGGGTTTGCGCCAAACGGTGAGAAACGAGTGGGCGCAGCGGGAAGTCCTGCTAAAACGGCTGCCTCGGCAAGGTTCACATCCCGTGCGTGCTTTCCAAAGTACGTCTGGGCAGCTGCTTCAATACCCCAGGCAGTGCCACCATAGGGGACTTGGTTGAGGTATAGTTCAAGAATCTTATCTTTTGAATAGAGCGTCTCAAGTGTCAGTGCTAAATAGAGCTCTCTTACTTTACGTGTGAGGGTTCGTTCAGGAGAAAGTAACGCGGTTTTGACCAACTGTTGAGTGATGGTTGAACCGCCCTGGAGTTGCTGTTTAAAGACGGTAGAATATAAAGCCCTGGCTATACCGCGCACTGACACCCCAAAATGATGGTAAAAATCTTTGTCTTCAATGGCAATCGTTGCCTGTGTGACAAAAGGCGGGAGGTCTGCCAATACAATGGGAGTTCTGCGTTCTTCGGTGAAAATTTCGTAAATGAGTTTCCCATTTCTGTCAAGAATTAACGTCGAGAGTGGATATTGGTTGTATGAAGAGAGACGCAAGATTAGGAATAGGTCATGAGCAAGGAGGAATGCCAGCCCCACCCCCACAATGATAAGGAGTGTTTTGCCCGTGGGGGTACGCAATGTAGAAAAAATCCTCCGTAAGGTTGTTTGTTTTGCCGTCTTACTCGCTGCCCGTACCATGTAGTTATTTATCATACTCCACTTCCAAAAAAACTAAAACCATATTACACTTAACGTGTGGATGATTTAGCCCGCGCTCCCTGGTGGGAATATTTAGAGGAAGGACAGCGGGATGGACTCGTGACGAGCCGTGCGCTTCTGCGTCGAGAAAGAGAGTATCCCACACCTCTCACTCATGATTTTTCTTTCGTAGTTTTTCCTGCCTCCAAAGCATATGAAGGGTTCTTAAAAAAACTGTTTTATGAGCTTGGGTTCATCACGCAGCAAGAATACGAAGGGGATCGTTTTCGTATTGGAAGAGCACTGAATCCTGCGCTCGAGAAAGATTTGAGACATGAGAGTATTTACGATAAGTTAGCAGCATTTTGTCAAGATAACGCGTTGCCCGACCAGCTGTGGCAGGCGTGGAAGCACTCTCGTAATCTTCTTTTCCATTGGTGGCCCGCTCATAAAAATGTGGTGACGATTGAAGAAGCGCAGGAGCGGGTACAAATGATTATTGACGCAATAGATGCTGCATTTGCGGAATGCAAAGGGAAGAGGTAGAATTAAATTAACTCAATGAATAAGTTTCTTTCCTTAAGAAATGTTATTTCTTTGTATGCTTTTATCCTCATTGTCTGGGGTTTCTACCGGTTCTTATTTAAGCTGCCTGACGTTGTTGAAGAAGTGGTGTTAAAGCCAATTCTTTGGCTTGTGCCTCTTCTTCTTGTATTGCGGCGTGAGAAGCAGACGCTTTCGTCTGTCGGGTGGACTACACAAAATCTTTTTAAAAGTGTATATCTTGCGATTGGGTTGGGGGTACTGTTCGCCGCAGAGGGAGCGGTGGTGAATAGCATTAAATACGGCGGGTCTTTCAATTTCATTCAAATTCCCGGAGGTGGAGCACTTTTGGGCGCGCTGGGGTTGTCTTTGGTCACTGCTTTCTCGGAAGAAACCGTCTTCCGTGGATTTATTTTCAACAGATTATGGAAAGCGCTTCATAGAGAATGGGATGCGAATCTTCTAACGAGTTGTGGGTGGGCGCTTATTCATCTTCCTGTTACTGTGTTTGTACTCAAATATGATGTGGTGCAAGCAGTAAGTTTCTTATTCTTAACGTTTTTGTTTGGTGTTGCCTCCGCATTTGTGTTTGCCAGGACGGGTAATATATTCTCTTCAGTACTTCTCCATGTTTTTTGGGAGTGGCCGATAATTTTGTTTCGGTAAAGGTGGACTTCTGGTGTATACCAGGAACGTGTCCATAGTTAAAAGACGGGTAAATTATCCCTTACAGATACTACACAGTATTGCAGTGGGCATAGCCTTGAGTCGTGCGAGCTCTATTGTGTTATGGCAGCGCTCACATATCCCGTATGTTCCCCCCTCTATGCGCGCAAGAGATTGGGTAACCTGCTGGTATTGCTCACTGAGCCGGTGTTTCACTGCGACTTCTGAATCACTCACGTGGACATACCATGAGTAGGTGCCCGCCTCTAATGGTTCAAGAGAATCGTCAATAGTACCACTCGTGCTATTACCATCTTCAAATGTTTTAAGTTTTCTTGTGATAACCGTATGTTGTTGTGTTAGTGTTTCTTTGAATGCCACGAGCACTGTTGGTGAAAGGAGGGAAGATCTCCCATTTCCAGATTTACCTACTCCCAGTGGCATAGCATCATGTTCGAGTGATAACGTTTTCTTCATACGAGTATCCTTCAGAGGGCAGGTGCCTTAAGCACCAAGATTAGGTTCTTAAGACCGCTTTTATGGAGCAGATACTGAACAAGTTTCAGAAAATACTTCATATTTTTTCTCCTAAGTGTAGGTAAGCATACGATACTTACTATTCTTTTGCAGTAAGCACCGTTACATAACTCTTGTGAGGTGGCTCACACTATAGGTTCACTTGTTGGTAACGTGCGCTTGTAGTATAATTAACTTTAATGACCTCATCACCTTCTGAGAAACTGAATGAGTTTTTTGCCCAATTCCCTCCGCTGCGCTATAAAAAGCGCGAGACTATTCTGCGGGCGGGAGAGGTACCACAGGGGTTGCACTTTTTAGAAAGCGGATATGTGCGGTTACACGCACTTTCTGAAGATGGGGAAGAGCTGACCTTAGTCATTTATAAGCCCGGCGACTTTTTCCCGGTGGTGTGGACGTTCTATGGGGGAGGACCAAGTATTTATTACTTTGAAACCTTAACTCCTGTGTTGATGAGGCGCGCATCCCGAGAACCATTTCTTGAGTTTATTCAAGCCAACCCGGATGTGTTTATGCTCGTTACCCAACGTGTTATTAGCCGTTTCCAAATTTCACTTCGCCGCATGGAATATCTTACCTTTGGGAATGCGAGCGCACGTCTTGCTTCAGTGCTCCTAGTGCATGCCAAAGAAATTGGAGTGGAGAGAGATGGGGGTATTGAATTTCAAATTCCCCTTACCCATAAAGATCTTGCGAATTTAGTAGGTATGACCAGAGAAACGATGAGTATAGAATTAAAAAGATTTGAGAGAGCAGGATTGATTGGCCATATCGACCACCGGCTGGTGATAAAAGATAAAGAAGGATTGGAAAAAGAAGCGATTTTATGATCTTCTCTTGACAGAAGAGCTATTCTCGTGTAGTATACTTGTTTTTACCATACCATGAGAAGAAGAAAAGAAGGAGATGCTGTGGAGTTCTCTCCGGTTGATAGGGGAGTCGGCCCTGAAACTCAGCTAGATACAGGAAGGGAACTTCTTCCGCCGACCAGAGCAGCAGGGATGAGTGCTGAATATCTTCTTGGGAACTATCCTCCTGAACTTATTAATGTTGCTTTTTGGGAGATGGTAGCAGAGGGTGCTCACCAAGAGGTGATAAGGATTGCAAAAGAGTTTATTCTTCCACCAAAGTTACAGCTTGGCAGGCCTATACGAGATACAGCCCAGGAAGAGCGTGTGAGATTATGGGCTGTACAAGTTGGAGCGCTGATAGGGATGTCAGAAGAGGAAGCAGTAGAATATGCGAATGGGCAGATAGAAGAGACAGTGCGCGCTCAAGAAGAAGAACTAGCAAGGATTACTCGATCTCAGCGTCGTCGGAGAGGGTTATCTCCTGGCACAGCTACAGCATAACTTTCACTTACTTGACTTTTGAAACGTACCGTGAGTAGGATAGAGTAAGAAGCATGGTACAACGTATTGCCTTTGTTATTTTTCTTCTTATCTTTGCTGTTGGAATTTTAGGTATTTCAATTCTACGTACCACGAGTCCTCGGTACGCGTTCTCACAGCATCCACCTCAAGTTGTCCAAGCCCCACCGGCTAAAGAGCCTGTTGATTATTACCTTGCCTACCCGGGTATTTTGCCCGACCATTTTTTGTGGCCTTTCAAAGCCGCGCGTGACAGGGTATGGCTCTTTTTAACAACGGATCCAGGCAAACGGGCAGAGTTACTTCTCTTGCTTGCTGACAAACGGGTGGGTGCAGCTAAAGCATTCCTTGAGGGAGGGAAGCCGGAGTTAGCGGTAAGCGCTGCAACAAAAGCGGAAAAATATCTTGAGCAATCGGTTGCACAAACGATAAAGGCGCGTGAGAAGAATATTGAAGTTGGTCAGTTTTTAGAACGTCTGGCGCTCGCAACGCTCAAACATCGTGAAGTGCTCGAGCAACTTTATACCAAAGCACCTGAGGATGCGCGGCCAGTCATTGCACAGACCATAGATTACCCTAAACGGTTATTTGGCGAGGTAAAAATGCTTCTTATCGAGGAGAATCGTCCAGTTCCGTCATCCCCATTCGAGCAGTAAATACACTGCTTTTTTTATTTTCTGGATACAAAGTTTTCACACTCATTGTGCACTTGTGGTAGTAACCTTGTCCGTTTTTAATAAAAAGGTTCTAAGAAGAAAAATAATACTATGCTCGTTCCAAGCCCAAATTAAGTTCACGCCTGTTCCCCTCTGATATGGATTTTTCTAGTTGACAGCTTTTGGGCGGCGCGCGATGATAACATTGGCATTTTTCACTCGATATGAAAGCAGTTACTTCTTTAGTATCAAAAACAAAGGTTGGGGTTCGTCAGGAAAATGGACAAGGGAGCGGTAATGGCCACATACATTCTCTTTCCTCACTCCGTCTCTCTTCCTATGAGGAGACAGTGGAACGGGTGAAGAAGAAGTTAAGCAAGAGATCCTCTTTGCCTCAAGATCTTCCCAAAGGGGAATGGACAGAACAGGCGCTGCGAGTGCTTGGTGAGCGGTACCTACTAAAGGATGAGAAGGGGCAAGTTATTGAGACACCAGAAGAAATGTGCTGGCGTGTTGCATGGGAGATGGCCTCGTCTGAGGTCTTGTGGGGAAAGACCAGACGGGAAGTTGAGGAATATGCGCGTCAGTATTACCTCATGTTGGCAAACCATTGGTTCCTACCTAATTCTCCTACCTTAATGAATGCAGGGGTAGGAAATATGCTCCAGTACTCAGCCTGCTTTGTGCTTCCGGTTGATGATTCAATGGAGGGTATATTCGACTCCTTAAAGTACCAAGCGATAATTCACAAAAGTGGGGGAGGTACAGGTTTTGCCTTCTCGAGGCTGCGACCAAGAGGCGCGTTTGTGCGCGGAAGTCAGGGAGTGGCTTCAGGCCCTGTTTCTTTTATGAGAATTTTTGATGCGGCAACCAATGAGGTGAAACAAGGAGGTAAACGTCGGGGTGCAAACATGGGGATTTTAAGAGTGGACCATCCTGATGTCTTAGAATTCATCCATTGTAAAGAAGAGGGAGGGGTGACGAATTTCAACATTTCAGTGGCCGTAACCAACAAGTTCTGGGAGGCTTATGAGAAGGATGAAGAGTATGAGCTCGTTGCTCCCCAGACTGGTGAGGTGGTGGGCAAACTTCGGGCACGGGATGTGTTTGAGCAGATTTGTGAAGGTGCCTGGCGCACTGGAGATCCGGGAATGGTCTTTATTGACAGAATTAACGAAGGTACGGCAAACCCGGTTCCATCTATTGGGCCGATTGAGTCCACTAACCCCTGCGGCGAGCAACCGTTATACCCGTACGATTCTTGTAATCTTGGCAGCATTTTCCTTACTTATTTTGTGAAAGAGGAAGAGGGAAGGAAGGTTGTGGATTGGGAGAAGCTTCGAGAAGTAACTCGTCTCGCTACTCGATTCTTGGATAGCGTTATTGAGATGAATCCCTATCCCATTCCTCAAATCAGACAGACGTCTCTGGCAATCCGGCGGATTGGACTGGGAGTAGGGGGATGGGCGGATATGTTGATAGAGCTTGGTGTTCCCTACGACAGTGAAGACGCACTCTCCTTGGGCGAGCAAGTGATGAGAGTGATTCAAGAGGAGTCAGTTAACGAGAGTCAGCAACTTGCACGCGAACGAGGTTCGTTTCCTCTATGGCCCGCTTCAATCTACAAAGACGAGGCGCCTCGTCGAAATTCAACTGTTACGACTATTGCACCGACTGGTACCATCTCCATCATTGCTGGTTCCTCTTCAGGTATTGAGCCGCTGTTTGCCGTTGCGTATCAACACATTGTAAGGGATAAACATTTGGATAGGCGGCTCGTGTTTGTCAATCCTTATTTTGAGAAAGTGGCGCGTGAGCGTGGGTTTTATACAGAAGAGTTGATGCAAGAAGTAGGGCAGCATGGGACGGTTCGAGAAATAGAAGAAATACCCCATGGTTTGAGAGCGGTGTTTGGAACCGCACACGAGATTGGTCCAGAGTGGCACATACGGCATCAAGCAGTGTTCCAAAAATACACAGAGAATGCAGTTTCAAAGACAATAAATTTAAGAAACGAGGCAACCATTGAGGATATCAAAAAGGCGTATCTCTCCGCATGGGAAACGGGGTGTAAGGGAATTACGGTGTTCAGAGATGGGTCAAAAGGAGAGCAGGTACTCAATCTTGGCACAGCAGACCCCACCAAAAAGCAACCAGAGGCAACCGTTGCACCACGGCCTTTAAAGGTCGCTGGTGCAACCTATCGTATGCGTACCCCGGTCGGAAGCGCCTTTATTACTGTTAATGAGGATGAGAATGGACAGCCGCTTGAGGTATTCCTGAATGTGGGTAAAGCGGGAAGCGATGTGACGGGAATGGCCGAGGCACTGGGACGGCTCATCTCAACCTCGCTTCGCTTCAGGGGAAATCTGTCTGCGCGCGAAAGAGTGGAAGCAATTGCTAGACAGTTGTCCGGTATTGGAGGATCCCGTTCCATTGGTTATGGACCAGACAGAGTTCGCTCGGTACCTGATGCGATTGCAAAGGCACTTGCGCTTCACCTTAACTTAAAACTGAATGGAAACGGAGTCCATGTGGAAGAAAGAGAAGAAAAACAGGAAGTCGAAACGACCGTTGAGGTAGTAGTGAACGACCCCCCCCAAGAGGAAAATACTGCGTTTGATCTGTGTCCAACATGCGGAGCAACTGCGTTAGCGTTTGAAGAAGGATGTGCGAAATGTTACGAATGCGGGTATAGCGAATGCTAGTTAGACCTTAGATTTTAGAGCTTAGAGATTAGTTGTAAGGTTGAAAAACAAAAAAGCCTGCCCTTTTTTCAATCTCTACTAATATCTAACATCTAATGTCTATCTTCTAATTTATGCCAATTTATACTCGCCGTGGTGACACGGGCACGACACGAATTTATGGATCAAGAGATAGACATTCAAAATCAGGTTCACGAATCAACGCTCTTGGAACAATTGACGAACTCAATGCGCAGCTTGGTCTCGTTCTTGTTCACTGCCGAGATAGAAGACTCTCCGGGCAACTTGCCCGCATCCAACAAGACCTCTTCGAAATAGGAGCACAGCTTGCAACTGCTCCAGGGGAACCTCTTCCCTTCACTATTACAAAGAGCGATATTGTTCGTCTAGAACGTTGGATTGATAGTTATTGGGATAGGCTTCCTCCCCTTGTCAATTTTGTTTTTCCTGGAGGGTCTCTGAGTGCAGCACAACTGCATGTTGCGCGTACCGTTGCCAGGCGAGCTGAACGGGTAGTAGTCAAACTTTCTAAAGAAGAAGCTTTGAGCGCACACATTCTTGCTTATATCAATCGCCTCTCTGATTTTCTGCATGTAGCAGCTCGCTGGGCAAATAAGGTGGAAGGGGTAGAGGATGTTATCTGGTCAAGTGTCTCCTCCAAAAAGAAGTAATTATCCTCTTTCTGGAAATGCTACAATATAAAGTGTATGGCGGACCAAGAGAAGGTGCCAACAACTGTTCCAATTGTTGAGCATTTGCCAAATAGTGAGCAACCGCACCCTAGCATAGACGGATTACCTGAGGGTTCCGCTGGCCATCCAGGGGAGCATTTGGAACACGAACCAATAGTATATGGTGGGCAGGTAATTGCTACACCACCGGGGTATGGAGTGGAAGTGAGGACTCAACCTTCTGAGGAAGAAGTAGAAAGGTTATTGAAGAAAGAAGTTGGTGAAGGTGGAAGGTGGTTTGGTGAGATTACTAAATTGCTCACTAAGAAGAAAGCTGCCTA
>CAYTZB010000003.1:9913-97475 GCA_964442455.1 uncultured Gammaproteobacteria bacterium
GTGGAAGGTGGTTTGGTGAGATTACTAAATTGCTCACTAAGAAGAAAGCTGCCTAGAAAATTGACCTAATTGACCTGATTATTCTAATTGTTCTAAAAAATGTTCAAATTTATGAAATTCCCCAATTGGGATTTATTTAGGTTAATTAGAAATTAGTATAATTAGAAATTTTACTTATATGGATTTACTTTCTTTCCTTATCAACAACTCGGCCATTGTCATATTTGCCCTTTTCCTGGCAGGAATTGGCGGACTTCTTGTGGCTGTAGCGGCATACATTGGTTTAACTGCCTTCCGTTTTAGGGGAAGAGAAGAGCGCTCACTTGACTCAGTTTTATACCAGATTGCAGTCCCACGGGATAACGAGATAAAAATTGATGCCGCAGAGCAGATGATGGCTAGCCTTGCCTCTATCAAAAAAGGAGGGTTTTGGCAACAATTTAAAGTACAAGATGCACTCTCATTTGAGCTTGTGGCGCGACCCGAGGATATCAGATTTTACGTTTGGGCACCCAAACGTCTGGCGGATCTTATTGAGAAGCAAATTCACGGAGCGTATCCGGATGCAGAGGTCGTAGAGGTTTCGGAACAAAACATTTTTAGTGAGGAAGGCAAAGTGGCATTTGCTGCACTACAATTGCGCGCCGCGCCGTATTACCCCATCAAAGCCTACCGCGAGCTTGCGACCGATCCACTCTCTCTCCTTACTACCGCACTTGCCAAAATGGGACCAGGGGAAGCTGCAGCAGTACAGGTACTTATTTCTCCTGCCGAAAGTAATTGGAGAAGTGCTGGTCGGGCTTTCATCTCTCAAACTAAGAAGCGAGAAGCAGATCCAGAGAAGGCAAGTTATAAGGTTGATGCAAAAACCCTTGAGGCAGTGGAGAATAAAATAGGTAAACCTGGCTTTGAGACAAGCATTCGTATTGTTACCGTTGCGCCAACACTTGAGCAAGCAAAAACACATTTGAGTAACATCCGCTCCGCCTTCGAGCAGTTTTCAAGCGAACATAACGGTTTCAAATCGCGCAAACTGTGGAATAAAAGCGGATTTGTTACCGACTTTTTATATCGCTATCAACCAATGTTTCACCTCTTTGGCAATCATCCTTCAACTTTGAACTCAGAGGAGCTTGCAACACTGTTCCATCTTCCCAATAAACAAGTAACAACTCCTCACATTTACTGGATATATTCAAGACGGGCTCCTGCCCCTGCTGAAATTCCAACAGAAGGTCTGTATATTGGTAAAAGCACCTATAGAGGGGTAGAACGTCCTGTTTACCTTTCGGATGATGATAGGCGACGCCACATCTATATTGTGGGAAAGACCGGTACTGGAAAATCGGAACTCTTGAAAGAGTTAATCTTGCAGGATATTCGGGCGGGTAAAGGTGTGTGTTTCATAGACCCCCACGATACCATTGAGAAAATCCTACCTCTTATTCCACCGGAGCGAGCGGAGGATGTCATTTATTTTTATCCACGGGATTTTGAGCGGCCAATGGGACTCAATCTTCTTGAGGCCGCGACCGAGGAACAGAAGCACTTTATTGCGTCTGCCATAATCAATATGTTTTACAAACTCTTTGACCCCTATAGAACTGGGATTGTGGGGCCTCGCTTTGAACACGCAGTCAGAAACGGGATGTTGACGGCAATGGCTGAACCGGGCACTACTTTTGTTGAAGTTGTTCGTATTTTAACAGACGCACGTTTTGTCCAAGAGTTATTGCCGAAGGTTGATGATCCGGTTGTTCGGCGTTACTGGACCGATCAAATTGCTCAAACCTCCGACTTCCATAAATCGGAAGTCCTGGATTACATCGTCTCTAAATTCGGCCGATTTGTCACCGACAAAATGATGCGCAATATCATTGGGCAAAGCAAAAGTGCATTTGATTTTAGAGACGTGATGGATAATGGTAAGATTCTGCTGATTAATTTGGCAAAAGGTGAGATAGGAGAGGAGAACGCAAATTTCTTGGGACTTGTTTTGATTCCTCGTATTTTGATGGCAGCGATGAGCCGTCAGGATGTGCCGGAAGAAGAAAGACGTGACTTTTATCTTTATGTAGATGAGTTTCAAAATTTTGCTACTCCTGACTTTGCGCAAATTTTATCCGAGGCCCGAAAGTACCGACTTAATTTGTGCGTTGCCAACCAGTTCATCGGCCAAATAGAAGAAGAGGTCAAGAATGCGATTTTTGGTAATGTAGGAACGCTCATGTGCTTCCGAGTGGGAGTACAAGATGCCAATTATTTAGCTCGGGAGTTCTCGCCTGTTTTTGCAGAAGAAGATCTCTTAAACATCGAACGCTTCCATGTGTACATGAAGACCACTGTAAGAAACGAGCCCGTGCCACCATTTTCAGTAGACCTCACAAAAGATTTAGAAGAAGAGAAGAAACTCGCGAATACAAGAACTGCAGAGATTATCAAGGAGATGTCGCGACTCAAATATGGGCAAGATAGAGCACTGGTTGAAGCAGAAATAACACGACGAGCAAGACTCTAGCTTCCAATAGTTTGTAGACAAATTTATGAGCAAAAGACCGCTCTTTTTTTTGTATCTAACCGTCTTTATCAACATGGTGGGGTTTGGGATGGTATTTCCCCTCCTGCCTTTCTATGCGCAAGCGTTTAATGCCACCCCACTACAGATTGGTCTTTTGGCCGCTTCGTTCTCAATTGTACAATTTTTTACCTCACCCATATTGGGTAGGATTTCTGACAAGGTGGGAAGAAAACCAGTACTTATTTGGGGTCTTTTAGGTGGAACGATTTCTATGGGGATAATGGGTCTGGCGCAATCTCTTCCTCTTCTTTTTCTCGCACGCGCATTACATGGGGCTGTCTCAGCAGCCGTGCTTCCAGCAGGACGTGCCTATATTGCAGATGTGACCAGTCCGAAAGACCGGGTGGCTGGCATGGGACGAGTGGGTGCAAGCTTTGCACTGGGGTTTCTTTTCGGTCCTGCCTTTGGTTCATTTCTCGTTGGTTTCGGAGGAATACATATACCGTTTTTTGTTGCAGCGATTATCTCAGCGCTAAATGCGTTCTCGGTTACCCTTTTCCTCCCAGAATCACTGCGAGAAAAAGCTGAAAAGATAGTTATAAAGGAGGGGTTGTTTAATGTGTTTACTATTTTCAAGCACTTAAAGAGCGAGCCGGGAATTTTGTTTGCCGTTCTTTTTGCGTGGTCATTTGGGTTATCAAATAACCAAGTCGCATTCCCACTTTTAATGGGAGAAAAATTCCACCTTGGCGCAGCGCAAATTGGCTATTTCTTCACTGCAATTGCACTTGTGTCATCATCCGTTCAAGGATATTTTCTGCCCAAAATAGTAAGAATTCTTGGAGAGAAGAAGACAATTTTCGTTGGGATGTCCATTATGGGAGGAGCACTCTTACTACTTCCTTTTGCACCAAAAGTTCTATTAGTCACAGTCTCATTCATGTTCATGGGCTTGGGAAGTGCGCTCAATCGACCAACGGCGGAGGGAGTAATTTCCAGAATTTCTGAAACCGGTCAAGGTACCACTCTTGGTGTTGCGAATTCTTTCGAGAGCTTAGGGCGGGTCGCAGGGCCTCTTTTGGGTGGAGTGTTGTATGGTGTTGCCCACTTTCTTCCGTTCTTTGTTTCAGCTTCGATTTTATGGCTCCTTGCGTTTCTTACCCTTTGGTCCTTACGGATTCCTCGCACTTCCTAGGGAAGTTTGATATAATTGTTTTTGATTAGGACGAGTAGCTCAGTGGTAGAGCGGGTATCTTATAAATACCAGGTCCCAGGTTCGATCCCTGGCTCGTCCACCCTTCTAAACACAGGGTGAACTAATGGCAACGCTTGGATTTATTGGTTATGGAATAGTGGGACAGGCCACGGGTGAAGGTTTTGCCCGCGGTGGTCACAGGATACTCTTCCACGATAAATACAAAAAATCCAACTCACTCGAGCAAGTAGTTGCAGAAAGCGAGTTTATTTTTGTCTGTGTTCCTACACCGATGTTTGCTGACGAGAGCGGTATTGATTTGTCCATTGTAGAGGAGGTTACCGAAAAAGCGGCGCGCGAGGTTCAAACTTTCCATAATGGAGCGGGAAGACGCAAGATTGTGGTAATTAAGTCAACGGTACTTCCTGGCACAACAGCGAAGTTTATCAAAAAATACCCCAGAGTAACTTTTGCGGTCAATCCTGAATTTTTACGTGAGAAGACGGCCTTTTGGGATTTTTTACATCCTGACCGGACGATAATTGGTACTCTTGACAAGAAAGTAGCATTGAGGCTCAAACGTCTTCATCAGGGAGTGTTGCCCAAGAGTGCAAAATTCTTCTTGACAGACCCTACTAGCGCAGAATTTGCAAAGTATATGAGCAACGTCATGCTGGCAGCGAAGATTATCTTGGCAAATGAATTTTATACACTCGCTCGCCCATTAAAGATTGAGTATGACTTAGTACGCAGAATGGTTGAGGCCGATCCTCGGATTGGCTCGCACCTGAGAGTTCCTGGGCCTGATGGCGATGTCGGTTTTGGCGGGAAGTGTTTCCCAAAAGATATGGTTGCTCTTTTAGCCTTAGGCAGGAAACTTGGTGTTAATCTCTCGGTACTTGAGCATATTTGGCAGAAAAATTTAAAAGTTCGCAACCGTCATGATTGGGAAGAGATAGATGGAGCAGTAAGTAAGAAAATTTAGAAATTAGATATTAGAAATTAGAAATTTTAATTAAAGTTCTCCCAATGGTTTCGGTTTTCCCTTTTTTTGTTCAGAGAGAAGCGAGAGATAGCGCTCGGTCGTTGAGAGACGTTTATGACCAACAATACGCGAGATGGTGAGTAGATCTACTCCTCGAGCCAATTGTTGGACAATAAAGGTGTTGCGCAAATCGTTGACTGTTGCTTCCTCAATCCCTGATTGTGCAAAACAGCGCTCAATGACAGCTCTGATATTTCGTACGAGTAAGGGTCTTCCTGTTTTGGTGACAAAAAGGTGAGGTGACTCGGTGGGGTAGCGTATTTTCAGGTAATCGTCAATTGCATGCCGTGCCGCAGCATTGAGTGGTACAGTTCTCCCTGCGACTTTCACTTCATTTTTCTTTATATCGTCAAGGGTTAAGTTAGCGAGTTCGGAGATGCGCATGCCGGTCTGGAGTAAAATTTCTATGATGGCTGCGGTACGCAGGTCACCGCGTGCAGCGTCACGCAGTGCCCGATATTCAAGCACTGAAAGCACTCGGGGAGCAGCCATTTCGTATTTGGGGTGTGGAACTGCAAGCGCGGGATCTCCCTCCATGACTCCTCGTTGGTGCAACCAGCGAAAAAACCCCTTGATTGCATTGAGTTTGCGAGCCACTGATTTGGGTGTATAGTGTTTTTCTTCAAGCTCTCGCAGAAAGCTTCCAATGTCAACCGTTGAGACATCTTGAGCTTCTATTTTTTGAGAGCGTGCAAGGAATTCTGTAAGTTGTGCGAGGTCTTTGCGGTACGCTACAATGGTATAGGTGGATTTGTGCTGGGTAGTTAAGAACGAGACAAATTCGGAAATTAAATCTGGGAGTGATTGTGTTTCAGGCATTTTGATCCAAAATAAGTATATTCAGCTTATAATAAGCAAAGCTTGTTACAAGCTGACTTATATTCAGCTTATAATAACAGTTATTTGTTTATCGTGTAAAGTCCCAATTTTTCTAAAATGAGACCAATTCTTGTACTTATACTCCTTGGAAGTTTGGGTATCTCACTGGTATTGGTACGTACCATTTGGAACGTTGTGACGGTACGGGAGCGAGTAAAAGAGAAAGAAGCACAAGTGGTACAGTTAGCGCATGAGCAGGAAGAACTCAACGCACGACTGAGAGCGGCGACTTCTTCGGCATTTATTGAGAAAACGGCTCGGGAGAAGTTGGGATTGGGGAAAGAGGGAGAAACCGTTGTTATTTTACCTGATGAGGAATTTTTGCGAAATCTTGCACCAGAAATTACCCAAGAAGAACAAGAGCCGTCCCAGCCCAATTGGAAGAAGTGGCTAAAACTTTTCTTTTAGCCATCCTGAGTCCTGAGCTTGTCGAAGGATCGAAGGGTGGTGGAGGTTGTTCTTTTAATGTCTGTTGCGGGGCCTGCAAGAAATACGCACATTCTTTTTGACCTCGCCAACACCTGTATTTATTTCGAACTAAGTGAGAAACAAGCTCTGCTTATACCAGATTTGCGTTGAGTTGTCGACTAGTGAACTTATAAACTCACAACATTCACAATAACTAACAAATTTTGGCCTAAAGCCAGAATAAATGCTAGAATAGCCTAATGGTTTTAGGAAAACTCGAAAAAGTGCCGTTGCGTAAGGCTTGGAACCACGAAGCCATCGATTTTACTAAATGGCTTGCACAAGAAGAAAATCTAGCAGTCTTAAGTGATGAAATAGGGATAGATATTACGCTAACTCAAACAGAGGCAAGTGTCGGAAAATTTAATGTCGATATTCTTGCCGAAGAGGAAAACACTGGAAGAAAAATTGTTATTGAAAATCAGCTAGAACCTACTAATCACGACCATTTAGGTAAGTTGGTTACATACGCCTCTGGTTATGATGCAGAAATAATTATTTGGATTGTGGAGAATGTAAGAGATGAGCACAAGAAAGCCCTAGACTGGCTCAATGAACACACAGACGAGGATATTAACTTCTTCCTAATAAAAATGGAGTTATGGCAAATAGCAGACTCGCCATTTGCACCAAAGTTTCAAGTTGTTTCTCAACCTAACGACTGGGCAAAAACTATCAAAAAGTCTGCAAGTTCATCTACGCTCACAGATACTAAAGTATTACAGCTGGAATTTTGGAATAAGTTCAAAGAATACGCTTTAAGCAAAGGAACTAAACTCAAGTTAAGAAAGACCTCTCCCCAACATTGGTACGATATTAGTTTGGGAATTTCAGACGCTCATATTGCTTTAACAGTCATTCCCAGAGAGAGAACAATTCGATGTGAAGTGTGGATTAGTGATAGCAAGGAGTTATTTTATCAATTCCGCAAAAATAAAGAACAGATAGAAGCAGGACTAGGAGAGCAGCTTAACTGGATGGAGTTACCAGATAAAAAAGCCAGCAGAGTTGTCATATCAAGAGAAGCAGACATTTACGAAAGCGATGAATGGGGAGAATATTTTGAGTGGTTACTTGGCCAAGCTGAAAAATTTTACAAAGTATTCCCAAAATACTCTAAATAACTCCTGAATTATTGATTTATTCCTCAAGTTTCCCCTTAAAGATAAATAATGCATGACTCGCAAAGGAAATAAGAAATGTTAAAATAAATAAGTGAGAAAGATAGGCGCTATTGGTGAACGCTTTTTAAGAACAGTCCGCGTTGTCCTGTTATTGCTTGGTCTTCCGATTGCTTGGATAACTTGGACAAGTAATGCACCCTATTCCTATACCACGTACTCATATGAAGTTATTTGTGATAATGGCAAAAGATTTGACCCAACGTCTAAACCGATAGACCCAATTCTATATAATCAGAAAGTAACTTTCCGTACGGTTATTCCTCGAGACGCAATTCTTTCTTTTGACGAAGACCAAGTAAAATCTGAGTGTGAATATAGTAATGCTTGGTCAGTCGGGTTATCTTCCAAACTTCCTAAAAATTTCCAATTGCACATTAACCAGCAAACCAATACAGTCAGAAGCCAAACAGACCAAGTTACTAACACAATAATTGTGCTTGTTGGCTATTACCTAATTTTAGAAGTTGCTAGAAGAACCATTTTGTACATCTTCTTGGGCAAGAGCTTTCTAGCAAAGTGAGAATGAGTTGATTATGGCTTGATTGTGATAGGCCCGTACCCACATTTCTTCCACGGTTTGCACTTGTTACCAGATTTGAGGCGAGTTGTACATTCATTTACACCCGGGACCCATTATAAGTATTTTCTAACTTAAAACCATATCTTTATAACAATAAATCTTTCCCCCTTCGTGATTTCTGGAGGTTGTGTAAGCGTTGGCGTTAACTCCTTTAGCAAATAACTAATTTTATCTACATTGTCTTCACCAATTCCGTGTATATTCAAATATTTGATTCCATACGTCTTACCCACTCTTATTCTATCTAACACTTCTCTCTTTACATCTTCTTGAGACATTACGGCACTGATAAAAACAGCATAAGGGGATTCCGTTACAATAATATCGTACACTCTAAAAAATTCCTCTGGAGAAAAGTTGGGTTGGGCATACATTTCCTCATAAAGTGGTCTAATCTGCGAGGTAAAATACCCTGCGGTACATAAATTACTAATATTTCGACCTCTATCACCAAACCTATTCATAATATCTTGTTTTAGTTGGAATACAGGCTCTCCTCTTTCAAATATGCTTTTAAGATACAGTGAAGCTCGTAAGATTTCTATATCTCTAGATGGTATCTTCCCTTTAAAATATTCTAAAAGTGATTGATTTCCTCTTTGTTTATCAACATTACTAAAATCTTCCAGGGTTTTTCTAGCATTGTCCTCTATTACTAACTCATCATTTTTTATAACTAGTTCCTTTAAAATAGCTTGCAGTTGTGCAATATCCTTAGATTCTAATTTCTCAACATTTATTGTTACGTTAATAACTTTCTTGTTATCATTGACTGTAATCTTTTCTAGTTTATTATCACTAGCAATGTGGATATTGCCTAATCTTTTCAGTTTGGGGAAACTAATATTGATTAGTTTAGAGAGCTTATCTAGAGGATTCATTATTTATCCTCCCAGTTCATCTGAAAGCCTAATGAGGGATATAAGGTCTGATTTTATATACTTTTCTGAACCCTTTTTAATAACAGCGAATTCATCTTTTTTAATTTCCTCGCCATCAGGTGTAAGAACCCTTTGGGTTAGATTGTTTTTTTCCACAACATACCCTTCAGAATCAGTGGTTTTGCCAAAAGCGTCAAGAATAAAATCTTTGACAGATTTATCAAATGTAATAGAAGACATAAATTAACTTTCTCCTTTCAGTATGTCAAGGGTCCAATACCCTGTCAACATCTAGTTTAAGGCAGGCAGATTATATCATTTTGAAAGTACACTGCAACCCTTGAATTGAATGTTGAGGAATGTTAAGGCTTCGAGAAGTAATTTTGTGCAAGGCGCTTTTGATATCCTCGGTTGCGGGGCCGGGAGTCGCGCCCGGCCTGGAAGATTATGAGCCTTCCGTGCAACTCTACACTACCCCGCATGTCAATTGTGACAAAACAAATTATACTAAGATTACTTTACATTGTCAAAGACTTTTTGTATACTAAGCCAAGCTTCTTAAGTGGCTACGTAGCTCAGTGGTAGAGCAAGGATTTCATAAGTCCGAGATCGCTGGTTCGAATCCAGCCGTAGCCACAAATTTAAAATGTCCTGCCCTCAGTAATTATGGGTTTAGAAGGGCATAGATTTTTGGGTCCTGATTCGGAATCAAGAGTAGTAAAGATTCCTGGTGAAGTTTGGGACTATCAAAGGATGGCAGAAATTTGTGGGGAAATTTTACACGAGTTGGCTTCCAACTTCTCTATTGCACACCCCTCAAGGGAAGGAATAGATTTTAATACAAGAGTAGAAATTTTCAAAAAGGGTGTTAAAAAGGATGTCCCTCAAGGTGAATCTCGCATTGCCTCTTTACCACTTGAAGGTGTTAAGATTTACTTTAGCCGTAATTCTATATTAAGGTGGCCAAGCGGATTAGAATATCCATGGGGATTAAGCGATATATTGTTTCTCAATGAGCAAGGTCAAGTTGAGGGTAGAGGAGGAGTTATCAATCAAAACGCATTTGCCAGATTAAATCCAAGGTTAATCTTTGAAGTTGATCAACTTTACACAGGAGAAATTTTAAGTTTTGTCAGCGGTTTACCAAAAAGTTTTCCAATAGAAGTAGATTATGAAGCAGTCAGACAAGCCATAGAGGTTTTTAGAGAAATTGGTAAAGCAACAACGTCAGCTTTCTTTATTAGACAAAATTTCTATTTAGGAGATGGTGAGGTTTCTTTGTGGTTGGCAGTAAAGCGTCAACGGCCTTCTTGGTATTGACTTTAAATTAACGTGAATTAGGCGAGTTTTTGTTGAGGGAAGACAAGGCAGGGTATTCGTATATACCTGTTTTACATCATTTTTAATGCAAATTAAGGTTAAACAGGTATATAATAAATGAAATGAAAAAACTCTACTCCGCTAAAGCTTCGCAGGGCAAGCGAGTACTATCTGGCATTAGGGCCCTTCGGCAAGCTCAGGGTAAACTGGGGAGGTATTTTTGTGGCTAAGAAGCGTCGTGTGTTGTCGGGAATAAGAGCTACTGGGAGACTACACCTTGGGAATTATTTAGGTGCGGTGAAGGGTATGCTGGCACTGCAGGATGACCCTGGGTATGAAACCTTTTATATGGTTGCGGACCTTCATACTATTACAACGCCATACGACCCTGAAGAACTCCGGAAAAATGTACGCGAGGTGATTTTGGATTATCTTGCCGCAGGGCTTAATCCCAAAAAATCTGTCATTTTTGTCCAATCACACGTTCCCGAGCATGTTGAACTTGCGTATTTGTTTTCCACGCTCGTTAGCGTGGCTAGAATGCAGCATCTCCCCACTTTCAAAGAAAAGGTAAAACAATACCCACAAGCGGTTACCATGGCCTTACTTAACTATCCGGTCTTGATGGCCGCTGACATATTGATGTATAAAGCTAATCTTGTCCCTGTTGGCATTGATCAAGAACCACATCTCGAGATTGCGCGTGAGATTGCCCGAAAAGTTAACGAGCGATACGGTTTATCGTTTCCAGAACCACAACGCTTCTCAACAAATGGTGAATATGTTCCATCCTTGACTGGCGAGGGGAAAATGAGTAAATCAGTTGAGGGAAGTTATATTAATTTAACAGACGATTTAAAGACTATAAAAGAAAAGTTGGCTAAAGTACCCACAGACAGTGGAGTTTCAGGCGGACCTATTCCAGAAGTTGGTGGTGTTAGAAGTCTCTATGTATTTTACAGTCTTTTCGCACCAGATAAGTTTAAAGAAGAATTTGAGAAACCATACAAAGAGGGCAGAATTCGTTATGAACGAATCAAAAATAGCCTAGCACAAGCTATCTACCACGAACTCGAACCAATTCAGAAGAAGAGAATAGAATTCGAAAAAAATCCGAAACAGGTTGACGAAATCATCGAGGATGGCAATTCCCGCGCACGAGTTGTTGCACAAGAGACCCTCAAGGAAGTAAAAGAGTTAATGGGGTTAGGGTAGTCGCTCCGGGAGCGCTACTCCAACTGTACTATTATCTATGGTTGAGGCCCAATTTGCTACAATCGCGCGCGTGACCGGATAATAATCAAACCACGCCTGACCCTCTGCATCTGCAGTGAGTGTTCTAAATGTTTCTCTTCCCATCCCTTTGCTATAGAGTTTAGAAGCGACAATGAGTCGATAACTTTTTACTCCGGAGTCCAAAGTTCTTTCCGTAAAGATGTATCCCCTCTTGGCGTCAATAATGCTTTTTCTTACTATTGAAGTTTGTGGGGCGGACGTCCTTACCTTTTCAATTTTAGTAAACGCCTGTTCGATGGTGTCCGCGGTGTCCACCCCCCCTTCAGAACCTCCTATTTGAATCGCAATCTCGGGTTTTTTATTGGGTCTCCTTCCCTCAAGTTCAACACCGCCTTTCGCGTAGAGTAACAGACCATTATCTTCACCAACAATAGTCGATATTAACCACCCTTTTGGCACGGGATAAAGAGAATCAAATGCCGCAACTAAGAACCAGTCTCCCTTCTCGGTGGTAACACTGAATCCGTACGGATTTTGAAGGTTTTCGCCCGGTAGAAATAGTCCTTGCGGAATCTTGAGGTTGGGAATTCGGGTTACTAGCACCTCAGGAGGAATTTGTGTCTGTGGGTTTAACTCGACAAAAGAGGCTGACCAGCCAACCTGAAGTTTGCTTCCTTTACAATCAATGTCTGCATTCCCTTTCCACACGTTACTATCTGGTCCAAATGTTCCTTGAATAGTCACTCGGGTGCCTTGGAGGGCATCGAACTCCGTGAAGGAGAAAGAGTTCTGTTTAATCGGAGGATCTTTTGCCACTGCCAACATATTGTCAGTTGGGCAGCCAGGAATATTATACTTTATACTGAACAAGTGGATGATGTTCCCTGACTCTACTACAAAACCAACGTCGCGTCCTTCGGAGGTTGTACCAATATACGTCCCAGTAAATGTTCTCTCTCGTTTGAGCTCTGTAGGTGGGGTGGTGGGTGCTATTTCGACGCGTGGTGTCACTTCAATAAGCGGGGTGGGGGTTGGTTGTACCTCGGTGGTGGGCACTGGCCTCGGACTTGCTGCAGGTCCACCGCTCTCAGGTGGGGGAGCTGCCCTTGAATCTTGACCGCACGCAACACCCAGTATTGCTATCCCCATTGCAATAGGCATTCTCAATCGCCGTTCAGTAAGAAACATCACGCATTTATATCTTTTCCAGAAGGGTTTGTCAACTAACTTCTATTTCGCAGTCCCACGCTGTTGCCCAAGAAACCCTTCAAGAAGTAAAACGAGCAATGGGACTTACCTAAGTTTTGCTAGTCTTTCTACAGCAGCCTCTATTTCATGCCACCCAGCTACACGAGTTATATGATGAGCTGTAGCATTTCTGTTCCAGGGCCAATCAAGTAAAATAACTGGAACATTCATCGCTTCAGCAACTTCTTGGTGATCCTCAATAACAAGATGCGCGCCAATTGCGTTTATTGCGGCTACTTTATGATCAAGTGCTGTGTTTCCTATATTTGGAGAAACAGCTCTTGTGGATAAGTGAACTCCTGTTTCTGGGAAAAGCAGTCCATGTCTAGAAAGCCACGATACGGTCGTTTCGTTAAGGTGGGTGGGTCGTGCACTGACGTAGTGAATTACATGATTTTGGCCAATATTTTGTAGGACTGGTACAGCATGAGGTAAAGGTTCTGCTTCGTGGTATAGGTCAGGATCTCTATAATACCGCTGGAAGACTACATTTTTTTCATTTTCGGTAAGATGAGATGCATATTTTTCGATAAAACTAGGTAAGAAATTAAAAGTTGAGATATCTTCCGTTTGTAATGAAGTCCCAAACTCTTCATTAAATCGCATCAATACTCTCAAGAATAAATCGTTTATAGTAGAGTCTATGTCACAGGCAATCACAAGCCTGCGGTAACTTTCAGGTGTTTGTGGTTTTTCTCCGTCTTCTTTGCTCATTTTTCTCCATATTACTCTCACAAAGTAAAACGAGCAATGGGACTCCTTTAAAGAGTATCCATGCAGCCCATGGTACTCTCAATCTTTTTGTGCTATAATTTTCTATTATGAAACCTCGGATTCCGAAACCAAAAATGAGAAAATTTGAGTTGCGCCTTCACTTTAATTTGCGCACGTTTCTGCTTATTCTTCTTATTCTTTTCTTCACGGTGCCGTTTTTCTTTTCTCTCTCAGGGATGAGACAAGGGACAGAGGAGATTGCGCTTTCTGCTGCACTTACCGACATTAAGGAACGCAAAGTTGAGAAAGTACACATAGAACAGGATAGGGTATCGCTTACCTATAAAGATGGGACTGCGCGTGTCGCGTTCAAAGAATCTAATGAGTCATTTGGACAAATACTCAAGAATGCAGATATTGACCCCAGCACGGTCTCTTACACTGTCGCTGACCAGACTTTCTCACGGATATGGGTTGATATCTTGGGAATATTGCTTCCCGTGGGTCTTATGGTGCTTTTCTTTCTCTTCATTTTCAGGCAAGCAAGAGGCGCCCAAGAGACACTCTTTAGTTTTGGGCAATCAAGAGCCCGCTTGTTTGCCAAAGGGAAACAAAATGTGACATTTAAGGATGTTGCAGGCGTTGATGAGGCAAAGAAGGAACTCGAGGAGGTGGTTGATTTCTTAAAGAACCCCGGAAAGTATCGCGCGATGGGCGCTCGAACCCCGAAGGGGGTACTCTTGTTTGGGCCAAGCGGAGTAGGTAAAACCCTCCTGGCGCGTGCATTAGCGGGTGAGGCAGGGGTGCCATTTTTCTCAATCGCAGGAAGCGAGTTTATGGAGATGTTGGTAGGAGTCGGTGCTTCACGCGTTCGTGACCTATTTGATAATGCCAAAAAAGCTGCCCCTTCCATTATTTTCATTGATGAGATAGATGCAATAGGAAGACAGCGTGGGTTTGGAGTTACCGGTGGCCATGATGAGCGAGAACAGACATTGAACCAAATTTTGGTTGAGATGGATGGATTTACACCGAATGATAATGTGGTGGTACTTGCGGCAACCAATAGGGGAGATTTGTTGGATCCGGCACTTCTTCGTCCTGGGCGATTTGACCGACGGGTAGTGCTTGACATGCCGGATAAAGAAGGGCGGCTGGCAATTTTACGCATTCATGCACGAGGTAAGCGGTTTAGCCATAACATAAATTGGGATAGAACTGCCGAGCGTACTGTTGGGTTTTCTGGAGCAGATCTTGAGAATATGCTCAATGAAGCGGCAATTTTGGCAGCGCGCGATGAGAAGAAAGAAATCACCATGGTTGAGATTGAGGAGGCGGCAACGAAGGTAAAGCTTGGACCTGCCAAGAAACGGCTTCAAACAGAAGAGGATAAGAAGATTACTGCGTATCATGAAGCAGGGCACGGTATTGTGACGCATAACTTGCCCCACATGGACCCGGTACACCGCATTTCTATCGTCGCGCGCGGTATGTCTCTGGGGCACACACTTATTCCTCCAGCGGCTGACCGCTCGCATGAAACGAAGAGTCATTTACTTGAGCAAATAACCGCGATGCTCGGCGGTCGAGCAGCCGAGGAGCTTGTGTTTCGTGAGATGACGACAGGCGCAGCCAACGATATTGAAGGAGCAACTCGTCTTGCACGGCATATGGTAATTGATTTTGGCATGTCGGAACTTGGTCCGATTGATTTAGGGCCGCAAGTGGAATATGGCGAGTTTGGGAAAGCATGGCTTGAACCGACACAAGTTTCTCCTGCAATGCAAGAGAAGGTAGATCGCGAAGTCAAAAAAATAATTGATTCATGCTACAAGCAGGCACGAGCAACTCTTCACAGCGCACGTAGGGGACTCGATACGGTAGCGCAAGCTTTGATTGAGCGCGAGACCCTCGAGCGAGATGATTTTGAGAAACTTGTTGGTCCAAAGCCTACCACTGCCCCTGCTTTTGTGAAGGTGTAACTATGGCAGGAGAAACGGTAATAAAAACTGAACTTCGAGAACGAGGAGAGCATTTCCTACACGAGCTTTACGATCGGATTTCTATGTGGACGGCCCTACAGAATATGAGGCTTATTGCAGAGTTTGGGAGTCAAGAGATAAGAAATTGGCAACAAGGAGAGGGACGTGATCTTGGATCTTCTGTTTCTTTGAGATTTTTATTGGAAAAGGGAAGAATTGTCGCCAGTGATACGGTAACCTTTGGAATGGCATTAGGCGAGGGTTTGCGTTCACGATACGATAGGGAACGCTCAATAAGACTGCAGCTTGGTGGTTTTTATTGGCCTCCAAGAGAAGGGAAGGAGCTGGGGATTGATGATCTACGGGCAATGGTTACCCAGAATTTCTCCGGTGATTTCCTCTTCGGTGAAGTTTACTTTGATCAGGGTCAGCAAAGGATACTGACTGATTGTTGGGCGGACGACTTTCGATTTGGTGGTCAAGGTATAGGCAAAGGAAGTTTGTATGGCTGGCCACAAGAGGAGATTGTAAGCGAGAGGGGAATGCAAGGATCCCTCAGAATTGTTGAACGAACGGTACTTCAGGGGAGAAAACGATAGTTTTGGGTTCATTTCTGCTATAATTCCTTTACATGACCCCCAAAAAGCTCGTTCTTAATCCAAAGGATCAAGGTTCAGCGAAGCTGGTTCTTATTGATGGGAATGCTATTTTGCATCGCGCGTATCATGCGCTTCCTCCGTTAACCAACCGACAAGGCCAAATAGTCAACGCAGTGTATGGATTTTGTACGATGCTTTTCCGCGTTGTTCAGGATTTGAAGCCTTCACATCTGGCAGTTGCATTCGATACCGAGAAACCAACCTTTCGGCATGCTGCGTACGTGGGGTATCAAGCACAGAGACCTCGGATGGAATCAGATTTGTCAGAGCAAATTGCACTTGTTCAAGATATGGTAAGTACAATGGGGGTTCCCATTTATATTGCTCCTGGATACGAGGCGGATGATGTGATTGGAACGCTTGCGCATCAAGCAAAAAGCAATAAGCAAAAAGCCGCGCCCGCCAAAGCTAAGCTTAGGCGATGCGGGCGGGCAATAAGCGAAGTAATCGTGGTAACCGGTGATCGGGATCTTTTTCAGCTTATTAACAAACACGTCAAAGTGTACTCTCCAATGAAGGGATTGTCAGAAGCACAGGTATTTGATGAGAAAGGGGTAGAGGATTACATGGGAATTCCCTCGACAAAAATCGTCGATTATAAAGCGCTTATTGGTGACTCTTCAGATAATTATTCCGGAGTTCCTGGAATTGGTCCGAAGACAGCAGTTGCCCTCCTTAAAAAGTATGGGAGCTTTGAGGGGATATATAAACACATAAAAGAGCTTGAACCATCGCTCGTTCAGAAACTATCAGAAGGACACGAAAGTGGGATACTATCTCGTGATCTTGCTACAATCAGAACCGATGCGCCGGTAGAACTTGATCTTGAACATGCAAAGCTGCAGCCGTTTACAAGCAATGCGAGATTTATTAAAAGACTTCAAGAGCTTGGGTTTAAGAGTTTAGTGGCTCGGCTGCAAAATGGGACGGTCAAAGAGCAAAGAATGCCTAAAAAGAAGAAAGCTAGAAAAGGAGAGCAACAACTGAAGCTTGTGTGAAAGGAATGAGAGTAGCGCTTGTACATGATTACATAAAAGAATACGGAGGAGCCGAGAGGGTTCTTGAGGCACTGCACGAGATTTGGCCGAAAGCACCAGTCTATACTACTGTCTATGCCCCTCGCTATTTAGGACCACACAGAGAGCGATTTAAAGAGTGGGACATTCGAACTTCTTGGTTGCAGTGGGTGCCGTTTAAAGAGAGGTTTATAAGTATCTTCAGGGTTATTGCACCCTTTCTGTTTAACAGCTGGGACTTCTCGAAATACGATGTAGTAATTGTCTCGGCAACCGGAGCTTATACGCCCAATTTAATTACAAAAGGAAAAGCTATCCATATTTGTTACTGTCATACGCCTCCTCGTTATTTGTATGGCTATCCGACGGCACGGGAGTGGAGTAAAAGCTTAGTACTTAGAGTTTTGAGCTTAGTGGCAAATCATGTGCTTCGGATGGTAGATTATACTGCTTCGCAACGGCCTGATTTTTTTATTGCAAACTCACAAGAAGTCGCTCGTCGAATTAAGCGGTTTTATGGTCGCGATTCGGTAGCGATTTACCCACCCGTCGATATCCCAGCAACCCAGAAACCTAATAACCCACTATCCCGCACCTATTTTCTTGCTGGCGGAAGACTTGCTCGGCCTAAGAGGATTGATTTAGCCGTTGCTGCATGTACAAAGTTGAAGCTTCCTCTAAAAGTGTTTGGCAAACCATTCGCGGGTTATGGGGATGAATTGAAGGCTATTGCGGGTTCAACAGTTGAATTTCTCGGCGAGGTGAGTGATGAGGAAAAATATCGATTAATGGCTGGCGCAAAAGCATTTATTTTCCCTGCCCTTGAGGAAGATTTTGGGATTACTCCGGTTGAGGCAATGAGTGTGAGTACTCCTGTCATCGCACTTCGTTCAGGTGGAGTAGTGGAATCAGTAGTAGAAGGCAAAACCGGGATCTTTTTCAATGAACCAACAGTTGATACATTAGTTAATGCTTTGAAACAGTTTGATAGATTAAAGTTCAATCACGTCGCAATTGCCAAACACGCTCAAAAATTTTCAAAAGAGAGATTTAAAAAAGAAATTCAAGAATTTGTGAATTCTAGAATCTAAATGATTTACTTGCCGTTTCTGCCTCGAGAAAAGATTAAACACCCAGCGCTCCTCTTGACCGCGCTTATAAGAATTGGGGCCAGTTATTTCTTTTTTATTGATCTTTGGGTCGGGTGGATTATCTGGACGGTTCTTGATACGCTAGACAGCATTCCTTTGAGAAATTTTGCTAAGTTAACGGCTATAGAATACGAGATATTTGATAAATATATAGATAACGTTGTCTATATTGTGATGCTTTTGGCCTCAATAAAATATGGAGTTTTTTGGCCTCTCCTAGTATTAGTTTTTGCGAGAATAATCGGAGAGATTTTGTTTTTCAGAACGAAAGATGAAAAGTACTTAATTTACTTTCCTAATCTTTTTGAGCCTTATTGGCTCTGGACAGTAGCGGCGACTTCTCCACTGATTCCGACTTTTCTTGATATATTTAAAACCACAAACGGACTTATATATCTGGTACTACTCAAGTTGCTTCAGGAGGCTATTAAACATTATTTTGGCCCGAAGTATATTTTCCCAATAGTTGATAGGTTTATGGGCCGAGACTATAACTTGTAATTTTACACTTTGAACTTTAAACTTTGAATCTAAGACTATGCCAGAACTACCCGAAGTTGAAACAGTACGGAGAGGTCTAGAGAAGTATCTTGTGGGGCACACAATCACCGGCGTTGAAGTGAAACTTCGGAAATTAGTGAGTGGGGATACGCAGAATGTTATTGGCGGGAAGATAAAAGGTGTAAGACGAGCCGGCAAGGGACTCATTATTGATTTGGACAATGGGTATTCGGTTGCGATTCATATTAAATTAACAGGACAACTGATTTATCAGGGGCCAGATTCGCCCAAGCTGAAACTTTCAGAGAAGGTGGGTGGTCAACTTCCTAACAAATGGACTCACGTGATTTTCAGGCTCGATAAGAATGCATTCCTTTACTATAACGATCTACGACAATTTGGGTGGATTAAGATTGTTAAGACCGATGAGATTAAAAATCTTCCGTTCTTTCGTGAGCTTGGTCCTGAGCCCCTCGTCACTGGAAGTTCCTCGGGGCAAGCCCCCTTAACGCTTGAGAAATTTAGAGAGATTGTTAGTCGTGCTTCTACCAAAATTAAACCGTTACTTATGGATCAAAAGAAAATCGGTGGGGTAGGGAATATTTACGCCAATGATGCACTATGGCTTGCTGGTATTGATCCCAGGCGAACTGCAAAAGGTTTAACTCCCAATGAACAGTCGAAGTTGTATAATGCAATCCTTGAAGTGCTCAAAAAAGGGTTAGCCGAGGGTGGTGCTAGCGAACTTAATTACGTCAATGCATTGGGACAGGAAGGGGGATATCAGAAGTACTTTTTGGTCTATGGACAAGAAGGCCAACCGTGTCCCAAGAAGCATGGATTAATACAGAAAATCTATTTAGCTGGAAGAGGCACGTATTTCTGTCCCGCCTGCCAGCGCTAGGGAGCAGGCTTTGCGGGCAGGCCGAAATGCCAAAAATAATTTTCAATTTAAAATTTACAATTTTCAATGGAATAATGTTTAAAACATTAAAAATTTAGAATTTATGTTTATTAAGGCAATTACGCTTCAACATTTCCGAAGCTTTAGCAAGGCTACATTCTCTTTTTCTCCCAGAAAAACGACCATTATTGTTGGGCCAAACGCCTCGGGTAAAACAAATCTTCTTGAAGCGGTATATCTTCTTGCGACAGGTAAGTCGTTCCGTGTGAGTATTGAGGAGGAAATGATAAAAACTGGCCAGGAGTTGGCACGAGTAACTGGAGTGGTTGAGACCGATGACGAACGCAAAACTTTAGAGGTGGTACTTACGCGTGGAGAGGTGGCGGGAGAGCGGGTAGGGAGAAAAAAACTCTCCATTAATCGTTTAGCAAAACGGCTTATGGATTATCAAGGAACACTACGAATAGTTCTTTTTGGGCCTTGGGATATGGGACTGATTACCGATTCGCCATCCGTGAGAAGAAAATTCTTAGATAGTGTTCTTGTACAAGTTGATCGTGAGTACAGACGAGCATTACTCTCTTACGAGAAAGGGCTTCGCGCACGCAATAAACTGCTTGAACGAATTCGGGATGAAGGTGCAGCAAGAGGTCAACTACTTTTTTGGGATAGACTCCTTATTAAAAATGGCGATTATTTAAGCAGTAAACGAGAGGAATTTCTGGAGTTTGTAAATAATACACCTGCCCTAGATAGCGAAATATTTCATCTAGAGTATGACAAGAGTGCAATTTCAGAAGCCCGACTTGCACAGTACGCGGATGAAGAAGTGTCAGCAGCAACGACACTTGTCGGACCTCACCGTGACGATGTAGTCTTTAAAACTGATTCCAGAAATTTGGCAGTGTTTGGAAGTAGGGGAGAACAGCGTATGTGTGTGTTGTGGCTGAAATTAGCAGAATTGTCTTTTGTTGAAAAAACTACTGGTGAGAAACCAATCCTCCTTCTTGATGATATCTTTTCAGAGCTTGACCATCGCCATCGAGAAATTGTGATGGGCGTTATTGGCAAACAGCAGACTATTGTAACGACCGCAGATCCGCATACAATTATTGGTTTAAAAAAGGACGTAGAACGTATAGAATTAGGCTGATGAAACAATTTAATCGACATGAGTTGAAAAGATTGTATCGTCCACATACTGCTTCAGCAAACGAGGACAACGGGCAGGTGACGATTATTGGGGGATCTAGCTTGTTCCATGGGGCACCGATTTTGGCCTTGAAAGTAGCCAGTAGAATCGTTGACATGGTCTTTTTTGCAACACCTGAGTCGAGTGTCGGGAAGGTTGCAGAACAGCTAAAATCCCAGCTTTCCTCATTTATTTGGATTCCGTGGGATGAAGTTGACGCATATATTGAAAAATCGGATGCGGTTCTTATTGGGCCGGGGATGATGAGATACCACAAAGAAGTTAAAAGTGCCCTGCCCACAGATGCTACGCATCAAGTGTTGCAGGCGGGAAAGTTCAAAAATCAAAGTTTAGATGGGGCAGGAAAGAAGACAAGAGAGATTACCGAAAGACTTTTAAAACAGTTTCCCCACAAACAGTGGGTGATTGATGCGGGGAGTCTTCAAACGATGGATGTTGCTTGGATTCCGGAGAATGCGATTTTGACACCGAATAAAAAGGAATTCGAAATGCTTTTTGAAGCTAATTTAGCTAACCAGCCAACTAGTGAATTAGTTGAAAAGATGGCTAAAAGGTATAACTGCTTTATTGTCTTAAAGGGTGAGACAACGATTGTGTGTCCGCCAGCTGGCGGATGTGTGGGGATAACGGGTGGCAATCCTGGACTAACAAAAGGTGGGACAGGAGATGTTCAAGCAGGATTAACTGTTGCGTTAGCTGCAAAAAACGAACCGTTCCTGGCTGCCTCATCTACAGCATGGATTATCAAAAAGGCAGCAGACGAGCTTTACGAGCGTGTGGGTATTGTCTATAACGCAGACGATGTGGCTGATGAGATACCGGTTATTTTTTCTCTCCAATCACTTTCGAAAGTTGATAAGTGATAGTGACGGCAAGTAGTGTAACAATGACGGCATAAATAAGTTTTGAAAGGACCGTTGAGCCACCACCAACAAGGGGTTTGATATACGTATCGATTGTTTCCTGGATAAACTCATTCCATGCAAGCGCGGCGACAAATCCAAACCCGCTGGTTGCGAGGGTCAACATTTGTTTAAGAATTTCTCTCGGCATGGTTCGGCAAGCACTTCGGCCATGAGCTCAGTGCTGAATGGCTCACCACAGTTGTGCTACTATATCAGTGTAGCATATGTACGAACCCAAATATACCATCACGAACGAGATTCTTAAAAATATTGGAATCGTTGAGGCATGTCGAGAGGTAATTGAGAACGCACCTCTTATCCCCAGTTACGAGAAGAAATTCCAAGATGATGCGGCACTACGCACTGTCTATCACGGGACGCACCTAGAAGGGAATGATCTAACCTTCACCCAAGCACAACGAGTACTGGAAGGAGAACAAATTGTGGCACGCGAGAGGGATATTCAAGAGGTAATTAACTATCGCAATGTCATGCGTTTTTTAGATACCATAACCCGCCCGCTCACGTACACCATTGACTTACTCTGTCGCTTACATACGTTAACGATTGAACGACTATTGCCACCGGAGAGTGTGGGTGCCATTCGTCAGACTCAAGTCGTGGTGAAAGATGCTGCAACAGGAGAAGTAACGTTTCGTCCTCCCTCCAGCGTTGAGGTACCGTTTCTACTTGATGATTTTTTCAACTGGCTTAACTCTAAAGAGGGGAGAGATGTACATCCGGTGTTGCGCGCAGGCATTACTCACTATGTGCTCGTTGCCATTCATCCATTCGTTGAAGGAAACGGGCGTGCTTCGCGCTCATTTGCAACATTGGTCCTTTTTGCCGAAGGATATGATATTAAGCGGCTTTTTTCTCTTGAAGAATATTTTGATAAAGATGCCGCGGCATACTACGAGGTATTACAGAAAGTGTCTTCGGAGTCGCGAGACTTAGCCGAGCGTGATCTCACCCCTTGGATTACCTATTTTACAAGCGGATTGGCAGCTGAGCTTGAGAAAGTGAAAGAGCAGGTGCGTCGTATATCTGCTGATTTGCAGATTAAGCGGCGCGTTGGTCATCAAGTTGCGCTTAGTGAGCGGCAATTAAAAATCATGGAATATCTGAATGCTCATGGGAATATTCAAATGAAATATGCCAAAAAGCTCATTCCCATGGTGTCGGAGGACACTATCCTTCGTGAATTTCAAGACCTTGTGAGACAGGGTATAATTAAGAAGGAAAGCCATGGCCGAGGGTCGACGTATAAAATTAAAACTTAAGAATGAGCACAACTGACCCACAATTTTTCTATATGATACTGGTCCTGCCGACACTTTTTGGGTTGACTTTGGTTGGGGAAGGATTGACAAAAATTTTTCGTGAAGAAAACGGAGGTTGGATGTCAGTAATATTTGGATTTTTGTTCATTGGAGTGGTTGTGTTTGCTTTTTTCTTTTTCTCTACCCTCACACCGAAACCCTGAGAGGGTGCTTTCAGCATAATTGTCTAAACTCTAATCAAATGTTACAATGGGCGTGGAAACGTACATGACCTTTCGAGAGCTTTCCAACTATCTAGAAAAGCTTGAAAAAACTACCTCAAGAAATGAGATAACAAGGATTCTTGCTGAGTTATTCAAAAAGACTCCGGCAACAGAAATAGATAAAGTCTGTTACCTCCTCCTTGGAGAGCTTGTTCCGGCCTATAAGGGGATTGAGTTTAATTTGGCAGAGCGGATGATGGTGAGGATTCTTGCTCGGGCTTATGGTGTGGAACCAGGAAAAGTGGCAGCGATGTACAAAAAGAGTGGTGATCTGGGAGATGTGGCTACCGCCTTGGCGGCAAATTCGAAGCACGAAGCACGAAATTCGAAACTATCTGTTCCTGAGGTGTATGACCGACTTATGGAAATTGCAACAGAAGGGGGAGCAGGGAGTCAGGGGAGGAAAATTACGAAGATGGCAAAGTTACTTTTGGAATTAGATTCCATTTCTGCTAAGTTTGTAGCAAGAATTCCAGTTGGAAGACTGCGTCTCGGTTTTTCAGACGTCACCATACTTGATGCGTTGTCGGTGATGGAAAAAGGAGACAAGTCTGCCCGACCACAGATTGAGCAGGCGTACAATGTAACAGCCGACATCGGAATGATTGCTCAACACGTTAAGAAGGGAGGAATAGGCTCACTTTCTCGAGTAAAAGCACAGCCAGGTATTCCCATACGGCCCTCTCTTGCCGAACGACTACCCACGGCAGAAAAGATTATTGAAAAGGTAGGCCCAAAAGTAGGGGTTGAGCCAAAGTTGGATGGATTTCGGACAACCATTCATATTTGGTATGAAGGAGGTAAAAAACAAGTGGCAACGTTTTCGCGCAATCTTGAGAATACAACGCACATGTTTCCAGAAATCATAGCGGCGGCACGAAAACTTCCTGTCAGAAGCGTTATTTTGGATGGAGAAACAATTGGATACAATCCAAAAACTGGTAAGTTCTTACCGTTTCAAGAAACAGTGCAACGCAAACGGAAGCATGGTATTGAAGAGGCAGCAAAGAAACTCCCACTTCGTGTTTTTGTATTTGATATTTTATATCTTAATGGTCGTGACCTTCTGTCAGTTCCGTTTATTAAACGACGCGAGATCTTAGAGAAGACACTTAAAGTGCATCAAGATGGAGTAAAGTTGGTCGTGCAGAGAATAACCTCTGATGTCGCGGTTGTTAAAGAAGAATTTAAGAAAAATATTACTGCAGGGCTCGAGGGAATTGTTGCGAAAAAGTTAGATAGTCCTTATCGTGCAGGAAGCAGAGGGTTTGAATGGATAAAACTCAAAGGTGGTTCAGGCGCACTTGAGCAACTGCGAGCAGGAGGAAAAGGAGGACTCTTAGACACGGTTGATTGTGTCGTGATGGGTGCATACAGAGGGCGTGGGAAGCGAGCCTCTTTTGGTGTTGGAGGATTTTTGTTGGGTGTCAGAGAGGGAGACCAATACTTTACGATTTCAAGACTTGGTACTGGGCTTTCTGATGAACAGTTCAGGGAGGCCAATAAACGTATAGAAAAATTAAAGGTTAAAGAACAGCCGAAAGAATACGTGGTAGTCAAAGAGGCCACTCCTGATATTTGGGCAAAACCTTCGCTTGTTGTTGAAATTTTGGCAGATGAGATAACCCTTTCTCCACGCCATACTGCCGGGAATAAAAGTGGACGTGGGTACTCTTTGCGTTTTCCACGCTTAGTAAGATTTAGAGATGATAAGAATGCGCAAGATGCTACTTCTGTTAAGGAAATTGAATCGATGTATAAAAGCCAAAAAACAAAAGGATAAAAACCCAGAGGACCCGCCTAATCTTACTTTGCGCCTTTTGCAGTATTATTCATACACGGCGCAAATAGCGATTTATCGGCGGGCAAGTGCAACGACGGTTAGGGAGATAGAGAGTATGTATCAACAGCAAGGGAAAAGTAAATTTCCTTCTTGACAGAAAGAATTCGATACATTGTAATAGGAGGTGGGCATAGCCCATTTTTTATTGGAAATATGGATACTGAACGACGAAATGGTCAACAAAGACAGGAAATACTTCGTCGTGTCATGGACGGTAAAGTAGCTCCTGATGACACTTCACAGCTTATGAGGAGTGTCGAAGCAGGATGGCGGGCAGAAGGAGAGTTGTTTGAAGGCCAGCCTCATGATGTAGAAATAGTGCAACAACAGCGTCTTGATTCTCAAGAAACACCCCGTTAAGTACGCTTCTTTAATGATTGTTTAATGCTATGATTAGTTAATGAATCTTGCTGCGCATACCGTTGAGCACATGCCTCCTCCTCCACGGTTTCGTGCTCTTCTCGGGCCAAGTTTCATTCTCCTTGGGTTAGGGCTAGGGAGTGGAGAACTAATTCTTTGGCCCTTTCTTACCTCGAATTACGGTATGGGAATTATCTGGGGAGCGGTTTTAGGAATCACCATGCAGTTTTTTATCAACATGGAGATTGAACGCTACTCCTTGGTTCGAGGAGAAAGTATTTTTGTGGGTTTTGCCAGAAAACTTTCGGGGCTACCCTTTTGGTTTATATTCTCAACCTTTATTGGTTTTGGCTGGCCGGGAATTGTGGGTGCTTCAGCCAAATTGGTGGGTAATGTGTTTGGAATTGATGAGTCGCATTACGTTGCCATGGGTATGTTGGTTCTTATGGGGTTGATTTTAACATTGGGCCCCGTTCTTTATAAAACAGTCGAGCGAGTTCAGATGGGGTTGATCGCAATTGGCGTACCAAGTATTTTTATTTTGGTGTTACTTTTAGCTGACCCAGTATCATGGGTTTCGTTCTTTAAAGGATTGGTAGGAGTGGGGGGTGGCTATTTTCTTCTACCCGAGGGATTACCAATTGCATCGTTCTTGGCTGCCTTTGCGTTTGCAGGTGCAGGAGGAAACCTTAATCTTGCGCAATCGTTCTATATTAAAGAGAAAGGGTATGGTATGGGGAGATTTAGTGGGAGGATTACGAGCATCCTGACAGGAAAGGTGGAGAATATAAAACTTGAAGGAGCGCGGTTTGAAATGGATAAGGAGAACTTGGGTCGTTTTAGAAAGTGGTGGGAGTTAATTAATAGAGAGCATTTACTGGTATTTTGGGCAACGGGTGCGTTTACTATTTCACTTTTGGGTCTTTTAGCATATGCAACAGTGTTTGGTAAAACAACACCAGCTGCCGGTATTAACTTTGTCTTGTATGAAGCAGCAGAGATTGGTCTCCAAACAGCCCCAATAATAGGGACAATTTTTTTGGTGCTTGGAGGAGTGATGCTTTTTGCAACGCAAATGACAGTTCTCGATGCGACAAGTCGTGTTATGGCTGAAAACCTCTTGCTAATTCGAAGTCAGGTATGGAAGCCAAAGATACTTCCTAGTATTTATTATTCGTTTCTGTGGGCGCAGATTGTGTTTGGCGCAATTGTCTTTTTAACCAATCTTCGCGAGCCATTATTCCTCTTGACACTTGGAGCAGTAATTAACGCAGGAGCAATGGCGGTTCACGTGGCGCTAACTTTATGGCTAAATATAACCTCTCTTGAGCGACAACTTCGTCCTTCTCTTTTGCGTCAAGGCGCTATGGTCGCTGCCTTTTTATTTTTGGGGTACTTTACCGCGAGGGTATTACTTGAGTCTGTTTTTAAGGTATAAAGGAGTTTTGTTGATAAGAAGGTATGGTACTATGAGACTATGCCCTTCGACTCGGCTCAGAATAAACCCACTAAAGTACAAGGATTGACTTCCCAAGAAGCAAAACAAAGGCTTGCCAGGTTTGGTCCTAATATCCTTCCTGAGCGACCACCCCCATCAGATCTTGTTATTTTTATCTCACAAATCAGGAGCCCACTCGTGTATGTATTGCTTTTCGCAGCACTTGTTACCGCAACACTGGGGAAAATTGGCGATACAACAATTATCCTTACGGCAATTTTTATCAATACAGTACTTGGATTTTGGCAAGAAAGGCGCGCGAACCAAACCCTTGCATCACTTCGTCAATTGGTAGTACCACATGCAGTGGTCGCTCGAGACGGAAAACACAGGAAAATACCTCTTTCGGACGTTGTTCCAGGAGATATTGCACTACTTGCCCATGGTGAGGGAGTACCCGCTGATGGAGAAATCACTGAGGCAGTAGATTTATTTGTTAATGAAGCGATACTCACAGGAGAGAGTAAACCCGCCCCCAAAAAGTTGGAAAGCGAGGTGTTTATGGGAACAGTGGTGGCAGGGGGTCGAGGAATAATGCGCGTTTCTGCTACTGGAGCCTCAACTGAAGTTGGAAAGATTGCGCAAGCTGTGAGTGGTCCTGCCGAACAAACTCCGCTGAAACGACAATTACATAGATTGTCCAAACAACTTGCCGCTCTTGTGGGTGTGTTGACAGTATTTGTGTTTACCTTTGGAGTACTCACCGGACGGCCATTGCTTGAAATGTTTTTAACCGCAGTGGCACTGGCAGTTTCCGCAATTCCTGAGGGACTTCTTATATCAACCACAGCAGTTCTTGCGATTGGCATGACAAAAATTCTTAAAAGAAGAGGTCTCGTACGGCGCCTCTTGGCAGCTGAGACATTGGGAGGAGTTACGGTTATCTGCGTTGATAAAACAGGAACACTTACTGAAGGAATAATGCGTGTCGTGGGAACTGAGGGGGATAAGGAATGGTTGGTGAAAGCAACCGTACTGTGTAACAACCTTCATGACCCGTTTGAGGTTGCACAGTTTACCTGGGCGGAAGAGAAAATAAAAACAGAAGGAGGGGATGCACAGCGCATTATTGAAACATATCCAAGAGTAGACGAGATTATATTCTCAAGCAGAGAGAAATATCAAGCTGTTCTTTGTCACGACACAGAAGCGAATAAACAAACGCTTTTTGTGATGGGGGCGCCAGAGGTGATACTTGAGAAATGCAAAATGTCGCGCCAGAACATTCTAGAATGGGAGCAACAGTTTAAGGAGTATGGAGGAAAGGGACACCGTATGGTGGGATTTGCGTATAAGGAGATTAACAGGAATCTTTCATCTCTTTCCACTAAAGAGGTAAGGGATCTTGTATGGATTGGAATTTTGCTTTTCGATGATCCTGTACGAGCCGGTGTAAAAGAAGCATTGGAGGAAACACAGCAGGCAGGAGTTGAAGTCAAGGTGATAACAGGAGATTATCCCGATACCGCGCGTGCGGTATTGGACAAATTAGGGCTGAGGGTAGGTGATCACGAGATACTTTTAGGACCGGAGTTGGCTTCTATGGGAAGAGAAGAGCTTGAGAATCGTATCCCTAAAATAATCCTCTTTGCTCGTACCACGCCTGAACAAAAACTAACAATTGTTGAGACACTCAAAGAACGCGGGGAAATTGTCGCGATGACCGGGGATGGTGTAAATGATGCACCTGCACTCTCAAGAGCAGACATAGGCATTGTAGTAGGCGAAGCAAGTGAGGTTGCACGCGAATCGGCTGATTTAGTGCTTCTCGATTCGAATTTTTCAACAATTGTGGCGGCAATTGAGGAAGGGAGGGGGATTTTTGATAATCTTCGCAAGATCGTCGTTTATTTGCTGTCTGATGCATTCTCTGAAATTACGACTGTGGTTGGTACGATTCTTCTTGCGTTTCCACTTCCTCTTACTGCTGCGCAAATACTCTGGATTAATTTAATCTCGGATGGATTTCCAAATCTTGCCTTAACAGTTGATCCTAAACGCCATGGGCTTATGAAAGAGTCTCCTCGCAATACACGAGAGCAGGTTGTGACGCGTACAATTGCGATCATCATTGGAACAGCAAGTGTATTTTCAGGAATTTTGGCATTGGTAGTGTTTGTATTCTTCTATACCACAACCAGAGATTTACACATTGCACGTTCTGTTGCATTCCTCACCCTGGGTGTTAATTCTCTCTTGTTTGTATTCTCAGTGAGAAACTTGGGGGAATTTATCTTAAGAGACGGGTGGTTAGCAAACCGGTGGTTAGTTGCGGCTGTTGGTGTTGGGTTTTTCCTCCAGGCACTTCCGTTTTACGTGCCACTCTTGCGAGAATTTTTTGGCGTTGAGCCCCTTAATATTGTTCATTGGGCGACCGCACTCGGTGCAGGAATTTTGGTGGTTTTCTTTATTGAGCTTTCAAAAGTATTATTTATTAAGAGAACAAACAATCCTTAAGAGAATATGGCAATTCCTTTAGCAATACTTATTTTTTTCTTCGTGTTCCTCCTTCTGCTTGGAGCGAATATGGTTGTTGCTGGGTTGCGTCACTTTTCTTCTACGTCAAAGACTTCTGTATTTACCCTTTCAGCAATTCTTCTTGCGCTTGCAACATCGTTTCCAGAGCTTTTTGTTGCGTTGACATCAGGGCTTGAAGGAAGTTCAGAACTTTCATTGGGTAATGTCTTGGGCGCTAATGTTACAAACCTTACCTTGGTGGCTGGGGGAGCAGCACTTCTTGCTGGTCGAGTGACGATGCAGGGTGCCTTTTTGCAGCGTGAAGCATGGTTTGCACTCATCGCAGGCGTAATTCCACTTGTGTTGTTATTGGATGGTGTTATATCTCGTGTTGATGGGATGATTCTTATTACTGTATGGGGAGCGTATGTTGCTCACTTCTTTCATATTCGTTTTGTACAAATTGCGCATAGACTTGTACAAGAGGGGTTTTGGTACAGATTCTTACATAGAGTTGAAGTGGATGTTAATGGGGCGAGAAGAAAAGAGCTGGCTCGACTTTTGTTAGGGGTAGCACTGCTTCTTTTCTCAGCTGACGTCATTGTCCGGTTATCACTTTCTCTTGCAACAGACATTGGTATACCGATCTTTTTAGTAGGTGTTCTGGTCGTGGCACTTGGGACAACACTTCCTGAGCTTGCATTTTCGTTCCGCTCTCTTGCTGATGGTGAACCACAGATGTTTTTAGGCAATATTTTGGGATCCCTTATTACGAATGCAACGCTTGTCGTAGGGGTAGCAGCGCTTCTTTCTCCTATTCGCGTTGAACTCACTCCAGTGTTAACGGTCGGCGCGGTTTTTGTTATAACGTATGCACTTTTTTGGTTTTTTATACGAACAAAGCAACGTCTTGATCGTTTTGAAGCTCTAGCTCTCGTGGTAGTGTATATTTTATTTGTGATTGTTATTCGCTCATGAACCTCAAAAGCGTGTTACAATTATCCTGCCATGAAGGTAGTTACTGACCTTCACTCACATTCTCGCTATGCTCGGGCGGTTTCTCAACAGATGGTGCTTCCGGTAATTTCCGAGTGGGCAGCAAGAAAAGGAATAGATGTAGTTTCGACAGGGGATTGGACGCATCCGTTGTGGTTAAGAGAGATTCAAGCACAGCTTGAAGAAGTAGCACCAGGCCTTTATGCAGTAAGGGCGGGTGACACGGGTGGAAGGGGTCCCGACACGCGCGCAGACTTTAATGTCGAGCACTGGCGGGAGGGAAAACCCGGGGCAGGACCCGCCTTTCCATTGTTCCTTCTTTCCACAGAAGTTGCAGCAATTTATTCCCAAGGAGGAAAAGGACGTAGAATCCACATGCTTATTTTTGCACCCAGTTTGACGGCGGTTGAAAAGATAAACAAAGAGCTGACGCGACGAGGCGCAAACCTTTTTTCTGATGGTAGGCCAATTTTGGGAATGTCGGCGCGTGATGTAACACAGATTGTATTGGAAGCGGACGAGCGGTGTCTTGTAATACCGGCTCACGCGTGGACCCCTTGGTTTTCTCTTTATGGTTCAATGTCTGGTTTCGACTCAATTGAAGAGTGTTTTGGAGATATGGCGAAATTTGTTTATGGTATTGAAACGGGATTGTCGTCCGACCCTGCAATGAATTGGAGGGTTGCTGATTTAGACAATCGGGCAATTCTTTCGTTTTCAGATGCACATAGCCCGGCAAAGTTGGGGAGAGAGGCGACGGTGTTTGATCTGCCGGAAGTAAGCTACAACAGCATCTACGATGCTATTAGGTTATCGGGTAACTGGGACACTGGGACACTGGGTAAAAATAATCCCAGTAACCAAGATACCCAGAAACCTAGTAACCCCAAAATTGCTTATACCATTGAGTTTTATCCTGAGGAAGGAAAATATCATTTTACTGGCCATCGTGATTGCAACGTTCGTCAAACTCCCGAGGAGACAAAAGAGTTGGGGACTACTTGCCCTGTATGTAAAAGACTATTAACAGTTGGGGTTATGCACCGCGTTGAAGAACTTGCGAAGCGACAAAACTCGCGCCGGGCCAGAGGCCCTCAAGGGCCGGAGGCAAAACTAAAAACTAAAAATGACGAGCATGGTGTGCGGTGGATACAGCATCAGCAGAATAATCGTCCTTCTTACGTGATGATAGTGCCGTTGCTCGAGATTTTATCGGAAGCAATTGGGTCACTAACGACAAGCCAAAGAGTTATTAATGAGTATAAAAAGTTAACTGAATTATTGGGAAGTGAGTTCTTTGTTTTACTACAAACAAAATCCGAAGAAATCGAAAGAGTATCTGGAGGGAAAATACGAGAAGCACTTGAGAAAGTGAGAAGTGGTAATATTGTCATCGAGCCGGGGTATGATGGAGTTTTTGGAAAAGTAAAAATATGGCGTGAAGAAACGCAAAGAGCAAAGGGGAAAATGCAAAGCATAGAAGAAGAAAATAAAGAGAGCCAGATGGGACTATTCTAATGTTTCTCTCGCGCGAACAAGCAGCCGAATTACTTGCCCAACAATTAAAAGAAAAAGGCTATGGTGGAGAGAATACTATTGTTCTTGCAATCCCGCGAGGTGGGGTGGTAACGGGTAGAGTAGTTGCCGATGCCCTTGGTGCACCGCTTGATATTGTGATCACTCGCAAAATTCCTGCCCCCCATCAACCTGAGTTGGCGCTTGGGGCAGTTGGTCCTGAAGGGGTTAGAATTGTGAATTGGGAAACTGTCGCTCATGCAGGTGTTGATGAGGAGTATATAGATACGAAAAGTGAATTATTAGAAAAGGAAATAGCAGAGAGAGAACGACTGTTTCGTGGTGGTAAACCTGCGCTTGATGTAAACAAAAAAGTAGTCATGGTAACTGATGATGGAGTGGCGACAGGGGCAACGGTTGAGGCAGCAGTTGCATATCTAGGGACAAAAAATCCAAGTAAAATTGTTGTTGCTGTACCAGTTGCTTCTCAAGATGCTGTAATGAAATTAACCCCGCTTGTTGATGAGATGGTAGTGCTTGAAAGTCCGGAAGATTTCGGAGCTGTTGGTCAATTCTACAGACAGTTTCCCCAAGTAACCGACGAGGAAGTTATAGAGATACTTAGAGGTTAGCTATTAGAGGTTAGTATGGCAAAAATAGCATCATTTGAGGATCTAAAAGTTTGGCAAAAGGCTCGAGAGTTAGTTAATATTTTGTATGATTTGACTGTTAATCTTCCTCAGGAAGAAAAATTCAACCTTATAGATCAAATGAGGCGGGCTGTGGTATCTATTACAGCAAATATAGCTGAGGGATTTTCGCGTTACCATCTCGCAGAAAGTATTATGTTCTATCGTAATGCGCGCGGCTCACTCTCTGAATTAAAAAGTCACTTATATGTTTGTTTTGATCGTCAATATATTGACGAAGGAACTTTAGGAGATCTTTTTAGTAAGATAGATGAGGTAGGTAAAATGTTAAATGGTTTGATTAATAAAACCGAAACATTTAGAAAAACTAGGCTCTAACAGCCAATAGCTATGCAACTAATAGTAGGATTGGGTAATCCAGGGAAACAGTATGAGAACACCCGACATAACGTTGGGTACATTGTAATTGAGGAACTCAAAAAGAGAAAATTACCTAAAAGTGTAGTAGCTAAGAAAACTGGTGTTTATATGAATGAGTCGGGCAAAGCAGTAAAAAAACTGACTACTGACTACCGACTACTGACTACCGCCCTCTATGTTGTTCATGACGACTTAGATATTCCACTTGGACAGTTTAAAATTCAGTTTGCCAAAGGGCCAAAAGATCATAAGGGAATACAATCGATTGAGGAGACGCTTGGAACAAATGAATTTTGGAGAGTTAGAGTTGGAATAGAAAATAGGGGACAGGTTACAGGGAACAGGGAAAAAGGTGAGGAATATGTGTTGCAAGATTGGACGAGTGAGGAGCGCACTATAATAGATGCTGTTATTAAGGAAGTAGTACGTGAGATTACTCGTCGGATTCGGGAAGCTTAGTTTCTTCTGTTGACGGCAAGAGAGAATGATGGTAATGCTTTTTAAGCAAGATAAGTGAAATTATAAATGAGGTAAATGTCAATAAGAAAAGAAGCCAGAGAAGGGTGTAAAAACCAAAGATAGATGCAATAAGTGCCCCTACAAACGATCCTGTTGCCGAGACAAGGAATGCCATGGCATTCCAGTTGCCCCATGCAATTGCAAGATGGCTGGGTGCACTTTGAGAAAGTAACACATCATATGCCGGTACTCTTATTGCTGTTGCAACGCCAAGAATAAATTGGACCATAAAGAGTAAAGATGGAGAAGAAACAAAGAGGTAGAGAAAATACCCGAGCGATGCTACGAAGTATCCTATGACAACGAAGTGCCTGAAGTCTCTTACTCTATCTTCAATGCGCGAGAAGAGAAAAATTCCAATTCCTGCTGTAAGGGAGTAGATAGTCACTGCAATACCCGCTTCTAAAATCCCCCCTCCCACTCGCTCGACAAAAATAGCAAAAATAGGCGCAATTAGCGATGCTCCTGTAATAAGCAATCCATCAGTTAAATAAAGAATTGCTCTCAAAATGAGGTTTGAAAATGCTTTACGAACCTGTTCTGTTAAATAAGATAGCACTTTTATCATTTCCGGTCTTCTAGTCTATAATACTGGTATGCAGTCTATAAAACAAATACTTGATAAATTTGATCCCTTAAAAGATAAATACATTTCTCGGGAGTTTCAGAAGTATGGATATGAGTTAGCCGAGGAGTTGGGGGATTTAGAGCATAAAGGGCTCTATATGAAACTTGCAAAAGAGTTGCCAAGAGCAATATTGGAGCATGCACGGAATTTTGTGAAGGATGCGGGGAGTGTGGATTCAAGGCCGAGATTGTTCATGTGGAAAGTAACTCAGCTCCGTAAGGAACTGAAAGCACGAAGCACGAAATCCGAAGCACGAAACAATATTTAATGTTTTAAACATTTTAAAATTCAAAACGTTTTGAATTTGTTTCGAATTTCGATATTCGAATTTCGAATTTATTAAGACTATGTCATTAGACGGTAACTGGATTGATTTAATAATTTTGATTATCCTTGCTTTCTATGTCCTCGAAGGATACGAGAGGGGAGTGTGGATACTTCTTGCTGATTTGGCTTCCTTTATTGGGGCGCTTGCCGCGGCACTGCGGTTTTATCCTACGGGCAGCAAGTTTTTTATTGATAATTTTTCTCTTCCTCACTCATTTGCCAATGCGCTTGGGTTTCTGGTGATTGCAGTACTTTCTGAAGTCATTTTTTCCACTCTCATTGTACGATGGGTATTGCCTAAACTTCCGCGTGCACTATGGGAGACGCGACTGCAAAAATTCCTTGGGATTATTCCCTCCTTCATTAATGGTCTTATTCTTATTGCCTTTTTCTTGACACTTTTTATTGCGTTGCCACTTCGTCCACCCATAAAAACAGCGATTAACAACTCAAAAATTGGTGGCTACTTAGTTTCCCAAACGGTTCGGCTTGAGCGTCAATTGGCAGATATCTTTGGGGGAGCCCTTAAGGATACGTTAACTTATTTTACGATTGAGCCTCAATCTCATGAAAGCGTTCCTCTTAATTTTGAGCCAGAAGAACTTACCGTTGATGAGGCGGCGGAAACGCAAATGTTCGCACTTGTTAACAAAGAGCGTCGCGAGCGGGGAATACCCGAGCTTGTGTGGGATCAGAAAATTGTTATCGTGGCGCGAGCGCATTCACGCGACATGTGGGAGCGACGCTATTTTTCGCATGTTGACCCTGATGGAAAAAGTCCGGGTGATCGGCTTGAACAAGGTGGTGTGAATTTTACGTACGCAGGTGAAAATCTTGCCCTTGCCCCAACGACACAGCTTGCCCACCAAGGCTTAATGAACTCTGAAGGCCACAGACGCAATATTTTAGACCCAAGTTTCAGAAGAGTGGGGATTGGAGTAATAGACGGTGGAGTTTATGGAAAGATGTTTACGCAGAACTTTGCTGATTAGGCGAAGTATTACCACTGTTTTTACTTCTTAGTTCATGGAGTTCCTCAAGAGCAGTTTTAATTTCCAGTTCTCTTTTTGGGCCGATTAGTATTAGATAATTAGATAACTGTTGGTCTTTTCCTATAGTTTCTTCGAGCTGAGTTATTGTTTCTATACCGTTCCTTCTTAGAGCTGAGTGGGTTCCATAGGGTAAACTAAGATGAGTTAGAGCGTTATCACCCCATTGTTTAATGTTCAATTGATACAGATTAAATAGTTGTCTTGCGGTATAAGGCAGACTTTTATAATCGATTGAGGATAAATCAAGTTTTCCGTCAACACGATTCGTGGCAAAAAATTGATGGGTTCTACCCTTGTAGTTTTCAGAAAATACTTTGCCTGATTCTGACTGAAGCGGTAGGTCTTCTTCCTGTTCAGCCATAGTTTTAACAGGTTAGGTTATAATTTTACTACAACTTACTGAAATTACAAATTTTTAAAGGTATGAATATGGGTAAATATGAAGAAATTTATGCAGTTGTAAGAAAGATTCCAAAAGGGAAAGTGGCAACGTATGGGCAGATAGCGAAACAGTTAAAAGTTCAAAATGCAAAGTTAAAATTTAACCCAAGATTAGTGGGACGAGCGCTTCATAAGAATCCATACCCCAAAATTATTCCGTGTCATCGGGTGGTTGATAGAAATGGAAAAATTGCAGATAGCTTTGCCTTTGGTGGTGCAAGGGAACAAAGGAAACGATTGTTGGAAGAAGGAGTGGGATTTAAAGATACTATGCATGTGGATTTGGGGAAATGCTTTTGGGGAATTTCTGTAGTAAAATAAATGCAGGATGGGTAGACAGCGCTTTCTGTTTCTTTCAATTCCTGTTTTAATTTTTATCGCATTTTTGATTGGGACAAAAATTGGAAAGGTTGGTTTTCCATACGGTGCAGTTGCTGGCTCACTCGAAAAATTTGAATATCTCGCAAAACAACAAAGCAATGTTTGTGCAAGGCTTAGTGCAGAACAACTTTCAACTTATCCTGAAGATGCGCGACTTGCGGGTTCTTGTTGTGGACCTATGGATTTCCACAGCTATAGTGAGCAAGTCGAGGGTTTAAAAAAATACAAAAGCATTTCTCAAATTCCAAAAGACCCATATGATATACCAGTAACGCTTGCCAAAGAGCTCCTAAGTTATAAAGATAATATTACGCTTAATTCGGATCAGCAAAAAGTTTATGATGAGGCTACAGAATTATCTCATGAAGGTGGACCGTGTTGTTGTCGGTGTTGGCGTTGGGATGCTTTTGAAGGTTTAGCAAAATACTTAATAACACAAAATAATTTTACATCTGAACAAATTGCCAAAATTTGGGATTTGGAAGATGGGTGCGGCGGTTCGGGTCATTAGGGTAAGCTTGACTTCTCTCATAAACCTGAACTAGAATGGCGTAGTTCTCATGGCCCGCGAACAAGAAGGCTACTACACGCCCGATCCTGAATCAGAGTCCCAGAGAGAGGCAACGATAGCTGTGTATCAGAAATTACCTCCCACAGAGAAAGTCATGATAGATGAACTCGTAAGACGTATCGAGGAGAAGAGAATAAGAAGGTTTGGAATAAGGAGTGCAATTGAGTTCATAGGTGCCTTAGGAATTTTTCTTGTTAGACAAGAAGAAAACACTGTAAAGAGACCGTAGGATTTTCTGCCCGCACATAAAAGAAGAATATATGGATGATCTTGAAAACCTTCCACGCCGCGAGCGGCGAAGACTTTTGCGTGAGCAGCAAAGAGAGCAAGAAGGGAAAAGGGGAGTAGCTGCGGGAGCACGCAATTGGATTATTGGATTATTGATTATTGTACTGTTCGCTGCTGGGGTGTGGTGGTTTTATAAAGAATCAACAAAACCTTTACCGGGGCAAGCGGTAGCAGATTTGGGTAGAGAACATGTAACTGACATATCAGACGTTACATACAATTCAAATCCACCAACATCTGGGAAACATTTTCCGGTATGGGCAAAGAGGGGAATGTATGACAGAGTACTTTCTGATGGATATCTTCTCCATTCACTTGAGCACGGTTATGTTGTCGCAAGTTATAATTGCGACAAGTTAAAAGTTCAAAGTGTAAAGTTCAAAGTTATTTCTAGGGTTTTTGCGCATGAAACTGAAGAACCTCATGAAGAGCCGGTAGACGCAACTCCTTCAGGTGAAATAAAACCATTAACCCGAATGACAGTACAAACAAAAGCTGGTATGAGCTGGTTTACTCCCGAGGATCCGCCATCTATTGAAGTAGAACTTCCAGAGAGCTTTAAGAGTGAAAGTTGTAAAAACCTAGTTGATGAATTATCCCAAATAGCAAAAGGATACGATAGGGTTATTGTTGTTCCTAGAGTGGACCTTGACACCCCTATTGCTCTTACTGCGTGGGGAAGAATTGAAAAGATGGATAGTTTTGACCGAGAACGGATTAAGACGTTTATCTCCGCCTTCCACAACAAAGGCCCTGAAAAAACGCAAGAGTAGTAATGTTTACACACCGTTTGCTACACTAAAGATATGGAAAAGTACCCGTTTAAGATTTTAGTCGTATTTTATTCATTCACCGGGCATACAGCAAAACTCGCCACGCATATTGCAGGTGGTGCTCAAGAAATAAGTGGTGCAGATGTAATCGTGCGTCAAGCGCCAGAAATTCTTCCCAACGAGGTTTTTGAGCGCTATCCGCAGGCACAGAAAGCCAGAGAAGTAAACCAGCATATCCCTGTTGCAACTATTGAAGAGTTAACCTCTGCTGATGGCATTGCCTTTGGGACGCCAGTCCATTTTGGAAGTTTTGCAAGTCAGCTCAAACAATTTATCGATCAATTGACACCAGCATTTCTGAAAGGAACAGTGGTTGGAAAACCTGCTGTATGTTTTGCGAGTGCGGGAGGCATACACGGTGGTGAGGAGGCAGCTCTTATTTCGCTGATGATTCCACTTCTCAACTTAGGAATGATACCAATTGGCGTACCATATCCTATTCAAGGAGAGAGTAGAGAGTTTGACGCCGGGAGCCCCTACGGCGCTATCTTTGTATCGGGACACGAGGGTGAGAAAGAGCTTACCGAAGGCGATATAAAAATTGCTCGTATCTTAGGGAAACGACTTTCAGCTATGGCGAAGGTGATGAAATATGGGTCTATGCAATTTCCTGAATGCCAGTTTTTAACCAGTAAATACGAATAATCTCCGCTTGTACCCAAAACTGACCTATTGACAATCCCCGAGAGGATTACTACAATATCCCTGGTGGGGGGATATCCTTCAACCAACCTAGGACACATATGGCCTATAGACCAAAAGATACCCAAGAAAGAATTATTCATAGACTAAAAATTGCCGAAGGACACTTAAAACGCGTTAAGAAAATGGTTGAGATGGGTGCGTATTGTCCTGATGTTATCCACCAATCGCAAGCTGTCCAAGCAGCACTCAAAAAAGTTGATGAGATTGTCCTCCATGGCCATCTCCACACATGCGTACTTGGAGATATTCATGGATCTGAAAAAGAAAAACTAACAGAGGAACTCGTTTTACTTTTTAAGAAGACGTAGGGAATGCTTTCTATGACTATGACCGACCCAAACGGGATTAACAAATTGTTAGCAAAAGTTGAGGGGGTGGTGCGTGAGAAAAAACTTGATTTATCGTCTGACGAAGACCTTTCAATCGGAATAATGAATCTTATCTCAATAGAGGAGCATCTTTTCTTTACCTCCCAAAAAACAGGCAAAGAGGAATATCTTAGCCTCTTAAATGAGGTGAGGGATATGCGCAAAGAGCTTTTGGGGCGGCTCGTTACCGACTATGAAGGAGAGGTGTGGTGTATCTCAAAGCATCTGCTTGCTGCTTCGATGAGGTTGATAGAAGTTGGAACGAAATATCTAGCAAAGGGAAAGAAATCCGATGCCCGTGAATTTTTCTCAAAAGCTTATAAGCTTTACAGTCTTTTTTGGGGACTAAATCTTGGATTAGTGAAAGTTAATGAGATTAAAAGAGAGGACGACAATGTTCGTTTCCTCAATGATGATGGAAAAAAGAGTGCATCAGTTTCGTTACTGGACAAATTAGGGCAGGTTCTCAAAAAGGCAATTGATTGTTGCAGGGAGTAACTTATGCAAAAAGATTGGAAGATTTTAGCAGGTAGTATTTTGTTTACCTTTCTTCTTATTGTTGGCTTGGTTCTTTGGCAGGGGAGAGGAGGATTAAGCAAAACCCAAGTATTGTCAGACGGTTCTGGAATTGAGCTTTCTCCTCAACCTTCGGATTGGGGCGAAATACAGATTAATGGAGGAATTGTAACCCGTGAATTTGAGATTAAAAATACAAGCGAAAGATCAATAAAACTTAAAAAAATTGTAACCTCATGTATGTGTACCACTGCCGCAGTCAAGATTGGGGAAGAGTCAACAAGATTTTTTGGAATGGAGATGAGCGGTGATAAGAATCCGCCGGTTAATATGGAAATTGATGCAGGTGAGGTAGCAAAGATTATTGTTAAATTCGACCCAGCAGCTCATGGCCCTCAGGGCGTGGGGCCGTTTGAAAGAATAGTCTGGCTCACTTTTTCTGACCCGGCGGGAGTCAAAGAGCTTAAGTTTAATGGGAGAGTTGTGCAATGAACATACTAAGGTATTTACTGGTTGCCATTCTCCCTGTCTTTTTTTTAGCAAAACCTGCGTTTGCTCATTGTCCTTTATGCGTTGCAGGAGCAGGCATTGGTCTTTCGCTCGCAAATAGTTTGGGAATTGATGATAGCATAACTGGTGTGTGGATAGGAGCCTTTCTGGGAGCAGTTTCTTTTTGGACAGAGGTGTTTCTATCCAAGAAGAAAATCAAAAATGTGCTGATGCGACCGTTACTCTATCTCGTTATCTTTATTAGCACCATTTGGTCATTCTATGCATTCGGTTTGGTCAACAAGCATTTTGGTACCATTTTCGGTCTTGATAAGTTGACCTTTGGCATAATTTCCGGAGGAGCTGTCTTTTATTTGGCTGATTTTGTTGATGGTTGGGTGATAAAGAGGGTGGGCCGAGTATTTATCCCTTATCAGCGAATTTATGTGAGTTTAGGAAGTATGCTTGTTTTGAGCATACTTATTTATATTCTTATTAACTATTATATTTAATATGTCGCGTATTATCTCGAAAACAATGAAGTTTAATAAAAGGATACTATTATTTCTTGTCTTTAGTAGTCTTATAATTGTGGGATTTCTTTTGGGCACAAATTATAACTCCCTACAAAATTTTTCCTTTCCCGAGACTTTTAGAATAAAGATTGCTGAGAATATCTCTCCAAGACAACTTGATAAAGAGCTTAAAGACAAAAACTTCACTTTTGTTAACGTTCATACCCCCTATGAGGGGGAAATTAAAGGGACGGATATGTTTATCACCCATGATGAAATGATTGCGAATAAAGCTCAACTTCCAAATGACAAAAACGCTCCGATTATCCTTTACTGTAAAACTGGAAGAATGAGTGCCGATGCCCTTGCGACTCTTCGGGGTATGGGTTATACGAACGTCCGCCATCTTGAAGGAGGAATGGATGCATGGAAGAGGGCGGGGTATGAAGTGCTTGACCTATCAAGGCTTCCGGAAGAAGTTTTACCCAAAGAAGGTATGGTGCTTCCGGTTAAGTGGGGACAGATAGGTCCACGGCTCGTTGAAGCGGGAGTGATAGATTTGGATAAATTCAATAATAATTTAACGGACGAACAGAAAAAGATTTTGACCCAAAGTTCAAGCGAGTTTATCAAAATAGATAGTTCCAATAGCCATTTTGTTGTCAATATGCTGTGGGCGTTGGGTCTGGCGCAAAAAAGCATAGTGTACGAGGAAGGCCCAATGGGGAAAGAGCATAAGGCAGGAGTTGGTAACTTTGCCTCAACAGGGGGGTGGACGCTTGGTCGAGAAGATGCAGTTCGTTATCTTAACCAATATGAGCTTGTCCCGTTAACTGCCGAACAGCAGCAAAAGGTTGCTGAGATTGCCAAGAATGTGTACCGGCCCTGTTGCGGAAATTCAACGTGGTTTCCTGATTGCAACCATGGGATGGCAGCGCTGAGTGCGATTGAGCTTATGGTTGCCGAAGGTGTACCAGAGGAGCAGATTTATAAGTATATCCTCGCGCTTAATTCCTACTGGTTTCCTGATACTTATATAGTGACTGCAACCTATTTTGCTCGGCAGGGCATACAGTGGAAAGATGTAGATGCTAAGCTTGTGTTAGGGAAAGATTTTTCTTCAGCGCAGGGAGCGCGTGAGGTTGCCAAAAAGGTTGGACCGTTGCTCTATAGAGCAGAACGGAGCGGAAGTTGCGGAGCATGAGCGGGAGGGAGGTGAGATAGATGAAGTTAAATGAACAGGCCTTTGCAAATGCGTCAGCTATACTTACCGGACTTGTTTATCTTGTTTGTTCTCTTTTAGTAGCGCTTTTCCCGGATTTTTTCAGAATAGTTAGTCAAAGCTGGTTTCATGGCATCAATTTAGAGACAATCTGGACAGGAAGTGCTAGAGGAAATTTCTTATTGGGGCTTATTACGGCGGTAGTTGGAACGTGGTTAACAGGTTGGGCGTTCGCGTGGGTGTACAATAAATTGAGTAAGTAACCCTCCTTCGTCCGCCAGCTGGCGGACTTCGGCGAGGGCAAGGGAGGTGAGAAAGTACCATGATGGGATGGGGATATGGCAACATGATGAATTGGGGAGGTGGCACGCTTGGTTTTTTGGCTACGCTGTTTTGGGTTGTGATTTTGATTGACTTAATTTTAGTAGGAGTATGGCTTTGGAAACAGATTAACAAGAAATAACTTTCAAGAAGGGAGAGAAGTGAAGATTCAATTGATTAGAAATGAAGGGTGCCATATTTGGCAAACTACAGAAAAGGAACTTAGGGCGGCGCTTGCTCAAGCAGGGATACCGCCCGAGTATGAAATTGTGGTGGTTAGTAACAATGAGGATGCTACTCGGTATCGTTTCTTTGGCTCTCCTCAAATAACGATTGATGGACAAGATTTAGATCCCACAGCCCAAAATTTCGAACAGTTTCAAGCGCTTGGATGTCGTATTTATATCTGGCAGGGGAAAATGTATGAATATCCGCCGAAAGAAATGATTCTAGCTGCTCTCCAAAGGAAATAAATATGACCTACACGTGTCCCATGCATCCTGGTGTTCGCCAGGATAAACCTGGGCGTTGTCCGAAGTGTGGAATGGACTTAATTCCCATTACAAAAAAGCAAGAGCAAAAAGGTATAGATCATAATAATCATATGGAACATATGATGAAACCTGCTTCAGAATTATCCTGGTGGGAAAAATTTAAGATGAGCATGGGTATGACAATGGGTATGGAGCATGGCGGGTTGGCAGGAAGAGAAATGGCTCGTCTCATGGAACAAGATATCAGAAACAAATTCTTTTTTGCCTTGTTCTTTTCGATTCCAATTGTCGCTTACTCGCCCTTGGGAGAAAAATTTTTGGGAAAACTTCCCAGTCCGATCCCGGTACACTGGCTGACGTTTATCCTAACGACACCTGTCTTTTTCTACTCCGGTTGGATTTTCCTTTACTCGTCATATAAAGCCCTGCAGAAAAAAACACTCAATATGGCGGTTTTAATTGCCGTCGGCATCACGGCGGCATACTGCTTTAGCATCGTTCTGACTTTATTGGGTTCAAGCGATTCGTATTATGAGGCCGCGGCGCTTTTGATCACTTTCGTTCTTTTCGGCCATTGGATGGAAATGAAGTCAAGGCGTGGCACGACAGATGCTTTGCAAGCGCTTTTTGCGTTAGTCCCGCCGCAGGCGAGGGTAATAAGAAATGGCAAGGAAGAGCTTATCCCGACCGCTCAAGTCAAGGTCGGCGACACTGTCGTTCTTAAACCCGGCGATAAAGTGCCGGTAGATGGTCAAATTATAGACGGTGAAACTGCGATTGATGAATCACTAGTCACCGGCGAATCAATCCCGGTTGCCAAGGAAGAAGGCGACAAAGTAATTGGCGGGTCTATCAATCACTCCGGATCGGTCAGGTTCAAAGCCACAAAGGTCGGGGAGGATACAGCCCTTGCCCAAATTGTCAAAATGGTTGAAATCGCCCAAAGCTCCAAAGCTCCAGGGCAAAAGATTGCTGATAGATTCGCCCAGTATTTGGTAATTGTCGCGGTCGGCGGCGGACTGCTTGCCTTTGGAGCATGGTACTTCATTATGGGTGCACCTCTCCTTATTGCGCTTACCTTTGCAATATCAACCACTGTCATTGCCTGCCCCGACGCTTTAGGCCTTGCAACACCAACTGCCGTCGCGGTTGGTACCGGGTTGGGCGCTAAGCATAATATTCTTATTAAAGATGCACCAACGCTTGAACAAATGTCCAAAATCCAATCAGTAGTTTTAGATAAAACCGGAACCTTAACCGAAGGTAAACCTAAAATTACCGACGTTATCGTTGTCAAAGGTTTTACCAAAGATGAACTACTTAAACTTGCTGCTGCTGCCGAAGTAAAATCAAGCCATCCATTAAGTTTAGCGGTTATTGAGGAGGCCAAAAAAAGAAAACTAAAAATCCCGGCAAACGTTTCGAAATTTAAAAACCTTGAGGGTCATGGCGTAGAGGCAACTGTAGAAGGCAAGCATGTACTCATTGGAACTGTTAGGTTAATGAAAGATCGTGGTGTAGACATAAAACCTCTGCAAAAAGAAATAGATAGACTCCTTGCAGAAGGCAAAACAATAATGATTCTTCCAATAAACGGTAAGATTGCTGGTGTTGCAGCCGCAGCAGATCCTATAAAGGAAAATGCCAAAAAGGCAGTCGAGCGAATGGAAGAGCTAGGACTTGAGGTAGCGATAATTACCGGAGATAACCAAAAAACTGCAGAGGCAATAGGTAAACAGCTCGGCATCAAAAGAATTTTTGCAGAGGTTTTGCCCCAAGACAAAGCAAAATATGTAAAAAAACTTCAGGATGAAGGAAAGTTTGTGGCAATGGTAGGAGATGGGGTTAATGATGCGCCAGCATTAGCCCAAGCTGATATTGGTATAGCAATAGGCGCAGGAACCGATGTGGCAATTGAGACAGCAAAAGTGGTGTTAATGAAATCTGATCCAGCTGATGTATTGCGGGCAATCAGACTTTCCAAAGCAACAGTTACTAAGATGAAGCAGAATCTGTTTTGGGCATCAATTTATAATCTTTTGGCAATTCCTGTTGCAGCAGGCGTGCTTTATCCAACGTTTGGTATATCCCTAAGACCTGAAATATCAGCACTACTCATGAGTCTTTCTTCCATAATAGTTGCTACCAACGCAGTTTTACTAAACAGAGCAGAGAAAGATCTGGTGTCAGTGTAAATGCACTTTTGCTTCGAGGAACAAAGCTATAAAGCAGTTGGGGCTTGACATAATATACACCTTTTGTGGTAGTGTGAAAAAGGGAGCGGTAACCGCTCCTTAACTATATGGCAACTAGTGCTGTGACAGATAACGATTTTGAGGATAAGGTAATAAAGAGTAAAACACCCATTCTTGTTGATTTCTGGGCCGCATGGTGTGGGCCGTGCCGGCTTGCTGAACCTGTTCTTGAGGAGCTTTCTTCGGAATATAAAGATAAAATAGTTGTTGCAAAATTAAATGTTGACGAAAATCAAAAGATGACGGAAAAGTATAGTGTCATGTCTATTCCTACCACAATTCTTTTTAAGAATGGCCAAGAAGTCGGGCGTCAAGTAGGTTTTGCGGGGAAAACAGAGTTTGAAGAACTAATAAAAAAAGCACTTTAGTGCTTTTTCAAATCCGAAGCACGAAATCCGAAATCTGAAACAATATTTAAATTCAAAATCACAAGTTCAAAACGTTTAGAATTTGAGAAATTAGAATTTTGAATTTGTTTCGAATTTAGAAATTCGAATTTAGAATTTACTTAAAAGGAGGTGATAAATTATGGATCCAACAAATCCAACAGGGACTGATCAGCCGATGCCGGGAGGCTCTGCTCCAACCAGCGGAGGGGGTGAACCGGTCTCAACACCGAGCGGACAAGGCGGACCAACTGTTCCACCACCACAACCAACTCCTGGTGCGTCAACACCTCCAACGGAGCCTACCTCGCCGGCAGGCGGGCCAGTACAAACTCCATCTGAAGGGGGAGACGAGCCTACAGGCGGGCAAACCCCCCCTCCAGTAGGTGGTCAACTCTAGGGGAGTGTAAAAGGCCACCGGCCAAGAGGGCCTTCACCGAACCAGAAGGTTCTCCGAACCGGAGGTCTGGCCCGGAAGGGAGAGTTTTATGGTACAGAGCGTCTATGATGTGGCTATTATAGGTAGTGGCCCTGCTGCATTTACTGCTGCTATTTACACAACGCGTGGTGCGGCAAAGACGTTGATTTTGGGTGGAAGCAAATGGGGTGGGCAGTTGATGTTGACAACAGAAGTTGAGAACTTTCCGGGCTTCCCTTCAATACTTGGACCAGAGCTCATGGAAAAAATGAAGGGACATGCTACAAAATTTGGAGCGGTGTTTGTAGCAGCGGATGTTGAGGAAGTAGACTTTGCCCCGCCAACTGGCCCGCTTCGACGCGAGGCGAGCGGGGTATTTACGCTTAAAGCAGGCGGTCAGGAGTACAAGGTTGCATCAGTTATCATTGCAACCGGAGCAAGCGCACGCTGGCTTGGTCTCCCTTCAGAACAAAAGTATATTGGTCGAGGTGTTTCTTCCTGTGCACCATGCGATGCCCCGTTTTTTAAAGATAAGAACGTCATTGTGGCGGGAGGAGGGGACTCGGCTATTGAAGAAGCGTTGGTGCTCATTAAATATGCAACCACAGTAACAATTGTCCACAGACGTGATAGCTTTCGTGCCTCGAAGATTATGCAACAGCGTGCGCTAACAAATCCAAAGATAAAGGTTATGTGGGATACGGTGGTTGAAGAGGTTATGGGGAATGAGAAAGTGACTGGTGTTAAGCTCAAAAACGTAAAGACAAACCAAATAACTGAGTTGCCAATTGACGGAGTGTTTGTGGCTGTCGGACATGATCCTGCAACGAATCTACTTACGGGAAAAGTACAGCTTGATGAAAAGGGGTATGTCAAGATTGTTACTCACGATAAATACAATACTTCTAATGAAGAAGGAAAAGTGATTGGTAATAAATTTTCTACCATGACAAGTGTAGAAGGTGTTTTTGTCGCAGGAGATGTCCATGATTTCCATTACCGACAAGCGATAACTGCCGCTGGCTTTGGCTGTCAAGCCGCTATGGATGCGCTCGCGTGGTTAGATGACCTCCGGTCCAGAGAGACCTCCGGTCCGGCGGAAGTGCGCGTTGGGGCTTGACACTCGACTTTTAATACCTGATACTTACTCCAATGGCCAAAAAACTACCAAATCTTCCAAATCTCATTACTCCTATCCTTGTCGTTCTTCTTGTCGCTGCAGCATTCACCATTGGTATGTTTTGGCAAAAAGTGCAAGTTTTAGAGAAAGGTGCAGGGACTCAAACTACAACAGGAGCAACACGAACACCCGCACCTGCTCCCACAGTACTTTCTTCTGAGAAATTTTCAGAGGTAGTTCGCGACGCAGTTTTTGTTGCCGGAAATAAAGATGCGAAAGTGAAATTAGTTGAGTTTACCGATTTTGAATGTCCTTTTTGTGGAAGATTCTTTACCGATACATTTCCGCAAATAGAAAAGGAATACCTTACAAATGGGAAGATTGCTTACTATATCCGCCATTTTCCGCTTTATTCTATTCACCCCAATGCGGAAAACGCAGGGTTAGCCGCTGAATGTGCGCGCGAGCAGAATAAATTCAAGGAAATGCACGACATGATTTTCCAAAATCAAAAAGCGATAAGTGTGCAAGACTTAAAAGGGTATGCGGCAAAGCTTGGGCTCAAAACCGACCAATTTAATTCTTGTCTTGATGATAAAAAGTACAAAGCGAACATTGATAGAGACGTAAAGTTGGGAAATGAGGTTGGTGTCTCCGGAACCCCCACTTTTTACCTCAACGGCCGCGTCATCAATGGCGCCCAACCGTTTGCCAACTTCAAAACCGCGATTGATGAAGAATTGAAGAAGTAACTATCTTCTTCCTACTCGCCTTCCTAAGCCAGAGCGATAATTGGGATCACTAGAAGTTTTGAAAACTGAAGGGAGACATGTTGATAATAAATTTGCTCCTGATTTCCAATTTTGAGCTAAGTTATATCTGATGTTTCCTCTTACAAGATTAATGAGTTCGTCTCTTCGGTCAATCCAATTACCGCCCTCTTTTATTATCTCTTCCATAGATGGTCTAGATTCATTTAGATACGCTTCGCGAAGCTCTGCTAATTTCACATCAGGATAAACAAAAATATAAATAGCTCTTCTTAATGCTTGCTCGGTGACTTCTTCTGAATCTTCAGTGGAGATGTTTGAATTAAGGAAGGCAGTGTCGTCAATTATATCTACACTTTCTATAATTTTCCTCCTTAGGATACCTACTACTTCTGAAAATCTTAGCTGAGGAATTCTTAAGTCTATGCCACCCCAAAAAGTACCTTCGTGTATACTTTCAGGTTCATCTGATTTAGTATCAAGTAAACTTTCTATTAATTTATTTAAGGAGCCCACTTCATAAATTGGAGTTTTTGATCCAACTGTGATGAGGCAATACTCTACCGGTTTATATGGTGGTAAGTATCCGGGGTTAAAGATAGAAGGTGGTACAACTTTATCGCTTGTAACTGTAATAGCGGGATTTGTATAGAGCTGTTCTCGGATGCGCGTGAGTAGTGAAGCTGAAGTTTCGCCGGTTTCTTGTGGTGGTTGTGATGGTTGTTCAGCTTTGTTCCTCATGCCCTTTCTAGTCTATTGGTCACTTTGACAAGCAAACTCTTTTTACATCCAAATTTAATTTTTGTCAAGGATAATTGATGAAGAATTGAAGAAGTAAGTTAGCGAGAAAACCTTCGCATCACCGCACCTGCTCCTAACAAGGCAAGAAGCACAATTCCTACAGCAACAGCTGGAACTCCAGTTTTAGGAAGCTCGCTTACTACTCCTGTTTGGGGAAGGGAAGTGGGTACGGGACTTGAGGTTGGTCGGAGTGTGGGAAGAGGTGATTGTCGTACGACTTGTTGGGAAGTGGGTTCTTGCGAGCGGCGCTGCCAAAGATACCATCCACCCGCAACAATCACTACAACTACAAGAAATCCAATAATCGTTGGTATATATCCTCGTGCTCGTTCCAAGTAAGGTGGACCTTCGGGAGAAATTTCAGGAGAACGGAGAGGTTGTGTGTACTCATCCGGCATGGTGGATACAGTATATAGTATTTTTACTTGTTGTCAAGAAACAAGCTCTGAAGTAATGAGCAGTTACTGAATACTTGCTCAACAAACCTTTTTGCGCTAAAATATACATCTGAGGCCCTGTAGTCTAGCGGTTAGGACACGACCCTTTCAAGGTTGGGACACGGGTTCGATTCCCGTCAGGGCCACCCAAAATATTTTCCATTGTCCATCTTGCCTGTCGGCAGACAGGTTTTCCAGTTTCCAATTATTGTCGATTTACTAATCTTCAAATTGATGAATGGAAAATCAATGGCAAATGGCAGTTGGAAATTGGCAAATTTTAAATATGGGCCGCTAGCTCAACTGGATAGAGCAGGAGCCTTTTAAGCTCTTGGTTCTGGGTCCGAGTCCCAGGCGGCTCACTGTTATTGCGGGTTCGTCTAACGGCAGGACTGCGCTCTTTGGAAGCGTATATCGGGGTTCGAATCCCTGACCCGCAGCCAAATTGGGCACCATGGCGACACAAGTTCTTTAGATTCCCTTCCTTTTACCCCAAGTCCTTAGTACAGGGGTTTAACAAGATATGTATGGCGTGGGGTATAATACGGCTGTGAAAGACCTCTACGAACTGATTAGCAGAAAAAAACTCAGTACGCCAGATAAGGTGTTGGGCTTCTGTTTCGAAAACAAGTTTAAGGAGGTTCTCGAAACTTGTTTCGAAGCACTTGTTATCACTCACAAGGCCAAGGGTAGTGAAGTTGTGCCCTCTTTGTTTAGTTTTTCAGCATCCTTAACACTAAGCGGGTCAAATTATCCTTGTGAGTCTTTAATGTGCCGAATGGACAGAGTAGCAGAGTTAGCGAAGTTTTCTTGTTTGTATTCCGATCGGACAACTATTTACAACCCCTTTGATTTTGTTTATTTCTACTTGAACCCGCAAGACGAACCGGGGATGTCAGATGAAAGATTTCGAAAGGAAGCAGCCAATGCCTTTATGATATCTCTAGAATTTAGACCGTTGATAGAACGTGGACTCATTGTTTTTTCTAAAACAATCTCTTTAATTTGTTCAGAATGCAAAAAGAAAAAAGACAAGAAGGTTAACTCTATAGTGCAGGAATTAGAGGCAATTTCAAAAAACACACTCTTCCCATTACTTAAAGAAGAGATAGAAATAGAATATGGAGACGGTTTCTTCAACTTGGCTGGGATTGACTCGCTTATTGGGGATAATGTTTACTTACACTATAAAAAATTTCCAACGTTTTTGTTAAAGAGTGGCAAAAAGGTAGAGAGCTTGAAAAGACTTGAGTATAACAATCCCTTGGTTCAGAGGATCGTTGGAGAAGCGATAGATAGTCTAGTTTTCCAAAAAATAGACAATCTTGAAAGCCTGACTCAGACATATTTGACATCCAATGTGCTTGAAAGGCTCTTGTTGGAAAAGTTGCAAATACAGACAGAGAGTAGGGCTTTCACCATGTTTACTGAGGGACTTCCAATAGTTCAAGATTTATCTTACGAGGAGATTATGAAAACAAGAGACTCCTACCCTGACGAGTTCGGGTCTTTTCAGGAACATGTTTCCAACTTGGTAACCAAAGCGAGGGCTTTCGAAACACAAAAAGAGTTTGATACGTACATATCCAGTAAACTTAAAAGGGATCTAAAAGATTTGGAAAAAATCCAAAACGAGGCAAAAAGGAAACTACGAATAAAAGGTTTTGCCGAAGGCGCATTTCTCAGTGCAGCAATAGCCATCTCCCCTTTGCCTAATTCTGCAATCCCTGGAATTTTGGGTGTTGCTAAGGCAATCTACGGTTGTACAAAACTAGTCACCGAAGCCGACGAAACCGAAAAAAGAGTCCGTCGAAGTCCATTATTCTTTTATTACAAGCTTAGCAGGGCTAGGCACTAATTGATTATGGGCTCGAAAGGGTCTAGACCGACATGCTCAGCCAATTAAAACTACAGAATAACATGGACACAGATATTAAAAGACGAATAGAGGCGGCCTACACACTACTGCAGCAAGAGACGACTACGCGCGAAAAATTCGAGTCAGTGAGAACACTCATAAAGGGAATTAACCCTCAACTTGATAAGCAACTGACTAACGTTTCTCGTGCGCTTTCTGACATGGAGAATCTCCAAAAAGGTCAAGTGATTGAGCTATCAGCCGAGCACTTACCAGAGCCAACAGAAGAAGATAAACGAAGAAAACGAGCACTTCTTTTGTTCATACGTACATGGAAACAATTGGCTAGTGAAGTTGAACGAGTAAGGGCAGAAGTTGAGAAAATGGGAGAGCAGGAGTCAGTTAAGGAGAAAGCAACGAGTGTGAGCAAACTTGTGGGGCTGGCAAAAGGACCGTTTGGGATTATAACAGTTATTGCCCTTCTTATTGCTGGTGGATTTATACTTATTAATGGGCAAAGATCCTCAGTCCCAACCCAGCGTGTTACATCTTTACCATCCCCACCAAAAACTAAAGTGATTATTTTTAATGATAAGAAAATTCCAGTTAGTGGACTTCGAGTAGGTGAGGGTCCAGAATGTGAGGGACCGCATTACCATGCCAATGACGGTACCGCTACCCGCTCTCTTGATGGAAGTTTAGTTCCTGACCCCGGAGGTTGCGGATACGGCAAGGTGAGCGAGGTGGAAGTCGTCGAAGAAACAATCTTACAATAATATGGTATTTTACCTAAAAGTTCTCTTGACAAATTAATCTCCAGTTGATATCCTTTAGGTGGATATGAGAAGATTGTGACCAAGCCGGATGTATCTTCGTAGCGAATCCCGACTTGGTCGGGATTTTTTTGTATACAATTGACATTTTTATAACAGCATTCAAGAAAACCGCGACCCGTAAGGTCGCGGATGAATTGAACGCTGATATGTCATCCTCCTTTAGAGGTGAAAACCCCGTTCGTAAGAACGGGGAGGATGTCATAAATAGCATACAACCCTCCAGCAAACGCAGCTTGAGCCGTTCCGCCAGCTGGCGGATGAAAAGCGAAAGCTAAGTTGCGGAGGGTGGTTTAATAAGCACCTTGACAATCAGAAAGTGATCGGAAGTCAATTTTTTGTACTTTCGATGTAACTCAGTACAAAAATACTGAGCGAAGTCGAATGTATTTTTGAGGGTTTGATCCTGGCCCAGGATGAACGCTAGCGGCGTGCCTTAGGCATGCAAGTAGAACGGTCCTTGTGCTTTGCACAAGGAAATTCGAAGCACGAATTTTAAAGCACGAAATTCGAATATCGAAGCACGAAACAAATCATAAATTCAAATTTTCAAATGTTTCAAACATTAGAATTTTGAACATTTAGTATTGTTTCGAATTTCGTATTTCTGATTTCGAATTTAATTTTCTTTCGGATTTTCTCGCGCAGAGCGCGAGGATAGTTGCAAACGGGTGAGTAACGCGTAGGAATCTACCCTTTGGTGGGGTATAGTCCGCCGAAAGGCGGGGTAATTCCCCATAGTCTTGCAAGAGTAAAGCGCGTAACTGCGCACCAAAGGAGGAGCCTGCGTCCTATCAGCTAGTTGGTAGGGTAATGGCCTACCAAGGCAGTGACGGGTAGCTGGATTGAGAGATCGGTCAGCCACAAGGGCACTGAGACACGGGCCCTACACCTACGGGTGGCAGCAACTGGGAATCGTCGGCAATGGGGGAAACCCTGACCGCGCGACGCCGCGTGAGGGATGACGGCCTTCGGGTTGTAAACCTCTAATATCCGCCGAAAGGCGAGATAAACTAGCGCCCGCAAACCACGTGCCAGCAGCTGCGGTGATACGTGGGGCGCAAGCGTTATCCGGATTTACTGGGCGTAAAGCGTTCGTAGGCGTCTCGGTAAGTCGCACTTTAAATACTCGGGCTTAACTCGAGAAATGGGTGCGATACTGTCGGGATTGAGTGTGCGAGGGGGTACTGGAACTGCCGGTGTAGGGGTGAAATCCGTTGATATCGGCAGGAACACCAAGGGCGAAGGCGAGTACCTGGCGCATAACTGACGTTGAGGGACAAAAGCTAGGGGAGCGAACCGGATTAGAGACCCGGGTAGTCCTAGCCGTAAACGATGCTCGCTAGCTGCCTCACTCTTTCTGTGCATGAGATTATCTTACTAATTATTTTGTGCTTAGAAAGTGTGGGGTGGCGTAAGCTAACGCGTTAAGCGAGTCGCCTGGGGAGTACGGCCGCAAGGCTAAAACTCAAAGGAATTGACGGGGACCTGCACAACCAGTGGAGCATGTGGTTTAATTCGAGACAAACCGAAGGACCTTACCTGGGTTTGACATGCTACCGTTCACCCCGATGGAAACATCGGGGGATCAGCAATGATGGTAGCACAGGTGCTGCATGGCTGTCGTCAGCTCGTGCCGTGAGGTGTCGGCTTCAGTGCCGTAACGAGCGCAACCCCTACCTGCTGTTAGATTATTCAGCGGGGACGGTCTCCCTTCGGGGAGAAGGAAGGAGGGGATGATGTCAAGTCAGCATGGCCCTTATACCCAGGGCAACACACATGCTACAATGACCGCGACAATGGGTTGCCAAGCCGTAAGGTGGAGCTAATCCCATCAAACGTGGTCTCAGTGGGGATTGTGGGCTGCAACTCGCCCACATGAACGCGGAATTGGTAGTAATCGCGGGTCAGCTATACCGCGGTGAATACGTTATCAGGTCTTGTACACACCGCCCGTCAAGCCAGCAAAGTTGGGGGCACCTGAAGGTCCCTTTTTGGGAACGAGGGTGAATCCAGCGATGAGGACTAAGTCGTAGACGCAAACTGCGTTTGTTGCGACCTTCTGGAGTAATCCAGTTGAAAAATTCAACTGTATCGGTGAACTCCTACTTGATATTCGCGTCATCTTCGGATACGCTGAATTAAAAAGGAGAATACCGAGGGAAGTCTCCCATTAGATACGAAGTTATCTAACGGGATGACCCCGTAGAGACTACACGTTGACTCCTCAAGAATGACTAAAGCATATTTGCTTGGCGCTTTACATGACGGTACCGTACGGAGACTAACTTATCGCATCGTCCAGAAAGATCAAGAGTACATTGAATTTCTTGTAAAAGGGATTCAGAATCTTGGTCAAAAAGTCTGGATGTATAAAGAAGGGAAGAGCAGACAACTTTATGTTGCCGAGTTCTCAAGAAACTTCTTAAAAGATTTTGTTTTGCAAACTTTGCAGGACAAAGTTGATTACATCCGAGGTTATTTCGATGCAGAAGGTGGAGTCTCGAGAAATCCAAAAGTTCGATACTACATTTATTTCGCTCAGAAAAATCTAAAAGATTTAGAGCAGGTAAAAAGATTTTTAGAAGAACTAGGGATAGAATGCGGTATCTTACATAATCCAAGCAAAGGAGTAGACCCCAATTATTGGCGATTTTTCGTTAGAGCTTGTTCTTACGGAAGATTTGCACACTTAATTGGAAGTTGGCATCCTGTTAAAAGTCAATTTTTGAGGATGAAGATATAGTCCATGCCACTAGTAATAGTTGGAGTAACATGAACAAGGTATCCGTACTGGAAGGTGCGGATGGATCACCTCCTTTCTAGGAGAAATAGGGTTCACGGCCCTATCCGCCAATTGGCGGAGTGATATTCACCCGAGAGTTTACCTTTACTCTCGTTTCCTCCCAAAGCCCATTTTGGGCATTGTGGCGGACCAGCCTAAATACTTTTGTTTTTGGCTGGAAACAACAAAAGGATTCTTCCGGTCACTTTCTGAAGGTCAAGGAAAAAATCCCTAGCAAACGCTGGGGATTTTTTGCCTCCGGCCCTTGAGGGCCTCTGGCCCGGAGGGTATAATTAATGTGCCTTTGGGCTGCTGGTTCAGCGGTAGAACGCTTTCCTGATGACAAACAAAGTTTGACATATCAAATTTTGATACATAACATGGGTGCGTGGCTCAGTGGTAGAGCGTCGTCCTGATAAGACGAAGGTCCTTGGTTCGATCCCAAGCGCACCCACACAGCAAAGTACAAAATTTGTTATAAGAAAGAGGTGCTAGGTTCGACTCCTAGGCAGCCCACTACCAAAATCAAAATTTCAAGTCCGTTATCCCTCCCTCACCCACACAATTCACAGTTGACCCATTCGGCTTAGCTCAGGTCTTCGACTCTGAGGTTGAGCACCTCAGTGCTCAGACTCGAAGAGGTCAATCCTGAATATAATTGAAGGGTTGACAAGCTTCTTTTAATTCCTCTATAATGTAACGTACTGGGTTAGCCAGTTTTCCTGAATGAGAAGAATCTTACAATCCTTAAAAGCGATTTCGCGGAAATTTTGGCGTGGCAAAGAATAGATAGCTAAGGAAATTCTTCTTGAGTTTGAAACTGGCGAACCCGCCAGTTTTTTTTGTGTACCTTTAGAATTATAAAAACAAGCTTTGCTTGTTTTTCGCTTTGCTCAAAATAGTACACAACCCTACCAAAATCGCAGCACGAAGCGTATACGAATAGTATTGAAAAGCTGAGTGCTAAGATTGGGAGGGTATTACATACGGGCCCGTAGTTCAACCGGCAGAACACTTCATTTGCAATGAAGAGGTAGGCGGTTCGACACCGCCCGGGTCCACAATCCGCCAGCTGGCGGAGGTTCTTTGACAACCAAGAGAAAATTGTGCAAGATTTAAACTATTTGCCTTTTGATAACACGAGGCAAGATAGTGGAGTAGAGCCGTGTCAACAGAACGCGCACAGTGGATGCCTTGGCACACGCTACCGAAGAAGGACGCAGTTGGCCGCGATACTCGTCGGATAGGTGCCAACAACCGATAATCCGGCGATTTCCGAATGGGGAAACCCCTCCGATGGTAACATCGGAGAGCCCCCGATTTAATCGGGGGTGGGGAACTCGGGGAACTGAAACATCTAAGTACCCGGAGGAAGAGAAATCTAAGAGATTCCGTCAGTAGCGGTGAGCGAAAGCGGAAGAGCCTAAACCCCCTCGTGGGGTGTTGTGGGACTAACATACGGGATGGAGGAGGATAGCAGAAGAGTCTGGAATGGCTCACCAAAGAAGGTGAAAGTCCGGTACGCGAAATCCAAATCCACCTAGTTTTGCTCCCAAGTACCATGGAGCAGATACTCTGTGGGAATCTGGGGGGACCACCCTCCAAGGCTAAATATAGTGTGTGACCGATAGTGAACAAGTACCGTGAGGGAAAGGTGAAAAGATGGGCGGGACGCCCAGTGAAATAGAACCTGAAACTGTGTGCGAACAAGCCGGTAGAGCTTGTGCATGGCACAAGAAATTCGAAGCACGAATTTTAAAGCACGAAATTCGAATATCGAAGCACGAAACAAATCATAAATTCAAATTTTCAAATGTTTCAAACATTAGAATTTTGAACATTTAGTATTGTTTCGAATTTCGTATTTCTGATTTCGAATTTAATTTTCTTTCGAGTTTCTCGCGCTGTGCGCGAGTGATACCGTGCCTATTGAAGAATGAGCCGGCGAGTCCTCATCGTTTCTGTGTCTAAGTCATTAACTGACGCAGGCATAGAGAAATCGAGTGTGAATAGCGCGTTTCTGGTCTATACCAGATTAGAAACGGTGGGGGACCCGAAACCGGGCGATCTATCCATGGGCAGGGTGAACCCCGCAGAAATGCGGGGGAAGGCCCGAACCCGTCTAGGGGACAATCTGGTGGGATGACCTGTGGATAGCGGTAAAATGCCAATCGAGCCCGGAGATAGCTGGTTCTCCCCGAAAGGTCTATGGGGACCGCGGAAGTAAAAAGCGTGTCAGGGGTAGAGCACTGAATGGGTGGAGGAGGGTAACCGACTTCACTCAATCAAACTCCGAATACTGGCGCGTATAAATCCAGACAGACTCACGGGGCTAAGCTCGTGAGTCGAGAGGGAAACAGCCCAGATTCTCGTCTAAGGTCTCGAAGTCTTGGCTCAGTTGGAAAGGATGTCATATTCCCAAGACACCCAGGAGGTTGGCTTAGAAGCAGCCATCCTTTAAAGAAAGCGTAACAGCTCACTGGAAGAGGCCCGCATGGGCTGGGAGTATGGCGCCGAAAATGATCGAGGATTAAGCCAAGCACCGAAGACAGAGGGCCTTGTCATTTGGACAGGGAAATTCGAAGCACGAATATCGAAGCTCGAAACAATATCAAAATTCAAAAATTTAAATTTCAAAATTATTTTGAATTTAGTATTTTAAGAATTGTAATTTGTTTCGGATTTCGGATTTAGAATTTCGGATTTTCTCGCCCAGAGGGCGAGGTTGGTAGGGGAGCGTTCCGTATGCGGTGAAGTTTCACCGTAAGGTGAGGTGGAGCGTACGGAAGTGAGAATGCCGGCATGAGTAGCGTACGAGTCCGGTGAGAATCCGGACCGCCGAATACCCAAGGTTTCCGTCGCAACGTTCGTCGACGACGGGTTAGTCGGTCCTAAGGAGAGCCCGCCAACTGGCGGGGTATCTGATGGGAAAGCCGTTAATAATCGGCTACTCGTTTTGTATCGTTATTTAGCCAGGGGTTGACGAGTGTGGAGGTGTTGGGCCCTATACAGATTGGGGTGTAAGCTGCAAGGCAGTTCCGGCAGGGAAATCCGCCGAAGCGTTTTAACCGAGCAGCAATGCAGACCCCCGTAAGGGGGAATTCAACTACCTTTAGACTCCGAGAAAAGACTCGTGGTGAGATACAGAACGGACCGTACCGCAAACCGACACTGGTGGGTTGGCAGAGTATGCTAAGGCGAGTGGGAGAAAGAGGCTCAAGGAACTCGGCAAACAAGCTGGACGTAAGTTCGCAAGATGTCCTCCCCACCCTTTCTGGGTATCAGTATTCCGATATGGGTATTGGTATTTAGAAAGGGTGGGGTGCAACAAATGACTGTCTCTCGACTGTTTAGCAAAAACACAGGTCCCTGCAAACCCGAAAGGGAAGGTATAGGGGCTGACGCCTGCCCAGTGCCGGTAAGTCAAGGGGAGGTGTCCGTTGTCCGCCTTTGGCGGACTATGGAGCACTGAACTGAAGCTCCGGTAAACGGCAGCAGTAACTATAACTGTTCTACGGTAGCGAAGTTCCTTGTCGTGTAAGTTACGACCCGCACGAAAGGCGTCACGAGGAGACAACTGTCTTGAGCCTTTACCCAGCGAAATTGCGATGGCTGTGAAGACGCGGCCTACTTGCACCAGGACAAATAGACCCCGTGGAGCTTTACTGCAACCTGGCATTGCTACCATTTGTTTTGATTGTTGAGCGTAGGAGGGAGTCCTTTCCGCAAGGTCAGGACGTCAATGAAACACCTCTCTTCAAAATACGTGGGGCTTATCTGAGTCCGCTGGAAACGCGGATAGAAACAGTGCTTGGTGGGCAGTTTTACTGGGGCGGTATCCTGCTAAAGTGTAACGCAGGAGTGCAAAGGTCGGCTTAGCACGGATGGAAATCGTGCTGGACGGGTAAGACCTTAAGCCGGCTTGACTGCAAGGTCGACGGACCGAGCAGGTACGAAAGTAGGTTCTAGTGATCCTCGCGTTCGTCGTGGGACGGCGCGGGCTTAACGGATAAAAGCTACCCCGGGGATAACAGAGTAGTCGGTCCCGAGAGTCCATATCGACGGGCCGGTTCGCTACCTCAACAATGACATCGGGGTCCTTCGATGGTAACATCGGAGTGCTGTTAGTCAAACTCTACCAGTAGTTTGGCAAAATATCGACTCATAACGGTGAATCCTGTATATTGACATTCGTGTATCTTTCGGGATAACGTTAGTTAATAATGGTAACACCGTGGGAAGTTTATCGGATGTTCAACAACAATTAATTTTAGGTTGTGTCTTGGCGGTATAAAATTCCGATATAACCCCGTATCGACTTTTTCTTTTTAAGAAAAGATGGAGAGTTTTCTCCATAATACGTCGACGCCCATTTTGTTGTGATGGGTGAAGGTATAGTCAGGCTACCACGAAAGTGGATAGGTTTATTTGCGATGTCGGCTCAGCGTATCCTGGGGGTGAAGAAGCTCCCAAGGGTTGGTCTGTTCGCCCATTAAAACGCTACGCGAGCTGGGTTCAGAACGATGTGAATCAGTTCGGACTCTATCCGGTGCAAGCGTGAGAGTCTTGAGGGGATCTGGCCTCAGTACGAGAGGACCAGGCTGGAGGAATCCCTAGTGTGCCGGTTGTCCCATCCGGGGCAACGCCGGGTAGCTACATTCCTACGGGATAACTGTTGAAAGCATCAAATCAGGAAACCCACCCCAAGATGAGGACTCCTTATCAAGACCCCTGGAAGATTACCAGGTTGATAGGTAGGAGGTGGAAGGAGAGCAATCTCTTAAGCCTACCTATACTAATTGGTCAACACACGGCTTACTCCACACATTTTGTTTCGTGTTATTAGAAGGCAATTTTCTCATGAGTTGTTTGGCCTGGTGGCTCGAGCGGTATGGAACCACCTCTTCCCATCTCGAACAGAGAAGTGAAACGTACCAGCGCCGACGATATCCTAACATTACGTTTGGGGAAAATAGGTCGTTGCCAGGCCAAATTTAAAGAAAGGTGGTTGTCGTGATTTGTGACTGTAAAAAACTCCTTAAAAACTAACAAGACTCTATCTACGGGAATGGCTGCACTCCTTGCTAAAGAGGAGTATCGACCACGAGTACTCCGCAGAGGCGAGACACTCCAAGGAAGCGTACGAGAGGTAACTGCTGGTCGTGTCTTCATTGATATAGGTGCCAAATCAGAAGGAGTAGTAAGTGGAGAGGAGTATGATGCCGTACGCGAATTTGCGAAGACGTTGCAAGTAGGTGCCTACGTTCCGGTGACAGTCATTACTCCTGAGACCCCGGAAGGTACAGCTCTTGTATCGTTAAGAGGGGCGGCACGTACCTTTGCTTGGGAGAAAGCAGCTGCCGCGGCGGCGAGTCAGGAACCCCTTCAGGCACGGGTGATACATGTTGCGAGGGGAGGAATAACAGTAGAACTCTTTGGCATCTCCTGTTTTATCCCGACTGTGGAGCTTGGCAAATATGTGCGCGAAGCAAGTTTTGCCCTTGATGGGAAAAGCATTGCGGTCCGAGTAATTGAAGTTGATAGAGAGAAAGAACGCATTATACTGTCTGAACGAGCAGTATCGGAAAAAGAGGAAATTTTACGCGTGCAAGAATTGGTGAAGCGTATACCTGCGGGAGAGCGTCTTGTGGGTGAAGTTACCAAAATTGCTCCTTTTGGCGCCTTTATAGAGATTGTGAAAGACAATGTACGTATTGAAGGGCTTGTGCATATCTCTGAGCTTTCTTGGGAGAAAATAGATGACCCGAGTTCGGTCGTTTCAATGGGGGATAAGGTAGAGGTAGTAGTCCTGGGTGAGCGGGAAGGACGCCTCGCTTTATCACGCAAACGTGCAGGGCGAGATCCTTGGCAGGGAACAGCGCAGCGTTTTCCCTCCGATACTCCTGTGTCTGGGACGGTAACAAAAATCACGGACAGAAATATCGTCGTTGAAGTTGAGGGAGGATTGGAGGCTATTATTCAAAAACGCACCCTTCCTCCTGGTGCGCAGCCAAAAGTTGGCGAGCGCATAGAATGTTTTGTAGAGAGGGTTGAAGAAGATAAACGGAGGATGATGCTGTCGGTTCGGCTTACTGCAAAGCCGGTGGGATATAAATAAAAAATTTTCCATTTTCCAATTTCCATTTGCCAATGATTTTCAATTTATAATTTGAAAATTGACAAATCAATAAATAAATGGACAATGGTAGATGGACAATGGCAAATCGTACTTCCAACTTTGTTTGTCAGCAATGTGGTTATAGTCAGGTAGGGTGGGCTGGCCGTTGTCCGAACTGCGGCTCATGGGGAAGTTTGGTTGAAACAATTGAGGCAATCAATAAACGAAAAGTTAAAAGCGAAAAACATAAAGAATTAGAAGTTATCGAGCTTACTAAAGTTAAAGGAGAAGGGTTAAGGAGAATTTCTTCAGGAATTCACGAAGTTGATAGAGTATTGGGTGGTGGTATTGTCCCTGGGCAAGTAGTTCTTCTCGCGGGTGAGCCAGGAATTGGGAAGTCAACGCTTCTTTCCCAGATTGCAGAAAAAATATACTCACCGAGCCAGAGGCTCTCTAGAGCCGGAGGCGCGAATTCAAAGAAAAAGAATATTCTTTACGTTTCTGGAGAAGAGTCAGCAAGCCAAATAAAACTTCGGATAGAGAGACTTGGACTTTCCGGCAAAGATGTATTTGTTATCGGAGAGACAGATGTAGACGAAATACTAGAAGTGATTAGTAATCAGTTGTTAGTGACTAGTGCCCTAGTAATTGTTGATTCCATCCAAACTCTTTCAACTACTGATCTTTCGGGTATGGCAGGGAGTGTCGGTCAGGTAAGAGAATGTGCCGCTCGGCTCATTGCGATGGGTAAACAAAACTCAGTGCCTGTATTTCTTGTGGGCCATGTTACCAAAGAGGGGACTATTGCTGGCCCGCGAGTACTTGAGCATATGGTTGATACGGTGCTGTGGTTTGAGGGAGACCGCGCTCATGTATTACGGTTGCTGCGGGCAGTCAAAAATCGTTTTGGTCCAACAGACGAGGTGGGTATTTTTACTATGGAGGAACGGGGACTCCATCCTGTTGAAAATCCTTCCTCTCTCTTTATCTCTGGACTCACAAATGTTCCCGGACAGGTTTCTACCGTTATTGTTGAAGGGACAAGGCCCCTTATCGTTGAGATACAAGCACTCGTGGTACCCACAAAGATGCCCTTTCCCCGTCGAACCGTGCAAGGGTTGGATGCTCGACGTGTGGAGTTTCTTTTAGCTGTTGCCACTCGACGGGCGGGGATACAGTTTGATAGTTTTGACGTGTTTGTGAATGTTCCTGGTGGGATATCTATTCGAGAGCCGGCGGCAGATTTGGCTATACTTCTTGCATTGACCAGCGCCGCCCTTAATAAACCACTTCCTCCTCATGCCGCGATATTCGGAGAAGTGGGACTGCTGGGAGAAGTAAGACCCGTATCGCAGGAAAGACGACGCATCAAGGAGGCAAGACGACTTGGGTTTAAAACTCTTGTGACGAGTAGCGTTGTCCGCACGGTTGGAGAGGCGATAAAGAGGTTTGTAAAATAGCTAAATGGTTGATTGTTAATTGTTAACTAAACTATGTAGCCATTTAACCATTTGACTATTTCTTTCCCCACAACTTATCCACATTCTCTTAATTATCCAAACTTATTACGAAAAACAAGCTTAAATTTCAACCCTAAATTATTATAAGATATTACGTTTTCGGTCTGTGAATTATTATAGGCCTTGACAAGATAGAATATAGGTGTTACTGTAGCAAAGGAATGCGAAAAGTAATAAAGAAATTCTTGCACACAATAAGAACCTGCTTCACAGAACCTTGGCCTTTCAGGCTAAGAATACGTAAAACTCGTATTAATCAAGGAGCGAAAGAATGGCGTGAGCTTGCACGGTTAGGACAGAATTTAATTGTGATGCAGATGGGGAGATGAACGAATTTGCACTTTAAAAAAAGAGCATTGCTGTCGCTGGGTCACTCCAAGTACCATACGATACCTGGTGACTTCTCCACGGGCAGTAATGCTCTTTGTGAATGGTTGCTGCTCATGAGACACAACGGTTTAGGCAGACAACCGATTTCAGCGTAAGACTTAAAAATAATTTTGTCAAGTCCTTAATCGCTTTTCTTGGGCGGGAGTGTATGTAGGGCAGGCGTACACTCTCGCACAGGGGAAGCGATTTTTTTGCCTCCGGGCCCTTGAGGGCCTCTGGTCCGGAGGGCCTTCACAGGTCTTCATAGTTTAAAACTTGACAACACAGCTTATAGTTTGTTATAGTCTGGGCATTGAACATGAGAAATAGAGCGTGGCATTCCGCACTACAGGTAAATTCTCTTCTCAAGGGAGCATTGCTTGGAGCTTTAATTCTTATAATAGTGTTAGGAGCAAGAGTACTTTTTAGCTCCCCAGGAGCAGATGCTCTTGGTACAGCGGCAATTTGTTTCACTGCTGACCCCGCATTCCCCGATGGGTATGAATATATTCCCGGAGCACTGGATGTGTGGGTACTTTATTCCGACTCAAATGGCAATGAAATAGGTCAAATTCCTAATGTCAACGTTCATGCTCAAGCTCTCCACAACGGCTCCTGTGATAAAGATCTAAGTTGTCAATTCCATCCACGTACAGAAATAGATGGTCCTGGCTGTGGATTTAGTGCAGATGGTATGACAGGGACCAATGGCTATACACATCTTGAACCTCTCAATTGCGGACACAATAATTTCGCGCTTTCTGCATCTAATCTTCCGCCCGGAATAAACTATGTAGGATCTACCTTTAATGATAGCGGGCTCAATCAAGTTGATATAAGTCAGCTTTCACTTCAGAACGGAAGAGTCGATGTGGTTAAATTGTATTACTTGCCAGCACCACAACAGACACCAACACCCACACCTACTCCTACACCTACCCCAACTCCAGTTGTTGGGGGCCCGATATGTCCTTACTCTTCAACTCAGGCGCGCGTGCAAAAAGATACGAGTTCGCCGTGGGATATCTTTAAAGCCATAACAAGTGGACAGCAAATAAGACTTGGGGGATTTCATGATGGGACGGGACTTTTGGCAGGGGATGTTCGTCTTGATGTCAGTGGCCCACTGAACTTTTCAAATGTTGGCAATGGGGCCTTTATTACTCCCACCGCATCAGGTGACTATGCATTGAGGGTAACTACACCTGGTAAACCAGGTTCTGCATGTGAGGCCCAGGCATTCTTCCGAGTGCTTGCCGCTCCAACCCCAACACCAACTCCCACACCGAGCCCGAGTCCATCGCCGACCGCAACCCCAACTCCCACCCCCGCACCGACTGTAACGCCCTCACCCACACCTACTCCTGTGCCTCAACAGCAACAACAGCAGCAACAACAGCAACAGCAGCAACAACAGCAAATCATTATTACCCAAGTAGGCTTGCCTGCGCAAGCAGGACCGTCGCAACCACCCCAGGTACTTGGGGCTGTTGCACCCTCAGTTCTCCCCAAGACCGGAGCAGGAGCTGTATTTGCAGCGCCTTTACTTTTGGGCGTGTGGCTGTTGGGGAGAAGACTACGTAAACACTTCAAGCTCACTTAAAGTTAGGCGGTTCCATGAGACCCTCAGGCATAATCTATGATTTCCGCTCAAAGAGAAACTTTGGACAAACAAGGATTGTGCTAACTTTTCCTCTTCGTTTGTTCTATCGTACTCTTCATCTACTGGGAACAGGACTTGTTGTGGGAGGAGTAGGGGGATTGGTGTTCTTGTTTGGGCCGATTATGAGGGAAGAGGTTATGTATCGCATCCATCTCTTGAGGGGCGCCACACAGGAACAAACATACTTTGGTCAACTGGTTGAACATGCGTCTGCAGAGCAGCAAGAGCGTGAGTTTGTCATGACACGCGCACAAGAGCTGGGAGCGCCAAACACATCATTTTCTATTGTAATTCCTAAAATAGGGGCACGCGCTCGGGTTACTGCAAACGTTTCGCCAGCTGATGAAGCTTCTTATGTCGAGTCGTTGCAGAGGGGAGTAGCTCACGCAGCTGGTACTGTCTTTCCTGGTATGGAGGGGACGACCTTCCTTTTCGCCCATTCTACCGATACACCTTTCAATATTGCTCGCTACAATGCAGTGTTCTATCTTTTACGTGAGATGGAACCAGGAGATACGATTCTTGTTTTTTTTACTGACCAGTTCTATGAGTATCGGGTGGTGGAGAAGAGAATTGTTGACCCAGAGGATACGTCGTGGATTACCAACGCAAGGACAACTGCCGAGCAACTCGTATTGCAAACATGCTGGCCGCCCGGCACAACGCTCAAGCGGTTACTGGTGATAGCCGAACCCGTAAGGTAGAGGGTACCACGTGATACTTTCTTTCTGTAACTCCCTATTGACAGGAATGTAGTATAGAGTTATAGTAATGTAACCTCCCAAGAAGGCTCTCTTCTTGAAGGATCCCTTTCAAGTTTAAGAACGTAAGTTATGATACGTGGCTAGGGGCGCGGGTATAACCTCCTAGGCGCGTCGTTTCCACAAAATTTTCTATTACCTTATGACTGTCAAGCAGTACATTCCTACTACACAAGAAATACCTCCTTTTCCTGATGCCCACCTTCCCACCGAGTATGTGGAAGGTGTGCTTGATATTGCAGAGGAAGGGTCAGGGTTGCTTCGTCCTGAATATCATCCAACAGACCATGACGTTTATATCTCAGCTTCGCAGATTAGGAGGTTTGCGTTGAGGCCGGGCGATGTCGTTGGAGGACAAGCCCGTGTTCCGAAAGAGAATGAACGATATTGGGGACTTTTAAAGGTTGAGCGGGTGAATGGCACGCCGGTCGAGGAACTTCGTGATAGATTAAACTTTGACGAGTTGGTACCCATTCATCCGAATAGGCCGCTTAAACTATCAACGGGGAAAGAGCCGTTAACCACCCGTGTCATTGATTTGATAGCTCCCATTGGATTTGGCCAGAGGGGCTTAATTGTCTCGCCACCCAAAGCCGGCAAAACGTGGTTATTGAAAGACATTGCAACAGGGATTGCCAAAAACTATCCGGATGTCCATTTAATGGCAGTCTTAATTGGAGAACGGCCGGAAGAGGTGACCGATATTACGCTTCACATTAAAGAAGTGACAAACGATCGCGGTGAGGTTGCCGCGAGTAATTTTGATGAGCCTCCGGATGCACAAGCTGCGGTAGCCGAGCTTGCGCTTGAGCATATTAAACGCTTGGTTGAAGTCGGCCGCGATGTGGTAATACTCCTTGACTCAATTACCCGTCTTGCCCGTGCTTACAATTTGGCGTTGCCCACTTCAGGTCGAACGTTAACAGGTGGGTTTGATCCGGTGGCGCTCTACCCTGCGAAACGGTTTTTTGGTGCGGCACGCAATTTTAAAGACGGCGGAAGTTTGACGATTATTGGAACGACTATAGTTGAGACCGGGTCAAAGATGGATGACTTAATTTATGAGGAATTTAAAGGGACGGGGAATATGGAGCTCCACTTAGTGCGCTTTTTGGCGGAGCGGCGTATTTTCCCTGCCGTTGACGTCTCACGCTCTGGCACCCGCCAAGAAGAGCTTTTATATGGTGAGGATTTGCCCAAAGTAGTGACGATGCGCCGGATGCTCGAGATGCTCTCGCCTGATGAGAGGACAGAAGTATTCCTGGAGAGACTTAAGAAAACGGAAGACAACAAGGAATTCTTGGAAAGCCTATCGAAAGGATAATAAGCTCCTAAAATTTCTAATTTCTAATTATTCTAATTGACCTAAAGAATTTTCAAGCACCAATTAGACATTTTATCATTGGGATTTTATTAGAAATTAGTAATTAGGTTAATTAGGTGAATTTGGATGTTTGACTTCTTTCTAATATTTTGCTACAACAATAACTAACTTGAAACGACTCCTTTCCGATTTCAATATTTTTTTATATCGGTTTCTTTTCTACCTTCGTCGTCGAGTTCTACGTGGATTTTTTCAGTTTGAGCGTGGGAAGGGTCTGTTTGTCGGAGCTCTCTATCAGCAGCGAGGGCGTTTGGTGCGGCCATTTCTTCACTCGAGTATGGGTGTAATTACGGCCATGAGTTTACTGCTCGCGCCTGTCGTGGCGCAACAGTTACCCCAAGGGAATGAGGATCCCTGGCAAGCAGTCCCTGCGGTTCTTTCTGCCGAAACCGAAAATCCGCAGACCGCAACGCTTATATCCGACAAACCTCGTGATCGTATTATTGAATATACTGTTCAGAGTGGCGATACAGTTGGGGTACTCGCCCAGAAGTTTGGTATTTCAGAAGAGACTATTCTTTGGGCGAATAATTTAAGCGCACGCTCGACTCTCAAGCCCGGACAGACCATACAAATTTTGCCGGTGTCGGGAATTGCCCATAAAGTAGGACCGGGTGATACGATTTATTCGATTGCAAAGAAATACACTGCCGAACCACAGGCTATTGTTGATTTTCCCTTCAATACCTTTACCAATGATGAAACATTCGCGTTGGCAGTAGGGCAGATTATCGTTGTGCCTGATGGAGCGCCGCCAAAGGAAGCACCCGCGCCGCTCGCGCAACGCCGACGTACCACACCTGACGCAGGAACAGTCACTGCTTCGGGGACCTTTATTTGGCCGGTTTCTGGAAACTTCTCACAGGGTTTTGCTTGGTATCACAGGGGGATAGACATTGCCAACAAGGCAGGGCCTGATGTACTGGCCGCGGATTCGGGTACGGTTGTGTTTGCCGGGTGCGTGGGCGGAGGATACGGATGCCACGTCATTATTGACCATGAAAACGGATATAAGACGCTATATGGACATTTTTCTCAAATCTATGTCGCTCAGGGACAGCGAGTTGCGAGAGGGAATGCGATAGGGAAGATGGGCTCAACCGGCCGCTCAACCGGCACCCACCTTCACTTTGAGATTATCCAGTCTGGAGTCCAGGTAAATCCGTTGAGTATATTAAGATAGTGGACCCGAGGGGATTCGAACCCCTAGTCTCTTCCATGCCATGGAAGCGCGATAGCCATTACGCTACGGGCCCTTGGTGGACCTGCCGAGAATCGAACTCGGAACTTACCCATGCGAAGGGTACGGTATACCACTTACCTACAGGCCCATACTGACCCCCTAATTATAGTAAACCAAGCGGGGCTTGACAAGCTCACATAAACTATTTCACAATGAGGACGGGCCCTCCGAATCGGAGGGTAAGCTGGGGGAAGCAATGGATTCCACGTTAAAGGTGGTTTCTTCATACTGCCCCAATTAAAATTTTCAATTTCTAATTTACAATTTGCAATGAATTTTTAATGAAACATTGAGATATTAATTAATTGAATGAAAATTGAAAATTAAAAATTATGTCCGATCTTTTATCCAAACTTCAAAGTTGGGGGCTTTTGCTTCTCATATTCCTTTTGCCTCTCTTTTTCCTTCCCATAACAACTGATTTTTTTGATTTTCAAAAGCTTGCACTTCTTGTTGTAGGAACACTTCTTCTAGCGCTCGTATGGGCGCTGCGTGGGGTAGTCATAGGTCGACTCTCGTTCACCACAACAATATTTGATTTACCGGTTGTTGCGCTCGCGCTGTCATCAGTTCTTGCAGCATTTGTCCGTACTCCAAACAAAATGGACGCATTTCTTATTCCAGGAACTGCCACACTTATACTTTCTTGTACACTTTTGTATTTTCTTATCACCCAAACCGTGAGAACCGACCGAGCACGCCTGCTTGTTTATGTGTTGTTCGGCTCGGGAATTATTGTTGCGCTTGTGTCTGCGGCCGCCTCAATGGGACTTCTTGAGTCCGTCACTATCCTTCCCGCTTTTATGAAGCAGAAAGTGTTTTCTTTGGTGGGTGCACCATTACCCACAATGACATTTGTGGGGGTTCTGGTTGTCCTTGCATTGGGGGGAATTATTAGGACGGTGCGCGCACAGCAATTTTTACTCTCCGGGCTTTTTGTCGTGCTCTCGGTCGTGTTTGCCTTGAGTTTGGGGGCAGTGTTACTGCAAGCTGCTCCCGGCAAACCCGCAGCGCCAAAACTTCTTCCGCTAACGACTGGCTGGGCAATTGCCACAGAAGCGCTCAAACACTCACCCTTTGGGGTTGGTCCAGGCAACTTTATTGCTGGTTTTATGCAATATCGGCCAGTCGAATTTAATCAAACAGACGTGTGGAATCTACGCTTTGCTGTATCCTCAAACTGGTATCTCCAACTTTTTACCGAAGCGGGAATTGTGGGACTTTTAGTTTTTGTGTTTTTGGTGTGGAGGATTGTGCGATTAAAGACAATGGACAGTTCTATCCGCTATACGTTATACGCTATACTACTACTCTTTCTTCTCATTCCCGCTAACCTTTTATTACTTATTATTTTTTACTTATTACTTGCCCTGGCGGGAGTGGTAACTGCGAGAACACCCGTCCCGTATGCTAATCCAGTTAATGCCGAGTATGGAGTACCTAACACTGCGCTTCCCGCGCTGGTACTGGTGGTGGTTGTAGGTGTAGCGATTACAGTGGGCATCTTTGGGAGTCGGGCGTACGCGGCGGAGATGACGTACAAGCGAGCTCTATCTGCTGCTGCCCGAAATGATGGGATTGCGCTTTACAACTTAATGATTGAGGCAATAAAGCGCAACCCACGTGTCGACCGTTATCGTATTACGTATTCACAAACCAACCTTGCCTTAGCCAACACCATTGCACAAAAACAAGATATTACCGACCAAGACAGACAAACTATCACCGCACTGGTACAACAGGCTATAAGGGAGGGGCAGGGAGCGGTGGCGCTCAACCGTGAGAGCGCAATAAATTGGGAGAATTTGGCAAATATCTATCGCTCGCTTATCCCATTTGCTCAAGGAGCGGACCAATGGGCATCGACCGCGTATAGCCAAGCGATTGCATTCGACCCCGTTAATCCACTTTTAAGGGTGGCGCTGGGGGGCGTGCACTATGGGGCAGGCAGATTTGACGAGGCCATTCGCTCGTTTGAGCTTGCCACAATTGCCAAACCAGACTTTGCCAATGCCCACTATAATTTAGCCGCCGCGCTGCGAGAGAAAGGTGACCAAAGTTCGCTCGAGCGGGCAGTCAAAGAGATGGAGCAAGTGCTCTCTCTTGTCCAACCGGGTACCCAAGATTACCAGACTGCCCAAAGAGAGCTAGAGAATTTGAAGAGTAAGCTGCCTAAAACTTCAACTGCAGGTGGGGAAACCTTACAAGCACCGCAACCGTCTCCGGCGCCGGTAATCAAGCCACCGCTTGAGCTTCCGGAGGAAGCCGGGCCACCCGAGGGACCAACCCCGAGCCCATAATCCCTTAATTTCCCGTATACTCCCGTTGCTTCCCATGCTATCCTTAAATTGTGAAGAAAACTTCTGAGGAAATTGGACGAGAACTAGCGGAGAAAACGTTTAGAGAACTGGGAATTTACGGGAACAGAGGGGAATCTAAGGGAAAATCTCCCGCCCGCCTTGCCGCGAGGCAGGTAAATTCCCCCAAACTCCCGTTTCAAATTCCAGCTATAGAAAAAACTATGAGGCAAGCGCAAAGCACCCAGGGTTACAAGGCTTCTGCGGCCTGGCAAGCGGCATCTTTATTAAGAGATTTAGTCGAGCTTTATCTTGAAATTATTCCGGCGCGGCAATTTAGAAGAAAGACCCAGCTGGAGGACGCGGCCAGAAGTCCAGAAGTATGGTTTCGACTATCGAGGAAGGTTGGGCAAGACCGACAACAAGAGAATATCTTGATTATCTTGGCTTTTCTCAAGCGAGCCTTACAGAGGTTCGTGGAGATGTAGAGAGATTGTACACGGATGGCTACTTGAAATCGGGAAAGTTTGAAATTCCTACTCCTTCCCGTAATTCCCCCTATCCTTCCGTAAATTCCCGGAAATATCCGACAGAATATGGGAAACTACGGGAGAGACTACGGGAGTTTACGGGAAGGGATATAAAAGCTTCAGACCTTAATTACGAAATTTTTACCGAGCTTGTAAATAAAACTGATTTTCTACTAAAAAGGACTGTAGGGGGTTTACAAAGTAGAATTATAAAAGAAGAAAAGCGCAAACTTACCCAAGATTTGGAAGCAATATACAGAAAGCATTGGTAGATTTCAATATTTCCCGTAATTTCCCGCTTCCTGTATATTCCCTTAATTTCCCTTAATTTCCCGTATTCTGTAGCTCAATTACCCACCAATTAAACTTCACATCAACCGCTACGGGATTGTCGAAGCCGACGGTGAACTCGCCAGCCTGTTTACTCTTAACGTACAGCACATTATTTAGAGTAGATGAGAGTGGTGTCACATAGACAAGGGTATTATCTGTTACAAAAGGTGATTTAATAGTAATTTGTGAGACATTTGCGGGCAATACCGCCTGTCCGGCAGTCGCATTCGTTTGAATTTCGCCTGGTGCAAGGGTTCCTGAATTAGTAGCAGTATTATCAGTAGCAATTACAAGTTTCTCAGTCTCCACCTGGGCAAATTGTGCTCGCCTCGATTCGACATCGGCGAAGCGGGCGGAACCCGAGGCATTAATTGAAGCAACAGTTGCGCCTCCCGCGCCTTTTATGAGTAAGTTCCCAAAACCTGACTGGTTAGCTGATTCACTAGTTAGCTGGTTATCTAGGTCTATAACTAGATTTTGGTTGGGGAGTGGGGTAATGGTGTTTATCGCCAGTTTCCCCTCAACAGTTAGGTTGCCTTTAATAACCACGTCTCCATTTGTGGCAATTTGCACTCTGTCGCCCATGATGTAAAGGGGTTGGGCGGCAAGAGACTGAATAGACAATGGTGCGGACAACGTATTTATTGCAGTAACCATTTGACCATTTGGCCATACAGCCATGTCAGGATTGTTAGATGGTTGAATGGTTGATTGTTGAATTATTAAATCACTTCCTACATATACCGAGCCGACAGTCGCCAGATTACCTAGAATATTGGTAGTAGGTAAGCTGCCGTAGTCTGTAGTCTGTAGTCCGTTAGCTAGACTTGCAGAATCGGTGGCAACATTAGTGCTCCAGTCGTTTGCTTGGCTCATCAGCTTTTGGTCAACCTCGACTTGTGAGAGGAGATCCTCAATTTCAGCGAGAGTCAGTTTTTCAGGAGTCGGTTGTTGGTTTTCGGTCTGTCGGTTGTCGGTTGAAACCGATACCTGACTACCTGATAACTGAGAGCTGATACCTGATAAACTGGATTGTAATTCATTCATCTTATTATTAACTTCATCCAAATCCGCCCGTGTCAAAGTATCTGCCGATATGTTTTGAGCCAACAAGTCCCCAAATGTCCCTCGGCGGGCGATTATCTCATCAGCGTATATGGTTCCTGCCACGTTAGCATCTTTACTAACCTCTAAGCTCTCTGCTCTAAGCTCTCCGCTAATTGTGGCATTACCTTGAATTTCTACATCCCCCTGGACAATTAGTTTGCCAAAACCGCTTTCAGCTATTTGACCATCTGGCCATGTAGCCATGTCAGGATTGTTAGATGGTTGAATGGTTGCATGGTTACTCAGATCTATGACTAGATCTTCTCCTCCTGTTCTAATCTCACTTGTTTCAACAACCGGCGAGATTATTTTCTTTTCAGCAACTAGTTCTTGGGTTTGGACAACTCCTGCTTTTAAGCTAGCGACGATTAATTCCCCGAAGGCACCCACACGATCGATAACTTCGTCTCCAATTTTTAATTTCCAATTTTTAATTTCCAATGAATTTTCATTGGTCATTGAATCATTAGAAATTGATTGTAAATTGTTACTTGAAAATTGATCATTACTGACAAGGCGTAAATCGCCGCTGTCAGTGAGATATACATCCGGATCATACCAGCCAACGTTGACGAAAGTAAGGATTCGGCCACAGGCCGTAGAATTTCTAATTGACCTAATTTCTAATTGACCTAATTGGTCATTGGTGCTTGGTACTTGATTAGAGCAATTAGTAATTAGTAATTCGTCATTTGAGCCGTCAAACGGCTCAAATGCTTTTCCAATAATAGGTCCTGCCCTCGTTGCTTTCATCGCAATCCCTGGAGTAGAGGAAGAAGTTAAGAAGTCTCCCGCCTCAATTGGCCCATTTTCGGTTGAGACCCTAGTTTGTACCTGCCCTACAATTCCTACTAATGCAGTCAGATGAGGATTCTTCTGGTCATAAATATCATTGCCGACAAATCCAGGGTTGCTAGATACAACCCCTACCATTGATTTTCCATTTACACATTTTTCTGCCTTTCCCTCTAATGAAAGGCATACCAAATCTCCTGTTTCCAAATCTCCAGGTATTTGCTGATAGAAATACTCAGCATAGTCAGCACCATTGATATTTACAGTACCCGCAGCATTGATTGAGCGACCGGAGGTTGCGTCTCTCCATATATGCATAACTGTGTCCGTCCCAGTGTTTGGCCCAGTAGGGCTTAGACCGTTAGCGGGATAGTAAACATCCATCACAGTTCCACCAGCGCTTACAAAGTCAATAAATTTAGTTCCCCCAGTGTTACTATTTGTTACTGTCAGCTTTCCTGTGCTCGTGAGCTGCATTAGGTTACTTTCTGTGGAACCGCCGGATGCTTCCCAAAACCAAGCAAACTGCTTTGAGGATGATCGTGTATCTATCCTAAACCATGCGGCATCTGGATTTGTTGCCCCTGATTTGAGCGGTATACCTCTTTCAGTCATTACTCCAAGGTTTAAGATTGCTTCATCTGCAACCGTGGCGGTTTGAGTTTCAAGTTCCAGGCCTGCTACAACATCGGCATTTTCTAAAATAAGTGCGGTATGGGTACCTGTGAAAGAGGTATAAAAAGCAGAGGAGTTACCAAAGTTTGGATTTCCAGAAGAAGAGAAATCGTTAAAGTCGGCCGCTGCAGCAGAAACAACTTGGAAAGGTCCGCCGGCGACAGTTATTGAGTTTTTAATAAGGTTTGGTGAGGCGAGTTTGAGCACCGAGTTAAGGCTGAAATCAAAACTTTGCATCCAAATTTTATTTGGAGCACAGGTTGTAACACAATCTACCTCTCCGCCAATTGCTAGAATGGCTTTGTTGTCTGCGATGTTTGTTCCGGAGTTATAAGGATGGACAGGCGAGCCGGTGACCGAAACAGCAGCAATATCCGCAGGCCCGCCGGTTGAGTAAGCAGTTCCCGAGTCATCAGATTTTCCGGTTGAGGCATTAGAATAACCATCAACTAAAGTGTCAGAATCCGTACCAACAACAGATAGGGCACCATAGGCAGAGGTAGTGGTGTTTCGTGTTCCAACATAAATGTAGCGATTATAGTCATCAACAGCGACCGCCTTTGTTACATTGGTTGAACCTAAGAGTTGCTGATAATTATCCGCTGTCGCCTGTTCTGTAATCCGGCTTGCTGTGTGGTTCTGTAGTGCCCGTCTGCCAACCTCATACATATGTTTAATTTGACCAGCGGTTAGAGTTTCGGCAGTAACGAATGGCTCGTCAAGGGAACCTTGGAAGTAGCTACCGTCATCATTTCTGCCTAAGGAGAAGGAGGCTGTTTTGTCGGTGAGTGTGGTAGAGGCGGAGGCGGAGTTGTCCAGTACGCCGTTTACATAGATTTTAAGTGTTGTCCCGTCATAGGTGCCCACAACATAATACCAACTAGTTGTTGATGTTAACGCAGTATTGCTTATTACTGCGTTTCCAGGCGCTTCTACTTTAAAACGGATTTTATCATCTGCTGATTCTAATCTAAATTGGTATGAATCTTGTCCGGCGCCCCATTTGCCCATAAGTTGTTCTACCGCTGCGGTTCTATCGCGCTCAATCCAGACACCCATGGAAATGGCAGTACCGGTGATGGAAAGAGAAGCGTTGTCGGCTACGGAAAGCCATTGATTAGTGCCATTAAAAGTGGCGGCCTGCCCTCTTACGCCCGAAGTAGTAATGGTAGTAGAGTTATTGTTAGTTAAGGTATTAGCTTTGACCGACGCATCAGATAGGGTGTTATTCAGTGGCCACATTCCGCGGATGTCGCCAATCATTTCATCGGAGATAAAGTCCTTGGTGTAGAGTTTGTAGGAACCATCGCTAGTGCCTCCGTCTTTTTCTTGGATTACGGCTGTTCCTTGCCCGTTCGAGCCAATGTAGACAGTATTGGAGTTTCCATCGACAGTAGAAGTACCTTGTGTAACTGCGAAGGTTAGAGCCCGCTCGGTACCATCAGATGGTGTTCGAAAAATCTGAATGCTACAAGTACCAAAGGTGGTGCAATCGGCAGAATATTGTGCGTCTTCGTTGGCATCTAAATCTGTAGTACCATTGTCTAACTTTGAACCATCGAAACGCCAAACAGCATACGTGTTGGTAGTATTCCAGGCAGAAAAATAGAGTTGTTTGTCAGAGGTGACCCACACATTTTTTGCCACGGTTGCAGCCCAACCGGTATCTGTAAAGTTTTTGACCAAATTATCCGCCTCATTAATCACACTTACCCCAGTATCCGTTGCCGCTGCCACATAGGTTTTGCCGTTGGCGACGGCGGCGTGGACATCGTTAACTGCATTGCCAGTAATTGCCCCCCAAGAAATAGTTGTAAAAGCTGCGGTTGCTGCGTTTCGACCAGAAACAGAATTATTACTGGCTCGACCCCTTTTGCCATTGGTATCATATCGATAAGTTTCATCGCCTACGAAGTCCGCCACAGCGACCCCATCGGCACTCATGGCGATATACAACCTGCCATTTAGAGCAAAAACCGCAGTTTGGCTACTTCCCCCAGATGACAAGAGAAAGCTGCTCCCTTCATCAAATCTCATCCACATTGTGTTATCCTTGGCATCGTAGATATACACATTCGTAGTGGTTGCAACTATTATTGCCCTCTTAGGAAATTCCTTTGAGCCGCAGCGGTCATTGGTTGAGATGTCGCAGTTGGGACCTGAAGCATCAATTGTCTCGTTGTACCATGAAGAAGCGCGAGCACGGTCGTCATTTATCCATCGCCCGCCGTCCGAATCCTTGGTTGTATCATAAACGAATACATCATTAGTGTTTGATATAGTTGTTATGTTCTTATTGCCAGAGTTTATATAATCTCCGGTTCTGTCAATTGTTGCTTGAGTAACACCACTTGAAGAGGCGGTGAAGATATCGTTGGTTGTATTTACGGCCTGGTTGACCATTAGGGCTGCTTGGCCGACGTTGCCGCCTGAGGGGTTGGTGATAATCCAATTTCCTGCGGTTAGCTGATTATTGCGGGTTAATGGGTCATGGGCGAGGATTACGGCAACCGTTCCGTCTTCTTGAGCAATTTGGAAGTCATTGGTATTGAGTGTTGAAGGACGCAAGGTGAGTGTTGTGCCGGTCAAGGTTGTGGTGAGGTTGCCGGAGGAGTTGACTTGAAACTCACCATATTGTGTTCCATCGGCTTGGGTGAGACGGAGTTGGGGATTTGAGGCATCCAGAACGTCCAATCTTCTATCCGGCCCTGTGGTATTAATCCCGACGTTGCCGCCGGATGTAATAATCATCTGATTGGTACCAGCATTACCAGTGCCAAACCGAATATTCGATCCAGTGCTTTGGGTTTGTAATGTAAGATCTCCAGTTCCATAGTTAGAATCTGCAAAAGACTCGCCCGTAAGTACAATTCTGGCTATTTTTGTACCTGCTACAAAACTTTGTTCCAGATAGTTTGTTGCCCCAGTACGCTCCAGTTTTAGCGCATTAGTTGTATCATATACATGGAGTTTATACCCCGGACTCGCCGTCCCGATGCCAACAAGGCCAGCGGTGTCAATATACAAGTCCTGCCTGTTACCGCCGCCGATAGCAACCCCACTATCGCCACGAATAGCAAGTGTTCGTGCTGCAGTTCCTGTTATAAGTGCACCACCAGTGCTTGATTCAAGACCAATATAACCGCCAAAAGTGCCTGCGCCTCCGTAGTTAAGGCGGAGGGCAACGGCACTGGTTGCCGAGCCATCAAGAGCAACAACGGGGTTAGCGGTTCCTGTTATTTCAACGTTGCCTACTACTTCAAACGGTACGGATGGCGTCGTTGTCCCGATGCCAACAAGGCCAGCGGTATCAATAATAAAAGGAGTAGTGTCTGTAAATGTACCATCATCATTCACTCTTAGGGCAAAACCGGAAGCTCCTCCGGCACTGGTGATATTCAAGGCTGCCCCTGAATTGGCAGTATAGTTTTGGGCAATTTGGACGACATCGGCGGTCGAGGTTAGGGTGCCAGTGGTTTGGGTAGCTGAATCAGAAAATGAAGCCAGGACACCGGAAAGAGTTAAGGTAGAAGTAAAGAGGTTGTTGGTAGTAACACTCCTTGATATATCAAGAACCTGTCCTGATATGGCTGGCGTTGTTACTGCTGTTGAGTAGGTAGGGGAGAAAGAGATATTGGCTGTATCAGAAGATAATGTTGTATCTGTGGCAGCGCTTGCCGTCTGGGAAACATTAAACATTACTCCTGAATCAATGGCATTGCTTGTTGATGTTAAATCTATTCCTTTACCAGTTGTTAGTGCATCCGCAGAGATAGCAAAAACAGTCCCGGTGGTGACTGAGTCAGCTGTCATAGTAAATGGTGAAGAAGCAATACCTGTGGAGGTTAAAGCTAATACTGCATTAGAAGTATCATTGCTTGATATAGAGACCACATCGTTGGCAGTTGCAGGAGAAAGAGTTGTTCCTGTTCTTGTCCAAAATCCGGAAGTTCCAGAAGAACTTCCGGTAATATTGCCCGAGCAGGTTAGGTTTCCATTTGAGTTTGTAACAGTACATCCTGTTGTTCCTGAACCCCCAGCCAGGTTGACATCTACAGTTCCGTCTGATTGAAGATTTAAGGCAGTGGCAGACGAGGTAATAGTGACATTTGAGCCAAGATTGAGAGCGGTAGTTGAGGTCATGCCGAGTGTTGCGGCTGTAGTAAAGGTAGCAAGTGAGGAAGCAGTTAAGGTGGTAGCATTCGAGAGAGTTAAGGTGGCATTAGCAATGGTGGCTGTTCCGGTTGAAGCACCGACATTAACAGCAGTAGCTGCTCCCCCGATATTTAAGGTTGTAGCATTGGTATTGAATACTGTAGCTGTCCCTGTTGAGGTTGTTGTTATGTCCCCACCATTAACTGCTATATTCCCGGCGGTTGTTATTAGTCCTGTTGTGCCTGTTACATCAAAGTTGTCAAGGTCTATATTGGCTGTTGTACCTATTATGTTGTTATCGCCAACATTTAAGGCATTGGTATAGTCTGTATCAGTAACGAGAATTGCGGTTGTTTGAGCAGCAGAGGCAGAAAGAGTAAGAATTCCTGTTCCAGTGATATTCCAATCATCTCCGCCGGTAATCGCAACGGTTGTTGAGGCATTACTATTACCAATACTTATACCCTCACCGGTAGTTGCATCTGTTCCGATGTTGATGGTGTCAGCAAGAGTTCCTGTCCCAATGTTAATTGCTCTTGTAACAGCGGTTGAGCCAAGATTAACGGTTGTTGCTGCATTGACAAGATTAAAAGTCGCGGCTGTAGTAGTGACATCTCCACCATTAACAGCTAAATCGCCTGTTAGAGTAGTGTCGCCGGTAACGGCAAGAGTGCTCCCTACGGAGAGTGCATCATCAGTGCGCAGGGTATCGGCGGCCGAGCGATATAGATTCGTATCAGAAGAAAAGGTAATTGTGCCAGAATCGTTGACAAAAAATGGAGCTGTTGAGTCCGTTCCTCCAATTGCAAGGTCATCGGTCACTGTAACGGGAGAGATTACTCCAGATATTCTTTGCCAAATTCCGCCAGAGGATAAGTTTACCCAGGTTGTCCCATTCCAGACGTATAAACTAGTGTCTGTGGTATTAAATACAAGCGACCCTTGACCTATTGAGGTGGGATTTGATGTAAAACGACCAAGTTGGAGTTGGCTATCGAAGCGTGCGTTTCCTTCCTTGACAAAGAGCGCATAGGCATCGGAGGCACCGTTTACGCGCTCAAGGACTAAAGTATCGTATAGAGAGTTTGGAACACCTTTTTCTGCAAGACGAAGTGTGAGAAGGTCTGCGGTTGCCGATTTTTCTTTAGTGATTTTGGCCGAGTCGCCGGCTGTTTGGGTAATGGTGAAGTTGCCCCCAGATTGCGTGTAGCCGGTGATGTTTGTTAAAGCACCAGAAGATGTCAGGCGGGTGGTGCCATCGGTTAAAAGATTTCCTTTTATATCAAGGTCTTCGCCAATCGTTGTATCGCCTGAGATCTGGGCATCTCCTCCCACAAAGAGATTACCTGATGCGTCAACTGAAAAGCGCAGCGTCTCGTTGGAGCCACTTGTGAATTCTAAAAAGTTATACTTTGTACCATTATTACCTACATTGCCATAGATGAGGGTGCCGGTGGTGAGATTGGCGTTGGTAATTTGAACAGAGTCCTGCGTGGTTGTTGAGGAGTGCACAAGGACTTGTCCCAAGCCATCTGGGGCAAAAGTTATGTCACCGTCAGAGCCGACAGTCGTTTGTAAGGTGATGGCAGGACTGGTAAGAAGCAACGGTCCGCCAAGTGCTTGAATGAGGGGTTCTGGCCCCACTAAATCAAGCATTTTGCCGGTTAAGATATCGGAAGGGAGACTGGGTGTGGCCTCCGGCCCAGAGGGCTCTCCGGCCCGGGGGGGAGGAGAAGGTGAGGGTAGTTTGGTTGGGAAGGGAATGGGACTTGTCACTTCTTGAGGGATTCGTGCGAGGCCAGGAATAGGGAGGGGAATGGGGAAGCGGCGGGAAATAAGCAGTGCTAAGGTGAGAGTGACAACGGCACTACTTGCGAAAAGAAAGAGGGGGAGTATTGGAATTCGTTTAGGAGTCCTAGCGGGTCCTGCCTCGCTCGCCTCGCGTCGAAGCGGGCCGCCAAGCAGTCGAGTATCACGAACTTTCTCTTCTTTGTATTCTTTCATTCCTGTGGTACCCGTGATACCCTTTTCTCCCTGTGATACTCTTTCGAGGGGGTTTTCCTTAATCTTTCCCTCGCGATGTAGCCAGGAGAAAAATCTCCTAAGCGAAGAAAGCTTGCGTTGTGTGGTCGCGGGAGCGTGGCGGCCTTCAAGGTAAGCCTTGTATTGCTCAACAAGTTCAGGTGATGGTTCTAATAGTTTCATGGTCAAATGGCTATATGGCTAAATGGTTTAATGGCTGATTGAATGGTTTATGTGTTATTTCTTTAATTTTTCTTCGGTAATTCGTATCAAAGCATTTATTTCCTTAGGCAATTTTTCTAATTCCTCCTGTATTTGAAGTATCTGGACTCTCGTAATTAGCTTTCTTTTAGCGGCTTTTTCTGCCCAGTGAATAGCTTCATACACTGAGCCTCGTGCATTGTAATAGAATTTTTCCTTATCTTTCTTATGGAATCTTCCGAATCCTTCTGCGATATTTCCTGCGATAGAATCTGTGGAGTTTATCCACTGGACACCTACAGTTCGTTTACTAAACCAATCCCACTTGATAACAATTTCCCACACGTAATCAGATATTTCAGAGGCGATTTTATAAGCTCGAATGTTTTCTAGTTTTAGGTATGCCATTTCTTCAATAATTAACTATTTAACCATTTGACAATTAGCTCTATAATTGGAATGCGGGTAGGCGGCAGCTGCGCCAAAAAAAGAACCGGCTTCCCCCAGTGTTCTTGTATTGTGCGTAAGTAGCGACCTACCCGTATTTATTCTGGAGAGAGTCCCATTCTCTCCATTACCTCTTGAATTAGGGAGAGGTATCCCTGCCCAAAGTTTCTAAAAACACGAGAAATCCACGCACATCAGATACATAATTGCGTATCGTTTTTCTGCTTACCTTATCTTTTTCCAAATGCATCTTAAACGTGGCTAGAAGACGGGTTTGTTCGAGTGCTTCTTCGTGCACTTCCACGTTGGCCACTGACTGGGTGGGATTCGTGAGCAGGAAACCTTGGCTATTGAGGAATCGTCCGAACTGACGCAGCGTCGCAAGGCGCCTGTTTATCGTTCTGGGGGGGATTTTGTTACTGAGTTGGAAATTCGTGTACTCGGTAACAAGCAGAGGAGTAAAGTGAGGGAGAATATCCCATTCTCCCTTTACCTGAAATCCCGCGGTACGTAGTTTCAGTGTTACCCAGCCCAAAAAGTGCGACAGATCAGAGAGGTAGTTGCGTACTGTCTTTTGTGAGACAGTACGTTCTTTGAGGTATTGTGTAAAGTATTCGGGCAGGTCGTTCATATAAGTGTCTAATTTAGGTTTGATTAGAATAAGATTAGTTCTTTCTTCTACTATAAAAATGGCGACACATCTTGTCAATACCCAATTTGTATATATTTTGATAGGGTCAAAACTTTATTAATAATAACACCGCTTCTATATTTTCACACTCATTCTATAAAACACCGCAAGCAAATTCTTAATTACTTTAATAAATCATTTTATATCAGTTTCTTGCTACCCTTTTGGGTTGAGTGGTGTTATATTTTGACTACTTTTTTGTTTTGGTTAATTTTTAACTAATGAAGAGAAAGGGCTATAACTTCCTTGCGGGATTTTGGGTGAGTGTGTTTGTATTTGAGGTAACCCCTAATTTTTGATAGTTGTACTAAATTTGGCAGATAAAATTTCTAATTGCTAAAAATTTTAACGGATTAATTAGATTGAATTTTCGGACTTTCGTTTAAAGTTGAATTTTCTTGAATTTTAGAGCGGTTGGGAGTTGTTTTTAGTAACCTCTACTATTACAATTATCATAAATGGTAAAACAAAGTCAAGGTCCATACGAGCCAGTAAAAGTGGAAAAAAAGTGGCAAAAAGTGTGGGAGACTAGTGAGATTTTTTCTCCTGATTTAGAGCATGCCAAAAAACCTTTCTATAACCTCATGATGTTTCCTTATCCTTCGGCTGAGGGCTTGCATGTCGGCAATATGTATGCCTTTACCGGAGCGGATATCTATGGGAGATACACCAGAATGAAAGGGTTTGATGTATTTGAACCCATTGGGTTGGATGGATTTGGGATTCACAGCGAGAACTATGCCTTAAAAATCGGCCGCCATCCTGCTGAACAAGCAAAGATTTCTGAGAAGAATTTCTATCGGCAACTGCACGCAACCGGCAACGCATACGATTGGTCACGCACAATTGAGACCTACTCGCCTGACTATTACAAATGGACGCAATGGATTTTTGTACAAATGTTCAAAAAGAGGCTTGCGTATAAAGCAGAAGCGCCGGTGAATTGGTGCCCCTCGTGTAAGACTGTATTGGCTGATGAGCAGGTCCTGCCTGCCGGCAGGCAGGTAATTAACGCCCGCCCGCAACGCCTGAGCGCTAGCGATGGCGGGCGGGGTAAATGTGAGCGATGCAGTTCGGTGGTAGAACGAAGGCAGCTTGCTCAGTGGTTTTTCAGAATTACCAACTATGCTGACCGGCTTTTAGATGGTTTGAGCGAGATTAACTGGTCTGAGAAGGTGAAGATTGCCCAGAGGAATTGGATAGGACGAAGTGAAGGAGCGTTAGTCAAATTTTCAATTTTCAATTTTCAATTTTCAATTGATGTTTTTACCACCCGTCCCGATACTCTTTTTGGGGCAACATTCATGGTGCTTGCTTCTGAGCATCCGCTAGTGGAGAAAATAACTACATCAGAGTATACAAAAAAAATATCGGAGTATATCAAAGATGTTTCTGGTAGATCTCAAACTATAGAAGACAAAGAAAAGACAGGGGTGTTCACTGGAGCATACGCGATAAATCCAGTGAATCAAGAAAAAATTCCAATTTGGATAGCGGATTATGTATCAATGGAATATGGAACAGGCGCAATCATGGGAGTACCAGCCCATGACCAGCGAGATTTTGAGTTTGCAAAGAAATATAGTTTAAAGATAATACCAGTTATTCAGCCATCAGATATCAGTTCTAAGGTAGCCGGTAAACTGGTTGACCGACAAACCGAAAAACTGGAGGATGCCTACGAAGGTGAAGGAATCATTATAAATTCGGGTGATTGGAATGGATGGAAAGTCCCTCAAGATATCCCAAAGATTATCGAGTGGCTTGAAAAGAAGAAAATAGGCAAAAAGCAGGTTAATTATCATCTCCGCGATTGGTTAATCTCACGACAGCGTTATTGGGGACCACCGATACCCATGATTTATTGTGAGGTGTGTGCTAGAGAGGGCAAAGGAGAGAGGGAAGATATGCCTGGATGGTACGCTGTTCCAGAGAAGGATTTACCGGTCAAGCTGCCTTACATCAAAGATTACAGGCCGACTGGAACAGGAGTCGCGCCTCTGGCATCCCATAAAGAGTTTTTTGAAGTTGAGTGTCCTCACTGCGGTGCAAGAGCACATAGAGAGACAGATGTCTCTGATACCTTTTTAGATAGTGCGTGGTATTTTTTCCGCTATACCTCAACAGAAGATAAGACATGCCCTTGGATGCCCGAGCGTGCCCGTAAATGGCTTCCGGTTGATATGTACATTGGGGGTGCAGAACATTCAGTGCTCCATCTTTTGTATGCCCGTTTTTTAACAATGGCGTTTAAGGATATGAGACTCATTTCTCACTTTGAGGAGCCATTTAAGAAGTTCTATGCGCATGGACTGCTTATCTCTGAAGGTGCCAAAATGAGCAAAAGCCGTGGAAATGTTGTTATACCTGATGAGTACATCCAAAAATATGGTGCTGATACACTTCGTATGTATTTGATGTTTTTAGGACCGTTTGACCAAGGCGGAGATTTTCGTGATACCGGGATTGCAGGGATGTATAAGTTTTTGAAGAGAGTATGGAATTTGGTGATGGATTCGCGGGTCCTGCCCCGGGTTATCCCTCCCACCTACGCTAAAGCTTCGGCGGGCAGGCCCGCCAGTACCAGCGTGCTTGTCCCTCGAAGCTCGAAGAGCGAAGTGGGATCGGGATCCCTTCCACCCGTGTCACCCGCTTCATATTTACAAATGATGCATAAGACGATTAAAGAAGTAACAGAGGATTTGGAGAATCTTCGCTATAATACTGCGATTGCGCACATCATGGAGTATGTTAATTATTTACATAAAGATAAATCAGCAATTAACAAAGAACAATTAACTATTTTACTTCTTATTCTCGCACCGTTTGCACCACATATGACTGAGGAATTGTTTCAATTCCTCAGAAATTCGAAATTCGAAATTCGAAATTCGAAAATAGATGGAAAATGGAAGATGGAAAATGGAAAATTCGAATCAATTCATCTCCAGCCTTGGCCCAAATATGACCGTGAACTTATCCGGGAGGAAGAAGTGACGATTCTGGTTCAAGTTGATGGAAAGTTACGGGCGACAATAACAATTAGCAACCATCAATCAACAATTAAGGAAAAAGTCGAGGAAGAGGTACGAAAGAACGACAGAATTGCTAAATGGCTAAATGGTCGCATGGTTAAGAAAGTTATTTTTGTTCCTGGAAAGCTGATTAATTTTGTAACAAAGTAATTTTCCATTGTCCATTTACCATCTGCCATTGATTTTTCATTTAATGATTTTATGTTAAAGTGGGATTAATGGCCCAAACTTCAAACTATACTTCAGAGATCCTTTACAAAAGGCTTTTGCATTTTGCTCAAGAATGCCAAATTCTGATAAGCAAATTGCCAAAAAATATATATAACATAGAATATGGTGCTCAACTTATCCGCTCTTCGGCCTCGCCAGGTGCGAATTATATTGAAGCAGTTGAAGCTAGTAGCCGTAAAGATTTTATTCACAGATTAAAAATTTGCAGAAAAGAAGTTAAAGAATCAATTCATTGGTTGACTCTTATTAAATTCGCCAATACACAAACTCAAAAAGCTTTTTCGGGAATAAATGAGCTTATAAGAGAAGGTCATGAGCTTATTAAAATCTTTACTTCTTCTATTTTGACTTCAGAAAGAAATCTGAAAATAAGAAAGTAAATGGAAAATGGAACCTGGAAAATGGAAAATAACATGGAAGAGATCTTCTTTAAATACCGTTGGTATCTTCTCGCAGCAGTAATTGGAACCCTTTTGATACTCTTTGGAATAGTAAGTTTTACTCGTGTGTTTCCGTGGGGTGGAGGAGAGAAGGTTGAAATTTTAAGTAGTGAAGAAAGCGGAGAGGTAGTTGTGGAGATTGCTGGGGCGGTTGAGAAGCCAGGGGTTTATAAATTTCAAGCTGGTAGCAGAATTGATGATTTGCTGATAACTGCGGGCGGGTTGTCTGCAGAGGCTGACAGGGAGTGGGTGGATAAAGCGCTTAACAGGGCCGCAAAGCTCGTGGATGGACAGAAAATTTACATACCGGAAAAGGGTAGCACGGGTAGTCAGAGTAGCGTGGGTACCACTCCTCGACAAAGCTCGGGACAATCGGTGGGAAGTATATTAAGTAGTGGATTAGTGAATATTAACAGCGCTAGTCAAGCAGAGCTTGAAGCCCTTCCTGGTATTGGGCCTGTCACTGCACAAAAAATAATTGAGGGAAGACCTTACTCGGGGGTGGAGGAATTACTTACTCGGAAGATTTTGAAGAAAAGTGTGTATGAAGAAAACAAGGAGAAATTAGTGGTATATTAGTTTGCTGGAACTTCTGCAGCGGGAGACGCGCTAGGTGTTGGTGATGGGGAGAATTCAGGAGTGGGTGATGGTTCTATCACTACTGCAGATTCTGTTGCGGTGCCGCCGATGAGTGCAGGTCCGCCAGCTGGCGGAGGTGGTGTAGATGGGGTTGCGGTTGACTCACTAGTAACTAATTGACCAGAAGATGAACTTTCCTGACTAGTTAGCTGATCAGCTGGCCTGCCTTGACCCGCGTTAGGCGAGGCAGGTTCACTAGTTAACCCACTAGCTTCTTGACATCCTCCTTTTACTTTCTTGAATTCACCATTTTTGAGAGTTACACAGTAAATTTCGCCGCTCTCTTCGTCAACCATTTCGAGTTTTTCTATCCGCGCAAGCTTCGTGTCAGATTGTTCGGCATGGACAAATTTCGTAGTAATTTTCTCTGCAATAAGTTCTTTTACCTGAATGAGTCCTGCTTGGAGTTTGGCAACAATGAGGTTTGCGAAAGCACCCACTCTTTCAATCAGTTTGCCAGTGGAATCGGTAAGTTTCCAGTTTATCAGTTGTTGGTTTTCGGTTGCCGGTTGGTCAGTTGTCAGTTCACCCGAAACCTGATTACCTGATAACTGAGAGCCGATACCTGATTGACTGATTATCTGGAGTTGACCCGAATCAGTTAGATATACATCCGGGTCATACCAACTTACATTGACAAAAACCATGATTCGGCCTTGGCCGCCCTGAGCGCCTGCAGTGAGCGAAGTCGAACTGGAGTCGAAGGGTTCCATTGCCTTACCTACTATTGCTCCTGCCCTCGTTGCTTTCATAGCAACCCCAGGGGTGGAGGAAGAAGTTAAGAAGTCTCCCACCTCAATCGGCCCATTCTCTGTTGAAACTTTAACCGGTACTCGTCCAGTAAGGGCAAGAGGAAGCTGACCATCGCTTCCGCCGACATTAAGAATTTGAGCAGGATTAGTGGAAATAATCCCAATCGCTTTCGGGCTGTATGGCTTAGCCGTTTTGACTAAAACCATATCATCTTGTTTTTCCGGCTCTACATTTTCGCCCTCGTGAGCAAGCTTTGGTTCAACCACGTCTCCCGGCTCAAGAAGCCCAGAAGTTGGATAATACTCTGCTAAATCTGCTTGTTCAACACTTTGGGCTATCGTCTGTGGTATAGGAGTGACAACTTGAATTGTATCTGCATTGGCTTGCTTAACAATTGTCTTCCACTCAATCCCCCCAGGTAAAATAATAGATTTACCTTGTGGGCTTACAGGAGCGGTTGTTGCAGAGCTTGTAGCAACGCGATAGAAGTTATTTACATATCCTGCCGACCACATCCCTTTTCTCTTCGCTTCTTCTTTGATTTGGGCAATATTGGTTGGATCAATTTGTGCAATACCAAGATTTTCTGGTAGTGGTTTGTTGAAATAATCCGGGAACGGATGGGGGATCTTATTTGCATCTCCTCCATTGTTTTCCCAAGGAGGGTCTTCTGCTTCCCAAGCGCTTATTATTAGCCCAGTAGCTTTTTCATAAAGCACATAAATGAAATGGGGAATGAGAACGCCGTCGATATAGTAGGGGGGAGACGCCTGAATATAGCGTTGTTGCGCTTCAGCTGTCCATGTGCCTCCTCCTACTGTGGCGTTTTGACCCAAAACATCAATGTAAATACTTGTAGTATAAGAGGAAGTAGTGAAAGCGTTGGCTATAGATGCATCCATATCGCCGGTGCCATCTGTACAGCCACTGGCGGGAGGAGTTAGTCTTACTTGCGGATAGAAACCATATTCACCACCAGGTAGTGTGGAATGTCCGGTGCTTTGTGAGTTACATAACCCATTACTGGTCCTAGATACAGACCCGGTTGTTGTCTTAAGCTCGCTGGTACCAACGGCCGATGCACCGATATCGCCTTGGTCGATACAATCGGTGCATTCAAAGTCGGTGGCAGTAAAAACGCCACCAGTAGTCAATGTTGCTTTATCGGAGCCTGACCATAGACGAAGAGTATTGGTTCCAGCTCCTCCGGTTCTGGTAGAATAAATCACCCAGCGCTCACTCGAGCCTCCCGTCCTATCATATAAAGATATTCCAGCTCCCGAACCCTGAGCTTCTATCGGCTCACTTCCTGCATTTGCTGTCGTTCCTCCAAATGAGGCTACTCCATTTACAGTGAGGAGGTTATTTATACTCGTCGTTCCAATCCCAATGCCTGAATCATCAACCGTTAGCTCCGCATCAGTAGTGGATCCTCCACTTAAAGAAAGAGCGGTTGCTGAGGTAGAGTAGATACGCCCTTGTTCTGCAGAGGCGCTACTTTGGAATATAAGGTCGCCTGGGTCGTTTGCAGAACCAGAAACAGCCCTAAGAATTATGTCTGTAGCGTTGGTATTTAAAATTTGGCCGGTAGAGCTGATCTGTAATAGATCACCCGATCCAACGGTTAGGAGCGCAGCAGGACTTGTATCTCCGATGCCGACATTGTAATTAAAGTAAATACCTTGAGTCCCATCACCATCAAACCGAACAAGCTCCTGATTATTGCCGTACATCGTAATAATCCCATCACTGATCCACTTTAGCCCTGTGTCGGTGTCACCAACAGCGAGGTTTATTGTTGGTCCCGTTGTCCCGATGCCAACGTTGCCGCCAAAATACGCGGCCGCATTGACTCCCGAGCCGCCCGAAGGAGCATTGACGTAGATTCCATAATTATTGGTGCCTCCGACCGTGCGGGCATCCAGATAAATTCCGT
>CAYTZB010000004.1:0-81125 GCA_964442455.1 uncultured Gammaproteobacteria bacterium
GAACATTGAAACTCCCATAAAAAGCTGGCATTGGTTGACTATGTTGGCACCTTACCCCTACCACCTTCGAGGTGAACTAGCTCTTCGAGTCTGAGCCTGAGGGCTCCTCCCTCAGAGTCGAATGACTTGGCACGTCTTCTTTTCCTATGCTGGCACTGGCCTGCGCTGAGTTTACCGAAGTCTTGACTATTTTGGAACTTTTTGCCTTGATAATTTCCAGTTAATGGATACATCAGGTGGTAGTTTTGATCTCAGCATTTGTTTTAAATCTTGTCTAGGAAGCTGTGATTGTAAGTAATAAGGGCTTGGATCACCAGTGGCCGGTTCTTTGGCTATCCAAGCTACATATGAAGGATTGTTTTGGATATCTAACCAACCCGGATCTGGTATATCAGGTAATAATGTTCGGATGGGAGTAATATTCCTAACCTCACCGTCAGTAATAACTATTATAGGTAAAGCATAGAAAGAACCAACTAATACATTTAAGTCACGTCTTCCAGTTATGACTGTTATAATTAAAGGCTCTTGTGCATGTTTACTTAGTGTAAGCAAAAATGCTTCTAATGAAAGATTTGAAACCGAAATAACTTCTCTATCTCGCAGGCGAAATCTTCCCTGGGAAATCTCAGAAACTCGTTCTTGTTCAACAAGGATTCTATCTCTTCTTAAAAAAGAAGGTAAAAATCTGCCTAAGTCAGGACTCATTGTGGAATTATAACAAATAATATTGTCAGTTACAAACTATGGGGTATTCGAGCTGAGCGGACCGGTCTAGAACATTTATCATTTTTATACAGACTATACTTCCAAACTCATCCATAAGATGCGGGAAGCGTAGGTTTTGTATGGAGACCATCGGGAAATAATATTTTCGATTTGCTTTTTTGTCGGGTCTTTTTTGAATCCATATATTTTTTTCATACCTTTCCGTAAACCAAGGTCTCCGTATGAAAAGACATCTTCTCTGCCTAAAACAAACATGAGAAACATTTCAGACGTCCAGGGGCCAATCCCTTTTACTTTAGTCAACTCTATGATAACTTCTTCATTTGTCATAGCGTCAAGACGATTAATATGCAAATTTCCATGGACTACTGCCTCGGCAAGATTTCTCACATAACGCGCCTTTGCATGGGACATACCCGTTGCCCGAAGCGTTTCATGGGACAAAGAGATAACGTCTGAAGGTCGTGCATGTCTGTTGGAAAATAATTTATTAAACCTTGATAAAATTGCCTCGCTTGATTTGTCCGAAAGCTGCTGGCCAATGATTTCTCTACACAACCGGTAGAAATAGTTATTGGGTGTATCTCTCTTAATCGGTTCTAAATTTCTTATTTTACGAATATAGGAATACAGTATCACATCATTTTTTTTGAAATGATTGAGTATATCGTTCATCGAATCTTAAAAGCGGGCCTGTCTAGACCCATTTCGTCGTTATAACCTTATACCCAAATCTTTACTCTTAGGAATATTCGAAAAACATGCCATTACATCAAAATCTGGATCGGATAACCTTAGCATTTCAAAAGATTCCCTTGTAATGAGATCAAATCCAAGTTGTCCTTGATATTTTGTTTTAAGATTGTTGTAATCGGTATTAAAATCGGCATCTCCTCTTTCGGGGCGTTGGGTATCTGGTTTACGAATCTTTATTAATCGCAAAGGACCAGCTATTGTTTCGATTGGGTTATCTAAAAGATATGTAAAACCGCTTTGAGTTCTTTCTACCACTTTTCCCAATGCTTCTATCGAATGGGTGAAAAGTTTATATTCTTCTTCGCTTTGACAAAAAATGCATGCAAATTCCACTGGCGCTGTAGGTACATTTGTGAATTTGTTTTTTAATTCGGTACTATGACTGACTATGTAGGTAATCGTTTTTATTAGATTTTTCATCTGGCTGAGCGGACCGGTCTAGGACCTTTCAGTCATTTTTCAACCAATCTCGAAGTTCTTCTGTCAAACTTTGCATAGTATATCACCGTTTCCTTTCTGGCAGCATTGTTGCTCCGGCGTATTTAACCGACTTAATATTTCCATTTTTATCGAAAGAATAATGAACTAGTTCACCTTCCGCATAAAACCCATTTGTTGACCCAATTCTTAGCGTGTTATTATCGACGTATTTTAATTGTTCCACATCTTCAAAGGGATTAAATAAATTGGGGTAAACTGCTACAAGATGATTGCCCATGGGAATAACATATGTGACATTAAATATATTTGTGAATAAGCCTCCGAACTTATCCAAATTTTTCTTAGACTTCAAGCTGTAATGTTTTTCAAAATAATCCAATACTAACACTACTCCTTCTATAAAATACAAAGCATTACCATCAACACATGTGGTTAGAACAGTTACAACTAATTCACTTTTGGGGTCGCATATGGTTGTTGTAATTTGGCCAGGGAATCCACCTTCATGGCCAAATACCCCGCGTTTGCCAATTTTTGAAATAGTAAATCCTAGCCCATACTTTTCTTTAACTGCGTCTTTTGGAATTTTCACAACGCCTTCTTGCATTATTTTTTTAGATTCATCACTCAATAATTTTCCCGACCCCATCATTTGAGCGTTAAAATATTTGCACAAGTCTTCGGATGTAGAATAAAAACCTGTTGTTGCAGACATAACCTTAGTATCAATATCAATAGGAAATGGCTTTCTCTTTTTGCCGTCTTTCCTCGAATAGCCTGTCACTAGTCTTGATTTTATTTGGGGGGAATACTCGGGACCTGTATTTTTTAATCCCAACGGTTTTATTATATTTTTAACAATATAGTCATTGTAAGAAATACTAGAGACGCCTTCTATAACAAAACCAAGTAATGTAAACCCGAAATTTGAGTATTTCATCTTTTTCCCGCTGTTTAAGACTAGGTTTGCGTCTAAAACCTCCTTTTTGAATTGCGCACGGTCAGGAAAAGGCCTCGTCAAGAGCCAGAAATTGGAATCTAGACCATCGCGTATAATCCCAGCACTATGGGAGAGTAAGTGTTTAACCGTTATTTTCTGAAAGCGTTTATCTTTGTGTTTTGAAAGCCAAGACAAATATTTTACAACCAGGTCATCAAGCTTGATTTTCTTATTATCAACAAGCTGCATAATTGCAGTTGCCGTAAAGGTTTTTGATTGTGAGGCAATTCGGAAGATGTGGTTGGAGGTTAGTTTTTCTTTCCTTTCAACATTGGCATATCCGTATGATCTATTGAATATAATTTTACCTTTATGGGATATTGCCACTGTAAAACCAGGCCAGAAATCATTTGCTCTGTAACGAAAAGCGAGCCAAGGATCAAGAAATTTTATGGCCTTTTCGAGCTTTTTACTATTCATGACAAGGATTATAGCAGAATATAATTATTTAAAAAGCGGTTGAGTCACATAATGTCTTTTTAGGGCTGTTTTCGTGGATGGCGAGGGTGCGGTACGATACCTGCACGTGCTTGCTGAGAGGGCTGGTCTAAGACCTTCATATCCTACTTTCTTCTTCGTAAATCATTGACCCCAATCTACAAGTTCAGTGAATCTAATATAGAAACCGAAGGGATCAATAACCCTAAAATCTTTTTTACCCCACCGCTTTTCTATAAGTTCTTGAGAAATTTGGTCTTTAGGAATTTTTTCTTTCACTTCCTCCCAAAGTTTAACAACATCTGCAACAGGGATTGTTATTTCCACTTCATAACCTCTGGGGGTTGATTCAGGAAATTGGTTAAAATGAGTATGTTTAGCCACTTCAGGTTTATCACCATAAAAATTAATCAGGGTTGCACCAATTGGGTCTTCTCTTTTAAGAACCAGATATCCCATGTCACTTCCTCCGCCAGAGGTTGGATCATAAGATAGTTCACTGAAGCCGAAAATTGAATAAAATTTTCTAGCTTCATCAAAATTTGGAATATGAAGTTCAAGAATTAAATTGTTTTTTATTTCATTAGACATGTTTTCCAAAATCTACTTCACTCGCCAAATTTATTCCTAATTCACAATGCTGAGCAAACCGGTCTAGGACCTTCTTGCCCTTATAACTAAATATCAATATTTTTCAAGTATTTTTCAACTATGCTCACTACACCGTCACCCATTGACCAACTCTCGTACCTATTAATTGGGTATCCTCGCCAAGAATCAACATCATAATTACACAATCCTTGACTTTTCAGATAGGTTAAATTTGATATCAAAGACTTTGAAGGATTTGGTTTACTTTTAAATGCGGATAATTTAAGAAACTCTTCAAAAGCAACATGTCCTCGTTTTTCATAAAACAATTTCAATATTTCCAAGTATTCAGGTTTCTCTCTTTTTTGTCTCCATGCAGAATGCGTTAGAAACTGGCTAACTTTACTATCATCTTCAATTTCGGGCTGCTCGTTTATTTCAAATTCCTTTATTAAATCGTCTAGAAGTTTTTTAACACTTATAGCATCTGCTTTCGTTGGTCTATCACTCTTTTTATACGGATGAATTAGATTTCGATAATCTCTTAATATATCCGATCTGCCTGCTTGTGGACTAGTAATAATTCCCAAACTAGACAGGGTCTGAATTAAAGGTGCCAATTCCATCTTCTCAATTTCTGTTTTCTCACCTTTCAATTCGAGATATTTCTCTTTAATCCTATCTCTCCTGTCTTTTGGAAGGGATAGAGCCCGATTTATTAAAATCGCTTCCACGATTCCACCTGAAAGCACTACGGCTGCCTTAGATGCCTGACGCTTTAGACCTGTTAAAACTTCTTTATAATCTAAAACGAGATTATTTCTTAGCTTTTGATCCGAGATAAACCCAAAGCTTTTTAAGTAACTTTTCATAACTCAGTGTTTATAAAATTACGAATTAAATGACTCAATTTTTGTGTCTAATCGTGCTGAGCAGGCCGGCCTAGGACCTTCTTATCTTTATAACTTACTTTTAGTGTCAATTACGGAAAGCAGTTCTTTACCAACTTTTAGTACATGGTTTGCTAAAATTCTTAACTTTAAAACTTTCGGTGGCAATCCTCCAATTAATATACCCTCATTCGCAAATTGATAATCAAAATCTATTGTCGGATCAACATGAGATCCTCCATCTTGTTGAGAAGCTATTTTAATAAATTCCTCATTGCTCATATTTATTTTCTCAGTTCCGGATGCAAAAAATAAATCTTTTAAATGTAACTTCAATGACGTTGTTTTTATTCCAAAAGGAGAATCAATAATTACCCTTGGTTCGTAGTTGTAGTTCTCGGCGAGATTAAATAATAGTGGTTTATTCGTGGGGGTTTCTATTACAAGAATTCTTAAAATCGACGAAAGTATTTTTGCGTATTTGAAGTCTCCCGAATTTACCTTTTGAATGGCATCCCCTAAAAGATCCAGTTGCTCTTTTAGCTCGTTTATAAGTTCCGCTTCTTCTCTTACAACCTTTTTCATAATTTAACCTTACTAACCAAGAACCCCGGTCACTTTGTGTCCAATCGTGCTGCCGGGCTAGGATTCGAACCTAGATGCCATGGTTCAGAGCCATGTATCCTGCCGTTAGATGACCCGGCAATACGCTTGAATTTTACCATAAAATAGCCTCTCTTTCCACTATTTTTAGACTTGTCATTTAATTAAAGCTTGACAAAGGCAAATAACCTGATATTCTACAAACAGTTATGGAAGAAAGATCGAGAGGTCTTGGACAAATATTGGCTGAAGTCGAAGAAGCTAAAAAAGAGGCAGCCAGACAAATTAAAGCGTTACTTCAAGAAAGGACTAAACAAGGAGTTGATTTAGGAATCTTCGATGACCCGAAATTAAGAGATAGAGCAATCATTAAAGCAAATACACAAAATGTCCTTTTGGATAAAATAGACACAATGTATTCTGGAGATCCGCCGGGTATGTTTAATACAAATTTCAGATTTGTTGTTTTAACACCAGATGGTAGTTTACGCCAACTATTTATTTTTAGAACAGTTAATGGACTGTTGGAACAAAGACACGAATTTTCTTGGGGTAAAAAATTACAAGATATAGAATATTTAGAGCACGGCCCATTCTTTGTCGAAAGAATTGACCAACTTATTTCAAAGGCACAAAAAAGAAAAGTAGCATAGTTTTATTTTTTCTTTTTAAGCTCTAGCAACAATTCTTGTTTTAACTGTTCGACTGCTTCTTTAATCTTTTCCTCTATATCCAAATCTTTCAGAGTTTTTTCTTGAAGATAGACAATTAAACCTTCGTCGTACGGGGTTTCGTGAAACCGCTCTAAAAATTCTTCATGATGTTCTCTTGGTAAATGATCAAGTATACAACCTAAAACTCTGTGATGGAGCATCTCGTCAATCAGTTGATGAAGTTCTTCGCGCTCTTCCGGCTCAAGTTCTTCGTTGCGGATGGCCTCCTCCACTTCTTCAAAAATAATGAGATGGTCGTAGAATAATTTACTCATAAGCAAATAAATCCGAAATTCGAATATCGAAATTCGAAACAATATTTAAATTTTAAAACTCTAATAATTAAACAGTTATTCAGATTTTCTCATAATTGAACTAAAAATCTTCATTAATTCTATCGATTCTTGTGTAAGTGCCTTACGCTCTTTTTCTAAAGACTCATCATTACCCACATCTACTAAGTTTAACCAGTAAATACTCTCCTTAGATTCTTTTCTACATATCTTAATACGCATTACGAAATCCTTTTTACTCAAAGCTTCATTAGCTTCTATGTAATTTGCACCCATCGAACCAGATGACTTTACAAGTTGTTTCCCATCCTCAATATTTCCTGTTGTTCTCGATAATCTTTTTACAAATTCTCTGGTTCTCTTAGAAAATTTTAGTGTTCTTTCTTCTAAGTTATACAGTTTTGAACTTCTATTTTCTGGCATTAGAATTTGTTTCGTGCTTCGGATTTCGTGCTTCGTGCTTTATTCTGACGCTACCATCGGTCTCCCTAACTTAGTATATTCCACTGGGCCAAGCGGTACCTGGTTTTGTGGGTCATCAACAAAGAAAAGCAGCACCCTTCCCTTTTTATATCGTGGGCCACCAAGCTCATTCATTACTTCAGGACTTCCCCCAAACTGTTTTCCGGTCCACACAGCAGGCCCGGAGTCGGCAATTGCTGCGACCACGGCTTTCCCATTTTCCGTATTTATCATAATAACTTTCCTGTATTTGTACCAATCACGCAAATAAGAGAGCCTCCGCTCCCAATCGGGAAGATACATAGTCTGGACCACTGCATAATATTTTTCTTTTTTTATAAGATCATCAGTTAGTTGGGCGCGTGATGGTGCAAAATATCCCCAGGCACCTCTTCCTAGTGTTATGCCGGATTCTCGAAATTCATCATGTTGGAAAATTGTATCACCCGGAAACCGCGGCAAATGTTGTTCTGCTCCAATATAGCCATAAGTAGTATTTAGATGCTCTCCTTCCAAAGTCCCTCGAGCTTTAATCCCTGTCAATCGCTCAATCAGAAGTCCAATATTTTTCTCTGCATCATTTGTGAGTGGCCTTGGCCTTTCAGGAAGAAAACTATCCAACTGATTTTTTAAATAATCTTCCGGATTTTCCGGTAATATCATTCCCGCACTCAAAAGCCGTTCAAAGACAGGCGGAGGAAGGGCAGGTGCCTGTGCGAGTATCTTGTCTGCTGGAGAAGTGAGCGCAAGAGTTCCTGCAAGCGCACCGGCGGCAAGTGCTTTGGCTGAATGGTCACGAATCTTGGATAACGGAAGCGCTTTTTTGGTAAAGAATTCTAGCGCGTGAGGGTGTTTCTGCGCTAGTTTCTTTTGTTCTTCTAAATGACGAAGTTTTAGTCGTTCACGAATTGTAGGTTGGGCAGACATAAAATTAGTGCCGCCAGAGGCGAGCCTCGTCTTTGACGGGATTAGTGAATAGTAAACAGTGACTAGTCATGAAATTAATTCTATCGCATTTTTAATGCGAGATACTGTTTTTTCTTTACCAAGTATAACAATTGAGGGAACAATGGGCGGAGTAATTTTACTTCCCGTTATCGCAACTCTTAAACTCATAAAAAAGTCACTTATTTTAAATTTATTCTGCTCTATTGCTGAAAGAAACGCGCTTTGAAGATTCTCATCCCATCTATCCACAACATCTAAAGCCACTTCTAAATGCTTTTTTGCATCACCACTAAAAAGTTTCTTATCAAGTTTTGGTTCTTCAAAGAAAAAACCTGCAAAATCCTCATATTCTTTAAGGGTTTTAATCCTCTCTTTAACAAGCGGTATTGTCTTTTCAATTAAATCCGCTGGATATTTCCTGTCCAGGTATTCCCAGATTTTCGCTTTTAGCTCTTCGTTTTTCGCTTCCCTAATGTATTCACCATTAATCCATGCTAACTTTGTCATATCAAAAATTGGTCCAGCTTTTCTTACTCGAGAAAGGTCAAAAACTTTGACAAATTCCTCCAAGGAAAATATTTCTTTTTCCTCCGGATGTGACCAGCCCAAAAGACACAAGAAGTTTACCAATGCCTCAGGAAGATACCCCTCATCTCTGTAAAAACGTAGGTCAACTGGATCACGTCTCTTTGAGAGTTTTGCGCGTTGGGGATTGCGGAGTGCTGGGATGTGAGCAAATACCGGTGGCTCTTTACCAAATGCCCCATAAAGCAAGAGTTGTCGAGGAGTATTTGAAATATGTTCTTCCGCCCGAATGACATGCGAGATTTCCATTGCAATGTCATCTACAACAACTGCAAAGTTATACGTTGGGTATCCATCAGATTTCAAAATTACAAAATCTTTCAATTGGGTAGAATCCGCGGGAAATGTAATTTCCCCTCGCACTGCATCGTTCCATGACACCTCACGCGCGGGACTTTTAAAATACAAAGCTCCTTCTTTTTCATACACAACACCACCTTTTACAAGTTCTTGTGCTTTCTTTTTATAAAGAGAAAGACGCTCAGATTGTCTATATGGTTTATGGGGCCCACCCTTGTCCGGTCCCTCATCCCATGTAAAACCTAGCCATCGCAACCCCTCATACAAAGCTTCCTCCGCCCCCGCTACATGACGTTTTACATCAGTATCCTCAAGCCTAATAATAAATTTACCCTTAACGTGTCGAGCGAAAGCAAAATTAAATAGAGAAGCATATGCCGTTCCTACATGAGCAAAACCTGTGGGAGAGGGAGCAATACGTGTGCGAGTGGTCATAATTGAATTCTAACATCAAGAACAGCTATACTCAAAATATGCGTACGCTCACCGAAACTGCATTTTATTCCAGAGCGGCCATAAAATACGCAGTTGCATTCCTTATATTTCTCGTGCTTGCGCGAGTAGTGTGGACTGTAGGATTCGCTGCCTTTCGCTATTTTTTCCCAAAACCCCCGCCACCTCCTACAGTTTCATTTGGAAAATTACCAGCACTTGTATTTCCTTCCCAGGAAAATTTACCAAAATTTTCTTATGCCCTAGAACTACCAGAAGGAGAACTACCAATCACCCCACCAAGCCTCCCTGTATTTACCATGCCTCTTCCTCGGTCATCAATAGTAGCATTAGATGAAGCCAGACGAGTTGCCACTCGACTCGGATTCACCGTAGGAGAAGAAAGCATTTCACAAAGCATCTATCGCTGGAGACGTAAAGATATACCTGCCACCCTTGAGACGAACATCATCACCGGCGCCTTTTCTATAAACTATAACTTGATTGCCGATCCTACCCCTTTTAGCGGGCATCCTCCTGCTGCAGAGTTAGCCGCTGCTGCTATACGCTCATTTCTTTCCTCAGCCGACCTTTTGCCTGAAGATTTCACCAATGGGCAAATAAGCTCACAATTCCTCAAACTCGAAGGCGCAGCGTTGGTAACTGTTCCCTCACTCTCTGAGGCAAACTTTGTGCGAGTGGACTTCTTTCGTCAAGAGTATAATGAGCTCCCTGTTGTCACCCAGTCGGGAACATCGGGCAATGTATGGTTTTTGGTCTCAGGAATAACTACAAGAGAACGTCAAATAATCGCAGGAGAATACCACTATTTTCCGGTAGATACAGAAAGTTCATCAACCTATCCAATAAAGACCGCGCAAACTGCGTGGGAAGAGTTCAACTCTGGTCAGGGAGCAATTATCTCAGCGGGTGCCAACAAAGAACGCGTTATCATTCGTCGGGTGTACCTGGCATATTACGATAACAGCGAACCGCAAGAATTCTTTCAACCAGTTTTTGTGTTCGAGGGTGACAACGATTTTGCCGCCTACCTCCCTGCCATTACCTCAGATTATTATGGGGAATAGTGCGTCAAAGAGATATCCCAAGTGTGTGTGCCGTACGCCCACTCAATAAGTTTTCGGGTATCGCCAAATCTATCAGCAGAACCAAGCACAACGGTAATAAGCGGATTACCGCCCCGTTCAATAAACGTCACCAACGCTCCACCCGATTCTTCACTCCATCCCGTTTTTATTCCAATTACCCCCGGGACTGTTCTTAAAAGTTCATTAAGATTGGTTAATTTATGCACAATTTCCCCATCTATACTCTGGACTGTAATTTCTTGTGTTTTGACAATTGTTGCAAATTCTGGATTCTTCATTGCGAAAGCGGCAAATTTTGCTAAATCGTGTGTAGTTGAAAGGTGGCCTTGTTCGGGAAGTCCTGTCGGATTAGTAAAGTGTGTATTTTTCATGCTTAATTCTTGAGTTATTTGATTCATCTTTTTAATAAATACCTCTCTTCCCCCAGGAAATGCGCTGGCTACCACTTCTGCTGCATCGTTTGCAGACCACACCAAAACTCCATAAAGAAGATCTCGGGCAGTAATGTGCTCTCCCGGCACTAACTTCATGAGTTGCGGCTCAACAGTAAAGGAAGGAACTTCAACTACCTGAAGAAGGGGCACATTTTCAAGCACCAACATGGCAGTCACCATTTTAGTTGTCGAGACAGGAGGAAGTGGTACGTCGGCGTTTTTCTCAAACAACACAACTGAAGAGCGGGGGTCAAAAACGAATACTGAGCGAGCAGTAAGAAATGAAGGTTGGGTGGGACTCATCTTTTGAGGAAGTGGACTCAATGTAACGAACGGCACGTCGTTACGAGGAAAAGGAGGGGGTTGTGAAACAAAAAGAGTACTGGCAATAATTAAAAGCGTAAAAAAAGTCAGTGGGAAAAATGGAATTTGTCTCCAAAAATTTTCGGGCAAAATTACATAATTTGTTTTAAAAAATTTTCTTTTAACCTTTTTTCCCATTTTTACTCTTTACCTTCACCTTTTGAGATGACAATCGAATATCTACTCGCTCCATGTCGCGAGGGAAAAGGCTAGCTTGCCTAATGTTAGCAAGACCCAAAATTTTCATCGTCACCCGTTCTGCTCCCATTGCAAATCCACCCTCAGGCGGCATCCCAAAACGAAATGCTTGAAGATAAAGCTCAAAATCGCGAGCGTCATTTCCCCATCTCTTAATATTCTCAATTAACTCCTTGTAGTCGTTAATCCGCTGTCCACCGGTCACCCACTCAAGACCACGACCCAATAAATCAAAACTCAATGTAAGTTCTTTATCGTGTGGATCAGGATAAGTATAAAAGGGTCTTTTCTTAACCGGATAATGAGTTATAAAAACAAAATCAGAACCTTTCTCTTCTTTTGCCCAGCGACAAATTTCTTCTTCATCTATTGGCGATAGATCTGGTTCACTTCTATTATCTCTGCCTGTTCGTTTATAAATAATATCGTGTGCTTCTTTTAGTTTAATCCGTGGGAAGTTTGGTGGTGCAGTAGGAACAGTTGTGTTATACATCTTGAGTTGCTCACTACAACGCGTATCAACTGCATTTATAATTTCGTGAACTACATGCTCGACGGTATCCATTATCTCTTCCCAACTTTTAATAAATGACATTTCAGCATCAAGACTTATATATTCAGTTAAATGTCGCGTGGTTACACTTGGTTCAGCACGGAAAGCATGAGTTACTGTAAAAACTCGCTCATAAACCCCAAGCATTATTTGTTTATAAAGCTGCGGACTTTGACCAAGGTATGCGGTATGACTAAAATATTTTACAGGAAAAACTTCTGCTCCACCCTCGGCTGTCGCTGGAACAATAATTGGTGCCTGAAACTCAGTGAAACCCAAATCTTTTAAGGTTTTACGGAAGGTATCAACAACAACTTCTTGAACCTCAAAGATAGATGCAATTTTTGGATGACGAAGAGTTAATGCACGCCAATCAAGAAGAGTGGGGAGTTCTAAATTTAAATCCGGACCGCCCATATCAAAAGGGAGTGTCTCTGCTTTTGAAATAACCTCAACCTCTTGCGCTTCTATTTCAACCTCACCAGTTGGAAGTTCTTTATTTTCTGTCCCTTTTGGCCGCGCTTTCACTTCGCCCATAATAGACACAACATCCTGTGAATGAAGCTCTCCCTTAATCTCTTTGACCACTACTTGAAGAATTCCAGATCTGTCCCATAAATCAAAAAACAAGACGCCTCCATGATCCCGTAATCTGTCAATCCAGCCCATAACGTGCACTTTCTGACCAATCTTATTTACCGTTTCTTTGGTGAGTGTTCTTTCCATTATCTTGATGTTACTCGCAATTCCCCCTCTTGACAAGCACAAAATTAATGTAGGAGAATGTAAGTGAATTCCCCTTTGAGGGAATTTTTGTTGGCAATATGGGAGGAAAAGAAATTAAAGAACGCAATCAAGGAGTAACTCTGCCTCGGCTAACTGATGGATGTAAGTACTCCAAAGGTGCTATTCAACTCGTAGAAGAAGCAATAGAAAGAGGAATTGATCCAACCCATGAAGTTGCACAAGCTCTAACTGAGGTAAGTATTAATGGCAAAAAGACAATTACACGAAGACATCTTGGCGGATTATTAGAAGAAGTTACCAGAAGAATGCACTCGCTGCCGTTTATCAATCGAATTTAATATCCTTCAATTTCAACTGGACTTTTTTGTTTCCATTCCCACCTTCGCCAAGGCTGCTTCCTTCGCCGACCTGCGCTTCGCCGAAGGCTCCGGCGAGGCGAGAGTGGCTACGGAGGCCGAGTCGGCGGGCAGGCCACTCATCAATTTCAATCGTATACGCAATATCAACTGGTTTGTCTGGTGAAAGTTGTGAATAAAGCTCGCCCATTCCAAAACCGATAGCATTAAAAGTGATTAGTGATTGACCTCCGGCTCTGGAGAGCCTCCCACCGGGGCTTGAGCCCCTCTGGAGCGGAGCCTGGCTCGGAGAGTTATTAGTGATTAGTAATTTCAAGTGTTGGTTCTCTCTGCCCACAAGCCGTGCATCTTTAAACAAAACTCCTCGTGTTACAAACACCGGTCCAGGATTACCAACGCCAAAAGGGACAAACTTTGCAACTTCTTGTGCAAGTGCAAGGTTAACAACAGAGAGTGGAATTTCACACTCAATGCGAATTTTAGGCGTCAAGTGCTCATCGGTTAAATTTCCATCCGCATGATCTTTAAAAGCTTGTGAAAGTAATTCCAAATGTTGGGTCTTGACCGTAAATCCGGCAGCCATAGCATGTCCCCCACCCTCAACCAAAAATTCACGAGCACGATCAAGAAGTTCAACAATATTAAATCCAGAAACCGAACGTGCCGAACCCCGAGAAAATTCCTCTCCTTTTGAGACAACAATTGCAGGTCTTCCAAATTCCTCAACAAGCCGAGAGGCAACGAGTCCCACAATCCCCTCATGATAACTCTCATGTGCGACAAAAATCAGCCCTGCCTGCGCAGGCAGGCCGCCATCGCTTTTTAACACCTGTTCTCTTGCATGAAACACACTATCCACCACCATTTGTTGGCGTGTTCTATTTGTTTCATTTAATTGAAATACCAACTCTCGTGCTTTGGTAGTACTTTTTGTACAAAGAAGCCGCAACGAACTAAGTGCATGCTCCAGTCGTCCTGCGGCATTCAGTCGCGGTGCAAGCAGAAATCCAACTTCATATGTTCCAATCTCTTTTTGGTTTATCCCAGCAACTTGGCACAAAGCGACAATCCCCGCTCTGGTTGTTTTTTGCAAGACAGTCAATCCATGAAATACCAAAGAGCGGGCAGGACCAATGAGTGGTACCATATCGGCAACCGTTGCCAATGCCACAAGCCCCAACCAATCATCCCAACGATCAATTTTCAATTTTAAATTTTCAATTTTCAATTCCCGCGCAAGTACGTATGCCACCCCAGCTCCGGAAATCGCGGTCGTATGTAAAATTGCAAACGCTTTCGGTTTTGTTTTTCGTGGCAGGTGATGATCGGTAATAATGACATCAAGTCCCAGCTCCTTTGCAGTATCGACTTTCTCGTGCGCAACAATACCGTTATCAACTGTAATAATAAGTCCAACACTCGAATCCTCTTTTTTTAACTGCTTCATCCGAGGAATATTCAAGCCATATCCTTCAGTTCTTCGCTCTGGAATAAAAGGCAAGGCATTAACACCGCTATAATAAAGTGCTTCCCATAAAATCGCTGCCCCGCAAATCCCATCCGCATCGTAATCTCCCCACACTATTACTTTCTCACCAGTCTTTTTTGCTTTTTCTATTCTTTTAATTGCTTTTCTTAATTCTTTGGAGTCAATCCCAAAATCGCGAGCGGTCAGTTTGTCTGGATGTGTCGGGGCAAAAAATTCTTTCTCTTGGGCTTTGGTTTTAATCCCACGATTCTCAAGAAGAATTTTTATTATGCCCGTGGTACTTTTGCTACCTGTGGTACTCTTTTTACTTACTATTTCCCATTTTTTCATTCTTGCACCTCTTGTACGATATACTATAGTAGCATATGAAATTTACCATACCATCGTTTGTTCAGGAACTGGTTGAACGATTTCAAAAGAAAGGTTTTGAGATTTATATCGTTGGAGGGGCAGTGAGGGATTTGTTAATGGAAAGAGACGTGACGGATTGGGACTTCACCACTAATGCCACTCCTGAACAAATTCTTGAACTCTTTGCAGGGGCATTTTATGACAATAAGTTTGGGACTGTTGGTATTCCGGTAGAAAAAACTCAAATTTTAGAGGTCACCACTTTTAGAAGAGAGGAAACATATTCTGACAGACGCCATCCGGATAAAGTGGTTTGGGGAGAAAGTTTGGAAGAAGATCTAGCACGACGTGATTTCACGATTAATGCTATGGCATTTAAGATTGCTCATGGACTACAGACTACGGTAGACATCCAAATCATTGATCCGTTTCATGGTCAAGAAGATTTAAAGAATAAGCTCATTCGTGCAGTTGGTAATCCACAAGAACGATTCAGAGAGGATGCACTCCGGATGATGCGAGCAGTTCGGATTGCATCAGAACTGGGATTTGTGATTGAAGAGAAAACTTTTGAAGCGATAAAAATGAATGTTCCCCTTATCCGCAAGATTTCAGCGGAACGCATACGAGATGAACTATTTAAATTGCTTGCAAGCCCTTATCAGTACGAGGGAATTGTCATGTTGCGAAATGCAGGACTTCTTGTCGAAATTCTCCCAGAAGTTGAGGAGGCATTTGATATACCACAAAAAAGTCCAAAACGCCATCATGTTGTTGATGTAGGGACACACCTTTTGTATTCCTTAAGGTATTGTCCTTCAAAAGACTCACTCGTCCGACTTGCAGCTCTCCTTCACGATATTGGCAAACCTCAAACGTTTAAAAAAGATGAAAAAACAGGAGTCATCACTTTTTATAACCATGAAGTTGTTGGGGGCAGAATTGCGAATCAAGTTGCTAACCGGCTGCGGCTCTCAAAGAAAGAAATTGATAAATTATTCAGGCTCGTGCGTTGGCATCTCTTTACGGTTGACGAGCGACAAACGGATTCAGCCCTTCGGCGGTTCATAAGAAATGTAGGAGTCGAAAATTTGGAAGATATTTTAGCAGTGAGGACTGGGGATCGTCTCGGCGGTGGTGCAACCGAAACCTCCTGGCGACTTGAACTATTTAAAAAAAGACTTCTTGAAGTCCAAAAACAACCATTCTCTGTTCAAGATTTAAAAATTAACGGCAACGATGTCATGAAAGAATTGGGTATTACATCCGGACCAAAAGTAGGGCAGGTCTTAAACGCACTTTTTGCCGAAGTTGAAGAAGGAAAACTAAAAAACAATCGCGAAGATTTACTTAAGAGAATGGAAGAGATTGGTAAAGAGTTTTAGCTACATTGACAATAAATATCTCTATATTATAATAAGCCTGTGGAAGAGATAGAAAAAGAAAAAACTCCTATTTTGATAGAAGGTAAGTGCCGTAATTGTGGAGCCCCACGATTTGCCGCAGGATCTGATTTAGATAGTTTAACAAGTACATTGCAACGCCTTGATGCTTATGTATGCGAAGTGGGAGATCATTACTTCCAACCTGGCACAACGTTGTATGATGCTTATGAATGGGATTTTTCTACTAACAAAGTCCTTCAATCACCCCTATAACTATAAATAAAAAGATACTCTTTGTAATGTAGACTTTAAATCAAAATTGATTTTGATTATCATATATTAATATATGATATAGAGTGGAACTAATGTTTTCTGAAACGTGCTTGGATTTCTTCCCAAGTCACAAGGAGTGGAACGGCGACAAACGGGGAAGAGTAAGTACCGGTAACAACTCCGATAAGAAGGGCGATAACAAACCAACGTAGCGTTTCTCCACCCAAAAGCGCGAGGGCTACTAAGACAAAAATAATCGTTAATGAATTATTAAGAGAACGAACCATTGTTTGAGAAACAGCAAGATTGGCAAGATTGTATATGCTCCCACCAAGTCTTCTTTTTGTCTCACGTATTCTGTCAAAAACTACAATTGTGTCGTGGACTGAAAAGGCAAGAGTAGTAAGCAAGGCAGTGACAAAAAGAATATCAACCGGTGCCCTCACAAAATGCCCCAACAGCGCGAATGAACCAATGAGCACGGCGCTGTCGTGCACGGTTGCTAAAATTGCCGATATGCCAAATTGAACACTCTTAAATTGCCACGCAACCCACAACAAAATTCCCCCTGCGGCAATCGCTACTGCAATAATGGTTTTGCGCAAAATTTCTTTTGAGAACGTCGGTCCTACACTTTCGAAACGGACAATCGTAGCATCTTCTCTTTGAGCTTCTTCTTGTGTTGTCGGCCCTGTTTGTTCAATGAAGCGACTACCATCACTTTTCTTCTGATACTCAATTACTGTTCCGCCGGTAAAATCAATTGAGAGAGCAAAACCCCAACGCACCAGCGAAAAAATGCCCACGCCAATAACAATTCCCGAAATTAAAAAATACAATGGTCGAAAATGCATCCAGTTCATCCTTCGGCTTCGCTCAGGACAAGTTGCCTAAGCTTTACCTCCTTTTGCAAATACCCGCAGTAATGTCCTCGTTACTACAATTCCGGTAAATAAGCTCAAAAGTACTCCAATTGCAAGTGTCGCAGCAAATCCTCGCACCGGCCCCGACGTATGAAGAAACGACCAATTAAACGGATTAAATAAAATGAAGGAAGTCAAAAGAGTGGCAATGTTTGCATCCCTAATTGAATCCCATGCGCGACCAAAACCTGCTTCAAGGGCCGACCTATAGTCAAGACCCCGCTGCACTTCCTCTTTGAACCGTTCAAAGGTTAAGATATTACTATCAACCGCCATTCCAACCGAGAGCAAAAATCCAGCAATGCCGGGGAGCGTCAGAACGACCGGAATTAATTTAAATAAAGCAAGTGCAAACACTCCATACATAACCAGTGCCACCGTTGCGATAAGTCCTAATCTTCCATAGTAAAGCGTCATGAAGACAGCAACAGCCACAACACCTACCAGTCCTCCCCGAATTGATGCCTGTACTGCTTCTTTGCCTAACGTCGGACCAATAGTGCGCTGTTCAATAGGCCGCAAAGGAACGGGCAATGCACCAGAGTTGAGTAATGTTACTATTTGCTTTACCTGCTCAACGGTAAAGTCACCCGTTATTACTGCTTGTCCACCCGAAATTTTCTCTTGAACGGTTGGGGCTGAAATGACTTCGCTATCAAGTAGAATCGCAAGCTGTTTACCCACATTCGCCTCGGTCAACTGCTCAAATAACTTTCCTCCCTCCTCATTAAACTGCAATCCCACGACTGGTTTTCCTGTTTGTGGGTCAAACTGAATTTGAGCGCGCACAAGCTCTTTCCCTGTAAGTGAAGTCGGGACAAGTTTAGCGGCTGGAGTCGCCTCACTTGTTTCTTCTTCAAATTGTGCAAAAACAAGTTGTGCAGTTTGGCCAAGTAAATTTATGGCAGTAGTTGTATCCGTAACCCCCGGAAGTTCAGCAATCACTCTATAGCTTTCACCCACCTTGGAAGTTTGAACCAAAGGTTCAGATACGCCAAATAGATTAACCCGTCTCTCAACCGTTGAAGCGGCAGCAGTTAGCGCACTTTCCTTATCTTCACTCTTGATGTTGCTCATATCCGTCTCAAAAACCAAGTGGCTCCCTCCTGCGATATCAAGACCAAGTTTTGTCTGCAAATCACGGATAAAAGAGAAGCTACCTACTTTAATAGTAATCCCTGGCACAGGTATGGTACGACCACGCAGTGTCAATTCTCGAGGAAGTGCAACAAAGAGAGAGAGTAAAAATAAAACGAGTATAAAGAGCAACAAGCCGAGTGGTTTCATTTAACTTACAAAACTTTCCTCATCTCCTACAATCATTACCTTACTTCCCGAGATAACCTCAAGCAAGAAAGGATCGCGACGTCGTTTACGAAAGTCAAACTCTTCTCGGGTCATGGGTGTATAGTTAATCTCCTCACTCCGCCTCTTTTGCTCCTCTCTGATAAATGTGACCAACTCCGGCAACACGACATCTCCCACAATCAATACATCAACCTCGTCATTAGTGCGTCTGGGCATCCAGCGTACAAATCGACCGGAGAACATGACATATGAGATTTTTCCCAACTTTTCCCGGTTTTTGCGAATTGCGGCTCCCAGTCCTGTAGTTTTGACTACCAGTTGCAAAAGTTCTTGATAAAATTGATAGTCAGGCCGCACACCATAATATAGACGGTTCCCGCGCGGTTCGCGTCGCAACATCCCAGCTTCCTCCATACGTGCCAGTTCACGCCGCACTGCGTTAATCTCCTCCCCGGTCAACCGAACAAGCTCCCTGACATGATGAATTTGTCGAGGATTGCCATAAAACACCTCAAACAGCTTTATTCGTGCGCGAGAAACTATGAAGTCAGAAATGTTGGCCATACCGCATGGGGCAGATTAATAATTAACCTCCGTTCCTGCGGACAGGACTTCTATCCAAATTGGTCCAGCAACAAAGGAAATTTCTTTCCCTGTTTTATCAAAAACTTCTGTTCGTGAAGTTCTCTCTTGCTTCTTCCAAGTTCCTTCTATCACAGTTCCCGCTTGAAAAACGAGTACCTTCCCGCTGCCAGTTGTCTGATAGAGTAAATGTTTTTCTACATCGCCAAGCGAGCGCTCACTGGTAAAGAGCACCACTACATTTGCAGCGGTGAGCTGCTGGTTGTTATTCAAGTCTGTGTGCGCCCTATCACCATTCTCCCGCTTCCATACCCCACTTGCCCCCTCATATGTCCATCGCACACTATATTGCTCATGCCCTGACCAGAAAGGGAATGAAATACTAGACACAGTGCCGGTGGTCCCGGGCTCTTTAAACTTCCATGGTAAAAATTCTTCATCCCACTTAGTACCGCTCTTATCTTTTGCTTCTAAGTCTCGTTCTTGGGCTACTTGCCATAATTTATCGGTAGTCGAATACATCGTATGCTCTGTTGCCACAGGATGCCCTATCCGTTCATAATCGCGCCAAAACGTCGGAAAGCCAATTGCAAATTGATTAAAATCGTTTCCATCAGATAACCATCCATAGCGAGCGATAAGTCCCAATGCATCAGCGGGTCCGGGACGGTTTGCTCCTCCCACATGAACATACAACGGTTTATCGCCATACTCTGATGCCCAGTCCATGAAATAGACGCGGGCCGACCGAACTGGCCCAATGGTGAGCTCTTCGGCGGACGCTCCACAGTAAAATACGGCAAGAAATCGTGTAATACCACCCTCCGCCACTGCTTCGTACACAACATCAGCACTAGCGAGCCCTGATTGCGGTCGTGCCTCTTCATGGTTCTCAATCATGACGGTCAAAGGACGACGTTGCTCCCAAATTTCTCGTTCTTGTTTAGTATATTTCTTGCCATTCAAGGGACAGCTTTCTGTTTTGGGCGCATTCGGGTCAATCCCTGCTCTTTTTCCGGTAAGACCAATGGGGGAAATGAGAGGAACACTCGGTTTCACTACAAAAAAGAATATAAGCCACGAAACACCCGCTGACAACAAGTATAACCCAAGAAGGGTTATACTTATCCTCACATTTTGTGCTGTTACCAGTTGTCGCATCTTACTTTTTTGCCAATTCTATCGCCTGTTTTTCTTCCTTTGAAAGCTCCGCTCGACTTTGCCCTTTGCTAATATCCTTTACATAGAGTCGGGTCGTATCTCGGGCGTGAAGCCCTGTGATAACCACTCCAGAGTTTTGCTCATTTAAAAGCGCGAGCGTAAATGACTGATTTCCTCCTGCATCACGGAATGGATTAAACCGCACCAATCCTATTTTTTGCAGATGCGTAACATCCGCGTGCTTGATATCGGTAATGACCGCCTCAATATTCGCAAGTTTCGTGTCAAATCCATCCTGTCGTGTTGCAAACTCTCCCAAGAGCTTACGAATATCGCGCTCTCCTACTCTTCCTACTACTTTTTTAAAAGCGCGCTCACGGCTCCATATCCACCATGTGAGCGCTGCAACCCACACAATCGCACTTCCAGTAACTACCCACAGGAACAATTCCTGATTGAACACCATTTTAACTCATTCATTCTAAGGGGATGGTGAAGGGGTTGTCAAGGAAGGATTTTTAGATTATCATCTTCTTAAATGTCCAAGAAACGAAAAACAAGGAAGGAGAAAATGAAGGCTCGCCTTCGCCAAGAAAGGATAAACCCGGCAGAGCCTGCACAACAGGAGAGTGAATTTGAAGCCCCCACTTTTACGTTTGTCAAGAGGGAATTTAATGTGAATCACGCACAAACAGGCTCACCCACTTCACCAAGAGAAAAGCAAGAAAAACCAGCACAAACTGGAACTTTAGCTTCATCAACGAATGATCTCCGTAAAACATTTTTCATAGCTTCGCTCATCTTCTTGTTTGAAGCTGTGCTATACTGGCTCTGGAAATGATTTTCCTGTCCAAAACAGGAAAGGAGGTGACGAGTAACTACTATGGCAATGTATTGTGTTAAGTGCCGTGCAAGCCGTGAGGGAAAGAATGCTCAGCAAGTTACCATGAAGAACGGCAAGAAAGCAACCAAAGCGGTTTGTGAAGTGTGCGGTACGACAATGTTTAGGATCGGAGGCTAGTTCGCCTCACAGTTTTTTCCAGGAAATCACCTCATCCGGTAAAATAAGTGAGGTGGTTTCTTGGTATGCGCTCAAAAATAACGCCCAATCCCCAAAAAGTTTTTAAAGTCTTTAAAAAACATTACCAACCTATTCCCCTTGAGGTGTATGGAGATGATGCTTTCAAAACGCTCGTTTCAACACTTCTTTCATCGCGAACTAGAGATGAAACAACATTTACAGTTTGCGAACGCCTATTCAAAAAAGTTCATAATTTCCAAGATTTAGGTCAATTAGGTAAATTAGAAATTAGAAATTTGATATATCCCGTTGGATTCTACAAAACGAAAGCAAAAAATCTTTCAAAAACTGCGAAACGTTTGGTAGAAGTGTATGGTGGAAACGTTCCACAAACCATAGATGAACTCATTAAACTTCCTGGTGTGGGTAGAAAGACTGCAAATCTTGTTCTTGCTCGAGCTTTTGGAAAACCAGCAATTTCAGTTGATACCCATGTCCATAAAATCGCGAATCTCCTTGGCTGGGTCAACACCAAAACCCCTGAACAAACAGAAAAAGAATTAATGAAAATCATCCCCAAAAAATATTGGCGTGACATCAACCGCCTGTTTGTTTCCATCGGCCGCCAGTTTAGAAGTAAACAAAAACTCACAGAATTTCTAATAGAGAATCAATTATTAGAATGACTTGTGGGTAAAAATTTGATATAATACTTTTATTATGGCAGAACACACAGAAGATCGATTCTCTCGTGAGGAATTGAGAATAAGTCCTGGTATTCCCTTTTCCATTACCTATGAACTAGCCGAATCTTCAATAGCGGCTTCAGATAAGGAGTACAACGTAAGACCTGATTCACAATTCAGGGCAGGAATGATTAGCTTGGACATAGAAAAGGTAGAAAAAGCCGGTATATATGTAACCCTAAGAGAACCTCGTTTTGAGACTTTTACTTCTATATCTGATCCTATAGAACTCTGGTCCCCCGAAGATTTTGGAACACCTGCTGGTCCGATAGAAGTTCAATACGTTCTAGAGAATGGCAAAAGAATATTTAAAAGTTTACCGATGAGTTTTTCTGTTGTTATGAATAATATTACTAAAGAACAGGTAGAAAAAATAAGGTGCTCTTTTATTTACGGAGGTAACAGATTTGAGGGAGAAGCGTTATATGTAGAAGAACCAAGGTCACGGAGCAAGTATTATCCTGGAACACTTTCATTTCATAAGTGGAAAACACCCGATACTCAACAACCGCAATTTCAGTATTTTCCTCGCACACCGGAGGTCTACCAAAATTTACAATTTTTAGTTGATATCGAAAGATAGTAAATCTCTACTAATGGTCTAGAATAACTGTCACTGGACCGTCGAGTTCCGTTGAAATTTCCATATATTCTCCAAATCTTCCAGTTTTTACTTTTACACTTTGCGCTTTTAGCTTACTTATGACATCCTCCCCGCTTTGAAAAGCGGGGTTTCCTCTAAAGGAGGATGACATATCAGCGTTCAATTCATCTCCCGACTGAAAGTCGGGAGTTTTCTTGAATGCTGTTATAAAGTATTCATATAAAGGTTGGGCAATTTCGGGGCGGGCGGCTTTTACGAAGCTGGGGCGGTTGCCACCGGAGGTATCAGCATACAACGTAAATTGTGAAACAACAAGCATTTCTCCACCAACATCGTTTACTGTTAAATTCATCTTTCCTGTCTGATCAGACATTATTCGTAACTTTGTTAGCTTTTCCGCTAAAAATTCAGCGTCTTTTTCTGTATCTCCATCTTTTATTCCCACTAACACAAAGAGTCCCTTTCCAATTTTACTAACAATCTTTTTGTTAACGGAAACAGATGCCGAAGAAACACGCTGGACGACACATTTCATACAACCTTACTAAAGCCTTGAAATAATCGCTGCCTTAACCAAAATCCAAAAGAGATGATAGAAACCACCTACCCACAAAATAGTGTTGAGTGTTACGCCAATGACTGCAAGCGTATATGCCTTCCAACCTCGTATCCTCAAGAGCCAAATAAGCGGTGCACCAACCATCGCAGGACCGGACACGATATAGGCAATAATGACAGACGCGGCTTTCCCAATTTTGACACTTATGGTACTAAACTTCTCGAGCTTAATCTTCTTCGTTTGTGTGCGCACCCACGCGGATAACTCTACCTCAAAGGTTAAAAGATGTAAAAATATAACATTAAAAATGCTATTTACCACTACCATGACAAGTACTGCGCGAATAACTCCCGTATTAACGATGAGGATATTTGCCAGAACAGTGAGCACAAAATCCGCAACAGGCCATATAGAAACTAAAATAGTTCTTCTGAATACACTTCTATTCATGGACACTCTTCCCCAGAGTAGCAAAAATCCAACCTGTTATAAATCCTCCAATGTGTGCAAACCAAGCAACCCCACCTATTGCGGCAATAGCAAGCGAACCAACGCCCGCAAAGAGTTGAGTAAAGAACCAGTAGAAAAGCATGACGCTCGCCGGAATATCGGTAACAGTAATAAATCCAAATACAGGAACGAGTGTTTTAATGGTATGGCGAGGAAATAGCACCAAATAAGCTCCTAACACTCCCGCAATTGCACCCGACGCCCCAAGCATGGGAATAGTTGAGTTGGGAGCGAGCAAATATTGTGCGGCACCGCCTACGAATCCCGAGAAAAGATATACAATGGGGAAAAATAACTTACCAAAATATCCCTCTACATTATCGCCAAAAATCCATAGAAACCACATATTAGACAAGATATGGACCAGACCGGCATGTAAGAATTGACTTGTGATAAACGGAGCGAAGGTCACAGGATTTCCCCAGTCAACAAGTGTGGGGATGAGTGCCCATTGTGAGATAAATAACTCAGGATTCGCCGCACTAAACTCAAGAAAAAATACCCATGTATTTAGCGCAATGATAACAAGTACCCAAAATGGAAAGGTGTGTGCTGGTTGTGAATCACGAAGGGGAATCATAGTTTATTCCAGATTACCAGGTACCAGATATCGGTTTCCAGTTTTTCAGGTCACAGTTTGCTTCTTAACCTGATAACTGATTACCCGAAAACTGACAGCTGACAACTGATTAACTGATATTTCTTCACTTCATTTATAGCATACTTTCATCTTGCTTAGGTCTATATTGCAGTGCCTCAGCGATATGAGCCGATCCTATTTCTTTCACGCCTGCCAAATCAGCAATCGTGCACGCAACCTTTATGACCTTATAGTATGAGCGGGCGGACAAATTAAGTTGGGTTGCAGCAGCAGTCAAAATACGCTGGGCTTCGGTTGAAAGGGGACAGAATTCACGCACCGCTTTGGTTGTTAGTTCGCTATTTGCACGAAACTTTGTTTTCTTAAACCTTGAAATCTGAATGTTTCGTGCCCGCTGGACCCTCTCACGAATTACCTTTGAACTTTCCACCTTCTTGTCACTCCGAACCAATTTTTCAACCTTTACCTCCGGTACCTCAATATGAATATCAATACGGTCTAAAATCGGCCCAGAAATTCGCTTTTGGTAGCGGGAAATGTGCCCAGGGAGACATCTACAGGGACGGGTTTGGGAACCATAGTATCCACATGGACACGGATTGGCAGCAGCAATTAAGGTAAATTGAGCAGGATACGAAACCGTTCCTGCTGCTCGAGAGATAGTAACTACTCCATCCTCCATGGGTTGACGAAGTGCCTCTAAAACATGACGCGGAAATTCAGGAAACTCGTCCAGGAATAATACGCCGCGATGAGCGAGTGAAATCTCCCCCGGCGCGGGTTTAGTACTACCACCGATTAAACCAACCCTACTTGTCGTGTGGTGCGGACTACGAAAGGGACGAAAACGCACAATTGATTGCCCAGGAGGAAGATTGCCTGTTATTGAATAAATTTTCGTTACTTCCATTGCTTCTTCCTCAGTGAGAACAGGAAGTATCCCGGGAAAGGCACGAGCAAGCATGGTTTTACCTGCACCAGGTACCCCTTTCATAAATACATTGTGCGACCCAGCTGAGGCAATTTCCAACGCTCGTTTCACTGATTCCTGACCCTGTACTTCCTCAAAATCAAACTCAAAAGGTTGACCTTTTTGTAAAAGCTTTTTAAATGAAATTGTCTTTGCGGGAAGAATCGCAACAGTCCCTGAAAAATGGCGTACAAGCGAGAGTAAATTGTCAACCGGATATACTTTTATCCCTTTTATTACTGATGCTTCTTCACTATTAACCGATGGCAGGAATATGTGTGTAAAATGTTTTTCTTTCGCCAAAAGTGCCATCGGCAACACGCCCGCGGTATGCCGTAGTGACCCATCAAGCGAGAGCTCACCTAAAAACATAGAGTCGGATAAACTACGGCCGGGAAGCTGCCCGGATGCAGCCAGAAGCCCAACTGCAATTGGCAAATCAAACGAAGGACCTTCTTTGGGGAAATCGGCAGGGGCAAGATTGACAGTAATGCGTCGTGGGGGAAAATCAGCGCCTGAATTTTTAAGAGCTGCCCGAACACGCTCTTTTGATTCTTCAACTGCGCGGTCTGCAAGACCAACAATGGTAAACGAAGGTAATCCACCTTCGGCAATATCAACTTCTACCTCAATTGGCACACCCGAGAGTCCTATCGTTGCACCTGAAAAAATCTTAGCGAGCATTTAAGTTTACTTTATCGTATAGTTTTTGAATATCCCACTCTTTAATAAGAGAATATTAACGAGTGAGTGCGTAATTATCGCCTCAATTATTCCAAAGTTCACCACAACCCACCAATAAAACAACCCCATAAAAAAGGCTGTAACAATAAACCTGAAGCCAAAATACCAATGAATCGCAGCGAAAATAACACTTGTTATTATCCCAACTTCCCAGAATTTTCCTGGCGGTTGTCTTGAGCAACAGTATAGTTTGTTTCGTCAGAAACAAGCTCTGCTTATTTGAATTTATACAAAAGATAACGACGCTATTGTCGCTCGTTTGTTGAGAATATTTTAGGAGGTAATAAATAATCAGTCAACCATGAATTAACACCCAATGAAGAAAGTTCCCGTGTTTACTGTAAAAGACAGGAAAGTTAGAAGCACCTTCAGCCCTTTACCCTCTTATCTTATCGTACCAATCAAGCAGTATCTTTGAAACCAAGTCTTTCGCTCCCAATCCAATAAGTAGTCCAAGTGCCAGTGCGAGTGCCCAGGATAGCGTTTGGAATACTGCTTGTGTTAATGCTTCGGCAACACGAAGCTGCGAGAGTGCTGTGAAGAATGCAACTACTACCACAACCCAGTACGCAAGTCGGCCGACCGGTCGCGCCGCATCATGGTCAACACTTGCAAGCGCCCCACGTACTAACCCTTCTGTAAGTCGTGCCACAAAGAATCCAGCTGCCAGGACCAGCGCTGACGCAAAGACATTAGGCAAATACCCCAAAATCTGCATTAACACATCAACGACAGGCGTCAATCCCAAAATATTAACAGCCGCGATAAACCCAACCAGAATAATAATCCATCGCACAAACTCGCCAATGATTTGACTTACCGTAAGCTTTATCTCGGCGCGATGGAGCACTGTTCCAATACCTGCCGCCTGGACCAGCTGCTCAAGTTGCACGGCTTTCAGTACTTCCTCAACAAGTCGTCTCGCCCAGTAGGCAATTATGAGCGCGACTGCAAATACTAAACTAGCACCAATCGCAACAACAAGGACAGTAAGAACGCCCGGACCAACCTGTGCCCATGCCGAAAGAAGAGATGTCTGCCACACTTGAAGAAGATTCATCTAACGTTACTCACCTCCCTTCGCTCCATATCTAATCTCATTGTGAAAACTCTAACAAACTTTGTCAAGGGGGCTCCTGGTGTGGTATAATAGGGGCGTCAAGGAGCAGGACAATCGCCCCACCCTTTCTGGTTGGGATCAAATAGGAAGAAAATCGTGATCGGAAAGGGTGGGGAGGAAAGTCCAGGCAGCAGGAAGCAGGGGACCCCGCGTAAGCGGGGACGGGTACCCTTCGACGTAGCTCAGGGTAGCCTGAGTAAAATCGAAGGCTAACCGCTAGTGGTCCTTCACTGAAAAGTGTAGGACACCAAACCTGAATTGACAGGGTTGGAGAGTCACAGAGACGATCATTAGTCTAAACCCTGACGGGTATGACCAATGAGTGAAACGCTGACAATCCTCCCCGCTGCAACCTCCGAATGGTCCGCTATCAGGATGCTTCCCCGAGGACCAAAGTTGAGGGCACAGACAGATGATTGTCTAGAACAGAACCTGGCTTACTCGCTCCTTGACAAATTAAACTATAAATAGCACGAGCAAGGTTCCCGAAGGGGTTCTTACTCGCTCCTTGGCAAAAATACTATCTAGATAATGCGAGCAAGAGGAGCGTAGGCTGAAAGCCGAGAACTCTTACTCGCTCCTTGACCTTAAATTCCAATCTTTAAAAAACTCAACTACTGTAACTTGGGCAACAAGAAGTACGGGGACCGCCAGAATGGCTCCCATAATACCGCCAAGTTCAACTCCTACACTCAGTGCAATAAGCGTTGCAAGAGGCGGCAATCCCACGGAGCGCTCCATAACTTTGGGCACAATCACACTATTTTCTACCTGCTGAATTAAAAAATACAGCGCTGCAACGGAAATTCCTATGACCGGCGAAATGGTAAAGCCCACGATAATCGCCGGAATTGCAGCGACAACAGGACCAACATTAGGCACTACTTCCAATAACCCTGCAAGAATAGCAAGGGGTAGAGCGAAGTGAACACCTAAAAGTCGGAGTCCCGTATAAGTAAGAAGGCCAATTATTGTCATAAGTAGCAGCTCACCTCGTACCCAGCCACCGAGTCGCCGCTCAAGTGTGGCAAGAAATGTTTTCGTGCGAACTCCGTCTTTACCAAAAAGGAATACTACCCTACGGTCCAAATTACCCCACTCTAAAAGCAAGTAAAAGGCCAGTACAAGAACGATAAAAACAGCAATTATGTTTGAAAAAAGTGATATGACAAATTGAAAGATATTTGCAGGAATCCGCCCGAGATTGACGAGCTGTTGCGAGATGAGATTTTGATCCACCCCCACAACACCAAGCCGAGTCATATATTCCGGTAAACGTGAGACGAGTACGCTTGTCTGATCAATAAGAGGAGGAATAATACTTACTGCCACGCCTAACACAACTCCAAGCACGAACAAGTAAACAAGAAGAATTGCAACTGGACGAGGGATACGAAATCTTGTTAACCGGAGAACGAGAGGATTAAACGCAGTTGCAAGGATAAAGGCAATAAACAGTGCGAGAATCACCGACCGAATCTGCCACAGTAACCACAAGCCAATAAGAAAAAGAACGGTAAAGACAATAGTACGATGGGAAATTTCAATGGTTCTCATAGTTAAATAGTTAAATGGCTACATGGCTTCATTATTCAATTGTTTAAAACCATGTAACCATGAAACAATGTAACAATTTTTCATCTCCTATTGTACCATGCCTGAACCTTTTTCTCCACGTCTTCCTCCCACCTTTTCTTTGTTACATCAAACCACTGGATTCTTTTATCTCTCTTAAACCAGGTTAATTGTCTCCTCGCATAGTGCCATTCATCTACTTTCCACCTTTCAACCACTTCTTCCTTTTTTGATTTTCCTTCAAAATACGGTTTCCATTGGCGATATCCCAACGCATTCATTGCTTGAAAATTCCAGCCCACCCCACTACCCAAAAGCTTCATCACCTCATCCTCAGCACCCTTTATAACCCACTTTTCAATGCGTCGTTCAATTCTCTGGCGCAATATATTGTACGAGCAAACCAAACCAATCATTACAACCTTTAAATTTTTCCACTTTTTCCCAGACACTTCTTTAACTCCCATTTGCGCAATTTCAATTTTTCGAATTAAACGTTGTTTATTTTTACGCTCAGAAACATTAAGAGTATTTGCGGTGTCAGGAGACAAATGAAATAAAATATTAAAAAGTTCTTCTGCACTCTTTTTTTCATATGCTGCCCGAAGTTGGGGATGTGGAGGAACGCCCAACGTATCTATTCCATCAATCATAGCTTTGACGTACAAACCCGTCCCACCGACAAGAATTGGTAGCTTTTCCCTCTTCCAGATATCCTCAATAACTTTGTGCGCCCGCTCATGATACTCGGCAACAGAAAAAGAGTGTGTCGGCTCGACGACATCCAACATCCACACTGGAATACTATCAAATAAATAATACCCAAGTTTGGAGTTTTTGAGTTTTTGATACGTGGAGTTTTTGGGTAAATCCTTTCCCGTCGCAATGTCCATCCCACGATACACTTGCCGCGAGTCGACCGACACCATCTCTCCATCAAACTTTTTCGCAAGTCGTACACCAAGTTGTGTCTTTCCAGTAGCAGTAGGTCCACAGATTACCAGAAGTTTCATCATTTTTAACTACTTGCACTTGAATAATTTTTCAGTGCCCAGTGCCAAAAGAAAAGTGATAAGCGAAAAGCGACAATGGAGAACAGGAAAGAATAGACTATAATCGGCCACTCAAGAATCCCCATTAATGTTTTCGCCGGAACCGTCATCATAAGACCAACCGGAATGGCAAATGTTAAGAGCCCTCGAATGGGTTCTTTATAGAAATCAATTGGCACCCTCGCCATTGCAGTTAAATCGCGATAAATCCACATCGTGTGGTCAATTGCAGTCGTCACTACTCCAAGAGCCAGAACTGCAATATGAAACGCTGTGGCAAAAAGGAGCGCATTACCCAACAACACAAGATAAGCTACCAGAGAAAGAGATGAAGGGTGGAGATTGGCACCAACCGCAACTACCAATATAAGAAGCGGTGGAAGTGTGAGCAAATCCAAAATATCTATCCGCCCCAGCAGGGCGCGGAAAAGAGGATTCACTGGTCGAGACAGCACCAAGTCAAAACCTCCCGTCACGATTTGTGCTCTAAACCAATATACTTCGCGAAAGAGCATTTGAGAAACGACATCAACTAAATTAAAGGTTAAGAAAAAGAAGATAACCTGAGTGGTGGTATATCCCGCAAGAGCTTGGGTTCTCTGTGAAAGGATAAAGAGGAATAAAAAGAAAAAGAGAAAACGAAGAATCTTGCCCGCAAGGAAAAGGACAGCCCCCGCTCTATTAGAAAGTGCAGTTGAAAACGCCGTCCTAGAACTCACCCACCACACACCCAGATACTTAGAAATTTTAATGGTCATCTCCCTTCAGCTCCATAGGTACGCAACCCCCTCATCCATACCGCCTGCACTGCCCACATAAAGAACACTGTCCACAAGACAAGCACTCCAAATCCCATCAGTATTTCATTAAAGCCAAGCTGTCCCAAATAAATTTTTGCCGGGAAGAAAAGCATATAGGGAAAAGGTGTTAGTTGTAACGCACGGAATACTGTGGAGGGCAAAATATCAAGCGGGAAAAAACCACCGGCTAAAAATTCGAGTGTCATCATGGCAAGAAACCGAATTCCCCACGCTTCAGCAACCCAAAATGCCGCCATTGAAAGAAGGAATGAAAAATAGAAATAAAGAATAAGGGCAAGAAGCGATGCGGCAAGAGTTGCTAACACTAACACAATGTTCGACTGAAGTATTAATGGGGGTTGAAAAAGAAACCAAAGAAGTGAAAGTTCGACCAGAGCAAACGCAATATTTAACACCTTATCCGCAGCATCGCGTGCCCACCACCACCCGATGTAAGACAGCGGCCGAAGAAGAAAGTTCGTTAATTCCCCATCGCGAATATCACCCGCCACATCTCCCACGCTGCGCGAAGAAAGAACAAGTGAACGCAAGAACGCAACACTTATGATATAGGTCAAAATTTGAGCTCTTTCATACCCAAATACCACCTCCTGCTGCAAAAAGACAGTTGACCACAGAAAATAAAGGAGAAGAATTTGTAATACCACACGCACTCGCCACAATACAAAGTTGAGCTTCCATACAAACATTTCTGATATACTCACCACGAAGACCTGATAATATTTTCGAAGACTATTCAAAAGCATATACTTATCTTACTTAAAGTTTTTAACTTTTAAGCCTGCCTGCCGGCAGGCAGGGTATTCGTAAAAATCTTCCGAATAACTTCTTCAATTGGTGGTTCTTCAATCGTTACATCGGCAACGGAGAAATTTTGGAGAAGGCGTGCCGCCGCTCCCGGTGCCGCAGCGCGAGGAATACGAATTTCAACCCGAGGAAACTGATAGGAGATTACCTCACCTATTTCAGATAATTCTTGCATATTTGGTTCGTTCGTGAGCAGCGCGCGTATTACCTTCTCATTTACCCATCGCTCTACAATTTTTGCCAAACTTCCCTCAAAAATAAGTCTTCCCTCATTGATGATGCAGACACGACTTGCAAGTTTGGCAATATCACCCATATAGTGACTGGTCAAAAGCACCGTCGCTCCCGTCTTTTTATTGTAGGCAGTAATAAATTCCCTAATATTCTGCGCTGCAACTACATCAAGTCCAATGGTGGGTTCATCCAAAAAAAGAATTCGAGGGCGGTGAAGCAGCGTTGCAACCAATTCCAGTCGCATGCGCTGACCGAGCGAGAGTTTGCGCACTGGGGTTGTAAGAAGTTGTTCTACCTCTAAAAGGGATACAAGCTCTTCTAATGTTTGCTTGAACTCAACTTTCGGGATCTCGTAAATTGCACGGTTAAGAAGAAACGAATCCATCGCAGGCAACTCCCAGAGCAGTTGATTTTTTTGCCCCATCACGAGCGTTATTTTTTTTAAGAATTCTTCCTCTCGTCTCCAGGGAATATGCCCTGCCACTCGTGCCTTCCCCGCGGTTGGATAAAGAACACCGGAGAGTATTTTCAGTGTTGTAGTTTTACCCGCACCATTTGGTCCAATAAATCCTACAAGCTCTCCTTCGTCAATTGTGAAGGAAATATCATCGACGGCTCGAACGATTTTCTTTTTGGGCTGAAAGAATGAACTAACTACCCCTAGAAGTCCTGCTTCTCTTTGGGGAACAGAGAAGTGTTTCTTGAGATTCTCAATCTGAACCGCAACCACAAGGCAAGTATAGCAGAATTACTTCTTAATTATCCTCTTTAATGTTTTGCCGGGGATGAAGCGAGGAAGGCGATGAGCTGGGACTTGTCGCTCAACTCCACTCTTTGGAACAATCACTCGCTTTGCTCTCATTTGAATAACATGGAAGGTTCCAAATCCCGAAAGTACAATTCGTTCGCCTTTCTGAAGCTGGCGAACAACTTCTTCCAAGAATGTCTCAACTGCTTCAGTCGCCGCTCTTTTGGTCAAATGAGCTTTGCGTGCAACTATGTCAATCAATTGCCGTTTCGTCATTGAGGAGAGAATATATTAAGGAAGGTAATTTGTCAAGCCTTCAACGTTACTTTGCTTTCGTTGTAGCCTCAGTTCGGGACTCTCGTATAAGTGTCACCTTAATTTGTCCTGCATACGCGACTTTCTCCTCAAGTGTTTTGGCAATATCATGAGCAAGCACAGTCAGCTCGCTATCCGAAACTTCCTCTGGACGGACCAAGACCCGCACTTCCCGTCCGGCTTGGAACGCAAAGGCCTGCTCAACTCCTGGGAATCCCTTCACGATATTCTCAATCTGTTCCATGTGCTTGGCATAATCCTCAAATGGCTCATACCGTGCGCCTGGGCGCGCACCTGATATGGCATCAGCAATCCAAACAACCACTGACTCAACAGTGGAGAACGGTTTATCCTCATGATGTTCACCAATTGCGTTCACCACTCGCTCAGGTAGCCCAAACTTTTTAGCCACAGAAACTCCAAGCTCAACGTGAGTCCCTTCTTCCTCTGAAACCACCTTTCCAATATCGCACAAAAGACACGCAAGTCTGACCGTATCGACATCCGCACCCACATCTTTTGCAATTTGTACACCGATTTTTACTTGTTCAATCTGATGGAATGCGAGGTTTTGACCATAGGATGTCCTAAACCGGTAACGACCAATGAGGTGAAGAAGCTCTAACGGTAGGTTATAAATACCCACATCATGGGCAATCTTTTTTCCTTCCTCAAGGAGCACCTGGTCCATCTTTGCGCGAGTTTGGGCAACAATCTCCTCAATCCTTGCCGGCTGGATACGAGTATCTCGAATGAGTTGTTCAAGCGCCCGTCGGGCAATCTCACGCCTTATTGGGTCAAACGAAGAAATTCGAATGTCATTTGTCTCGTCAATCTCAATCTCAGTTCCCGTTGCATGCTCGAACGCTCTAATATTCCTTCCTTCTCGACCAATTATTCTTCCTTTTATTTCTTCATCAGGAACACGAATAGTAGAAACCGTGTACTCAGCAACGTAGGAGGTCGCTCCATGCTGCATTGCCTCAACAAGAACCTCACGCGCCTTTTCTTCCGACTCCAGTTTTATTTTCTCTTCAGACGCTCGTATACGTTTTGCAACCTCGGTCGCTAATTCTTTCTCAACTTCAGCAAGCAGCTGCTGTCGTGCCTCTTCTTTCGTTAAACCGGATAGCTTCTCGAGTTTTACAATATAATCGTCCCTTCGACTTTGCTCAGGGTAAACTTTCGTGGTTTTTACCATCTTACGTGGAGGACTACGAAGAAAAGGAGAGACAAAGATTATGCTATCAACGCGATAGGAAGATACACCTGTGAAAACAGGCACACCCAATTTCTCTGACAGTAACTCACCCCTTCAACTCCGTTCAGGGTGACCCTGAGTGAAATTGAATGGGTCATCTTGTACTCCATAGTTCTCCTAAATTAGGAGTATACTGTAAATTGGCAACTTACGTCAATAAGTGGAAACAATGGAAACAATTTCTATAGGTGTGGAGAAGACTGGAATCATTCTCCTCATCATAACTGCCACTCTTATAACAGCAATTGCGACAATTGAAGCGGGGTATGTTACCCAACTCAAAGATAAATTACGCCGCATGGCCGGAAAGGATCAACCTGCCCAAAAAAGATTTCGTGCAGCTGTTGAAGATTTTAAAAGGGCAGAAAACACCTTCAGATTTCTCTTGCTCGGATTTTACTTATTTTCTCTTGCAGCATGGCTTGTTTTCTTAACAGCAGTCATTATTAGCTTTACGGAGTTTATGGATCAAAAAGATGTTGCGTGGGTTTTTATCACTTTTACAAGCTTACTATTATTTATGGGTTGGACTTTTCTCATAATTGTGGCAGTAATAAGCTATAGCTGGCGTGATCCGGCGGGTGTTCGAGACAAAAATATTTAGCGTTTGTGGCTAGTGGGGATTTTTAAATGGAGAAATTAATTCAAGAATCTCTTAATAATATTCCATCCAAACCCGCGGCTTGTGAGGAGATCCATAGTCTACTTGTGTTGTAATTTAATCTTTGGGTATTGGGATTTCGTAGTACTCACAATAACCACGAATGAGTTGTGGAACGTTCGTTTCAACTTTCCTTCCAGGTTGTGATTCATTAACAACCACCCATGGATCTCTATGCATTCCCATCTCAAACGCTTTCTCGATTTCTTGTCGAATTTGCGCTTGGACTCTTCTTCGCCCCTCAGTTACTGGAATTGACCTAACGATTCTCAAATCTTCCTCATCTTCTCTCACTTGCCGCTCATACGAAGGATCATCCAATCCCAAAGTAATTCTTGGCAATCTGATTCCTCTAATTCCTGCTAATCTTGCTATTAATTCCTCTTCCTTCCCAACCAACTCTTCAATATTTTCTAAAATTGCAAATTTTCTTTTTTGGATCTCATTATGTACTACCTTTTGAACTGACGGGGGGAGGTTGCTAGGTTTCTCTAAGGCTCGTTGTGCTCTTTCATATAAAACTAAAATATCAACATCTCGAAGTCTTTCTTCTTGACTTCGTGTGAGAAAGTCATCGTACCCTCGCTCCATCGACCAATATTCATACGCCATATTCTTTTTAGAACGGTCTAAAAACCATTTATAAACTGCTTCATCGCCCACTATCACTTGAAAGGTTGCAGCTCCCAAAGCACCTCCGGGGTTCTTACGCGAAAGAGGCCTATCCAAAAATATAAGACTCGTTTCAAAACCTCGGATTGAATCCTCCCTTGTTCTTACACCATCTCTCCTTGGATAGCTATTAATAATGGCATGTTTTGGTGTAACAATACCTAGGTCAATAGCATATCCTGGATGAAGTTCTAGAAACGGTGGTGTAACAATGCCTACATATAATTCTTCTATAATGTTCTCTCTCTCCCAATGCTGAGAAGCCATCAAAACAAACTCCCCTGGATGGTTTGTAAGATTATCCTCTAGCTGATGGAGTCTTTGTTCTAGGGATTCATTAATACCATGCCATGCTACCACGTGGTCACGTATTCTATCCCCAGTGGTTTCACCCCCTCGTAATCGTTCTTGAAATTGTTGAAGTGACTCTTGAAGGTGGGTTTGTTCTCCCTGGTTAGACTGAGTTAACTGTTTAAGTCTGTCGTATTCCGCTTGCGCCATATTTATTATAGGACAGCTAAAAATAGCACCTCAACTAAAGCTTGTCAACCTAGAATTAATAACTTTTCGAATTACTCCCCAAGAAAATCCTCGGCTTGATAAAAAATTTACTATTTTTTTCTTTCTTGTTTCCTTGTCTAACTTTTCCCATACCCTCTTTCTCTTTTCAATTAATTGAAAAACTAGTTCTTCGTCATTTAAGCCACTTTCCGAAACCACTTTTTGTGCTAGATCTTTATCAACGCCCTTCTTTACTAGTTCAAGTATCAACATCCGCAGCGATTTGGGGCGAAAAGTGGTACGCTGTTCAATCCACCAACGGGCAAACGCTTCGTCGTCAACAAGTCCTGCTTTTTTTAATTCTTGGAGGGCTACTTTACAATCCTCCCCGCTTATTTTTTTTCGGACTAACCACCGCTTAATCTCAAATTCAGAGCGAGGACGAATGGTGGTAAATTTTATGAGGCGATCCAACAATTCCATAAATTCGAAGCACGAAGCACTAAATTCGAAACAAACTCAAAATTATAAATACAAAATAACAAAAAAGTTTAGAATTTGAAGCATTTGAATTTAAATATTGTTTAGAGTTTCGGATTTGAAATTTCGAATTTCCGAGCTTACATCGGCTACTCTTCACTATTTCCCGTTTCTGCTTCTCCAATTTTTGTTGGCACTTTTTTACTTTCAGCAGCTGTTCTTCGTGCTTTTTCCTCAACCTCTTTCAAAATCTTTTGATGCTCCCCAAGAAACGCGATTGCCGCTTGGCGACCTTGGCCTATGACTTGGGTTCCGTAACGAAAGAATGAACCTTGTTTGGTAATAACACCAAACTCTGCTGCTACATCAAGTATTCCTCCTGCTTTAGAAACTCCACCCATATTCATAATATCAAATTCTGCAACCCTGAAAGGTGGTGCAACTTTATTTTTAACCACGCGTGCTCTGTGTCGCGAACCAATGACGAGATCTCCATCCTTTATTGTGTCAATTTTTCGAATATCAATTCGGACCGACGCATAAAATTTAAGCGCTAAACCTCCCGGAGTCACTTCCGGGTTACCAAACATAACGCCTATTTTTTGCCGTAATTGATTGGTAAAAATGACTACGGTGCGTGACTTGGAAATTGCACCAGTTAACTTTCGAAGCGCTTGCGACATTAAGCGTGCCTGGACACCAATCATCGCATCGCCCATTTCTCCTTCAAGTTCAGCTCGGGGGACGAGTGCAGCAACTGAATCAATAACCACAACATCAACTGCGCCCGACCTGACAAGCGTTTCTACAATCTCAAGCCCTTGCTCTCCCGTATCGGGTTGAGAGATAAGTAACTCATTAAGATTCACACCGATTGATTCGGCTCGAGCAGGGTCCAACGCATGTTCTGCATCAATAAATGCGGCAGTGCCACCCATCTTTTGGGCTTCTGCTATAACATGAAGCGCTAACGTTGTTTTTCCTGAAGCTTCAGGCCCATAAACCTCGACTATTCTGCCCCGAGGAAGACCGCCAACACCAAGGGCTAAATCTAAGGCTATTGAACCTGTGGGAATAACATCTACCTTAAGGCGCGAATCCGCTGCTTCTCCCAACTTCATAATTGACCCCCGACCCCATTGCTTCTCAATCTGCTCAATTGCCAATTTTATCGCATCAAGTTTTGCTCCCTGTGCCATGGCATTCTTCTTGTACTACTTCTTCGGGAAAATTTCAATATGTAAAATGTGTCGGGGAGCCGGGAATATCAGTTTTGCTCGCAAAACTGATATGTCTTACCTCACTTTGTTGTTCAAATGCTTTCGCTTTCGCAAGTCGCGAGGGGCGATATTGAACACGCACCTTTACCCCGTACCGATTTCTTGTCGGGGTGCCCAGAATTGAACTGGGACCTTACGCACCCCATGCGCAAATACTAACCGTTATACTACACCCCGAAATCTGGTACGGGACCATGCGCGTATTCTACCGTTAAACTACTCCCCGCTAACTCTCCTGGAGCGTGTATATTGTATCATTTAAGCCCATCATACTTCCACTGAACCTACACCACTTGCAAGCAACGGGTAAAATAGCTCACTATAGTAAAGAGAATGTATTACAAAAACCAATGAATACTATCCTTAAAAATCTTACAAGCAAACCGTTATTTTTAATAGTTGTTTTAGCCCTTTTTTTGCGATTTATAAACTTAGCAGACTACCCTTTTGGTTTCCATGCTGACGAAGTGCGAGTTGGCTGGAATGCCTTATCAATTGCAAAAACAGGAAAAGATGATAGAGGAAATGCGTTGGCCGTTCATTACAATACCTTTGGCGACTATAGACCAACGGGAATTTTTTATTTGACAATTCCCTCAATAATAATCTTCGGTAGAAATGAGTTTGCGGTACGATTTCCTTCTGCTTTATTGGGAGCACTTACTGTGCTTCCTCTCTTTTTCTTAGTACTAGAGATTACAAAAAAGAAAAATTTAGCATTACTTTCCGCACTTTTACTTGCTATTTCTCCTTGGCATATAGCAACAAGTCGGGCAACAAGTGAAGTGGTAATCGCTCTATTTTTGGTACTTTTTGGTTTATTCTTTTTATTAAAAGCTTTTAGGGAAAAATCAAACAAACTGTTTTTTGTAAGTCTGGTCTTTTTAGTTCTCAGTTATTTCTTTTATCACTCTGCACGCATTCTTGTCCCTCTTTTTGTAGGAACCTTAATTATTTATTTTTGGCAAGAAATTAAAAGCACAAACTTAACCAGAAAAGCATTTGCAGTATTTTTGTTTCTTTTAATTTTAACTGCCCTCTTTGCTTCAAACAAAGAAGCGAGAGGTCGTTTTTCTCAGGTATCTATTCTTAATGATTTAGATGTTTCGTATGAACTTTCCCGCATGCCCTTTGAGGAAGGACCCAACAGGGTTTTTGTCGCCCGACTGTTCCACAATAAACCATCGGTTTATGCAAGGCGTTTTATAAACGAATATGCAAATTATTTCAGTGCCAACTTTTTGGTAGGAAATGTTGCAAAACCACTCCGTTATACAACTCCAGGTATAGGGCTACTTACCTATTTTGAGGCCTTTCTTTTTCTTTTTGGTTTAATCTCTATAGCTCAAAAAAGACACAGTATCCTTCTTCTTTTTCTCCTTCTCGTGTCACCAGTACCGGCGGGACTCACAATGGAGGATTCACCAAACTTACACCGTGCACTTTTTATGCTCCCTTTCATAGCAATTATTGCAGCGTATGGTTTTTATCAACTCAAACAGGTGGAAAGATTTAAGAAAGAAATCATTTTTGCGACTTCTCTTGGTCTTGCCTTAAATTTTATATTTTTCCTTCACATGTATTTTGTTCATGCAAAAGTTCATATCCCTCTTTACAGAAACATTGGTGCAAAAGAGCTGGCGCTACAGTTGAACAAGTTACAAAAAGACTACGACAAAATAGTACTCACCAACATTCCCGACGATCCCTATCCATGGATTGCTTTCTTTACAGGAAGGGATCCTAAGGTATTCAATAAAGATGCGATAATGAGAGAAAAGGGAACATGGACAAGTGAGAATTTTGTTTTTACGGGTTTAAGATGTCCATCAAGAGATGCTTTTGAACAACCTGATGTTAGGCGACTTTTGGTTGTTGATGCCGAAGGATGTGCAAGCGAGAGTAATCTGAAGAGTAGAGAAGATGTGGTTATACTCAAGCAAATCAAAAGACCGGACCAGTCCGAGGTTTATACTCTTTGGTCTAAAACTGAATAGCGGAGTTGTCTTTAATCCAAATCATCGCTCCAAATCTTCCGGTTGGTTTTTGTTTTCTCTCAGAAAAAAATAAATCAGGATTATCGAATGTACAAAGATTCGCAATCTCAATATTTTTCTCTTTTACTCCTCTTTCAATTAATTGAAATCTGTTCGCTTTCCATAAATCTAAACGGGCATGGCCTTTTCTTTTTTTTGAAAACAATTTATCTGCGTACTTAAACTTGTACTTAAACTGATTAATAACGTTGGCATCAACCTCATAGCAGCAAGGACCGATTGAAGGACCAATACCAACAATTAAATCCGTAGGGTTTGTCCCAAAATGGTCTTCCATATGCTGGACTGCGAGTCTTGTAATTTCCTGCACAGTCCCAAGCCAACCCGCATGTACCGCACCTACAACTTTATGCACAGGATCAACTAACATTATCGGAACGCAATCGGCAACTTTAATGAAGAGGGGAACGTCAGGTTCCTTAGTAATAAGTGCATCGCGTTCTAAAATTACATGTCCCTTATCCTTTTCGCCTACTACCGCCACATGATTCCCATGCACTTGTTGTGCATCAACTACATCTTTTTCTTTAACACCAATCGTTTTAAAAAATTTTTCTCTGGAATTTTTTACACTTCCAAAATCTCTTGTCGAAACCGCATGTCGCAACCAAGGAATTTGAGAAAGATTCCTAAACTGAAAAATTTTAAGACCCGAGAGTTCAGTAAATGGCATAGGATTCACACATTATACCTCTTAATTTGCCTTTTTTGATAAATATGCTATACTCTTCTTCAATAATTACTGCTCCTCTCAAAATGAGCATTGCAGAACTGCAACCAACTCCAGAAAGAGCACGAGCCACCTACACCCCCACCCTCGAACAAGCCCGCGAACTTGCACGTCTCAACACGCTTATTCCCATTTATCGCACGCTCCCTGCAGACTTAGAAACACCAGTTACCGCGTATGTAAAACTCACAAGCGGGGAAAAGAAGACTGAATGGTCCCCCTCATTTCTCCTTGAAAGTGTAGAGGGAGGAAACCTTGGACGTTATAGCTTTTTAGTTACTGCACCAAAATGGGGGATTGAACTGCCTGTTGAAGGGGGATGGCTAGAACGACAACCTAATGGTTCAAAGCTGCATAATCCTGGCGAAGTAGTCGACCCCCTAATACCAATAGAAGAAAGAATGAGACGGCAAGTAGCAAGAGTTACCGGTTTACCCCGCTTTCATGGAGGATTTATTGGGTACATTGGGTTTGAAGTCGTAAGAGCCTTTGAAAGAAAACCCACGCTCCAAAATCCCAACCCAAGCACAACAGGCGTTCCCGACGCTATGCTCGCCCAAGTTGATGACCTTGTTGCATTTGACCATGTGACAAAAGAAATGAAAGTGATAACGCACCTCGCGGTCGAAGACCCACAACATATTGATACTCTCTATGCCGCAGCAGTTGAGCGTATTGAAGCGATTGTTGACAAATTGCGCAAACCATTTGACCCTAAAACGCTAATCTCTGGCACAGTTCCCCCGTTACAAGCGGAGCCCACTTCAAACTTCGAACGCGCGCCATACCTAGAAATGGTAGCAGAAGCTCGTCACAAAGTTATTGAAGGAGAAGTTATCCAAGTAGTAGTCTCGCAGCGATGGGAACAAAAGACATCGGCTGACCCTTTTAAAATTTATCGTGCACGGCGGCGAGTAGACCCTTCTCCTTTCCAATTTTTCTTTGACTACGATGGGTTCCAGCTCATTGGTGCCTCTCCCGAGCTTCTGGTGAAAGTTGAAAACGGAAAAGTCACTACTTGGCCCCTTGCAGGAACTAGACCACGCTCTCCTGATGCAACACCTGAAGAAGATGCTGCACTCGCAGAAGAACTCTTACACGATGAGAAAGAACTAGCAGAACATTTGATGTTAGTTGATTTAGGACGTAATGATATTGGAAGAGTAGCCATTCCTGGAACTGTAAAGGTAACAAAATTTAGGGAACCTGAGTTCTTCTCGAACGTCGTTCATCTCGGATCTCGCGTGGAAGGTTTACTTCGCCCAGAACTCACTTCCTTTGATGCGCTGCGCGCGTGCTTTCCCGCGGGAACAGTAGCGGGTGCACCTAAAATTCGAGCTACAGAACTCATTTATGACTTTGAGCCTGACCGACGGGGTCCGTATGCGGGAGCAATTGGCTTCATCGACTATTCTGGGGGTTTGGAGGTAGCAATCACCATACGTACTATGGTCTATAAAAAAGTTTTTGGGATACCCGTATATGGTATCGCCTATGTCCAATCGGGAGGGGGTATTGTCTACGACAGTGTGCCTGAAACGGAATATGAAGAGACAAGAGCGAAAGCGCGTGGAGGATTTCGATCAGTAAAGCTTGCAGAGGAAGAAGAATTTTAACCCCTATCGCTTCGGAGATTGTTTCTTCCTCCTTGCCTTCCCGCCGGTTCCCACTTTTCGCCGCTCACGAATTCTCGCATCACGAGTTAAAAGCTTTTGTTTCTTGAGCGGTGGGCGAAACTGTTCGGGAGAGGCATTTGCAAGCGCACGCGCAATGCCCAAAACCGTTGCATCCAACTGACCCCCTTTGCCTCCCCCTTCCACCTTCACACTCACCCAATATTTATCAAACGCACCCGCAACCTTAAATGGTCGCTCAAATAAAATTTTTGCAACTACTCCCGGAAAGTAATCGGTAAAGGGTATTCCATTCACGAGGTGCTCATCATGACCTTTAAAGAGCCGTACACGCGCAATAGACTCTTTTCGACGCCCTACGGCGAAGATAAAGTCCTTAGTTTTTTTTGGTTCAATAGTTCGTTGTGCTGTAACCATATAATTAAAATTCGAAATTCTAATATCGAAATTCGAAACAAATCCAAAATTATAATGTTCTAAATTATAAGCAGAGCTTGTTTCTCGCTAACGCTCAAAATAAACGTTTTATCCGCCAGATGGCGGATTGAATTTAAATATTGTTTAGGATTTCGTGCTTCGTGCTTCGAATTTATCGTCATATGTATGTTCTCCTCCTGCAAACACTTTTAAGCGTGCCATTCTTACCTTCTTGAGACGATTATCCGGCAACATTCCAGAAACGGCATGTTCAATAAGACGCTCCGGATGCGTGCTTCTCATCTTCGCTGCTGAAATCTCTTTCAGCCCAGAAGGATATCCTGAATATCGCCTATACACCTTTTGTACTTCCTTTCTGCCGGTCAATACTACATCTTTGGCATTTGTCACCACAACATAATCACCCGCGTCAAGATGCGGCACATAGGTCCTCTTATGTTTCCCCATTAAAAATGTGGCCACCCCGGTCGCAAGCCGGCCGAGCACCTTCCCCTTTGCAGAAATCAAATGCCACTCCCTTTTTGTATCCTTTGCCCGTGGTTGGTATGTTGTGCCCATTTTTTATTTTTTATTTTCTAATTTCTTAGTCTTAGACTTAGACGCTTCATCCTTAGTTTCAACTTTTTCCCTACTCCACATAAGTCGCACCATTGGCGCATTATCTCCCGCTCGTCGCCCAGCGCGAACCATTCGGGTAAAGCCACTCGAGAGGGTAGCAAATCGAAGTTTTACTTCCTCTTCTAATTTGGCAACCGCACGCTTATTGTGTGCAAATTCAGACAGAAGTGCTCGTCTGGACGCGAGTGTTCTCTTCTTCGCAAGGGTAACTGCCTTATCAATTAAGGGTTTAACAGCTTTCGCACGAGGGAGTGTTGTTTCTATCGTTCCATGTTCTACCAATGAGACCACTAATGCACGGAAAAGCGCCGCTCGAGCGCCCGTATCTCTTGAAAATTTTCTCCCCATTACATGCTTTTTCATTGAACATTCTTTTATATATCTGTTTAACCTTAGGTTAACTATACCGCAGGTCAATTATACCATCGCCGGGAATTGTATCCCGTGCTCACCGAGTGCTGCGGCAATAATCTTCAGCGATTTTTCACCCACATTACGTACACGAGAAAGCTCCTCGGGTTTTGCTCCAAGGAGTTGCCCTACCGTCTCATATCCCCCTTTAACGAGCGCATTTGCAATTCGGGCAGGCAGATTTAGCTCCTCGACCGAAAGAGTTGCAATACCGGTTGAAATCCTTGGTTTCTCTCGAGACTCTTGTTCTTTTATGCGTGGAGTAATAATTTGTGTAAAGTGAGCAACTAAAATTTCAGCTGCCCGCTTTATACTCTCCAGTGGGGGGACAGTCCCATCAGTCCAAAGCTCAAGTACCAACCTGTCGTAATTTGCGACACGACCGACTCGCGTCTCTTCGACCTTGTAGTTCACGCGTGTTACGGGAGAGAATACACTATCTATCGGAATGACTCCAATCGTGTTGCTTCTCCGGTCGTCTGCAGGAGAGAATCCTGTCCCTTGCTCAACCTGAAATTCTGCAGAAAAACGGACACCGGCGGATAATGTTGCAAGAGGAAGTTCGGGATTGACAACAGTAACAGCTGGTGAGCCCTTCAAATCTCCTGCCTTAATCACTCCAGGACCCTTTTTATCAACCGTCAACTTTGCGGGGGTAGTACCGGTATACTTAATTCTCACTTTCTTAAGATTTAATAAAAATGCAATCACGTCCTCTTTCATACCAGCAATTGTAGAAAAAGGATGACGAACTTTGTCAATTTTGGCACTGGTAATTGCAGCACCCACCAATCCGGTGAGAAGCACTCGACGCAATGCCGCCCCCAAGGTATGACCATACCCTTGAGACAGCGGCTCAATCACAAACCGACCGTAATCAGGCTTTTCTTCGTCTTTTCTTAGTGTAAAAAGCAATTCCATACAAAAAGCCCCGTGTTAAGGGCCATTATTAAGTCTACACTATTTTTAAACAATACGCAAGAACGTACTCATTATCGTGAGTAAGAACCTACGCTTCGCGTAGAACCTTGTTCCCTAACGAGAGTAAGCAGAGCTTGTTCTCTAACGAGAATAAGAACCTGCTTCGCAGAACCTTGTTTCTCGCTTTGCTCAAAATAAGAACCTCGCCTTCGGCGAGAACCTTGTTCCCTTAACGGGAATAAGAGATTCTCTCTTTGCTCGACTCCTCTTGTTCTCTAACGAGAATAGAACCCAATAATGGTTTGTTCCTCAATTGGCTCGATAACGTCTTCTCTCACTGGCAGACGGAGAACCTTCCCCGCAGCCCCTTTTCTCTCAAGCCAAGAAGGAAGTACCTTCTCACGCTCAGCAACAAGTCGGGCAATTGCGGGAATTTTTTGCGCCGTGGGAGTAAGAGTCACCACATCTCCCTCTTTTACTTCGTAAGAAGGAGCAGCCACGCGTTTATTATTCACAAATACATGTCCGTGACCCACCAATTGTCGTGCCGCAGGTCGTGTAGACGCAAAACCAAGCCGATAAACGATGTTATCAAGACGGCGTTCAAGAAGTGAAAGTAATACCTCTCCACTATTACCTTTGCTCCTACTGGCACGCTCTATATAATGCTTAAACTGTCGCTCAAGCACACCATAAAGCCGCTTCGTTTTCTGCTTTTCGCGAAGTTGTCGCCCATAATCCGAGAGTCTTGGTGCTCCTCTATGTCCATGCATGCCGGGCGGCACCGTAAGGCGTGTAAGTTTGCTGCCCGCTCCGTACAAATCAAACCCCTCTCTACGGGATAATCTATCTTTTGGTCCAGTATATCTAGCCATAGATTGGCCTCCAATCTATGGAATTTCCAATTTCTGAAGGATTTCTTCCATTTGATATTTGATACTTGATACTTGATACTTTTCTCATACTCTCCTTCTCTTCTTCGGCCGTACCCCATTGTGGGGAATGGGTGTCACATCTGCTATGAGAGACATCGAAAGTCCTACGGATCGAATTGCCCGAAGCGCTGCATCTCTTCCAGGGCCTGGACCTTTGACAAACACGGCAACCTCACGAACACCCTTCTCCCTTGCCTCCCGTGCCGCCCGCTCGACGGTCATCGTTGCAGCATAGGGGGTGGCTTTACGTGTTCCTTTAAATCCACTCTTTCCCGAGCTTCCAGAAGCTAACGTGTTTCCCTGCTCATCAGTCACGGTAACAACTGTATTGTTGAATGTTGCAGTTACAAACACATTGCCACGCTGCGGAAATGACGTACGTTTCTTTTTAGCTCCTTTTTTTGCCATAGTTATTACTTTTGTTGTCTTGCTTGTCCGGTCTGCTCGCCTCGCACTGAGGCGGGCTGGCGGGTTTGCATTTTTGCAAGCGTTTCTTTCTTAAATGCTCCAACAGTCCTTCTCTTTCCACGCTTGGTACGAGCATTGGTTCTTGTCCTTTGACCTCTAACCGGCAACCCTCTCTGATGTCTCACACCACGATATGATTTTATCGTGACGAGTCGGCCTATATCTTCTCTCACGGACCTCTGTAAATCTCCCTCAATTATTATCCCCTCCAAGGCCTTTGTAAGGTGATTTATTTGCTCGTCGGTGAGCTCTTTAACTCTGCGCTCTTGCGGAATATTCACTTTTGTAAGAATCTGCCGGCTCATAGGCCACCCGACCCCATACAAAAGGGTGAGTGCATAATCTACTCTGGCATTCTCTGGTAATTCAACTCCTGCTATCCTAGCCATATAACCTCCTTCGGAGGAAATCCGAAATTCTAAATCCGAAATACGAAACGTTTCGAATCTTATATTTTTATAATTTGTTTCGGATTTCGATATTCGTGCTTCGAATTTCCAACTTTGCACACAAAGTTGGCTATCCTTGTCTTTGTTTGTGTTTAGGATTTATGCAAATCACGTACAAGACTCCTCGCCTTTTAACGAGTTTGCAATTCCGACATCTCACTTTGATTGATGCTTGTACCTTCATAATTGAAAATGGCTAAATGGTTATATGGTCACATAGTTTAACAATTAGCCATGCAACCATTTAACTATTTATATCTAAATACTATTCTTCCTCTCTCCTCATCATATGGTGTCATCTCTATCTTGACCCTGTCCCCCGGTAAAATACGGATGAAATTGCGCCGCATCTTACCCGCAACAGACGCCAGAATTCGCCTTCCATTATCTAAATCAACACGAAATAACGTATTGGGCATTGCCTCAACAATTGTTCCTTCTACCTCTGTTGTTCCTGTATGCATTCCTTAAGTGAGAATAACTGGACCATTCTTTGTAATCGCCACAGTTTCTTCAAATAACCCTCCCATTTTATCATCTTTTGTGCGTGCTGTCCACTTGTCCTCTTCGATAATTATATCGGGAGTCCCTTCTGTATAAATTGCCTCAATTGCCAAAACCATACCGGCCGAAAGTGCGGGAGTGTTCTCAATCTTTCCTTCCAAAAAACAGGGAATCACTGGTTCCTCATGAAGCTCTCTTCCTACTCCGTGTCCGGTAAACATACGCACGGGACTATATCCTGCGCCTCGCAAAACTTGCTCAAGGGTTTGAGAAATATCACCAACCTTCTTTCCCGGTCGCGCAGAGTGGATTGCATTCTTAAGTGCCTTTTTTCCAGTTTCGATAAATCGAGAAAGCTGTGCTGAAACAGGCGGAACTCCTACTGTAAAAGCAGAGTCTGTATTAAAACCACGATAGTATATTCCCACATCAACACTTACCTTATCTCCTGAATTAACCTTATAATCATTGGGGATCCCATGAACTACTCCGTTGTTGACATTTATACACGTTGCCCATTTATACCCATATACCCTCTGAAATGCGGGCTCCGCCCCACTTCGCCTTATTTCCTCCTCTGCAACTCTGTTAAGTGTGGCAAGCGTTATTCCCGGTTTTATGTGGTTAGCAACTACCTCCTTAACATGCGCGAGTTTTTTCCCCGCTTGCGCAATAATTTCAATTTCTTGTGGGTTTTTGATGGGAATCATAAACTAATTTTTAATTTTGCAGTTTTCTAAGAATATCTTGAAAGATAACCTCAATTGGTGGTTCGCCGTCCACCTCGACGAGCTTTCCCTGTGTCCGATAGAAATGAAGGACTGGGGCGGTTTGTTCGTGGTAAATAGAAAGACGTTCCTTAACTACTTCTTCTGTATCATCCGCTCGTCTACGCAGAATCAGGCGTTTTACATTCTCACTATCTCGCACGCGCAAATAAATAACAACATCGGGAGTAAAAGGAAGATGGTGAGCTTGAAACAATGTCCTTGGAACCCCATCCACCACAAAACCGTTCTTATACTGGTTTTTTTCTAATTCTTTACCCAAAAGCTCAAGGGTCAAAGAATCGGGAACAAGCTTCCCCGCATCAACCAGTTCTCTTACATCCTGACTGGTGTTACTTAACCCGCGAAGAAGTGCCCCCATCTCAACATGCGGCACATTAAAATGCTTGGCCAACAACTCCGCTTGTGTACTCTTTCCCGATCCCACCGGCCCCATGACAATAATGCAACGCCGCCTACTTTGTTCCGAGGTATCCTTCATATCGGTGCATGGCGATTTGCGCCTCAAGTTGCTTTGTCAGCTCAAGAATAACCGAAACCACAATGAGAATTCCTGTTCCTCCAAGCGCAATGGTAGTCAATCCGGTAAATCGCTGTACCAGATAGGGTAAAATTGCAATCAGACCCAAAAAAACCGCCCCAACGGTCGTCACTCGATACAAAATAAACGTCAAATACGAAACAGTTCCTGAACCTGGCCGTATCCCTGGAATAAATCCTCCATACTTTGCTAAGTCCTCTCCCACGCGTTTCGGATTAAACACAACCGCTGCGTAAAAGAAGGTAAATCCTATAACTAAAAGGAAGTAAGAAAGATTATAAAGTGCACCGTTCGGGTTGAGAAGAGAAGAAAGATTTTGTGCAAAACGGGACAGGAGGGGACTCTCTACATTGGCGAGAAACTGGCTAAATAAGGAAGGGACGAGCACAAGGGAAATGGCAAAAATAATAGGAATTACTCCTGCCTGATTCACTCTTATGGGTAAATGGGTCTGGGGACTTGCAAGTGTTCCTCCTCTAAGACGTCTGGCGTACTGAATTGGTACACGCCTGGCTCCCTCATTCATAACGACCACAGCGACGATGACGACTATTGAGAGCACGAAAAACGCAATGAGAGGGAAAAGGGTGGTCGCTGAAACTGTCACAGCAGTTTGGGAGGCAACAACGGGAAACCGGCCGACAATTCCCGCGAAAATAAGAAGAGAAATACCATTTCCAACCCCATACTCTGAGATAAGTTCGCCAATCCACATAGCCACAATTGTGCCAGCCACCATAGTAACTACGAGTGCGACAAGTCCGAGCGGTGAAAGTACACTAACAATTCCCTGTGAGCGCAACAGGACATACATTCCAACTGCTTGGAGTGCTGAGAGAGGAATAGTAAGAAAACGGGTATAGCGATTTATCTGCGCTCGGCCCTGTTCTCCCTCTTTTGAAAGTTCCTCAAGGGCAGGTATGACAAACGTCGCAAGCTGCATAATAATCGAGGCATTAATATAGGGGTTTAACCCCAATGCCATAATTGAAAAGTTCGCCAAAGTGCCCCCCGAGAAAATATCAAGTAATGAGAGGAGGGGACTGGTCGCAAAGAAGCTACGCAGTGCTCCCTGGTCTACTCCTCCTGCAGGAATGTGGGCAATAAAGCGGAAGGCGACGAGCATCAAAAGCGTAAACAAAAGTTTGCGGCGGATTGGTTTGTAGGCAAAGGCCTGAGTGAAAGTGCGCAAAAGAGTATTCATATCTCAATAGTTCCTCCTTGTGCTTCAATAAGGCGACGTGCGCCACGAGAAACGGGAAGAGCAATGGTCAAAGACTTGTTTACCGTCCCTCCTCCTACAATTTTAACGTTTTTTTCTGACGACTTCAGTAGCCCTGCAGCAACCAGTGCCGCTCTATCAACGCGCGCCTTCGCGCGAAATACTTTAAGTTTCCCAAGTGCGATAATGACCGGTTTTTCGCGGGGTTTGAGCTTCCCTTTTCCGCGTAGCATGGGAATCCGCTTGAGGAGGGACTTTTTAACTTTCGTTCCGAAAAAGGACACCCCAACTCTTTCGCGCGATTTTTGCCCCTTTTGTCCACGACCAACTGTATGACCTCCTTTGCCACTACCTATTCCTCGACCAATACGCTTTTTTCCTCTTCTTACATGGGCGGATAAGGTATGTGGTTGAGTCATCATATTTCTCCTTTCTGTATCTTAACGAGCACTGCAATGTTCTTAAGTGCCTCTATAGTTGCATAAACATTTGAGATTTTATTCTTTGTGCCAAGAATTTTACCTACTACATCCCGAATACCCGCTACCTCAAATACGACCCGCATGGGACCACCCGCAATAATACCTGAACCTTGCGGTGCTGGCTTGACAAGCACCCTTGCTGCGCCATATTTTATTGTTTGAGGAAATGGTATGGTTGTTCCTCGCAACGGAACCATAATCAAATGCTTTCTCGCATAAGAGGTGGCTTTGTTAATCGCAGCAACCACGTCAGGCGCTTTGCCCAACCCTAGCCCTACCCTTCCTTTTTTGTCCCCGACAACCGCGAGCGCAGAGAACCGCATTTGATTTCCACCCGCAGTCTTTTTTGAAATACGGTTCACTTGGATAACTTTCTCGGTAAATTCATTCATTTCTCTATCCATCAAAATTCTAATCCTCCTTCTCGTGCCCCTTCGGCTACCTCTCTCACCACTCCATGAAATGTATAAGGACCCCTGTCAAACACAACCTTTTTAATCTTCTTTTTGAGTGCCAGCCGAGCAATAGTCTTACCAACCGTACGTGCCCGCTCTTTCTTTGTTGTCCCATCGCGAGGGGAAAGTCCCCGAGAGGAAGCAGCAACGAGGGTATGCCCTTTTGTATCATCAATAATTTGTGCCCAGATGTACTTACTTGAACGAAATACCGTTAATCGGGGTACCCTCTCAGTACGAGCCCGCAACTTCAATCTTGCCTTTTGTGCACGCATTTTTCGCTCCCTATTCATAGTTATGATACTGCTCCTTTCGCTGCTTTGCCCGGTTTCTTTCGTACTACCTCTCCTTCGTATCGCACTCCTTTCCCTTTATACGAGTCAGGAGGACGGTAAGACCTAATCTGTGCAGCAACGAGTCCCACGCGTTGCTTATCAGTACCTTCAACTGTTATCTTGTTTTGCTGCACAGAAAATTGAATTTCCTCGGGAGCAGTAACCACTATAGGATGCGAAAAACCCAGATGTAAGGTAAGTTCTTTTCCATCGGTAGCTGCTCGGTATCCGGTGCCTATTATCTCAAGAGTCTTGCGCCATCCGACATTTACACCATATACCATATTGGCAAGTGTTGCCCTTACCCTTCCAAAAATTGCGGAGGAAGCGGCAGTCCGCTCCACAACGACTAAGCTGTTTTCTGTCTTTACATATATCCCAGTAGGGATAGCAAGCGCTAGCTCCCCTTTTGGCCCGACCACAATAACCCTCGAGTTATCAACGGTGACTCTTACTCCTTCAGGAATCTCAATTGGTTTTTTACCAACCCGTGACATATCACCAGACCTCCGCTATTACCTCTCCACCTCTTCCTTTCTTCACCGCTTCCTTCTCTGTCATCACACCCGCGGGCGTCGACACAACCTGAATACCAATTACGCTGCTTCCCTTCTTAAGCTGGCGGACATTTTTGTAAATACGCTGTCCTGGTGTTGAAATGTTTTTAACGTTGGTCAAGCGGGGACGCGACCTCAGATAAGCAAGTCGTACCATCAGGTTTCCTGCATCTCGCTCTATACTTTCCAGATACCCCTCTTTCACCAGTACTTTCGCAATCTCTTCCTTCAACCGAGAATATGGAATGACACACTCGTGCTTTCGGGCAAGCGCTGCGTTTTTTAGTCGTATAAATAAATCGTTTACAGGTGCTGTAATCATATCTTTACCAACTCGCTTTCTTTACTCCTGGAATCTCCCCTTTATGTGCTAATTCTCGAAAACAAAGCCGGCAGAGACCAAAGAGACGAATGTACCCTCTCGGTCTTCCACATAAGCTACAGCGGTTTCTATACCGCACGTCATATTTTAACTTCTTTTGTTCTCGTACAATTTTTGATTTTTTAGCCATACTAGCTCTTCGCTACTTGCTTCCTCCCTTTTCAAAGGGCATTCCCAGCTCCTCCAACAATCTTCTCGCCTGTTCGTTGGTACGGGCAGTGGTGACTATTGTAATCCCAATTCCCCTTCCTTTTCCAACTTTCCCCACATCAACCTCGGGAAAGATTGTGTGCTCGACAAGTCCGAGCGTATAATTTCCTCTTCCGTCGAATGCGTTCTCCTTTGCGCCTCGAAAGTCACGAAGCCGCGGCAGCACGACGCGAAACAATTTTTCCAAAAATGCCCACATGCGTGACCCTCGAAGTGTCACGCGCAGTCCCACTGGCGCGCCACGCCGAATCCCAAATCCAGCAATTGCAGCGCGTGCGCCACGCACTTGCGGTCCCTGGCCTGTAATTAAACTTAACTCCCCACGTGCCTTATCAAGTACCTCGCGGTTCCCTGCGGCTTCGCCAATACCCATATCAACTACAACCTTCTCTACTTTCGGCACACTCAGCGAACTCTTGACTCCAAGTTCAGTTTGAAGCTTAGGTCTCACTTGTTCCTCATATACTGTTTGCAAACTCATATTTATCCCTTGTTACTTGTCACCTTTTTAGCCTTAGCGGCCAAACTCTCTTTATCAATTTGCCTTCCGCACTTTCGGCAAATTCTCACTTTCTCTCCTGTGTTTAAAAACTTCATTCCCACCCTCGTCAGTTTTGTGCAATGGGGGCACAACAGCGCAATATTACTCAAAGGTAGTGGTCTTGAAAACTCAATAATTCCTCCTTTTTGCTTTCCCAACGCTCGCTGATGTTTTTTATACACATTAAGTCCAGGAATAAGAACCCGACCACTGCGTGGGAACATCTTCTCAACTTTTCCGCGCCTTCCTTTATCTTTACCTGCAGTTATCAATACCTCATCACCAACTCGTAGTTTCGTCATTGTTAAACAACCTCCTTTGCAAGTGAAACAATCTTCCCGAATCCTGCTTCTCGGACTTCTCGTGCAATAGGACCAAAAATGCGCGTACCGCGGGGATTTCCTTGATTGTCGATAACAACCCCTGCATTGTCATCGAACCTGACAGCCGAGCCATCTCTTCTTTTATGTTCCTTTCTCGTTCTCACTACAACCACATCAACAAGTTCTCTATCTTTTACCACGCCTGTGGGATCTGCACCTTTCACCACACATTTCACCACTACTCCCACAATCGCAAATCGCCGCTTTGAAAAGCGCGGAATGCCAATAACTTTCAAATAGTTCGCGCCTGAATTATCAGCCGAGCTGAGTATTGAGTTAAGTTGAACCATTCAAAACCTCCACTATCTTCCATCTTTTCGCCTTCGAAAGTGGCCTGGTTTCTACCATCACTACCCTGTCTCCCACCTTCGCACCAAGCGCGTTATGTGCATGGAATTTTTTGTGGCGACGCACTCTCTTTTTGTACAGAGGATGCGTTACCCATCGTTCGACCCGAACTATAGCAGTTTTCTCCATTTTGTCACTCACAATGACTCCTTGTATTCTTCTCATCCTTGTAGCTCCTTCTCCCTAATAAGGGTTGCAATTTGCGCACTGTCGCGCTTAAGTGTACGTCCAGCATGAACATTTTTTATCTTGCCTCCCCGCACTTCAAGTACAATCCTCGCCCGTTCCTGTTTTTTCTTCGCAAACAGAGTCCTCAATTCTGCGGGTGTTTTTGTTCTTAATTCTTGTAGTTCCTTCTTTTTCATACTTACCTCCTCCATTCAGATTACTCTCTCTGTATTATCTTAGCTTCGACTGGCAACTTCTGCGCTGCCATCCGCAGGGCCGTCATTGCAAGCTCACGCTCAATCCCCGCCACTTCAAATAACATTCTTCCCGCCCTCACAACTGCAACATATGTTTTAATATCTCCCTTTCCACCACCCATACGCACGCCGGCGGATTTAGCGGTTATCGGTTTATCAGGAAAAACTCGTATCCAAATTTTTCCTCCTCGTCGGGTCACATGGGCAATTGCACGTCGTGCCGCCTCTATTTGTGCAGCAGTCACCCAACCACTTGATGTACTTTTGAGTCCATATTCGCCAAAATCGAGTACTGTACCCCGACTTTCCTTTCCCTTCATCGTCCCTCTAAATTGTTTTCGATATTTTTGTTTTCTTGGTTGCAACATGTTCGCTCCTTTTAGTCGAAAATAATACCGATACTACAAATTTCAAATTATTAATTATTGGTTATTTATTGGTAATTATTTGAAATTGGTACTTATTCTGATTTCTTGTGTATCCATACTTTTACTCCCACATATCCTCGCTTCAAGAGTGCTGGCACCTGGGCATAATCAATATTCGCGCGTAAGGTTTGGCTAGGAACCGACCCTTGCTGAAACTTTTGTCTGCGCGCAATCTCGGCACCTCCAATTCGCCCCCCAATTACTACTTTCACCCCAAGTGCCCCCGCAGCCATTACCCGTTCAACTGTACGCATAATCACGCGTCGGGCAGGAAGACGACGTTCAAGTTCTGCGGCAATTCGGTATGCTACAAGCTGCGCTGACAACTCTGGTTCCTTTACCTCTTCTATTACCACATCAAGTTTGTCTGGAGATCCCACTAGCTTTCCTCGAATTAGTTTTTTTAATTCTTCTATTCCTGTACCACCTCTTCCGATTACCATGCCTGGCCGCGTCACAAGAATCCGTATGGTCAACGCCTTGGGAAGCCGCTCAATGATAATGTCAGTTACACCCGCATTCCTCAGTTTTTCGGTTAATAATCGGCGCAATGTCACGTCAGACAGGAGAAACTCGCGGAACTGCCGTTGTGTCGCAAACCAACGTGCTTTCCAATCGGTAAATTCTCCCACTCTAAATCCAATTGGATTAACTTTTTGTCCCATTTTATTTGCTTTCTGTCTGCAGTCTACCGACTACAGCCTCAGCTGGCTTAGGTGAATTAGCATCTTTCCTCGCTGTAGGCTGTGGTTTTTCAGCAGTAGACTCACCCTCCTTTGTCTCCAAAACTACCCTTATATGACTTGTCCTCTTTAAAATTGGTTGGGGCCTCCCTACAGAACCGGCTCTCCCTCGCTTGAGACGAGGCCCCTCATTAATCTGGATTTCTTTTATCATTAAAGGGGTACTCACTCCTCGGCTGCGAGCATTTGCGAGTGCTTGTTTTATCGTTTTGAGCAGTGGTAATGCTGCTTGCTTTCTAACAAAAGAAAGGGTAGTAAGTAATTTATCCGGATCTTCTATGCCCTTTATAGCACGTGCAACTACCCTCAATTTGAGAGGACTCATTCGTAAATATCGTTGTTCAGCTTTGATTAACATTGTTTATAAAAGCTAACTAGAGAATCGCTAACTAGTTAACTGGTCAACTAATCTCTAGTCAACTCATTACGTCTTCTCAATAGTCCTTTTTACAACTTGTCCATGCCCTCTAAATGTTCGAGTAGGAGAGAATTCACCCAGTCTGTGTCCTACCATATCCTCGTTTACAAACACCTCAATAAAGGTTCGGCCGTTGTGTACCGAAAATCGATGGCCTACAAATTCAGGCGGGATTTGACTATCTCGTGCCCACGTCTTAATCGGTTCATGCTTATCATCCGACTTTTGAGCCATGACTTTTTTGAGCAGTTTTTGGTCAATGTATGGTCCTTTTTTACTTGAACGACTCATATCTTGCACTGGAGGCAAACCTACGGTTTTCCTCCAACTCCTTTCCCTATTTCTTTCTTCTTTTGACAATATACTTATCCGAATACTTTCCCTTCTTTCGTGTCCTCACGCCTCGGGCGGGTTTACCCCAGGGAGTTTTGGGTGGCATCCCCTCACCTGAACGACCCTCTCCACCACCATGTGGATGGGCTGCTGGATGCATGGCAACACCGCGAACAGTTGGACGGATCCCCCTCCAGCGTTTTTGACCGGCTTTCTTCAATTTTTCCGTTTTATGTTCAATTCTTCCTACTTGACCGACTGTTGCGTATGCTTCTCCCACCACTTTCCGAATTTCCCCAGAGGGCAGTTTAAGCGTCACTACTCCGTCTTCTTTTCCTTGGACGACTGCTGCCGCGCCTGCACTGCGTATGAGTTGCCCTCCCTTTCCGGGCCGCAATTCTACACTATGTACCATCGTTCCAACCGGAATTCGAAACAGAGGAAGCGCATTGCCGGGAGAGAGGGGTGCATCCTCTCCTGCCATTACCGCATCCCCTCTTTTAAGTCCCTTGGGCGCAAGCAGGTAACGACGCTCTCCGTCAGGGTATACCACAAGGGCAACCTCAGCACTCCTGCCCGGGTCGTATTCAATTGCTTCTACCCGACCTGGCAATCCCCGTTTATCGCGCTTAAAGTCAATTTCTCGCAGGAAGCGTTTTTGCCGACCACCTTGGTGTCGTACGGAAATCCGCCCCTTTGACCTGCCTCCCTTCTTTGGTAAAATCTTCTTCAGTTTCATACTCAATACTTTATACTTTCCTTTTTCCTCCTTTTTTCTCTGTTGCAAAAAGATCAATTGTCTGTCCTTTCTCCAACTCCACAATTGCCTTCTTTATATCAGAGAGTTTTTTTACAAGACGCCGCCCCCCAAATCGCCGGGTTTTTCCAGAAATTTTAACTGTCTTGACACCTTTTACCTTTACGCCAAAGGCGTTCTCGACTACATGAGTAATTTGGTTTTTGTTTGCACTGGCTACAACCTCAAAGGTAAACTTACCAGCCTCTGCGTCCTTTTTTGATTTCTCAGTTATCAACGGTCTTAAAAGTATGCTCATATTTTCTTTACTCTCTCTTTAATGACATCCTCCCCACTTTTCAAAGCTGGGTTTCCTCGCGCCGCCGGCATAGCCTTTGGCGACGCACGGCTAAGGGAGGCTTTCATCAATTCCAACCCAGCTATTGTCAAAACCACATTTGGGTGGTTAATCACCTCATATGCATTCACGTCGCTGGCAGGCAGTAAAGTTATTCCTGCTATGTTACGAGCACCTTGTACAAACGCTTTTTCTCCGCCGTGAAGAATCAACAGTCGCTCGCTTTCTAAACCAAGCTTTTTAAGTAACCCGACAATTGATTTTGTTTTTCCATCTATCTCTTTTGGGTCAATAAAGAATAGCTTATTCTCATCCAACCGTCTTGATAGCGCAACAGCAAGTGCCGCTCTTATAAACTTTTGTGGCAAGTGTCGCTTCCTCTTTGCCCCGACTGGACCATGAACCACACCTCCGCCAACAAATATCGGGGCTTTTTTCATTCCGTGACGAGCACGACCGGTCCCTTTCTGACGGTATATTTTTGCAGTACTCCCCGCTACTTCCCCTCGCGTTTTCGCCTTATGGGTACCAGTATGAGCTCTCGTCTGATAGACATAGTAAGCTTGGCTCAGCAGCCTATCATTCGGTTTTTGCCCAAAAAGCTCGTCTGGAAGAGAAATTTTCCCAGTACTCTTCCCTATTGGTGTGTAAACAGCAACTTGTTTCATTGACTTTGCGCCCTTTCGGTGTTCTGCTCACTCGGCACTCTCTCTGCGTTCTGCTCTTTGCCTTCTTCATTCTCTTTATCCTCTTCCGAGAGCTTAATGGATGGGAGTTCTTCCGGATGAATCTCTTCTCCTCTTGTTACCAGTGGCGAGAATTTTTCATTTTTTCCGATTTTTTCTATAGAGAGAAGTCCCCCAGGATTTCCGGGAACAAGGCCAGAGAGTTTCACTTCCCCATCTTTGCCAATCTCAAGCACAGTAAGATTGCGTACGGTTGCTGTTTCTGCCCCCATTCTTCCTGCCATTTTCTTTCCTCTCAAGACGCGACCCGGGGTAGTTGTTGCACCAATCGAACCAGGGGCACGCTCACGGTCTGATTGTCCGTGGGTTCGTGGTCCCCCGGCAAAATGCCATCTCTTGACAACTCCCGCAAACCCTTTTCCTTTGGAGATACCGGTTACTTTTACTAAATCGCCAGGGGAGAGCACATCCGAAGCTTTTATGATATCTCCTATTTTTGGTTGTTGTTTGTTGGTTGTTGTTTGTTGGATTTTTACTTCTCTTAAGAATCTTGGGAGCTTTGTGTTTTTTCCAGTCTTGAGTTTTTGAAGATGCCCTCGCATTGGCTTTGTAATATTCTTAATTTTTCTTTCTTCAAATCCAAGTTGCAAAGCTTCATAACCGTCCTTTTCTTGCGTTTTTATTTGCGTCACCACGACAGGTCCGGCCTGTATAATAGTGATGGGTACTCTTTTACCGTCCTCTGTCCAAGCCTGTATCATTCTCTTTTTTGTTGCTAAAATGGTATTAATCATACCCTCTCCGGTTATCTCTAATTCCCACAAAAATGAGCGCCGAAGCGCCCAAACACCTTACGCGTTTCGGTCAATACCTATGAAGGCCGAAACCTCACCTCCATCGTGGAACAGTATATCAAATACACAATAGATACGCAAGGGGAAAGACGAGGTTTTACTTTTTCTTAACTCTCCAGAGTTTGAGGTAGAGGATGTCAAGCACTCCGACCGTATTTAAAATAAGAAGTGCCACAAACCAATTCCGCTGATTATTGCGTGCGGCATGCCAGAGAGCTAACCCTTTCCAAACTATGCTCCACACTGTAATAACAAGGAGAATAAGAGGATGCAATCGGGATAAGTTTAAGATTAAACCCAACAGCTCCATATACCTCTCAAGTATACCATGCTTAAATGGAAGAACATTACATTTTTATCTCTACGGAAACTCCTGCAGGGAGGTCGAGGTTTGAAAGAGAGTCGATGGTTCGAGAGGTAGGCTCTAAGATATCAATCAAGCGCTTGTGTGTTAAGATTTCGAAGTGCTCGCGCGCATCTTTATCAACATGAGGAGAGGTGGTAACTACAACAACCTTTCTATCAGTCGGCAGAGGGGTTGGGCCGGACACAGACGCACCAGTTGCTAAAGCGGCCTCGACAATTTTTGAGGCTGCCTCATCGATTACTCGGTGATCAAAAGATTTCAATCGTACACGAATTCTTCCTGCTGGCATGATGTTAAGTTAATCAGCTAACCAGTTGACTAGTTAATTAAGCTAATTTGGAATTATACGGGGAAATAGAATAGAAAGCAAGATCAATTATTTGAAAAGGGAACTTTTGAGAATGGATTATGACGAATAGTTAAAGAAGAGACAACCCTCGTTCCTCTTTTTACCACAAGACGAAGATCACCACTGCCCATATTTATCCCTGACTCAACAAAAATTGGTCCACCCAATAAACGGGCTATGCCACTATTTTTGAAATAACACCTGCGCCGACGGTTTTTCCACCTTCGCGGATAGCAAAACGCAAGCCCTCCTCAGCGGCAACTGGTTGAATGAGCTTAACACCCATCTTCGCATTATCCCCAGGCATAACCATTTCAACGCCTTCAGGGAGTGTTACGTCACCAGTCACATCAGTTGTCCTAATATAGAACTGAGGCTTATAGCCTGAGAAGAACGGCGTGTGTCGTCCACCCTCCTCCTTGGTCAAAATATACACCTCGGCTTCAAACTCCGTATGAGGAGTAATGGTTCCTGGTTTGGCGAGTACTTGACCGCGCTCAACATCTTCCTTTTCAATACCCCGAAGCAAAATTCCCACATTGTCTCCTGCTTGTCCCTCATCAAGAGTCTTTCGGAACATTTCAACACCCGTAACTATTGTTTTCTTTGCATCGCGCCTAATACCTACAATTTCAATTTCTTCTCCCGTCTTTACCTTTCCTCGCTCAATTCGACCAGTAACTACTGTTCCCCGACCTTTAATCGCGAACACATCCTCAATTGGCATTAAGAATGGTTTATCAATATCCCTCTCAGGAGTTGGGATAAACTCATCAACTGCCTTCACGAGTTCTAAAATCTGCTTTTCCGCCTCGGCATCACCCTCGTACGCTTTCAATGCTGAACCTCGGATAATTGGGGTTTCTTTGCCTGGATATTGATATTTATTTAAAAGCTCTCGTACCTCTTCCTCAACCAAGTCAATAAGCCCTGGATCATCAACCATATCAACCTTGTTCAAGAAAACAACCAAGGCCGGAACGTTAACTTGGCGGGCCAAAAGAACGTGCTCTCGTGTTTGGGGCATTGGACCGTCTGCTGCTGAAACGACAAGAATAGCACCATCCATTTGTGCAGCACCGGTAATCATGTTTTTTATATAGTCAGCATGCCCAGGAGCATCAATGTGGGCATAATGGCGCTTTTCTGTTTCGTATTCAACATGTGTAATGTTAATCGTTACTCCTCGAGCCTTCTCTTCAGGGGCATTATCGATGTCAGTGAAATCAAGAGCCTTAGTAGCACTTCCCGGTTGCTTTGAGAGCACTTTGGTAATCGCAGCCGTTAAGGTTGTTTTTCCGTGGTCCACGTGACCAATTGTCCCAATGTTAATGTGGGGCTTGGTCCGCTCGAATTTCTTTTTTGCTTCTTCAGCCATATAAGTCTATATTACAACAAACAAGGGCGTTTATGCCCTCTGTGCTACGTATTATACGAAGCAGCCTAAGTTCATGTCAAGAGGTAACATGTTTTTCCCATTGTTTGTTACCTCGCACCCAACGAACAATCTTGGCACGAGGCGTGTATGAATAATACTGAAAAGCCGAGTGCGAAGATAAGGTGGGAAGTATTAACTTTTCTTTGCTGCAATTATTTTCTCGGTAATGTTTGCGGGAACTTCCTGATAGTGAGAAGGTTCAACATAGGCATTCGCACGTCCTTGCGTCAATGAACGAAGTGTTGTGGTATACCCTGAAACTTCAGCAAGTGGGACGTATCCAAGAATCACTCGATAATGTCCTCGTGTTTCCGTTCCTACGATTTGTGCTCGCCGAGATGATAAATCGCCAATAACATCTCCTAAAAACTGTTCTGGTGTCGTTACTTCAAACTTCATAATCGGCTCGAGTAACACCATCCCCGCTCGCTTTGTTGCATCTTGAACTGCCATTGAACCTGCGATTTTGAATGCAATTTCCGATGAGTCAACTTCGTGGTAGGTACCATCATACACGGACACTGAAAGATCAGTCACCGGATAGCCAGCAAGAATTCCATTTGAGAGTGCCTCTTGTACGCCTTTACCAATTGCCGGAATAAACTCACCTGGAATTGCCCCACCTTTTATTTTATTAATAAACTCGTACCCCTCACCTCTACCTTTGGGTTCCACCCGCACAAAACAGTGACCGTATTGTCCATGACCACCGGTTTGACGAATATACCTTCCCTCCCCCTCTGCCACTTTGGTTACTGTTTCTTTATATGCAACCTGTGGTGCACCAGTTGTCGCGTCAACGCTAAACTCCCGTCGCATTCTGTCAACCAAAATTTCAAGGTGAAGCTCTCCCATTCCAGAGATAATCGTTTGACCTGTTTCCTGATTGGTTTTTATCCTGAACGTCGGGTCTTCCTCGGAAAGCTTACCGAGTGCTTCTCCTAATTTTTCCTGATCTGCTTTCGTCTTTGGTTCAATGGCAAGCGATATAACCGGCTCAGGAAAGGAGATTGATTCAAGCACAATCGGATGAGCAGAATCAGTTACCGTATCGCCGGTAACCGTCTCCCGAAATCCCACTCCAGCAACAATCTCGCCACTATACGCTTCTTCAATAAGTTCTCGTTGATTTGCATGCATTAAAACCAGCCGCCCCACTCGTTCTCGTCTATTTTTTGTGGTGTTGAATACTTCCTGTCCTGCGCGCAATTTTCCCGAATAAATTCGAAGCCACACCAGTCGTCCAACATGAGGGTCGGTCTGCACCTTAAAAGCAAGTGCCGAGAGAGGTTCTTCATTCCCCACTGCGCGAGTCTCTTCTTGCCCGTTCCATACTCCTTTAACTGGGGGAAGATCAATTGGCGAAGGGAGATATTCAACAACTGCATCCAAAAGCGGTTGTACTCCCTTGTTGCGCAGTGATGAACCACAAAAGGTAGGAAAGAGTTCGGTTTTAATCGTAGCCTTCCTGAGTGCAGTTTTTAGTTCGGTAATATCTGGCTCAACCCCACCAACATACTTTTCAAGAAGCTGTTCATCAGTTTCTGATATAGCCTCAATCGTTTGGGAGCGGTATTTCTCAACCATAGCTTTCAAATCTTCCGGTACTTCTTCTTCACGATAAGTACCTCCTGTTTCATCTCCTTCCCAAATAAGTGCTTTTCTCTCCAACACGAGGACAATCCCACGAAATTGTTGCTCGCTCCCAATAGGAACTGCAAGAACTACCGGTTTGCTACCCAAACGGTCACTAATTGCTGCAAGTGTTCCTTCGAAGTCTGCACCAAGTTTATCCATTTTGTTGATAAAAATGATGCGCGGCACATGATACTTATCAGCTTGTCGCCACACCGTTTCCGTCTGTGATTGTACTGTCTCTTCGGCATCAAGCACGGTTATTCCGCCATCAAGAACCCGAAGTGAGCGTTCGACTTCAGCGGTAAAATCAACGTGTCCCGGAGTATCGATAATATTGACGCGATATTCACCCTTCGGAACACACGACTCCTGCTTTAATTCCCAAAAGGCGGTGATTGCAGCCGATACAATCGTAATTCCTCGCTCTCGCTCTTGCTCCATCCAGTCAGTAACGGTAGTTCCTTCATCAACTGATCCAAGTTTGTAGGTTCGTCCGGTATAAAAGAGGATTCGTTCTGTTGTCGTAGTTTTTCCCGCGTCAATGTGCGCAATAATTCCAATATTGCGGATTTTGTCGAGTGCAACCTCGCGATTCTTGGTAACAACTTGAGATAGTGATGCTTTCTGTCCTGTTGCCATAAAAGCTATTTTAAAATTCTGCCTATGGCCTCATTTTGAGGCCTACCGGCAGCTTGTATGAAGTGCTTTTGAAACCACTTCATAGACTTAATGTAACACAAAAACGGAAGCGCTTTCGCTTCCTTAAACCTAATTTTACACGATAACCATAGATTATGCAACGAATGAATACAAGAGGAACTTACTGGTGGTTCACTTTGTGCTTACACCTTAGAGGTGTAAGCTTGAAATATATTGATTAGGCCATTAAATCTCTTACTGGAACTACTCTCTGATTCTCTGGATTTCCTTTTACTCTCTCAATGAATTCAGCAGGAGTTAATGCTCTAATTCCTCGTAACTCTAAAAACTTCCTAGCACCTGGTAAATCAACAATTGCAAGTATGAGCTCTTCTATTGCTTTTTGGGGGATTCTTCCTTTGTCAAATGGGAGTAACCTATCCTGATTTAAGACAATTGTGGCATATGCCTCATCTTTTTTGTCTGCTGGGAAAATTATTGCTGCTTTGGAAAAAGAAGAAAGTTCTCCTTCTCCTACGAGCCAAAACTCAGCATCACGAGCTTCCATTATTCTCTGGGTCTCTTTTGCCAACGGTGTAAACGCATCCTGAGTCTCACTTTCTGCTAAAACATGGATTATCTCACTCGCATAATCGATAAGCAGCTGGATCATCTGATGTAGCTGTTCGACTCTACCAGGAGTTAGGGGAATACCAACTAATCCCCTCATTTTACCGTGTCTTATAGACAAAAATTCGTTTCCCATTGTATAACTTATTCGAGATTATACACCCACCCTGGTTGCCATTGCCAGGGAGAAGTAACTACTTGTTGTAGAGGAATATTTTTAATCCAATGTTCGAGTCCATACTGTGTTGCGCTTTTAGTGGTTCCACCTCTTCCGGGGGATGACGCGTTAAATCACCATAATCACACTCTCGAAGTCGTGCATCCTTAATTATGGGAATATTTCTTCCTTCAAAAGCAATTTTTGCGGTAGTATACGATCTCTGTAGATCGGAGCAAAAGATAGCATCAAATTGTTCATTTTTATGCCGTTCACCTAGCTGCTTCGCTTGCTCTTTCCCAAGTTCTGATAACTCAACATCAAAGTGCCCCGAAGAATGTTTGCTCTCGTTATCAAGCGACGTCGCGTGAGGTTCAAAAACTATAGTAACCATCAGAAGATTTTATCTGCTCTTCCATAAATTTACCATAAATTCTTATGGTAAGTCGTTGAATAATTTGATAAAATAAGGTACGCCTGCCACATTGCAGGCTCTTTTTGCAAAGGGGCTTTCTTTGACATTCTTGCACTGTGGCATTGAACAAGAGGGCTGCCTTTTAAACCTCTTGTTTTTTGTGGCAGGAAGCAAGAAATTGTTTTTATTAATAATTTTTTGAATTTATTTGTTTCGATGTATCGATACATTAAAACATAACTGTGGGATTGTTAAGTGTTACGCGGAAGTCACTTTTACCTACCCTCAGTCTCTCTAGATCATAGGGAAATCCAGATAGGGCGTAATACTCTTCACCTTGTTTGTTCACCTTTCTCCTTAATTCATGTAACACACGACGGCCATCATGAGTTGTAAGAATGGCTGATGGAACAAAACCTTCTGTGCTTTGATCCACACGGAATAAGGCGAGGAGTACTTGTTGTTCTTGTTCTATCTCCTTTAACAACACACCATCTAACCTTCCATCACTAATCAAATTTACTACTCCTTCGAAGACTAAACCATTTGTCTTGTCTTCAACGCGAATGACCCCTGAAAAAGTTGATGTAATCTCTTCTCTGTTCTTTGTCCCATTACCATTTTTTTCCCTCATATCTTACTCCTATCTCTTTTCTTTGCAATAGCTGGCTAAGAAACTCTAAGAGCTTTGGGTAATAATCCGTACCGGTTGGAATAGTAGTGCATTCCTAAGTGCTGTTGCAACAAATTCGTCAGGGCTAGGAAGTGACAAACTACCGTATTCTGTCTCAATTACTCTCGTGTTCGTTGCAAAGTCTGTTCGTAATCTTCCAGGCCCAAGATGCAAATGTTCTTCAGTTGGCGTAATTGTTACCAGCTCATATTCTACCTCTCCAACTCTTAATAAAAGTTGTGCAAGAGGAGACCTATTTTCTTCAAAAACAAATATCTGTCTTGCATGTTCGAATGAACTACCGCTCAGCATAATAGGAGGAGAAGCATCTTGCGTTATTAAGACTCCACCTCTTAAATCAAGAATAGTGAACATATTATCTTTTAATCCGTTTTTGGATGTATCCGAAATGACTTCAACTCCTACTATTTTTCCATTTGATCGACTAATTACTAAGTCTGTTGTTGTTCTTTCGTGTTCAGATTGATGATAAAATGAAACTACATCCTCTCTTTCTCTTTGTACCTTTTTAACATCATATCGTATTCCCCTTATTTGCGCCCCTTTGCTTCTATCTGTGAGAAGTTTATGATTTTGGTTAACATAATCGAGATGTTGTGAAAATCTTGTGCGAATCGCTTGGGGAATACGTGCAATCTGTGCTTGGGTAAGAGGAAAATATACTAATTGATTCTCAGGAGAGAGAGTACTTTCTGGTCTTGTCATAGAGGATGATTACCACCTAAAATGACTGAATGCACGGTTTGCTTCTGCGACTCTTTCGACTTCTTTTTTCTTTGCAATCGCACCACCCTGACCTTTGGAAGCATCCAAAATTTCAGCAGTAAGTTTGTCGGTAAACGTATGGTAATCTTTATTTGGGCGTTTTTGCGCCGCAAGAATCAACCAGCGAATGGCCAACGACTCGCGTCGCGGGCCCCGCACGGGAATGGGCACCTGGTATGCTGCACCCCCAACTCTGCGTGGCCGGACTTCCATTGTCGGTTTTATCTGCTCAACAGCAGACAAGAATACTTTGAGGGGATCCTCTCCTGTCTCCTTCTGCATCGCCTCAAAGGCACGGTATACAAGACCTGCGGCTACCGACTTCTTACCGTCGTGCATAATTCGGCTGATGAGCTTGGCCACAAGTTTGTGGCCATAAACCGGATCTGGTGCAATAGTTCGCGCTGGTACTGGTCCTCGTCTTGGCATTGTCCTCTTTTTAGTCGTAAATATTACAAATACTACAAATTACAAATTTCAAATATTCTGAATTCTTAATTGATTGGTATTTATTTGTCATTGGTATTATTGGTACTTATTAAGAAGCACTAGCTTCCTGTATTACTGCTGCAGCTCTAGGCGCTCCCCCTCCCTCCGGGCCAGAGGTCCCTCCGGGCCGGCGGCCCTCACGTCGTGTCCCATATTGTGAACGGGAAGTCTTTCTTCCCACGACACCAGTGGTATCGAATTTCCCTCGTACAATATGATACTTAACCCCTGGAAGATCTCTTACACGACCGCCTCGAACCAAAACTATCGAATGCTCTGCCAACTCGTGTCCTTCTCCTGGGATATAGGCAGTAACCTCTTGTTTATTCGAAAGTCGCACACGGGCAACTTTACGCAGCGCTGAATTCGGTTTCTTGGGGGTCATCGTGCGGACAGCCAATACCACTCCCCGTTTAAAGGGGCTCGGTAGTTGGGAAAACCGTCGCCGTCTCGCATTGAACCAACGCCGCAACGCCGTACTTCGGCTCTTTCCATGCACTTTTCTCCTTCCCTTTCTGGTGAGTTGATGAATCGTAGGCATAAATAATTAAATCCGAAATTCGAATATCGAAATCCTAAACAAATTCCAAATTTTAAATTCAAATGATTGAAACAGTTTGAAATTTAGAAAATTTGAATTTAATTATTGTTTCGAATTTCGTGCTTAGAATTTCGAATTTCCAAAATTATATCACAATTTTAACCTCGGGACAATTGTTGAGAGGGAAGTGCTGCACGCTCCGGAGTCACGGGAATAAGGCGGCCAATAATGACATTTTCTTTCAAGCCCAACAATTTATCTTCCTTGCCAAGAAGTGCTGCTTCGGTCAACACCTTGGTCGTCTCTTGGAATGAGGCAGCAGAGAGCCACGATGCGGTAAAGAGGGACGCTTTGGTAATACCCAAAATAACCACCTGGGCGGTTGCTGGTTCACCTCCTGCCGCAAGCACTCGCTCATTCTCTTCTGTAAACCACGCTTTATCAACCAATTCCCGTGGCAACAGGATGGTATCTCCAGGGCTAATCACCTGCACTTTATCACTCATTTTCCTGACGATGACCTCGAAATGTTTGTCGTTAATAGGAATACCTTGACTCTCATATACCGCCTGGATTTCAGAGATAAGATACTCTTGAGAAGCAAGCAGCCCCCGAATATTCAGTACTTCTTTGACATCAAGCATACCTGACGCAAGCTGTGTACCCGCCGCAATGAGGTCGCCATCGGACAACCGCAGTTGGGCAGTCTTGGGAATAATATACTCCCGTTCTTCCGGCGGTTTGACATCAACACTGCGTACTCTTACTTTCCAAGAATCTTCTCGCTCAACAACTTCAACTTTGCCTGAAATTTCAGAAAGCGGTGAGACCACCTTTGGAATACGAGTTTCAAAGAGTTCCTCGACTCGGGGCAATCCTTTGGTCACATCAAGTCCCACAATTCCACCGGTATGTTTCACTCTCATGGTCAACTGTGTGCCTGGTTCACCGATAGATTGAGCCGCAACCACCCCTACCGGGGTACCCACTTCCACCCGCTTTTTGGTGGCCAAATCCCATCCGTAGCAGGCAGCACACATACCATATCGCGCAATGCACGTGAGAGGGGAGCGAACTAACACTTCATCTATCTTTTCCTCCTCAAGGTGAGTGAGCACCTCTTCTGTTATTTCTTCTCCCGCCCGCACTATAAAGTGTTTCCCATTCTTAAGAGGAATATTAACTGCTGCCGTCCTTCCTAAGAGCCGACCCGTAAACGAAACTGACCTATCCTTTCTCCGCATGACTACCCCTTCGCTCGTCCCACAATCTTCTCCCCTTACAATCATATCGTGTGCGACATCGACAAGTCGGCGTGTCAGATACCCAGCATCAGCAGTCTTGAGTGCCTGATCGGTCAATCCTTTACGTGATCCACGAGCGGTGGTGACGTACTCAAAGATAGAGAGACCTTCCTTAAAGTTTGATTTGGTCGGCAGTTCTACCACTCTTCCAAGGGGATCAACTACCAATCCCCTCATTGCCGCAATTTGTTTAACCTGCTCTCGTGAAGCACGACCAACCCCTGCTTCAATAATAACCTTAATAGGATTCGCGGGCGGGAACACCTCCCACGTTCTGTCTGCTAATTCCTCTGTCGCCTCAATCCACACTTCTTGTGTTAATCGTCTTTTTTCATCTTCAGTGATTAAACCCGATCGGTAGTTTTCTTCAATTTCTGCAACTTGGCTATTTGCCCCCTCTATCATCTTATCTTTCTCGGGAAGAATGACTGCATCGGTAATACCAAACGAGAGACCGGATACTGTTCCGGCAGCGAATCCAATATTTTTGATGTTATCAATCATTTCTAAGATTTCCGCCCTTGACCCCCGTGCAAAGACTGTGTTAAAGAGACGTTTGAGTACCCCTGCCGAAACCGGCTCATTCACAAATTCCACCCACCCTGGCAAGAGTTCATTGAAGAGAATACGACCAACTGTAGTGGTTATCTTTTTACCCTCAAGAAGAACGTCTATCTCTTGGCGAACTCCAAGCTTGCCTGTTTGGTATATATAGACCGCTTCGCCAGCATCACACAGGACTTCCCGACGAGCTTGTTCGGTGTTAACACTCGTTAAGTAATATACGCCGAGCGCCATCTCTTTTGTTGCAGGAATTGTAATAGGAGAGCCATCAGCGGGCTTAAGGAGATTGTGCTCCGGCAACATGAGAGAGCGGGCTTCCTCTTTTGCCTTTTCAGCTAGAGGTACATGCACTGCCATTTGGTCTCCATCAAAATCCGCATTGTATCCTGCACACACACACGGATGAATACGAATGGCGTTTCCTTCAATAAGAACCGGATAAAATGCCTGAATACCCAATTTGTGGAGTGTCGGCGCTCGGTTCAGCAACACCGGATGATCCCGCGAAACCTCCTCCAAAATATCAAACACTTCGGGGAGCCGTTTCTCAAGCATACTCTTTGCACTTTTAACATTCGGTGCAATACCCTGCGTAATCATTTCTCGCAACACAAACGGTTTAAACAGTTCTAGGGCCATCTCCTTTGGAAGCCCGCACTGATGGAGCGAAAGTTCTGGTCCTACCACGATGACAGACCGACCTGAATAGTCAACTCTTTTCCCAAGTAAATTCTGGCGAAATCTTCCCTGTTTGCCTCGCAGCATATCCGAAAGTGAACGGAGAGGCTGGCGTGTTCTTCCGCGACGCATCGTTTGGCGCTGGCTTGCATCAATGAGCGCGTCGACTGCTTCCTGGAGCATCCGCTTTTCATTACGCAAAATAATCTCCGGAGCCCCGAGCTCCAGTAAATGACGCAGTCGGTTATTCCTGTTGATAATACGTCGGTACAAATCATTCAAGTCACTCGTGGCAAATCTACCTCCTGAGAGCTGCACCATGGGCCGCAGATCGGGAGGAAGCACCGGCAATACCCGCAGCACAAGCCATGAAGGGGCACTTCCGGCTTTGCGCATTCCTTCAACTAAGCGCAGCCGTTGTGCAAGTTTTATTGCACGGCCTCCCATTGCTTCGTTGACTTGAGAACGAAGCTGAGCTGCTAACTCCTCTAAGTTGATACTCTCAAGAAGATCGGCTATAGCCTCAGCACCCATTTTTGCCACAAAGAATGACGCGACCTCGTGGTCAAATAACTCTTGATATCCCTCCTCTGATAAAAAGGTACGAGGAGCTACTACTCGAACCAACGCCACAAGTCGGTCAAACAGTTCACGAGTCTGTGCAGCTGCCGCAGCTGCTGTCTCGGTCACTGTGGCTTTGCGCTTGCGCGCTTCAAGTTCCAATTCCTCAACTGCTAAACTCAGTTGTTCTTTTGCTTTAATTTCTTTTTTCTTTTGGGCAACCAACGTGTTAAACTCGCGCTCTACAGCAGCAATACGGGAGCTTAATTGCTCCTGCTGCCGGTGTTCAAGTGACTGCCACTCCTTCTCAAGGCGGGTAATGGCAACTTTGCGCTCCTTCTCGTCAACTGAGAGAACTACATACCGTGCCAGGTATATCACTTGCTCAATTGTTTTAGAAGGTAAATCAAGAAGGGCTGAAAGCTTAGAAGGGGTACTTTTGAAAAACCACACATGCGCCACAGGAGAGGATAAGGTAATGTGACCCATGCGTTCTCGGCGCACCCGTGATTGCGTCACTTCAACACCACATTTATCACACACCACCCCACGATATCGTATTCTTTTATACTTCCCGCAGTAACATTCCCAATCTTTTGTGGGTCCAAAAATACGCTCGTCAAACAACCCATTTTTCTCGGGCTTGAGCGTCCGGTAGTTTATCGTCTCGGGTTTCGTCACCTCGCCACGGGACCACAGCTTAACCTGCTCGGGGGAGGCAACCTTAATAACCAATGATGTAAAATCAGCAAGATTCTTGACTTCCATATTATTTTGTTTCCTCAACTTCCATCGTTCCCTCGGGTGCAGCCAACTCGCTTGAGTCTGCAGCAACTGTTGCACCCGACGCAGCGGCGAGTTCTTCGGCAAGGCGAGCTGTCTCCTCTTCCGCAACAACTTCTGTCGCAACTATTTGCCCTTTCGGCTCAACAACCAGTCCAAGCGCATTGAGTTCACGCATGAGTACCTTAAATGAGTCGGGAATAGTTGCCTCAGGAATATCCGTCCCCTTGACAATTGCCTCAAATGCTCTCGCGCGACCCACCACATCGTCAGATTTGATGGTAATCATTTCCTGTAAGGTATGGGCTGCACGATGTGCCTCGAGCGCCCACACTTCCATCTCACCAAGTCGTTGTCCTCCCATCTGCGCTTTACCACCCAAGGGCTGTTGTGTGACGAGCGAATATGGGCCGGTTGAACGCGCGTGCATTTTGTCCTCAACCATATGAATAAGTTTCATAATATAACCTACACCCACCACCGTTTCTTGCTCAAGGGGTTGTCCAGTTCGTCCATCAAACAGTCGTGTTTTCCCAGACACAGGAAGCCCTGCAACTTTTAATTTCTCTTCAATAAGAGAGGTGGGAATACGCTCAAACACAGGAATCGCGGCTACCTCGTTCTGTTTTACAAGCGCCCATCCCAAATGTGCCTCAAGTAGTTGCCCCAAATTCATACGGGCAAGAACAGACAGGGGAGAAATAATGATATCAATTGGTGTCCCATCAGAGAGGTAGGGCATGTCGGAGGCCGGCACAATTTTTGAAATGACTCCTTTATTTCCATGGCGTCCTGCAAGTTTGTCCCCTACAGTGACTTTGCGAATTTGTGCAACTTTTATAATGATTTTCTTGAATGTCCCTGGCTCCAGCTCATCTCCCTTCTCCCTATCTAAAATTGTCAATCCTATCACCGTTCCTCGCTCTCCGTGAGGCATACGCAGTGACGTATCCCGTACTTCGCGCGCTTTCTCACCAAAGATGGCGCGTAGGAGCCGTTCCTCGGGGGTGAGTTCTGTCTCTCCTTTGGGTTGAATTTTCCCAACCAAAATGTCATTTGGTCCCACTTCGCTTCCCACTATCACAATGCCGTCCTCTCCCAAATTCGCCAGATCTGTCTCGGCGACGTTGGGAATATCGCGTGTCAACTCCTCAGGACCAAGTTTTGTCTCAACCACCTCTGCCTCATACTCCTCAATATGAATAGAAGTCAGTACATCCTCCTTGACTAACCTGTCAGAAATCACGATTGCGTCTTCGTACCCCAATCCTTCAAATGAACAGTACGCAATCAGTAAATTCTGCCCGAGAGCAAGTTCACCATTTCCCGTTGCCGGGCCATCGGCCAATAAATCGCCTGGTTTAACTTTCTGCCCTACCGAAACTTGCGGAACTTGGTGATAGCAGGTAGATTGAGATGTGCGTTTGAAATTGGTTAAATGGTATACCTGTTTTTTACCTTGAGTGATTACCGTATCACTCTGGAACAAGGCCTTAGGGGGCACTTTATCAAGCGTCACCTCGATGCGCTGGGCATCCACATAGGTTACTCGGCCTGAGTACTGGGCACGTACTACCCACCCCATAGTGGAAGCAACAAGCGACTCCATTCCTGTACCTACCAAGGGTGAGCGCGGCTGAACCAGCGGCACTGCTTGACATTGCATGTGGGTACCCATGAGTGCTCGGTTTGCCTCGTCATGTGCTAAGAAGGGGATAAGGGATGCACTGGTACCCACCACTTCACGGAGATTGACGTCAATAAACTCAACCATTTCTGCAGGCCCTTCAGTAAATTCTCCGCGGTACCGCATTGGTACCCACTCTTGCGCAATAAATCCTTCTTTTGTGAGAGGCACTCCCGCATGGGTGATATGGTACTCCTCCTCATCATCAGCTGCCAAGTATACAACCTCGTCAGTCACTCGAGGTAGAATCTTTCCTCTCACTTTCTCTTTTACCACTTTGCGGTAGGGTGCTTCCAAAAATCCATATTCATTAACTCGCGTATAGAGCGCCATGTAGGTGACGAGTCCAATGTTGGGTCCTTCTGGTGAGCGAATCGGGTCAACCCTTCCGTATTGTGAAGTGTTAATATCGCGCACTGAGAAGGACGCACGCTCCCGCGAAATTCCACCTGGTCCTGTCACAGTCAAACGGCGCAAATTATCAATTTCTGAGAGGGGATTAGTTTGATCAAGGATGGCCGAGAGTTGGTTGCTGCGGAAAAACTCATTTAAGGATGCAATAACGGGGCGTGCATTAACAAAGAAAGAAGGAACTATCCTCTCTTCGGTTGAGGTTAAACTCATCTTTTCCTTGACAGACCGCTCAAGCCGCAACAGTCCCACACGGAACGCATAAGTGTTTACCAATTCCCCCACACGTCTAACCCTCCTATTTGCCAGATGGTCAATGTCATCCACTCTCCCCTGTCCATTTTGAAGTCCTATGAGGGACCGTAGTGTCCCCACGATATCCTCTTTTTTGAGTACCCAATTTTCTTTTGTATTGGAAACGCTCACATCCAACTTTTTATTGATTTTGAATCGACCCACCCGCGAGAGATTGTAGCGACGTGGTGCAAAGAAAAGATTGGTAAAGAATGTCTTTGCTGTATCAAGCACTGCTGGTTCTCCAGGGCGCAACCTTCGGTAAATTTCTAAAATTGCCTCATCAGTACTCGTTGTTCCATCCTTCTCAATGGTCGCTGTAATGTAATGATGTCGCTCCTCTATATCCGCATCCGCAAAGAGTTCCCGTATCTGGTCATCCTTCTCCACACCCACTGCACGCAACAACGTAGTTGCCAACACACGACGGCGTCGGTCGATACGTGCCATAATCACGTCAGTTCGTCCTACTTCAAACTCAAGCCATGAACCGCGTACTGGCCGAATTTCTGCTCTATATAACATTCTGCCCGAAGTCGGATCTTCCTCACCCGAGAAGTACACACCGGGCGCCCGCACTATCTGATTAACAACTACTCGCTCAATACCATTAATAATAAAAGTTCCTTTCTCTGTCATTTGAGGGATGTCTCCCAAAAATACTTCTTGAGAGATTTCTTTGCCTGTTTTTTTGTTGCGAAGTTTTGCGGTAACTTTGAGGGGTGCGCTGTAGGTTAATCCTTTCTCTTGTGCTCTAGCGGGAGTAATCGAAGGGGTGCCGTGGGAGTGTGTACCAAAGGAGAGTTCCCAATTCTTCCCAGTAAAATCCTCAACAGGGGAAATTTCCTCGAGTGCTTCGAGGATGCCTTCTCGCAGAAACCACTCCCAAGACTCCCGCTGCACAAGAGTAAGATCAAGTGGCGGTTCTACATGGGTACTGGGTGGGATGAGAAAAGTTCGTTGGGATTTCGTCATCGGATGCTATTGTACGCAAAAAAAGTCCCTCTTCGGGACGCAAACGAATTGACGTATCCTGTACGCCTATACTGCTTATAACATACACTAAGTTTATTTGTCAATAGGAGAACAATCTGCACTCCACGGGCATCTCCTACTGCAAATACTTTCGGATATTTTCAGCGTGTTCTTCGACGTTTTCTGCATAATGGATTCTTCCTTCTCTGTCATGAAGATAAAACCAATAAGGAGAATCTTGAGGGTTGGCAATCGCTTTAATTGACGAGAGTCCTGGGTTTGCGATAGGACCAGGTGGCAGACCACGATTCGTGTAAGTATTGTATGGAGATTTTATTTTTTTATCGCCTGAAGTTACATTTGGCCACCACTCACACTTTGCACTTTGAACTTTGCACTTTGAACTTGCAATAGCATACTGCAGTGTCGCATCAGCCTGGAGTGGCCAGCCAGCTCGTAACCGTTTCAATAGTATCCCCGCCACAGTGGGCCGCTCATCATCCGTTCGTGTTTCTCGCTCAACTATTGAGGCAAGCGCCACAAGCTCCCGAAGTGTTAAATTTTGTGCGCGTGCTCCTTCTTCTATCGGCTCATCAACCCTTTTCTCAAACGTGTCTGTGAGTTTCGTAACGACTGCAGAGGGTGTAGCTGTTTTCAAAAATAAATAGGTATCGGGAAAGAGGAATCCTTCGTAACTTTTTGTTAGTGTAAGAAACTCGTTTATAAATACTGTTTGAGAAGATGCATCAAGCCCAAGTGCAGAGACAACCTTATGCGCAATTTCTTCTCTGCGCAATCCTTCAGGAAGCGTAACCCATACCGCAATAGGTCCCTCCACAAGCTCGTTGACGAGCGTTGGAAGCGACAAGTTCTTGGTGAGCCGATAATCGCCTGCTTGTATACTTCCAGACTTGCCAGTAACCTGTACGAAGGTACGAAACGCAAGTGGCGAGCGAATAAATCCTTCCTTTTTAAGCTTTTCTGCAATTTGAGAGGCAGTCATGCCACGATTAATTAAGAGTGGATAGGCAGCAGTGTCAGTGGTAGGGGGAGCAGCTGCATTTTGCCACCAAAGGAGGGTGAAAGAGAACAATAATAACGCAGATGTTAGCGTAAGAAATATAGTCTTCACAAAAACAATATTACACTAGAAAATTTCTAATTTCTAATATCTAATTTCTAAATAAATCCCAATTCTCAATGATTAAAATTTTAGGAAATCAGACTTCCTTTAGGTCAATTAGGAATTAGGTTAATTAGGTAAATTCTTTCTATACTTCGTGGAAGAGGGCGCGACGATACCTTCCGGTTTTCTTATCTTTTAAGAAGATTCTTCCACATGCACAGGTTACCTTCAAAGAGCCTGGTACCTTTTTGCTCTGTTCTTGTTTTTGTCCACCAAGTTCCCTCCCACATCCCACGCACCGTCCTTGAGAGATAAACCATGCCTGAACTGGAGCTATCAGAGTTTTAATCACAAGAATAATTTACACTAGTGGTAAGAAAAACGCTGTAATCTCGCTTAAAACATTCTTGTAAGCGCGCTTACAACGCGTTCCCTTGGTGCTTTTCCTTCCTCGTACTTCCTCAATTTAAGAGCACCACAAAGCTCGTGTCAAGTCTTACACTCTGTGAGCGTCAATATAGGATTGAAGCATAACCGCCGCCGCAAATGCGTCCTCAAGCTCTTTTCGTTTCTTACGGGGAACACCAGCCTCGATACTCAGACGAATGGCATCTTTTGTCGAGAGTGTCTCATCCCAAAAGACCACATTGAAACCCTTGCTGCGCAAAGCGTCCCCTATTTTTTTTGCATAGGGTGCAAGTTTGCCTTCGGGAAGGCCCATGATAATCTGTTCAGCACCCTCACGCTCTGCAAGTTCACCAATTTGTTTCACGAGGTTTTCTAACGAGGGGTGCCTAATAACAAGAAGTGGTTCAGCAAAGCTAGATATCGCTCGTGCAATGCCAGTTTTGTTGAGTCCTACATCAATGCCAAGGAATGTTGTCATGTGTTCGGTGGGACAAGCTTTGCCTTAACTACCAATCGCCGCAAATACGTACCAGGCGGGACGCATGTAATAAGCGTCAGATATGAACCATCATTTGGTTGTGCAAGCACGTGTATATCAGTAGGAGCAACCTCAAACATTTCTGAAACGACAAATCTGTAGGTAACACCATCATAATCAGCGATAATTTCATCCCCAGCTTTCAACGTCGGCAAAGTTGAGAATATCGTAAGATAATTTTTAGGATTGAAAAAGGCAGGCAATACCGAGTGGCCAAAAACGACTGCATTTCCTACCCGTCCTGGCAAGCCTGTGCCCTGATAATGAATAAGACTCTTGCTTAAATCCTCCCCCCCAATGTCTACTGTTGCTTTCTCAATCCTAAGTTTCGGGATAGACAGGGTATAGTAGCGAACCGCAGTGGAAAGGGGTTGCGTGGCGACATGCTCCGCTCCCACAAACCAATTAGACGCACGGGTAAGGTCAACGACCTGACCGGATAAGACGCTGCCGCGGCCAAGAGGAGATAAGAGACGCTGCTCATGCGTTTTAAACCGAGGAGCTGTGAAAAGCTCATAGGAGGCGATAGGAAAAACAGCAGCTAGCACCAGTGTTATACCTCCCAGTATCAAGAAGAATGCGAATAATCGATACACAGTATTCATAATTCATACTCAACTTCCTATTGCTCGGAAGAGACGGTAATCGTAATATTACTGGCTCTTTGAGGTAAACGAGCAGTGAGCAAGGGAAAGGGTGGAGAAAATTTAACAGTGCTTCGGGAATAGCCAGGAGTGAGCGCGAGTTGTTCGCGCAGTTCTGATAAACTCTTTCCACGCAGCGTTCGTGCAAGTTGTGTAGCATCAATGACAGGAAGGAGATTGGCCGTTACGGTAGTTTCGAAACGCACAATACCCTTACCTTTCTCTTCTTCATCTTCCTCATTACTCGGAGGAGTAATACTCGCTGAGAGTTGGTCCTCGTTGAGCGAAAACCCTGCGGGCACTTTATCCTTCAGAACTGCAAGAAGTGCAGCGGTAAGATCGCCCTTTGCAATAACGAGTGCCTCACCCAATCCCGTAAGAGTAAGTCGTAAGGTCTGGGCTTCACTTCCTTCAGTGGTAGAAAACTCCCGCTTTGTCACGCGCAGTGTAACCGATTCAGTAATGACTGTTTCATCCGCTCCTAATTCTTGAGTAATTTGAGAAGCTGCTTTCTCTCTGAGCTCAGCAGTGAGTTCTTTTTCAAGACGCTCTTGGTCCCCTTTGGAGACCGCGGGCACCTCCCGAGAACTACCGCCAGTAAATGCACTCCCATTCTGGGCAGAAAAAGATGAAGTTGCAAAATTTGCAATCGAAAAAATACTCCCTTGTTCAAGATTGTATTCAGCACCAATATCCGAAGCAGTCACTGCAACCTTTGCCTCTCCTGGCTTGTACTCAGGTGCTCCCGATTCGGATGCCACCACTACAGAGGAATCAAGCGTAAATTTTAGGCCATTTGGACCGGTTATACTTGTACCTTCTGCAAAGGTACGAGATTGTGAGGTATTGTTGAAGACGGTTACTTCTCCCTTTGTCCTGTCTCCCACCGTTTTACTGCCACTCGTTTGAGTCGTCTTTTCCCCACTTACCTCAAGGATTTCTACACGAGCGGCAACAATACCGGGTGGTGGATTTTGCGGATGGGTCGGGTCGACCGAAAGTGTCAACGTCTCTTGAATATTCTTAGGGCTTACATAAACCGTGACCGCTGCATGAGGCACAAACCAAATTAAGGCACCAATACCCACTAATAGGAATACTCCCACTACCGCAACCCACCGACCACTCGAGGGTAGCGACAAAAGACGAAAAGGAGTAAGTAATGTATGGAAAAATGAAGATAGATGTACTCGCAATTGCGCTAATGTGTTCTCACGGGGAGGTAATTCGGAGGACGGCGTTGGTGTTTCTTCTTGGAGTGCTACTTCTTGAAACCCAAATGCAGTGGGCCCGCCTTGACTCGCTTCAGACGAGACAGGCTCCTCAGTTGGGTGCGTGGACACTTCCTCAGTTAGCCGTTCGGTGGGGAGCTCTTCGGTTTCAACTTTTTCTTTTTTACCCTCGTCCGACGCCATAGGCTCTGGCCGACGGCTGTCCGAAGCCTTGGCGGAGGAGGACTCTTCTTCCATATCACTACGCACTTCACTTACTTGTGGCTCGACAACTTCTTCTTGGGTTTTTTCCTGGACGCTGCCCACTGTTTCACCTCCCAACTCAGAGGCAGCAGCATACGCGACTGCCGTAATAATCACTTCATCGCTCGCTGACTCAACCCTAGGTGTATGAAGGAAAAAAGAAGAGGGCCACTCCCAGCTTAACAACTGCTGTGTTGCTTCAGAAAGCTCATGGGCGTTTCGATTATAAATAATAATACGAGCGGGGAGAGGCTGTGCAATTCCAAAACGAGAAAGTCCTTCGGTAATATCATCGGGGAGGGAAATACTACGACTCACGAGCTGCGTCCCAACGAGTTTTCCTCCTCGTACGAGTATCACCTCTATCTCCTCTTCCTCCATTCCAACCAAAATACAACTAATGGATGCGCTTTCTCTCCCTTTTAAGAAATGAATAATAGCTTCAGTCACGACCACAAATCCTGCAGGTTTCAGCTCTAACCGCTCGCACAGGGTGCGGAGCCGTGCAAGATGCTCTGATGTTACCACACCGTTTTCTACCCAAGAACTTGGCAAACCGAACACTACCGAGTGCACTTCGGAAGGAGCGCTGGTTAACTTCCCAAACGCAGCAGACAAGCTATCATCCGCTGCCTGAACGAACGACTCACTATCATGCCACGCGTCAGTCGTCCCAGTGGCAATTACTTCTGCTTTTCCATCTACAATGTGCCACACTCCTCCCTGCACCCAGTTTCTTCCAATAACAAACGAAATAAAGAACTCAGGCGTCTTTTCTTTTTTACCGATGAATTCCGCAATATCAGGAAGTTTCATATATTCCTCCGGACCAGCGGCCCTCTATTCTGGCTTGACGTTAGTGTAGCTTTATATAGATACGGCGGACGTTGGACCCCGCCGACTCTTCCTTCACTATTCTAACACGACCAACCTCACTGGTTTTGCTAACATGTGGCCCTCCACAAAATTCTTTTGAATAGTCTCCAATAAAATAAACTTTAACCTTATCTTGATATTTCTCATCAAACAATCCCACTGCATCCACTTTCTTTGCTTGCCCAATGGACATAATTTCAAAGTGTACAGGCAAGTTCTCTTTTATTTTTTGATTAATAACCTCTTCTACCTGTTTAATTTCCTCATCCGTCATTTTTCTATCAAATGAAAAGTCAAAACGCACGCGCTCTGGCGTGATATTTGAGCCAGTCTGATGGACCTGGTTGCCTAATACATCTCTCAAGGCCTGGTGGAGAAGATGCGTAGCAGTATGGCCTCTAATCGTTGCCTCAGAATGATCGGCAAGCCCACCACTAAATCGACCAACTGCTGAAGTTCGAGATTTCTCTTGGTGCTCTTCCATTGCCTTTTGAAAACCACCCTTGTCATACTCAAGTCCTAATTCGTGAATGATATCTTCCGAGAGGTCGGGCGGTACACCATAGGTTTGGAAATTTTCAAATACATAACGCCCTGAGACTAAATCATGTTTTTCAATAATAGGAATCTCGCCAATTTTCTTGACTATGTTTTGATTAACTGCTATTTCCAAATCTTGTTTGTATTGCTCAAGCCAATCAATCGGTTGTTGAAAGCGTTCTTCTTCCTCATGTAACGTGTCATATATTTCTTGTTCTTTTTGAGAGAGTAAATGATATATAGAGGAATATGTTTTAATTACCACTTTGGCAATATCTGGCGTAAATCCCCACGGGATACCACTTCGACGAGCACTTCGTATAGCACGTCGGATCAAACGCCGCACTACATAACCTCGCTCGACATTTGAAGGTTTTACGCCGTCCGCAATTAAAAATGTTGCAGCGCGGATGTGGTCTGCAATAATTCGGGTAAAACGGATTTCGGATGTTGCCATTTTCTTCTCAATTGCAGAGTAGGTCTCTTCGAATACATCCGTTTCGTATACACTATCCCTCTCGTTAAGTACCGCGAGCATCCGCTCAAGTCCCATTCCCGTATCAACATTCCTTTGTTTGAGCGGTTCGTAAACATACTCTCCTGGGTTTTGCTTGCCCGCCGAAGCCTTGGCGAAGGTGCGGTTATACTGCATAAACACATCGTTCCATACTTCGACCCAGAGAGGCTCTTCATTTGGTACTCCAGTGGGTTCACCCTTTCCAGTCCAGATGAACATTTCAGTATCCGGCCCACACGGCCCTGTTTCACCAACCGGACCCCACCAATTATCTTTTTTAGGACGAGGAAATATTCTGTCATCAGGAAGTCCAAGCTTTTTCCAAATCTTTATCGACTCGTCATCGCGTGGCGCATCTTTATCCCCCTGAAATACGGTAACTGCTAACCGCTCAAGAGGAATGTTTAGTTCTTTAAGCAAAAATTCAAAGCTCCAAGAAATTGCCTCCTCTTTCCAGTACCCGCCTTGACCGATGCCGTCAGGCGAGGCAGGATCTCCAAATGACCAATTGCCTAACATCTCAAAAAAGGTGTTATGCGTTGCGTCTCCTACCTCATCAATATCGTCAGTTCTAAGGCAGCGTTGCACATTAACGAGTCGTGTTCCTTGCGGATGAGGTTCGCCTAAAAGGTAGGGAATAAGAGGGTGCATCCCCGCGGTTGTAAAGAGGACGGTCGGATCATGTTCTGGAACAAGCGACGCGCTCGGAATTTCCTTGTGCCCCCGCTTAACAAAAAAATTTATAAATGCACGTCTTAACTCCGCTGCTGTCATGACCAGCTCATTATAGCTGTAGAAGATGAGTTATGCCAGGGGCTTGCCCTCACGATAAGAACCTGCTTTGCAGAACCTTGGCCTTTCAGGTTAAGAACCTGCTTTGCAGAACCTTGTCGTTCGGGCTACGCTAAGGGCTTGCCCTCACGATAGAATACTCTGCGTCCCTCCAGGCCAGTCACAGACCCTGTGACCTGGCGGCCCTCCGGGCCAGACCTCCGGTTCGGAGAACCTTCTGGTTCGGAGAAGGCACTCTCTCCGAGCCAGTGGCCGGACCGGCGGCCACGCTCTTGAAGGGCGGTGATGTGAGCAAGATCATCACTTGTTTGAGGTTTCATCACATCGTCCGTTTGACTCTTACTCTCTTCATATTCATACGAGCTCGTCTTTACACCGACAAAGTTATCGGGCAGAGACTGGTGTTTTGTGAATAGCTGTGTAAGAAAACTGAAAAGAGTGAGTCCGGGAAATCTGCGTGAGGAAAAATCTCCATTCTGTTCTTTTGCTAATAGTTCATGCACCCGTTTTACCACTGTTCGGGCGTCACGGAGAATAAGAATTACTTGAATGCCCACAAAAAAGAGCAGTGCGGTAAGAATAACAATAACAGCTCCTAGTAATAATTGGATTCCTTGCATGGCAGGAACGGTTAAAAACTCAAAACTTGCTGACTTTAATTTACAAGTTAAAAATTAATTAGTCAATAGGTTACGGAACAATCACTTCTTTCTTTGTTGTTTTTCCACCTCTTGAGCGAGCTTCA
>CAYTZB010000004.1:81225-92339 GCA_964442455.1 uncultured Gammaproteobacteria bacterium
TTACGGAACAATCACTTCTTTCTTTGTTGTTTTTCCACCTCTTGAGCGAGCTTCAATGGTGAGTGATTGACCGGAGTCGGCAGTAATTGTCAGCTGGAACGTTCCATCTTCCGTAACGAGTACTGGCTCATTATTAACAAGCACACTTGCTTCCTTATCCGTCTTCCCGCTAATCTCTATTGTATTCCCTCCATTATTGTGCGCTCGCGCGGAAAGAGGGGGAGGGGCCACATAGGTAAGGTATTGACGTACCAAATAGAAGGTAAGCAAGAATACCGTGACAAGCGACAGGAGTATAAGTGTGGTTTTAGGTGTCCACACGACTCGAGGATTACTCACGGAATAGAATACCTGCCGTGGTTCTTGAAAATCGCGGCGAAGTAATGCAACCGCGTGTTCCGTATCAATCTCCAGAGCTCCTGCAATATTGCGCACAAACCCCGACGCAGTGACGAAATTAGGAATTGCTTGCCACTGTTCCTTTTCAATCGCCGCAATGTAGCGTGATTTAATTTTCGTCTTTTGCGCAAGCCGTACAAGAGAAAGTTTGCGCCGTTGCCGCGCTTCCCGTATAAAATGTCCTACTGTTCTCATAGAAATAAGATGGCTAAATGGTTTAATTGCTAAATTGTTCAAATATCAACAAAATTAGCCATGTAGCCATAAAACAATGTAACAATTTATTGCGTCATTGACGCAAGAAACTCTTCTGCGTTCTTCACCAATACTTCCCGTGGCTTGGCACCTTCTGCCGGACCAACCACCCCCGCCTCTTCCAATTGATCAAGAATGCGTGCCGCTCGCGCATACCCAATGGAGAGCCGGCGCTGGAGCAGTGATGCCGATGCCCTGTCATACTGACAAATAATGCGCACTGCTTCGGGAAATAAGTTATCTTGTTCCTCAATAGTTCCTGCTCTTGCCACCTTTGTCGGCATAGCAGTCACTTCTTCTGTATATTGTGGCACGACGCCTGAATGCTTCAAAAAGTCAATAACTTTTGCTATCTCGCTGTCTGATACATACGTCCCTTGAATACGAGTAGGTTTTGCTTGGTCTGGGGGAATGAAAAGCATGTCTCCTCTTCCCAGTAATTTCTCGGCTCCTGGCACGTCAAGAATCACGCGAGAATCAACCTGTGACGCAACTGCAAACGCCACGCGGGCAGGAATGTTTGCCTTAATGAGTCCCGTGATAATATCAACAGAAGGTCGCTGGGTTGCCAAGATGAGGTGAATACCCGTTGCCCGAGACATTTGGGCAATCCGTGTTATTGCATTCTCAACTTCAGAAGGCGCAAACAGCATTATATCCGCAAGCTCATCAACAATTAATACAATATAGGGCAATGCCTGAAACCCGGAGAGCTCGTTGAAACCCTCGATATTTCTCGCCCCCACTTGTGCAAACAATTTGTAGCGGCGGTCCATTTCAGCCATGGTCCACTTAAGTGCCGATACTACTTTCTCTGGATCGACAATCACGGGAGTAAGTAAGTGAGGAATACTGTTATACCCAGTCAGTTCAACCCGCTTTGGATCAACCAGAATAAACTTTACCTCTGCGGGCGAAGCACGAAAGAGAATCGAACAAACAAAGGAATTGATAGCAACCGATTTTCCACTCCCTGTTTGGCCTGCAATGAGCATGTGAGGCATGCGAGCAAAATCAGCAACCACTGGAGCACCCGACACATCAAGCCCCATGGCAAGCGCAAGTTTTGATTTGGTGTGACGCATTTGATCGGATTCTAAAATTCGTTTGAGAGGAACAAACTCGGGAGAACGATTCGGAAGCTCTATCCCAACAAGCGATCGGCCGGGAATGGGCGCTTCAATCCGAATTTGTCCAGTGGGTGCAGCGAGTGCGAGCGCCAGGTCACGATCAAGTGCTGTAATTTTCGAAAGTTTTGTTCCCAGCCCTACCTCAAGGGCGTATTGGGTGACAGCTGGTCCTAAGTTTACCTCAACAACCCGAGCGGTAATCCCGAATGACTCAAGGGTACGTTCAATAATAGCGGCATGTTGCTTAATATCACCCCGCTCGGCTTTTCCTCCCACGCTATCCGCAAGAAGCGAAAGCGGTGGATACTGCCACACTCGTGTTTGCCCCGGCACATTGGTCACCAGCTCCTCTGTTAGTTCTGTCTGCTCAGTGGTTGACTTGGGAGCGGGTTTTGCTTCTCCGCCAGAAACTCTCAAAGAAGATTTTGCAACTGCTGGCATCCGCCTTCCAAAGATCCCCTTTAAAAAACCAAAGCCCGTAAGGATAACAGAGATAACCTGATCAAGTGAGGTATTGAAGAGGACTAACAGACCGACTACTACGCCTGCAAGAAAGAGAAGAAACGCACCAGGGGTAGTGATAAGTGCGGCAACGGCAAGAAACAACTGTTCGCCAAATATCCCAGCCTTCGTTGCCGCCATAGCGCACACAAGAAAGAGGAGAAAGCCAACAAAGACATTGGGGGAATTAAGAGGCGTGCGCAATTTAGAAAACATAAACCCTGCAACAATAAAGAGGAAGGGGAGCAAGAACACTGTCCACGAGAAGAGCGAAAATATGAGGTTGTTGAAAGAAACCAACCACTGTCCGCTTCTTGAGAAAGAAAGGATAATTAATGCCGCAGTAATAAAGAAAGTAATTTGTGCAATAGAATAGACTGTTTGCTTCTTTATATGCAACCGAAAATGACGAATGGTGAGTTTGCGCCGAGCCATGGTAGAACCATTATATCACTCACCATCATACCTCTACCACGACGGGGAGAATCATTGGGCGGCGGGCGATGCGGTCAAAGAAGAAACGTTCAAGAGTATCAATTGCAATTTCCCTCACATGTCGTCCATCTCCTTTTTTGCTTCTTTTCTTAATCTGGTTGACCAGAAGCTTTGCCGCTTCGTCAAGGAGGGTTTGGTGCTCTTTCATGAATACGAATCCTCTACTTATTAGTTCAGGTTTACCCACTACATCTCCTGTTCTTCTATCAATTTGAGTGATTACGACAACAATTCCTTCTTGAGCCAAGGTTTTTCTGTCACGCAACACCACATTCCCCACATCTCCAATTCCCAAACCATCAACGAGCACTTCTTTCACCGGCACTGGCGTGCCACGCCGTGCACCATCACGTGTCATCTCAATCGTGTCTCCTTCACGTAATTCAAACACATTTTGTGCCGAAAGTCCCATACTTTGTGCCAACTTTGTATAGGCCCTCATATGTCGCACTGTTCCTCCAATAGGAACAAGATATCGTGGTCGAAGAGTAGCCGCAAGCATCTCTAATTCTTTTTGTGAACCATGTCCTGAAACATGTAAATCTTCCTGTGTTTCGTAATAATGTACTTCTGCACCTCGCTCAATAAGATTATCAACCACATAATTCACCGATTGTTCGGTCCCCGGAGGCGAGGGATCAGCCGAAAAAATAACCACATCGCCCTCCTCAACCCGCAAAAACTGATGTTCATCAAGTGAGAGCCGGTAGAGCGCTGAACCCAGCTGGCCATAACATCCCGAAATAATATAGGTCATCTTCTGGGGCGGCAATTTTTTCGCCTCGCGAGTGGAAACAACTATCCCTTTATCCCATGAAATAAAACCAAGACGAGAGGCAATCTCCAGTTTACGCTCAATTGATCTTCCTACCAGCGCAACAGTGCGTCCCGCTTTTTGTGAAGCATGGATTGCTTGGCGCATGCGGGAAATGTTCGAAGAAATTGTAGTAAAGAACACGTGCTTCGGCGCGTGTTCAATAAGCATCTCAATTGTTTTCTCTATTTCAAGTTCTGACTTCGTGTATCCCTCAGAGGTTGCACCCAGACAATCAGACACCAGCATTACCACCCCTCCTTCTGCTAACTTTACCGCCCGCGCAGTATCGAATGGTCGCTGGTCAACCGGGGTCCAGTCAAACTTATAATCTGACACATGGAATATCTTCCCGAGAGGAGTCGTAATACAAAAACCAACTGAATCGGGGACCGAATGAGTTACCCGAAAGGCTTCAACTGTAAAGTTACCAAGTTTTGTTACATCTTTATCCGGATTAAGAGTCGTAATCCGTCCACCTCGCACCTTATAATCGGCAAGTTTCTCTTGAATAAATCCCGCGGTCAAAGGAGTGGTGTAAATGGGTATATCAAGGTCTTTTAGTAAAAAGGGGATGGCACCGTAATGGTCCTCATGCCCATGAGACACGAATAACCCGCGCACTTTTTGCTTATTCTCCAAAAGATATGAGAAATCGGGAATCACCAAATCAACGCCGTACGTTGCTTCTTCAGGAAATCCCACTCCACAATCAACAACGATAATATCGTTGCCATACTCATACACATACATGTTTTCTGTCACACCGGTAGTTCCTGAAATAGCAATAAATTTGAGTTTGTCCATAAATTCTTAATTTTTAAATTAAATCAAGTTGTCTCACTTTTTCTTTCTCCACTTCCTCTAACACTTTCGGTATTACCTTAAAGTCATTCCTCATCTGGTCTAGTAATTGCGGTTGATGAAGGGCTGCTGCGGGATGGTACATAGGTATCACTATTATACCTCGGCCATGCCAGTCTATCTTTTGAGGTTTTCCATGTACACGACTTATGAGCGTATCAGGCAAAAATTTTCCCATTGACCATCTCCCTAACGTTACAATCACTTTAGGATTAATAATTTCAATCTCACTATCTACATATTTTTCGAACGCTTTAATTTCAGAAAGCGTCGGATCGCGATTTTCAGGTGGTCGAAATCGCACAACATTTGAAATATACATATCTTCCCGTTTGAATCCTATACTTTCAATTAATTGATCGAGCAACTTTCCTGCTTGCCCGACAAAGGGTTTCCCTTGTTTATCCTCCCAATATCCGGGTGCTTCCCCTAAAAAATATGTGTCCGTATCTGGGTTTCCCTCTCCAAATACAAGCTGCGTCGCACCTTTTCGTAAAGGAAGAGTTTTATCTTCATGCATGTCTCTTTTAAGTTTTTCTAATTGTTTCTTTTTATCCTCTGATTTCATTTAATTAAAAGGGTATTTCATTGTTACCACGTAGGTAAAAACTCCTTTATATTACTTTCATTCAATTGAAATGTAACACCGCGCCCCTCAACAACCAACTTTGCGATTTTTCTCACAACTCCTTCAATAGTTCGCTCCAGTGTCCGCATTCCTGCATCATAACCAAGTGGCCGTACAATTGTGGGCCAGACAGAGTCGGCAATGAGTATTGTATCGCGCGAGAGCCCTGCTTCCTCTAACGCCCGGGGTAACAAGAAATCCCGACCAATTACTATTTTCTCCTCATCAGTATACGAAGGCATCTGTATTACCTCAAGACGGTCCAGCACTGCAGTCGCAATGTTGGTCGTGTTATTCGCAGTGGCAATAAAAAGGACTTCTGATAAGTCAAAAGGGTAATCAATATAGGCATCAAGAAACCCTCTGTTTTGCTCAGGATCTAAAATTTCAACCAACGCTCCCATAATCGAGGGACGTGTCCGCTCATCGACTCTATCAATCTCATCAAGTAAAACGACTGGATTTTTCGCGTTTGCTCGAACGAGCGACCTCACTATTTGTCCTGGTTGGCTCCCCGGATGAAAACGCGCTTCTCCTCGCAACATCCCTGGATCACCCAGTCCTCCAAAGGGAATACGTACAAATTTTCGCCCGAGCGCTCGGGCAATGGATGCGGCAATGGTGGTTTTACCTGTTCCCACTAGCCCAACAAAACATAAAATTGGTGCGCGCAGAGAGTTCTCCCCACCCTTTTCCCGAGAAAGTTTCATGACAGCAAGATATTCGAGCACACGCTCTTTAATTTCTTGCAAACCGTAATGCGCACTATCCAAAACCTTTTGTGCACTGGGTATATCGAGTGTATCCTGTGTTCTCTTTCGCCAAGGAAGTGTAATAAGCCATTGTACATACTCAATAAATCGCTCAATCTCTGAGAACGGAACGGCGAGCGAGGCGAGTCGTTCGATGCGTGCTCGGAGCGTCTCGGCAAGATCCTCAGGAATTCCTACATCTGCAATTTTTTTGGTAAGAGAAGCGAGTTCATCTTCGGATGCATTTTGCACGGGCATGGTTTTATTTAACCCTTTTTAGGAAGAATTTTCAATTCCTCTTTAATACCTTCTCGGTTTTGGTAAATACCGTGAGGGGGGAAAGTGGGGAGCACGACTGCGGCGGGGGGCGGGGGCACGTCCCCCACGAGGAGCGAATCTCCTTTGTTCGGTGAGTTGCTCCTCAGGACGCGGGACTTTTCGTTCCTCGCCTTCCCTCATCGTGAGATTAATCCGTCCCAGTTCATCTATTTCTTTTACCCTCACTCTTACCTTCTGTCCTACTGAGACTACGTCCGTTGGATCGTGTATAAACTCATCCGAGAGATCTGAAATATGAACTAATCCTTCCTTCCCGGGCAAAATCTCAACAAACGCACCAAAGGGTTGAATTCGTTTAACCTCGCCCTCCTCATACACCTCTCCTGGTTTCACTTCATGGGTTAATCCTTCAATAATAGATCTTGCCTTCTCAACCGCCTCGTCAGCAACACCTGAGATATTAACCGTCCCATCATCCTCTACTTCTACTTGTGCTCCTGTTTCTGCAATAATCTTTCTAATCACCCGTCCACCGGGACCAATTACTTCTCCAATACGTTCAGTAGGCACATGAAGCACTACCACACGAGGCGCATACCGAGAAAGAGTGGTGCGGGGCTCAGGGAGTGCTTCTTTCATCCTCTCAAGAATGAAGAGTCTTCCCTCCCGTGCTTGAGCGAGCGCGTCGACAAGGATTGGGAGCGTGAGTAATTTGGTCTTCACATCAAGCTGCAATGCCGTTACTCCCTCTATTGTTCCCGCAACCTTAAAATCCATATCTCCGGTACCGTCCTCAATACCGGTAATGTCAGAAAGCACAACTACTGTTCCATCTTTAGCACCTACCGAAGGTTCAACCACCAATCCCATGGCAATGCCTGCAACCGGACGCGTAATAGGAACACCCGCATCCATAAGTGACAACGTCGAGCCACATACAGAAGCCATCGAGGTTGACCCATTTGAAGAAAGTATCTCGGAAACCACACGAATAGTGTAGGGAAATTTATCGTCTTTGGGGATTACCGGCAAAAGTGCACGTTCAGCCAATGCCCCATGTCCAATTTCCCTCCGAGAGGGCCAGCCCACTCTTCCCGTCTCACCGGTCGCAAAGGGTGGCATTGAATAATGATGGATATAGCGTTTTGTCTCCTCGCCTTCAGGCGACTCGATGTGTTGTTCAAGTGAAGGCGACCCAAGGGTGGTGACCGTCAATACCTGCGTTTGTCCACGGGTAAAGATTGCCGACCCATGAGTTCTGGGCAAGACGTTTATCTCGGCGGAAATTTGCCGAATTTCAGTGGGTGCTCTACCGTCAGAGCGGGTACCGCGGATGAGTTTCTTCCTCATACGTGCTCTCATAATTTCTTCAAATGCACCAGAAATTTCTTGGTCAGTTCCTCCCATGTCTTCTCGTATCCTTAAACGCAACTGCGCTCCCTCCTCTTCAGTGGTCTTTTGCGTTGCTCGCCCTTGTGCCCATTTTTCAATATCTTCACCATATTTTTTCTCAATATTGGAAACCAACGCGCTATTGCGCGTGGCACGAGAAGGAAGTTCCTTGACCCCTACTTTCTTTACAAACTGCGCAATTCCCTCCTCTATCTTTTTGGTTGCCGCAAGTGCAGTTTCCATTGCCTCACGCAGTTTTTCCTCGGGCACCTCATTGGCGCCCGCCTCAAGCATGATAATTGAGTCACCCTTACTTGTAACTATCAAGTCTAGGTCTGAGAACGCAAGTTCTGAATCAACTGGATTGACAACAAAGGACCCATTGATTGAACCAACTCTTACCACGCCTATGGGTCCATTCCACGGAGCTCCAGAGAGGGCGAGTGCCGCAGAAGCGGCAACCGCAGAAAGTATTGCCGGATCGTTTTCACCATCAACAGAAAGAACAGTAAGGATAATTTGCACTTCATCACGGTATTCTTTGGGGAAGAGAGGACGAAGAGAACGATCGACCAACCGGGCCGAAAGTATTGCTTCATCAGTTGGTCTTCCTTCTCGTTTTACCCACTGACTCCCTTTAATTCTGCCTCCCGCATAGAGCCGCTCCATATACTCAATGGTCAACGGCATGTAACCAGGGTCTTGCGCGCTCGGCCTGACAACGACAGTTGCCAACACCATCACATCTCCATAGCGTGCGAGCACTGCCGCGTTCGAGAATTGTGCCACATCTCCTGTTGAAAGCGTCAGTGGCTTACCCGCTATTTCTATCTCGTGTGTAATTTTTTTCATGGAAGCTTTTCAACTTTTAACTTCTTAAGGAGTGTTTCATAACGCTCCTTATCTTTTCGCTCAAGATAGCTCATTAGTCGACGTCTCTTTGCTACCATAGAAAGCAGCCCCCGTCGTGAATGATCATCCTTTTTATGGGCCTTAAGATGTTCGGTAAGTTTTTGAACTTGATAGGCCAGGAGGGCTATTTGTACCTCGGGGCTTCCAGTATCATTTTTTCCTTGACCGAATTTTTCAATAATATCCTTCTTTTCGTTAGAAGACAATGCCATGTCAGTCGTGTAGTTCCAAGCTTTGATTGTATTTTATCAAGGCCTAGAATTACATCAGTGTTATTATATCACACGTTTTTTAAATGTCCAATGAAAAAATATTTTCTTTCTATTACGGCAGAGTTGTCCCTTTGTATATTTTTGGGCCTAACCAATCTTGAGGAGCCGAAGGCTCTTCTTGGGCTTTTTCTTGCACGGGTTGATACTGCTCGTGGCTTCCTGCGCGTCCTCTCACTCGTACGAGTTTCGCCACAAGCTCGAACGTCTCAGCTCTTACCCGTCGCGCGGTAAAGTTGTCCGTGGCAACCGTTATACCCGCCATTAAGTTACCCGCCGCATCTTCATTAAGTGGTAAATTACTCACCAAGAGAAGATTGCCTACTACTTCTGACACACATGCTGCGTGAGGATCCACCAGTTCAAGCGCTCCTCTCCTTCTTCCCATTGCCCCAGGGGCAAATTCTTGCAAGATTACGACTTGTTGTGGAACTCTTGCGAGCTCTTGCGTCACCTCTCCTTCACCTACTTCTTCCTCATTCTTTACTCCCACTAAAATGACGGTATCTGCACTCATGCCTCCATATGAGGGGGAAAGCTGCTCGGGCCTTGGGGCAGATGCTTGGGCTTTTGGGATAATAGTGAGCTGCATCTGGCCATTTTCTATGTTGTAACTCACCCGCTCAATATTAGTCGCAGGATAATCTCGTAAGATAATGGTAAGGTTTTTGTCACCAACCTCACGGGCAACCTTGTCTACCCCCACCAATCTGTTAAATTCGACTACCATTGGCGAGGAACAAAACACACTTGTTTGTTTCCCGTAACTTGAAAGCGAAAGGGAAAGAGAAAGCGCTGCCGCAACCATATCAAAGGAAGGGTCTTTCGGAAGGACAACCAGAATATTGTGTGATTGGGCAAGTATTTGCTGAAATCTATTGGTATCCATAATTGGGTATCTACTTACCTGCTGTCGATTCTATCACATCCCCGACTTTAAAATCAATCTTTCCTGAGAAAATAACTCCGCACTCTCCTCCCTTATCTAGTATATCGATACCTTTCTCTTTCTGTCTCATTGAGTTAATCCTCACTTGTCCCATTGCCTTACCGTCTCTTAAAAGTGTCAACGTGCCCGCTCTTGTAATTCTTCCCTCTGTCACCCTTATTCCTGCAATCTTTCCCTTTTCACCATAGGGGAACTCGGCGACAATTTCTGCCCTTCCCGCCACCAATTTCTCCTCTTCTTTGCCTGCTATCGCTTTGTTCACCCAGTCAAGCGCTTCATAAATAATTGAAAATGACACGACTCGCACGTGTTCTTCTTCGGCAAGCTTCAACACCGGCAAGGGAGTTTTCACTCCAAAACCGAGAATCGTGGCACCAAAAGAACTTGCCAACATCACGTCACTGGGAGTCACTTCCCCCGCTCCTGCAGAAAGAACGCTCACTTCAGGGGGCAAACTCGCTCGCAGGGCTTCAAGGCGACCGACGGTATCTGCTTTAACAACAAATGGAAATCCACCCTCGCCTTTTTCTGCCGGCGGGGAACCCGGGGGCATCTTTTCTTCTTTCTCACCTTCCACTCTCTTCACAGGGGCAACCACCTTTGAACCTACTTGCGGTACTGACTCGAATCCTAAAATTTGTGCTGGCTGTCCAGGGAGTACAACCTCCATAGGTTTTCCACGCTCGTCAAAAAGTGCTTTCACCTTCCCTTCGACTCCATCGCTATGAATAAAATCCCCAACAGAAATTTTTCCCTCCCGAACCACCACGGTTGCAAGCGCTCCCCGCTTACTCTCAAACTGCGATTCAACGACCACCGCCTCAAGCGGCGCAGACTCTTTCCCACTCACCTCATGCATTTGAGCCACCAAGTTTATCATTTCCAAAAGTGTCTCCAAACCGTCGCCTGTTTTGGCAGAGACGGGGACCACAACCACCTCTCCTCCTCTCCCTTCAAGTTGCACCCCCTCTTTTTCTAACTCATCTTTCACTCTCTCGGGTTGGGCAGTGGGTAAGTCTACTTTGGTGAGGACGACGATAAAGGGAACGCCTGCTGCATTGATATGGGCAAGCGATTCTCGTGTTTGTGGTTTGACTCCATCATCTGCGGCAACAACAAGGAGTACTATATCGGAAACATTTGCGCCCCGAGAGCGCATTTCTGAAAAGGCCTCGTGGCCTGGGGTATCAATGAAAGTAATGGCATATCCTTGAGGAGTGGTTACTTGGTAGGCACCAATGTGCTGGGTAATTCCACCAATCTCACGAGCTGCAACATTGGTCTTCCTAATCGCATCAAGTAACGTCGTTTTACCGTGATCCACGTGACCCAAAACGGCAACAATTGGAGGGCGGGGTGTTCTATTTCTGTTTTCCATAAACGTCTCTTTTCCATATCTACGCGGCCTTTTGTGTTTCCTGCTCTTGCGGGACCGCAGATTTGGTGACTGCTTTTTCCTCTGCTTTAGTTTCTTC
>CAYTZB010000005.1:0-83892 GCA_964442455.1 uncultured Gammaproteobacteria bacterium
GACCTTTTAAGAATAACCATAAACCTGCCAAAAAAAACGCAAGCATTTGGGTTACTTCAAAAGCTGCTCGAGAATATTGGATATGCCATGGAGAAATTGCGAGCAGCAAAGCTGCAATAAGAGGCAGAATCGAGGCGGGTGACACGGGCGGAAGGGATCCCGACACGCGCGCAGCCCGCCCACTGGCGAGGCGAGCACTGGCGGGAGGGAAACCCGGGGCAGGACCCGCCGATCTCAATAACTCTTCCACCAACAAATAAAAAAACAACACCCCTAATATTCCAAAAATAGCAGCAGGCAATCGAACTCCTAGAGGTGAAATACCAAATAATGCAACCGTAGGAACTGCCGAATATAAATAAAGTGGCGTTCTCCATTCTGCCAAACTCTGGAAATGAAGCGGCCATGGATTCCCAGAGTAATCCTTGCCTGTCTTTAAAATTGAATATGCGTGATACCCTACATCAAGCTCATCCCCAAACAAGGAAACAGGTACTTCTGAAATTTTCCATAATCTCAAAAACGAAGCAATAAGCAGAATAATTACCAATACTATCTTTTTATTCATATCTTTTCCATTGTATACATTAATATGTTAAAGTTTATAACAGCATTCAAGAATACTCCGTAATTTATTAAAGGAGATGAATTGAACGCTGACCCGCTTCGCCAAAGCTTGAGCGAGGCGAGTATGTCATCAAGGATTATCAAAATGCCTAACATACGAAAATTTATCAACTATGCAAAAAAACATCCCCATTTAGTATTACTTTGCCTTATTCTTATAATCGCACTTTTTTTCAGAGCTTACAAGCTTATAGAGTGGTTTGAGTTTGCTCAAGATGGTGATCTTTACTCTTGGATTGTTAAGGATATTGTCGTCGATAAACACCCGAGACTTATCGGACAACTCACCACTGCCCCTGGCATATTTATCGGCCCTGCTTTCTATTATTTGCTTGTCCCATTTTTCTTTCTTACCAATATGGATCCGGTGGGAGCCGTCATACCTATAACAATCATGGGGGTATTGACTGTCGCGAGCTACTACTATGTATTTTCAAAACTATTCAACAAAGAAGTAGGTCTCGTGATAGCACTTTTGTATGCCATATTACTTTCGCTGGTAATTTTTGATCGCCGTGTTGTGCCAAGCACTCCCACAAACTTGTGGCTTGTCTGGTATTTTTACACAGTTCTAATGATTGGACGGGGAAACTTTTCTGTATTCCCTTTGCTTGGTATTTTAATCGGACTGATATGGCATATCCATATTGCTCTTGCTCCAGCCCTTATAGCTGTACCAGTAGCACTGGTTTTCTCTGGTAAAATTCCCCCTTTGAAGCAAATTTTTCTATCTGTTTTTGCTTTTTTTGTTACTTCCTTACCGCTTATTCTTTTTGAGACAAGACATAATTTTTCTCAGACAACAAGCTTCATCCAAAATCTTTCCATAAATCAAGGCGGAGGAACAGGATTTGAAAAAATGCAGCTTGTTATTATCAAGATGGTAGGAGATATTATCCGTTTATTTTTCTACCCTCAAGGCTCACCATTTATAAATCATTATTTTCTTGTTGCGCTGCTGTTTCTGTCAGGAATATTCCTTGTTAAGAAGCAACTTCTTCATATTCGAGAACTGGCGATTTTTTATGTATGGATAGGTACTATTGTTCTCTTTTATACATTCTCCTCAACTATAATCTCAGAATATTATTTTGCAAATATTGAGATTATCTTTTTAACCATAGCTACCCTTCTTCTTTATCTGCTCTATAAATCCTCACTTCTTGGCAAATACTTGACCATTAGTATACTACTTGTCATCTTTTTCAAAAACTCATTCTTTTTTTTAACAACGGATATTTACCATAAAGGGTATGTAGAGCGCAAAGGCGCGGCAGCTTTTATTACAGAAGATGCCAAAAAGCACGGTTTGCCATGTGTTGCAATCTCGTATATTACTTCTCCAGGAGAAAACGTAGGATTTCGCTATTTTTTTTGGATGAATAACTTGAAAACAACACAAATTCAGCCGGGAAGTGCAACTTATTCAATTGTACTACCCCCTCATCTTGCGCAAGGCCAAAATGAAAAACTATTTGGTCAAATAAAGGTTATACCTCCTGAAAAAATTCCTCCTACAGCAGAAATTATTAAAAGCTGCAGTGGCCAAAATGCAAATCTGACCGATCCTATGTTTGGCTTTACTAAGTAAACTTCAACAGTCTTTTCCACTTCTGCCCCAACCATAAAACTATTGTTAACAATGTATGTTTTACTAGTCCGTGATATATTTTGGAAGAATTAATGAGCCATTTCCTTGCCTTCTCAGGAACCGTACGGGTGACTGCCCCATGCTCGTGGTAAACCCGAGCTTTTGGTAAATAATAAACTCTAAGCGAAGAGAGTCTAACTCTCCGACAATAATCCAAGTCTTCAAAGTACATAAAAAATCGTTCATCCAATAAACCGACCTTTTTAACGGTTGACAGTGGAACGAACATTGCCGCACCAACGACGGCATCAACTCGTGTGGGTGTATCTCCCCGCGGCACGTATTTATCGTAAGCGCCTTTTATCCCCAAAAAATATTCTTTTATTGCACTAAAAACTGTCGCCTCATGATAACAAGATGGTTGTACAAAACCATCTGGGTTTAATAACTGGGGCGCTACCACCCCCGCATCTTCATGAGTTTCTGAAAATGTTAACAACTCGTCAACTGCACCATCTGTTAGTTTTGTATCCGGATTAAGAATGAACAAATAATCTCCATGCGAAGATTTTATTCCACGATTTACAGCTTTAGCATACCCAAGATTTTCTTTGTTTGCTATTAATTTTAAGTTTTTAGTTATGGTTTTGAGTTCTTCCACACTGCCATCAGTGGATGCATTATCCACTACAATAATTTCCGTATCTTTAGGCGCAAATCTTTCAATTGATTTAATACAGGGGATAATGAATCGCTTTGTATTGTAATTGACAATAATTATTGAGACCATTTTATTTAAATTGTGCAAAAATTTGCTCATCGGTTATTTTTGACTCTCTAATTTCTTTATTTCTTAATTTCTTTATTTCTGGTAATTTTACTATGGCAGCCAAAACAACTCTCATATAACCTGGGGATTTTACAATTCTTCCTACTAAACCAGCTATATGCTCATGAAACATTTTAGGACTTGTTATATTTTTCCAGATAAAAAGTAATTGATTACGCTCTTGGATAAAACTTACATATTTTTTTGAAAAATATTTTCCTATTGTCCCCTCATGTTGGTGTATCACCTGTGCTTTTGGATCCCATAAAAGCTTATATCCTCTTTTGGCCGCTCTATATGAAAGGTCAACATCTTCCCAATAAAAAGGCTTATAAATTGTGGAAAAGCCATCTAACTTATCCCATATAGACTTCCTGAATGCACCGCTTCCTCCAGATATCCAAAATGTAGTATGTGTCTCCTTTATTTGAGATCCTGGCCCATGCTCAAAAAATCCATTTAACCATTTCCCCTTACCCCACGACCACCTTCCTTCGTTAAAAGAAACACCAAAAACTTTTTTGCTTTTAAAGTGGGGCATTATTGCATCAATAATTCCTGGCTCTGGCTTAACATCGGTGTTCAAAAGAATAATAATATCACCACTGGCAACTGCTACACCCCTATTCACTGCTCTTGCAAATCCAAGATTTTGTTTGTTTTCGATCAATTGGAAATTGGTCCGCCAGCTGGCGGATGGAAATTGGAAATTTCTGATGAACTCGACAGAGTCATCAGACGACCCATCATCTACCACAATCACCTCGTCTGCCCCAACCGCTAACCAGCTAGAAATATTTTTCTCAATCAGACTTCTACCATTCCAATTTGGTATAACAAGTGATACTGTCATTTTGAGCCGCCTTTGACGGCGAGAAACAAACTTGTTTATTGTTTTACCGCCTTAACAACATGGAGCATTCCCAATAAAAACTTTTTATTTTCTTTTATCTTTAAGCTTGATTGTTCCAGTAATTTTTCAAGAAAATTGTTTGAAAAATTATGAAGATGCGTATCTTCCCAAATATTTTTACCTGGCCACATCTGCCAAAGCGGCCAAATGATACCGTGGAAAAGCCAATTTTCACTAGGCACCAAAATAACTGCATATCCACCTTTTTTGAGAACACGATAAATTTCCTGTAGGACTCTTGAAGGGTCAACTACATGCTCAAGCGCCTCAAGACAAAATACTGCATCAAATTCTTGCGCCTTAAAAGGAAGATTATGCGCATCAGAAACTTTGAATTTCATTTGTTTGTTTTTAAAGAATCTCTTTTTTGCATAATCAATCGAACTCTTGAGCACATCAATCCCAACAAGTTTTCGTGCACCAGTTTTCTGAAATACTATTTTAGTAAACGTTCCATCAGCACAACCAATATCAAGAATGTTTTCTGCTGGCTCAACAAATTTGCCTACTTCTGAAAATCGTCTCGTGTGCCAAAATCGCTGAAGCAGATTTCTTTTAATGGAGCGTTCGTACCAATCAGGAGGAACATTCTTGTGTAAACGTACTGCTATAGTATGTGTGTCTTTCATTTATTTTTTATACTTTCTGGGTTACTCCTTGCGCAATTGAACTATCAACCAAGAAGATTTATCACCAAAAAATTTTTCCTCAACAACCGTTCCGTATTGCTCTTGTTCAGACAGATACTGTTCAACAAACGCGTAACGCACACCCCGTGTTGGCTCGATAATGCTAAACATTATATACTCCTCTTCTTGCGACTGCCAAGAAGGTAAAAATCCTGGATAGCCAGGTGCTGCTTCACCTGCCCAATACGGTAAGTATCCATAATTATTCTTCCCATACCAGTTAAAAAGATAAGCCCACGTTGTATTTATCTTTAAAGGCATAGTGAGCGCTGATACCACAATTGGTTTCTTGTTCGCTTGCTGATATATAAAATCCAACGCTTGTTTTTCTCGGGAAAGAAGCATCCCCTCTTGAACATAAATGTCATTTATTACACCCTTAGAATTCCTTTCTGAAATAAGGACTAAATTGCTTACCAAAATAACAATCATCAAAGTTATTGCGATTGGTTTTTTACTTACATAGATTTTTGAAATTATGTAGGCAACAAGTAAGAGCAGTGCAGGGGCAATACCAATGTTTGAATAATAAAGCTTCGGTATTCCAAAAAGGAATAAAAAGATGCTCGATAAAAACCAAATAATTAAAAAGGTAATTTGCTTATAACTGTTTTTTTTATTAAGAATTAAATAAAAGAAATAAAGTAGCAAAGTAGAAAGTATTAAAACTTGGGTTGTTTTATTGCCCGTCACAAGATTATCATTTACATGTAAAATTAATTTATTCCAATATGCAAACAGCGGGAAAGTTTCCGATTGAAATTTTCCAATTGATGTAAATGTTTCAATAAGCGTTGTGACCGTTCTAAAACCAAACTTTATTTCAGCAAGTACGAATGTTGAGACTGAAATGGAAAAAGAAAAAAGTGATACCAAAATTCTTGGAATTGTCATTTGGGGAATTATCTCTTTCTTAAAAATCGCAACGATGATTACAAAAATAAAGCTTAAATAGATGAGAAAAAATTCAAACTGAATTGATAAGCCAAGAGCAAAAAGAGAGACTGGCAAACCAATCCAATTTTTCTTAAAAACAAAAAATGCCAATCCTGCATAAAACGTCATTACTGTTAATACCGCCGGTGCAGGATTGCCAAAATAGAGTGCATACTGTGTTTGCTCAAAAGAAACAGCGTACAAAAATCCTGCAAGCACTCCTGCTACCGGATTGAAAAGTATTTTTCCTATCCAAAAAATACTAAAAACTCCGAGAGCATTAAGAATAAGTAAGAATGCAGCGGGAATTTCCGGATTGCCTCCGCTCAACCAGTAGAACGGACCAATAAGATACCAATAAAGAGGACCATGGAAAAGATTTTCTGCGGCCGTTGAGGGACCAATAATTTTGAAATTGAAATTCTTATATATATCTAATGATTCGAACGCATCTCGTGCTTGGTCAAAACCGAAATAAACATTTTCAGGAAAATAGAGAAACCTTATGGCGCAAGCTAGGATAAATGTTAGGAACAAAAATTTTTTCATTATTATATTTTTCTAGTCTTAACAATCCTGTAGGCAACCACTCCATCGGGATAAAAAATTTCACGGATAAGCTCGAGTTTATGTTCTTTAATCTGACCGTAAGAAATTGTTAAACTATCACCTATTAAATATTGTTCTATTGATAAGTCCTCCTCCCAAAAAATAGCGCGGGTTTTAATGTTTCCAATAATTTTGGTCCTATTGCGATTCATGTTTGTGTAATACTCGGAAAGGGGGACTTCGTAATTTTCCTCTTGATATTTCTCTGGCGGGTATTTTAATAAAAACAAAAATTGGCTATAAGGTTCAAAACGTGTATTATCAACAACAATCGGCAACTTTGGATCAAGTTCATATTTTACAGTTTTTACAACTTCTTCCCATCCGTAATCCCAATAGAAACCCCGGAAATGTTCATTAAGAATAATTGCCGAGCTATAAAGTTTAGCAATAGAATACAGGACAAGAATAACTAAAAGAGATAGCGCTCCAATTTTCAAGAGACGGTTTTTAAGATGTTCCCAAAAACCAATCATACCTAAACTAATAATAATCAGCTGTGGAACAACAAGCGGAAGCGCTCGAATTGTTGAATAAGGATCACGAGTGAGTGCTGCTGGTATTGGAGCAATAAGAAGAAGGACAAGTGTAAAAAAACGAAGCTCGCCCAAATCGCGCCTTTTTACTAAAAGATACAAACCATAAAAGTAAAAAGGAAACTGCCATATAAAAAATGTTGCAAGTTCAGGGTATGAATCCCGAAAACCAGAGTCTCCCAGAATAAACATATTGCGCGGGGAAAAGTATGAAACATAAAGTGAGGCAAACTCCCAAGCAGATAGAAACCATGAACTATTAATAATAGGAGAAAAGACACCACTGTAATCTTCTAAAAACCCGGCAGGCATTTGTCGCTCGTGCGAGAGAATGTTTAGTCCGGATGCTCTGGCCAAAAACCCGGGAGTAAACATTATACTTAGTGTTGGTAAAGATATTAGTATCCCAACTATCAGAGCAGTTATTGTGAACCGTCGGAAGCCTTCTGCGAAAAGTTTTTTCCTGTACTTTAAAAAAAGTATCAAAATAATTGCTGGCGTTACTATTCTTTGGGAATGATAGGAAGGAATGGCAATTGCGAACATTATTGCTGACAGCAAAAACCAAATCGGCCGTTCAAGTCCCCGGTAGAAAAAATAAACGCCGGCAACAAAGAAAAATAACGCAACATTGCATTCAAAATTTGTCCTAGCGAAAACTATATGCCATGGTGAAATCGCCAGTAGTAAAGTAGTTAAAAAAGAAATTGAAATAGCCACTTTTGGCGGAGATATTTTTCTAATAAGCAAAAAAAGTATAGGAAAAGTTAAAATACTGAAAATAAATGACGGAAGACGAACAGTAAACGATGTCAAATCAAATACCGGGATAAGAGGAACGATTAAATAAATATAAACAGGGGTTTTAAAGTCTATAAAAGAACGGAATACAAAAGGAAATGGTTTTCCAAACTCATCTTTCCCAGTTTGAAGTATGGAATAAGCATTGTAACCCTGACCCGCTTCGTCTATGTAAAGACCCGCCGGGGCTTCACCCAGTTTATAAAAACGTACGAATATCGCAAGTCCCAAGACAATAGCAAATAAAATAAAAAGGATAATTTTTTTCACCGTAAGAAAATTCTAATTAATTCAGGGATTGTAAATATTAAAAAAATTGCAAATGAAATTTGCACCATTTTTTTCTGCTTAAATTTAAAATTGTTAATACCGTGAATGATAATTACCGAAAGAGGCAACCATAAAAGAAAATCGTTTCTGTCAAAAATTTGGAGTATAGACAAAGATAATAAAGAACCCACGAGAAGAATTACTACAAATTTACAATATTCATGTTTACCCAAGTAATAAAAGCCAAACAAAAGAAAAATAATACCTAAGAATGGGAATTTATTTAAGTTTTGATTATCTATTAAAATTTCTCTTGGATGAAAGTTAAAGAAATAATTATTGGGGTCAACGAGAGTAAAAAAATTATTATTGAATTTATTGATAAAAATACGCGGTTTATTCTGGAAAAATCTCGCTGTTTCAACTGTGGGGTAAAGATACCCTTTACTTATAACCTCCTGCTGGGCCTCATAATCGGGTTGGAAAATTGTCTGCCCCCAAAAAGGTTTCCAGTTAACAAATAAGACAAGAAGTGAAAACAAAGCAAAAATTAAGTTTCTCTTTTCCCTGTCAAGAAGGTAAATAACAAAAACAACTATTAAGGGAAATACAGCAAGTTTTGGTTCTATAAATGGAATTGCAATAAGCGGTAAGGGATAGAAATTAACTTTGTATTTTAACAAGAAAAAACTTAATGCTACTAGAAAAGCCGGTATCGCATATCTAGCAAAATCACTGGAGATGTTAGATAAAAACAGACTTAATGGCCAAAATACAAGGCATGAACTAATAGTTATAATTTTTAACTTATTCATTTATTTCTCCTTAAAAAGATAACCAAAAGTAAGAGTAATGCGACAGAAACACCTGTTATCTTGATACCATTGTAAAAGGAATCTGGTTCGTAGACAAATCTAATCTCATGCTCGCCTGCAGGAACATTAATTGCGCGAAAAGTATAATTGGCTTTATAAATTTTAGTTTCTATCCCATCAACAAAAGCCTTCCAGCCGGGATACCAAGTTTCGTCCACAAATAGAAATCCATAAACGGGCGTTGAAACATTTAAAATGTTTTCCTGCTCTTTATAAGACAAATATTTCACTTCCGATGCAATCCCTTTTGTCAAATTTGTCAAAGTTGACTGTTTCGCCAAGACAAGTTCACTCAAGAATATTTTCTTGCCGGCTTCAAACTCCGAATCCAGCATTTTCTGCAATATCTTGTCGCTATCACCTTCAGTTTCCCAATCAAATACCATAAATGCCCGAGGCAATGCATCTTTATTCTCTAGTACCACAACACTTTTATCCCGAAATACTTCTTTGTACTTCTCAATATCAACTACACCCAAGCTACCACCTTTTACCAACACATATTTTGTATTAATTAAAGGAGATTCCCGATTTGTAATAATTCCGTATCTATCTTGTGGCTTAGCACCTGCATCATTGCTATTTATAACTCCTATAAATTTTGCCATTTCAAATGGGTAAACCGCATCGTATCCGCTAATGCTCTCAATTTTGTAAGGAATAAATAAGTTTGCCGGGACAACATTTGCGCCATCAAACCGAAACGGCTGTTTCTGATTTTTCAGAAATTCTATAATTGGAGTTTCTGGATAAACTATATGGCGAGAAACGAAAGGTGTAAATTTCCAGCCAAAATAAAAAAGTTCTGTTAATAAAATCAAGAAAAACCCGCAAACTACAAGTTGCTTGGGAATTTTCCACTTTGTTAGAAGCAAAAACGCTATTAATACTCCCACCAAGGAAGCGAATGGCAAAATCAAATTCCTTATTGCAACTTTCTGCTGCCATTCTTCATGAATACCAAAAAATGCATAGAACAAAAAGCTAAGTAAAATTATAGTTGGTACAAGGATAGAGATTTTAAGAGAAGTCTTTGTGCGGCCCAAAACATAATCCATCCCAATTGCTGCCATTAAAGAAATTGAAAGCGTGAATAAAACAAGAGCGCGCAACGAAACCCCCGCTTGTATTCCTAGGGGGTTTGTCTGCCAAAGAAAAAGAGAAATTGGTGTGGGAAAGGCAAGAAGCAAAGATAAGACAGTAAGTAAAATTAAAAATTTAACTTCCTTTTTATCTCTCCACTGGTACAAAGTCAAAAACGCCAAAATTATACTTACAACCCCAACAAAACCAACAACAGAGGTGTAATTTTTAGGACCCCAATAGTTACCGGTTGCATGGTTACCAAAAAAATCAGGAGCTAAAAATGTTATAACCTGTTCCCATGATAAGAAAGCCCATTCCAAGGGTATCACTTCTCCTACTCTTTGCGAGAGGGACATAAGTTCGTACCCTGGTAGAGCTTGTATGGCTGAAATTCCCAAGCCCAAAAGAGTAAATATCAAAAGGAGTAATGTCTTTCTCCAAAACTTTCCTGTGCTCCAAAAAACAATGAACCAAAATAAAAAAATTGCGATTAATGAATAGAAAACAATCTGCGGATATCCAGAAAAAATTTGAAGTGCCAATACTATAGATAAACCAAAAGCTGTCCAGATGTTGCCAGATCTACCCCATCTATCAACTAATAAGATAGCCAGTGGAATAAACGCTGCAGTTAATGCATGCGCATTCCATTGAGACCAAATTAGGTTAAATCCCGAAAAAGCAAAAATAATTCCTCCAAAAACAGATGAAGTTTTTGAAATTCCCCAATTCCGCAGAAGTAAATAAGTAAATATTGCTGCCAGTAAATGCTGCAATATAACCTGAAGACTCCACCCGGTTAATGTATCGGTTAGAAAATAGACAAAATTGGTTGGAGAAAATGGTGCTGATTGAAAATTGGCAAGAAGTGGCGTACCGGATAAAATATAAGGGTTCCAGAGTGGCCATTCGCCATCTTTCATTAAATCAATAGCCAGCATCCGCATAGGAAAACTAAAGGATATCGCGTCAGATGTTATTGGGTTTTTAACTGATACTCCTGCTGGATAGCCCCAATTATAATCAAGCCAGGGAAAGTAAGCGCCAACTACGACATCTGCCGGAAGAGGAACTTTTTTTTCTAGCCATACTGGATAGAAAAAAACAAGAGGAATAAGGATAAGAAGGATAATTGGGAAAAAATTACGCAGTAATTTTACTAATCTCATATTCGAAACGGTCTTGAGAAAACTGTTTAGATATCTGTTGGACGATATGAGAAAGTATTTTTCTCCTCTTTTCGTCATTAATTAATTGGAGCGTCTTCTCAACAAGAGCTTTTTGGGAATTCCATAAGAGATTGTCTATAGGTTCAACAAGTATTTCTCTAAAACCCCCTTTATTAACAACAATAGGAATGCACCCTGCTGCCATACTTTCCACAACTGTAATCCCGAAATGCTCAACCTTTTCTGGCTCTTTTTCCTCATCAACACCAAATCCTGATGCTGACCAAAAAATTTTTGCTCTTGCGTAAAGCGATTTCAAATGATTGAAATCTAGGCTTTCAATAATCTCTATTGGGTAACCTCTGGCTTCAAACCTCAAACTTTTAGCAAATTCTTCTCCTCCAATATCGCTTCCTCCTACAAGAATAAGCTTCCATCCTTGCAAACCCCCATCAACCATTGTTTTAAATACCGACACTAACACATCTTGCCGTTTTGCTTGAAGGAGCTGGGAAAATCTTCCAACAGAAAGAATAACATCAGCTTTAGTTTTATGACCCGCCTTGCCGTCGGGCAGGTTTATATCATCGAACTGACCAACATCAACTGGTGGATATATAACAACACTATCTACCCCATATTCTTTATCAATAAATTTCTTTGTAAACTTTGAATTACATACAACTTCATAAATTCTTCTTAACTTCAATCGATTAAAAAGTGATTTTCCTCTCACATTATGAAATGGAACTTGAAAGTGCAGAATATTTTTCTTGGCATATAAGCGTGGAATACTTCCATCTGATAACCAAAAACACAAATCATATTCTCTTCCCTTATGAATGCTAGAGACAACTCTCACGCCAGATAAATCTAGCCCCAATCTATCTTCCAGTTTTTTTAATATTCCAGCATCATCCCATCCTACATCCACCTCCCACCCACTCTTTTTCAAAACGTGAGCAACTGTCATCACATACCGTTCCCCACCACCAAGAGTATCCAAATATGGATTGTAAATTGCAGCCCTCATAGCCTTCTTTGCATTTCCCACAACTTAGCATACGTTATAAATCTGCTCCATCCTTGATAAATTGAAAAGACAACACCAGGTACTCCATCCAAAAATCCTAGTTTTAAAACTAACCGATCAAAAATTTCGCCAATGACCGGACGGAAAAATCTCCACCATGTCATTTTCGGATGACCACTCTCAAGTAAAAGCCTTGCTTCAATTTCCGACCAGTTGTTCGTTTTCTTAACCATATCTGATAAATTATCTTCTTTTAAATGAATGAAAGGATTCTTAAGATATCCAATTTCCCCGTTGATTTTTGGTTGTTCGTGTAGTTCACCTTCCCATTTAATTAGTGCGTCCTTTCTCATAAGTCGTATAACATAATCCGGCCACCAGCCTCCATGGTGCAATTCTTTCCCAAAAACAAAATTTCGTCTTGGAATAGCATAAGCTACTATACTAGAGTCGGCGGGTGACACGGGTGGAAGGCCTGCCTGCGCAGGCAGGGGTCCCGATCCCACTTCGCTCTTCGAGCTTCGAGGGACAAGCACGCTGGTACTGGCGGGCCTGCCAGCCGAAGCTTTAGCGTAGGCGGGAGGGAGAACCCGGGGCAGGACCCGCCGACCACCCGGGGTAGGACCCCGAGCAATCATTTCCATAATTTCCTCTCTTAACTCTGGAGAAACTCGCTCGTCAGGGTCTATATAAAAAAGCCATTCACCTTTTGCTACCTCTTTTCCTTGATTCCTCCAGGTATCAAAACTCCCCGGTTTTTGTCTTATCACACGAGCTTTATACTTCTTCCCAATCTCAAGTGTTTTATCGGTTGAGCCGCCATCCAACAGAATAATTTCTCCTATCCCTTCCACCAGATGGCGGACAGATTCTAAACATTCAGGTAATTTTTCAGCAGCATTTTTTGTAAGAACGACAATTGATATCTGTATCATGGATTAAAACTTCCTTTCCCAAAGTTACCAAAATAATAATCTAACACTCCTCGCCGCTGCCATGACCGCCCATTGAAAAGAAGACGCGCCGACTCACGAAGTAGCGCAAATCGAGAACGAAGTGGTGCAAAGCGGCTCCCAAAGAGAAGTCGGTTGCGAGTGATGTAATAATCATTCAACTCACTCCCAATCGCAGAACTTTGCGCAACTTTGTGCCAGAGATAAGCAGATGGAGCATATAAAGTTTTAAAACCTGTCATTTTTGCCCTTTGACAAAAATCAGCGTCTTCCCAATATAAAAAATAAGACGGGTCAAGTAGCCCAATTTTTTTAAACACTTCTTTCTTGACGAACATACACGCACCGGTCGCAAAATCAGTCTCTGTGGTACTATCGTATTGGCCTTTATCCACTTCATCCACCCCTCGATGGCTTGCCAAAACATTATCCCAGTTAATCGCTCCCCCCGCATACCATATAACCTTTCCCAACTCTCCCTTCTTATACCTATCTTTGTGGAACTCAAAACCTTTGTAAAAATAAATTTTAGGGGAAATTATGCCAGCATGCGGGTTATTCTCTGCTGTTTTAATCAATTGAACTATTAAATTCTTATCTGTAATCGTATCGTTATTAAGAAGTACCACGTAATCGGCATAGTCTTTTAATGCCGCTTTTATGCCCATATTATTCCCTTCCGAAAACCCTAGGTTATTTTTGTTTTCAATTAATTGAAATTTCGTGGAAAATTTTGCAAGTGTACGTAAATTTTCAACCGACCCATCAGTTGAACCATTATCAACAACAATAGTTTTGAGTTCTGAGTTTTGCCGTGCGTCGCCAAAGGCTATGCCGGCGGCGCGAGTTCTGAGTTTTGCAATGCTATCCAAGCATTGCAACGTATCTTCTTTCCCATTCCAATTAAGAATAACAATTGATACTTTTTTCATTTTGAGCCCTGCGAAAAAACAAGCTCCGCTTATTTTGAGCCCTGCGAAAAAACAAGCTCCGCTTATTTTGAGCCCTGCGAAAAAACAAGCTCCGCTTATCGGGTTAAGCGGCGCAGGAGTTTATGAAATACAGTGGGTTTTCTCATACGTTTGGCTACTAACCAATGGTCCAGTTCTCCCTCTGCATCGGTAAGTGTATTAGTAACCTCCGAAGCATCAAGAGTGATAACCTTAAACTTTTCTGCTTCCCATACCTTCAAATACAGGATAAATTCGGAAAATGCCTGAAGGAGCGACAGCGCTAACCCATGAACACCATCCTTATATCCCTCTCCAGCTAAAAACCTACTCACAAACTCATTAGTTGGTTTCGTGAGTAAATCTCGCCAATTAAATTTGTACCCATCTCTAATTTTTGTTTCTGCTTGAATTGAACTATAGCGGTTCATTCTTTCAAGATATTGAGAAATCGATTGGTAGTTATAGTGAACAATCGCAAATCTTTCCTGCGCCGGTAAATCCCATCCAACTCCATGGGTCTCGGGTACTGAATGGATAATCTCGCTCCATAAAACACTGCCCTTCTTAAAAAATCGAATCTGGTAATCTGGCCACCAGCGTGAGTGTCTCGTCCATTGTCCAAAAATAATATTTTTACGAGGAAGGCGATAAAAATCGGCATTGGGCTTTGTTGCTAATTTTTTTAATTGCTTTGCAAGACTGTCCGGAATCTCCTCATCAGCATCAAGAACTAAAATCCAAGGACCCAAAGCTTTATTAATCGCAAAGTTGCGGGCAGGCTCAACATAACCAGTTGGCTTGTGCGAATATACTTTTGCCCCCGCCTTTTTAGCTATTTCTTGAGTGGAATCCGAAGATTCCATATCCACCACCACAATCTCAGGAGCTAAATCTTTTACAGAGGCAAGAGCTCGAGGCAAATTCTTTTCCTCGTTCCAAGTATTTATGACAACCGAAATCTTCGCCACACATAAATTGTACCAGAAGCTAATCCACTTGGTAAATTACCACCTCTTCATTTTCAAAAATATTGGTTAAACCAAGCTGAGATTCCCCCAAACGGAATCGTTGGCCAAAAACCGGAGTTTGGGACAAAACCAGATAAAGATATCTAATTTTATTATCTTTTAAGAAATTTCTTACTTCGTTCTGATTAAGACTTTCAAGAGGAATTCTTGAATCTTCACGTCTATGTCGCCACTCGTACCCTGTAATATCTAGATTTACCTCGTCTTCAAGAAAAACAGGTTTTTCAGAAAACGCAGAAACATATGCAGTTGACTCATACAAATAGAGCGGGCGTGGTGGGTTATTAACTGCGGCTTCCGCTTTTAATCTATCAAACGGATAGGTAAGTACTACACCACGAGGTTGCCTCTCTAAAAATCTTAATGCCTCTAACTCCTCATGCGATATTTTTGCCGGCGGTCGTCCAGGTAAATAATGAAGTGTAAGCGTACTAATTGTGGTTGGGATAGTTAACAAGATAAGACCTACTATTGCCAATTTACTTAATTTATTTTCTTCTACTAACTTACCTATAAAAAGTCCTGTATAAATTGCAAAAACAAAAAGAGAATAGTAAAAGAATTGAATTGTATTCCATGGAGTACCGGACTGTAATATCGCCATCGGCAAAACCGTTCCGAGAATCGCTATTGTCAAAAGGAAAACATCAACTTCTGAAAAATTTTTCCACAACCTTTGTTTAACAATACCCCATAAGCCGATCAAACGTGTTCCCATATTGCCAACAAAAAATATGACAAACGCTACGAGATACGCAGGAATAAGTTTTATCAATATGCCCCCTGTCTTGTAATTCATCATCGCCTCATAAAATCTCTGCCAGCCGAATCTATCTGATACTGCCATCATCGTCTCCAAGAACCAAAATGGTTGAAAAACAACTAATTGCCTTGCAGACTTGCCAGTTAGCCAGAGCAATGCAACTCCAAGTAAAAAAGACCCTAAAAGAACTACCAAAAAATTACTTTTAAATGCGAATTTTCTAATATGGATTATTTCGAACAGTACCACCAACCCCAATCCTCCCATCACAAGTAGCCACGCATAAATTTTTATTTGCGCCAGCACGCTAAAAATTAAAATCGTAAATCCTAAATTCCTAAATCTATTTTGAAGACTCAGTAGAAGAATCATTCCTAGAAGAATTAAAACAAGTGATGCAGCAAACGGTGGGTTAATGAGAGTTGATATTGCCTGTTGGGCCCAGAAAAGAGATTCCCCTCCAACCACGCCATCACGAAACAATGTAGCAATCCACCCAAAATCCCCCGCAAAATAGACAAAAAAAGTAGCCCAGAGCGCCTGTGTTCTTGACTTTCTCCAGGCAAGCACAAACCAGTACGTCAAAACCCCAACCAAAACTGCAAGTAGTGGGGGGAGAATTTGAAAGTACAGTGTATGGGCTGGGATACTCGTAATCTTATGAATGATAGCCAAAGCGAGATCAAAACCAATATGATAATTTTTAATCTGCTCTCCTGAAAAAATAGGCATTTCAAGAGAACCACGAGATAAGTGATTAATTAATGCAATATGCCATACCCCGTCATGCCCATTCGGTCCCCAAAATCCCATACCAAATGGATATATAAGACCGCTTTTTACCATAGTAAGACTCCAGCTAAGGGCGCCTGTTAAAACCAATAAAATTATTCCAATGTTTTTCTTCACTTTTTTTAAAACTCTATGAAGCTCCACGGCTAAAGCCGTGGTATCTTCTAAGCTTCACAAGCAAGTATGCTTGTGAATTATTCGCCCTTTCGGGCTCATGAGTCAATTCATCCATGGGTAAACCCTATGGTTTTCTTGACTTGCTTATTAACTCTTTCTGAAGGTGGCATATACATTTTTTAAATCTCGCAAAACTTGCTCGCCGACAATAACATAAAGTAGTAGAAGATAAGAAGCTATTCCTGACAAAACTAGAATAATTATTCCGAATAAATTCAGTGGGGTAATATTACCAACCAGGAATACAAAAATACCCATTCCTAAACTTGCAAGAACGGGTTTGCCTACACTTTCCAGAAAATTAAATCTCACAAATCGTGTAGCCCACACTATTGCAAAAATAGAGCTTGTTCCAACAATTGCAAATCCCAAAGCAGCTCCGTTAATGTGGTAAAGAGCGGCCAGCGCTGGTACGAGGAGCCATGTAAGCGTAGTCCACATAATCATAAGTCTAAAGGTAATTGTAATTTTGCCAATTGCCGCTAATACATTTGTAAGAGGAGTTGTTACGGCTGCCCACGCACTATTTATAGTAATAAGACCAAGTGCGAGCAATGCCGGCTGCCACTTCTCATAGCGAGGAATTACCTCTGTTAGTGGCCCCGCAAGAAGTACTAACCCGATAAGTGAGGGGAATACGAGAGCGCTTACGAAAAAAATAGAACGCGAAACCGCATGGGACAACTCCTTTTTATCATCCTGAAGACGCGAAAATGCAGGGAAAGTGACTTTTATCACCTGGTCCATAAAAAAACGTAGCGGGGCCTGTGCCCACTTTTGCGCCCAGCCCAAAAGTCCGACTCCCGCCGGCCCAAGAATCCCACCCAAAACCATAGTCATACCATCATCTTTTGCAACGGCCAAAAACGTATTTGCTTGATAGGGTAGACCAAAGCGCAGTAGTCTCGCAAGGGATTCCTTTGCGAACGCGAAACCGGGCATCCAAGGCTGGAGCAAGTAAATTATAATAAGACCTGCAAAACCTCGCACGAGTACTGCAATAGTAAAGCTTGTTATTCCTGCTCCTTGCCACGCAAAAAAAACCGCAACTCCATAAAACAAAAATGTTTCAATTATTTGAGGAATTATTAATTTTTCAAACTTTAACTGTCGTTCAAGAAGGACAGAAGGGATAGTTTTAAGAGAAGACAAAACAAGCGTTGCCGCAAGCGCCCATAAAAGATAGACAGATTGCTGACTGAACCCATACAACTTTTGAAAAAGTGGTGTTGCGGCAACGATAATAATCACCAAAAGTACTGTCAAGCCCTGTTGAATAGTAAATGTGGTCCGCAATTCCTCCTCCTTTGCCGCCTCTTTCTTTTGAATAAGCGCAGCGGCCAAGCCAATATCAGAAAAATATGCAAAAAAATTAATAACCGCTGATACTAAAAAGAATACCCCGTATTGTGTTGGAGTAAGGAAAATTGTGAGAAGAAACGTGGCAACAAGCGCAACTGTTTGAAGAGCGGCCGTCCTACCAGTGAGTACCACGACTCCCCTCACCGCCCGCTTCTTTACCGTCTCAAGAGAAATTTCCTCTGTTGGACTTAAATGCTCACCAGCTTCAATTCCTACCACACTCAAATTGTAGCATTATTTCGAGCGTCAGCGAAAAACAAGCTCTGCTTATTTCGAGCAAAGCGAGAAACAAGGTTCTGTGTAAAGCACAGGTTCTTATTTCGAGCTTACGAGAAACAAGGTTCTACGCGAAGCGTAGGTTATCATTGTAGTTTAGCAACCAACGAATAAACTTTATCTTGAGGAAAATCTTTCGGCACACCGCCAAGGTCTTCATAAAACACTCGCAGTGTTTTGTCTTTGTACAAAATCTGCAGCGCATCTTCACCATTTAACATAAAATGGGCTTGCTTTGAGCTACCTCCCCAATCACCTGAAATTTTTGGATAATTCGGATCATTAGCGAAGTAGAGAGCAGCGCCCTTTGGAAGTTCGGGATACTTTACTCTTATATAATTTACTAATTTTTGTGCCGCTCGGCCACGGTTTGCAGCGGGATATGTTTTATCAGCAAGTGCGATAGACGCTACAGAAAGCAGGAATAACGACAAAAGAAATGCACCAGCCAAAACATTAGTCATAGCCCCCCACCTTTGCCTTAACCAGCTATAAGCACTAAATACTACTAACCCCACCGCCCCCCAAAAAGCTGGAAGTGCCGGGGTTAAATAATATGTTTGCTTATGAAGTGGTAAAAGAAGAACAGGTGAAAGCGCAATAGGAAACCACAGAAGGAGAAACCAAAACCTCCTATCCCGCAATATTCCACTTCGGACGGCAAACACTGCGCCCATAATAAGAATAGTCACAGCCAGCCCAGAAAAAAAGAAAATTCCCGAAGCATAATCTCCCCAAAATTTCATAAGATTAGGATTAAGTTTGAACCCCGGTTCCACGAAATCAATAAACATCTCAGGAATACCAAGGGCCCACGCAGAGTACCAAGACAGCGAGTTAAGAATTGCTTTGGGGGATAATGTCGGCTGATACTGCTGCTCGCCTGATGAAAAACCAATAAGAAAAAAGTCTAAAAATAAGAAAACAGACAAAACAACAAAAAACGGTATGGTAATCTTTACACCTTTAAGCGCTTTTTGAACAAACAACAATCCCACCAAAAGTAATGGTGTTACAACTGCAAGCTCATGTGAACCAAGCGCTAAAATGAACGCAAAAAATGACAATAAATACCATTTCCCACCTTGCTCGAGCCATTTCCAAAATGAAAACAATGTCAGAAGCACAAAACTTGTTGCTCCCAACGACTGCACTCCTCCAGCAAGATAGTACAAACTTCCCACATTTGCAGCAGTTATTCCAAAGAAAAACGAGATGAAGAGTGCCAACTCCCTTTTTTGAAACAATTTCTGCATCAACAAGTACACAAGGCCTACATTTAAAAAATGGATGCCAATTGAAAGAATCCTAAACGGAAGATGGTTTAAACCAAATATAAAATAGAAAATATTAAATAATGCTTCTCTGGTGACTGGCCGATAAAACGCAATTCCCCTCTCGCTAAATGGGTGAAATCCGAATAGATTAAGAAAACCAGCAAGCGTCCCATCGGTTTGGCTTACTTTAAAATGGAAAAAGTCATCATGAGAGAAATAAATAGAAGAGACAGAATGATAAAGTACAAAAATCGTTCCTAAAATGCTAAAGAAAATCCAATACAATCGCACGGCCTACATTCTAGCACGCGAAAGCCGTTTCCTCCACCATGGAAGAGTAATAAGTATTCCCCAAGAAACAAGAGAAATTAAATTTCCAGCAGTGCGGGGAAAAGTATTATAGAGTTTGGCGTAAATTTCGTGCTCGCCTTCTTTAACGGTTATGTGCATTCGGCCTAACTCGTCATCATCTCCGGTAATTTCTGTTTCTTCCCCATCAATAAAAACTCGCCAATTTGGAAATTGAAAAATATTTATTCTTGCTTTAGCACTTTCGCTTTCAATGGCAATTTTAAATTTCGCCCAGTTTGTTCCTTCACTAGTATCTGAAATATCACCCTCACCGCTCGTTATTTCGGCCAATGTAGTTCTTGGTCCTTGAGGCGCAATTCTTGATGTTTTTGGGAGATAATCATAAATCCCAGCCGTTTGTTGAAGCTCCCACGCAGCATTTGCAAATTTCTCTTCATCAGTTAAAGGACCCATGCGATAAGGCTTGAAGTAGTCTTTGTTAAACAACATCACTGTAACCAAAAGTATGACAACTAAAACTAATGTCCACCTACGCTTTCCATTAAGAAGCGGAACGAGCGCACCTATAACAAATGAAAAAGAAAGGATTACAATTGTTAAAAATCGCCAAGGAAACTGAACAATAGAAAGGAATGGTAAGGCAAGCCAAATGGGGGTTGAACGCACATGGGCCATAAAGGCGGTGGCGAAGCCGAAAGTTAGCATGTAGCTTATGGCCAGTAGCGAATTGGTAGAAATTTTTCCTTTTCTTGCTAATTTAACCAGTACTAACGAACCTATAACTAATGCCAAAATCCAGTGTATATGCCCAATTTGGAATGACATTCCGTCATTCTCCCCCCATACCGATGGTCCATAACCCCAAAATCGAGAAAAAAACAATTGATTAATATCTGCAAAATGGGCAATGTATTCATAATATCCTTGTGTGAGTGTATCGACGTGTACCAATCTCTGCTCGAGTATCACCGGAATGCTAAAAAATGCTGCCAACCCAAATGCCCAAATCCCTGAAATTAAAAGTTGGGGGATTCTACTCCACGCATACCCTCTATACAACCAAAGTAAACACCAAATAGCAAACACAGGCGTGAAGATAAGCACCATAACATTGTGCGACAATAAAAGCGCCGCCCAAGAGAGCGCTAAAATAACAATCCATCTTAAATTTAATAGTAAAAGCGACGGGTGACGCGAGCGGAGGGAGTCCCACCGAGCGCCCGCAACCCGCCCAGACTGCTCGACTGTTGGCGGGGAGGACGTCGGGTGGGACGAGCGAGCGGCAGGACCCGTCGCAATAACCTTTTCAGCAATCAACTTAAAACTTGCCCACAAAATTAGCGGAACCCAGGCCAGCGCCCACGCCTCATTCATTGCTCCCCGCACATACACGTCAACCGCGTGATATGGCGCCCACACATAAAATACACTCGATAGTACCCCGCCAAGCCTGCCCCAAAATTCGCGCGCTAAAATATACATCGTTACTGCGGACAACACGAAACTCAAGAAAAAGGTGAGCTTCACCGTCGTAATAAAAGAAACGCCTGTGAGCCTTATCACCTGCCCTACCAAATAGGGAAGTGGCGGATAGTAGTTAAAGAGTGGAAACCCATACCCATAACCCATATCCGGTACCCAACGGCAGGGGATTTGTAAATCTCGGAAGCACTTCTCCATCTCAAGTTGGCGCATCATCTGTAAGTCATCATGCATGTTGAAGTATCCTGATGTGAGTAACACGCGACCCGCAAGAAATCCTAAAAACACTACCAAGATAATGGGCCAAAAATTAGAGAGACTCGTAATCCTTCGCAAGAATTTCATGGTTGTTCTTCCTCCTCTGGGAGAATTAACGCGGATGGCGTAAACTCAAATAAATAGAGGTAATCTCTTTCTCCATACCAAATGTACTCATGGGTATCAGTTCTTGCTCTTTTGGCTTTTGGATAAGATGCTACAACTTTAAGCCCCAGCTTTTCTCCTACCTCAATAGCTCTCTGGGCATCCCTCTCAAACCTCTTCAACATTCTAGAGCTATTGAAAACTAGGTACACAGTATCCCCCGCTCTTTTTGCATTTTTCAACGACTCTGGCATTTCTTTTATTATAATTCCCACACCAATAACCGTAACATTTGGAACATTCTCTAAGTATATTTGAAGACCGTCAGGAAGTGTACCAAAAAATCCTTCAGTTCCAACCACAATTCGCTCGTCAGGGCGAGACGCTTTTTTCTCTTTGATAAACTCTGCTACTTCCCTAATCCCCGTCCCTGCAGTCCACTCTTCTAAATATCCCGACCGTTCGCTTTGGGGCAAGGGTGCAGCTTCAGGATTAGTTAAAAATAAATAATCCGCTCTCACAGCATTTGCTAAAAAGATAAGCAGTCCCGCTATAAAGATTTTTTGATATATCTTGTTTTTTGGCAAAACCGAAGCAGCCGCAAGAGTAACTAAAAATGGAATAGAAAAAAGGATATAGCGAGCGGTAATAACTTTCGCGAATTCTGCTTGGGCAAGGAGCGGTAGGAATGCCCACGCGGCAAGAACGAGAGTATAACGTAGATAAATTTTGCTACCAATCACGACTCCCGCGATGACCAAAAATACCAAGACGCTCGGGCCTAATATAAACAACCACTCGCGAATTCTATCGATATAGAAAATAAACGGGTCTTTGGGATTCGTCCACAGATGGCTCAAAGGAAACACATAATCCTTATTGCGTTCTCCAATCAAGCCAAAATTGGGGCCAAGACGAAGAATATTGTACATCGCATAGCCCACGGCATAGGTAACCCCGAACAAGCCAACAAATTTGATAATATTCAAAAAGCTCACTTTTACACTATTGCCCGTTTTCTTAAGAAATGGTGCAAGAAGAGCGGTCACCGGCAAAAGGAGTGAGAAAAATAATGCCGGGGATTTGGTCAAAAGCGCACCACCCAACCAGAACCCTGTCAAAATGGCAGTATCAAGCCGCAAGGCTCTCGCCGTCACAAAACCGAAAAGGAGCGTCCATACACCAAACATTGAAAGCATCGAGTCAACCAGCGCCATCCTGTCAAAAAACACAGCAAACGGTGAGGCAGTGTACAATAAGCCTGCAACAACTGCACCTCTTGTTGAGCGGAAAAGATACCACGCAAGAAGCACTACTCCTACAAGTGTTCCAAACCCGGTAACCACCGAAACCATTCTTCCTGCAACAAGCGGGTCCGAGAAAATCTTAAGAAAAGGAATAATTGACCACATAAAAAGAGGTTGTTTCCCGTCAGAGAGCGGAAGGAAACGAAGTGTAGGCTCATGTTGCATCACCTGCGCCCACCGAATATAAATCGCCTCGTCAACAAAAACAGGAATTTTCGTCAGATTCGGGACTCTAAGGAGAAAATAAAGAACAATAATTGCCAAACCGGCGATTATTGTAAATTTGTATTTGGCAAATATCTTCACTTCTCAATTATAACAATAAAATGTCTACAAACTGAGTGTCCATTTTTTATTGCTGTCGGAGCAATACACCCAATAATTAATAGACACGGTCAACCACTGTGCGGCGAGTTTAAGATAACATTCGAAAAATAGCTTCCCACCTTTAAGGTGTACGCAGAAACAAGAAATAAATTTTACTTATGTAGTGCCTAGTCGCTCTTGTTCGCCCACATAATCAAAAACTTTTATTTCACCTTTCAGGGAAAAGATTATTCGATATTGTAGTTCTGGCCATTTTATTCTGTAGATTAAAAACTGTATCCTGTCTGCAGGCGAAGGAAGAGGGTCTTTGGAATCATCCCAATGAGTATGGGCAAATGCTCTCTCTACCTCTAAATTATGAAATCTTTCTAGTATAGTGGTTACATCCCTTGCTAAAACACTTGTGCCTTCACCCTCAATTAATACGCTATGTTCCCCTACAGTAACTAATCCTAATTCTCGATGTTCCTGCAAACTTCTTACAAATAATGCAACCTCCTGGGTTGTAGGGGAGCTTATCGAGAGAATAGCGTAATTAATACAGATAGTCTCTCCAAGAGGAATCTGTGATAATAAACTCTCAAAAATATTTTTCTTGTAATCTCTATATGCTTCTTCTAACCCTGGAACAAAATAATATAGCGGTGCTCTTTCCTCTTTCATAATTAGTTGAAACTATACGTTGGATAATAACAAGCCCGAAGCTAGATATCAAATTGTCGAAGAAAATCCTGTTTGAAAGACAAGACTAGAGATACTACTCAGTCAATCTTAGTCAAATCTCCATCTAAAATAATAGGCTTCATTGCCTCAATTTCAGTTTTGTAGTATGGAATATCGGGAATTGGATTAAGTAAAAAGATTTTTTGGTTTAGCACATGTGCAAATCCAATCTCTAGAAAAGTATTACCCCCTATGTAATTTTTAATTCCGTGCTTATCAAAGTTAGCAACCAGAATTGCATCCGCACCTTGCATGAGTCTCCAAAATTCCCTTATTGCATCTTTATTCTGCTTTTGATGAATTTTGATCTTTTCTTTCTCGTTGTCATCTTTACCAATGAAAGGATCTGCAAGGTTTGTCATAAACGCGTCGTGCCCCATTGCAATAAGTTGATCGCGGATTTCCATCATCCGCTCCGTAAATTGCATGCTACCAACTACACCTACCCTCATAGTTAATACTTGCCCTTTAAATCATTCCACCTAATCCTTAGCATATCGCGAGTTGCATCAAGGGAATCTTTGACTAATTGTACTCGCTCTGTTCCTACATGATGCCATTCAACTGGAACTGAGGCAATTTTAAATCCCTTCTTACGAGCTATGAAAAGTGTCTCAACATCAAATCCTGCATGAACTGCTGCTCCTACCGTCTTCATTCTCTCCCACCTCTCTTTCATCTTGGGGAAGAGTGTCTCTCGTGACCGTCGATTAAAAGCTTTAAAACCACATTGCGTGTCTTTAAACGGTAATCCTAAAATAATGTTTCGTAGAATAGCAAATCCCAGTGCTACAAGTTTTCTTATTAATGGAGCCCCCGCTCTTCCATGCCGCGAACCAATAACAATGTCATATCCCCGCCGGTCGGCGGGCAGGCCTCCTTCAAAATATGGGAAAAACTTTTCAACTTCAGAAAGTGGCGTTGCTTGATCCATATCGGTAAAAAGCGCTATCTCACCTTTAGCAGCCAATAAACCTGTCATTACCGCTAATGCTTTCCCGCCGTGCTTATTTTCAATAAGCCCCCAATTCTTTTTTCCGTGAATCCACATTTTTACTAATTCCCTTGTATTGTCTGTTGATCCGTCATCAACAACCAAAACTTCATACGAATAATCTACATTCTTTAAGTAATTTACAACCTCACTCAAAACCTCGTTTTTAAGATTTTGCTCCTCGTTATATGCCGGAATAATAATTGATAAATATATTTTGGCCATTTGGTTACTGGGTTACTGGGTTACTGGGTTACTGGGTAACCTATGTCTCCTCTCTACCGTTATTCCTCCGAACTTCACCTCTTTTTCAACTTTACCAATATTTTCCTGCCTCGCCAACCATGCGTCTAGCCTCTCGGGATGAGGTGGATCAACCTCATAGAGGGTATAGAGAAGTGGCACGTGCTCCTCTTTCGGCACTATCCCATATATTGTTGTTCCCCGCCACAAAAACAAATAATCGTAGGCATATGGGATTACCGGCGGGACATAAGAGTCAACATTAAAAGGAGTATTACCAGTATCTTCGTAAACCCAGTTAACTGCTTGTTTTTGGTTACCAAAAGCAATAGTATTTTGGCCGTCTACCCCTGAAGTTATATAACTTTGGATAACTGGAACATTAGTCTGCAAAAAAAGGTATAAAAAAATACCTAAAATAATTTTGCCAAACAAGGTATTGACAATAGTCGTTAACAGAACAGAAAACAACAAAATAAAAATTAAATAGTATCCTGTAAAGTAATAGTCATAAATATTACCGTAATTACCCTGGAAGAAAAGCATTCCGGCAAGTGGGGAGAGGAAAATAATAAGTAATGTAACAAATTTCTGATTTGCAAAAAAAATCTTTCTGTTTATAATCAAAACTCCAAGTGAAATAATTCCAAATATAAATCCGTAATTTTTATAACTCATAAAAAGCTTTGAATTAAAAACATCAAAGTAAAAAAACAACCTTTGTCTGGCTACTTCCCAAAATGAACCCTTAAAATTACCATCTCCAATTAAAAATTTAGCAATTCCAGATCTTAATATTCCATCATGGCGCAGGTCAAAAATTATTTGCGGTAAGAATGGAATAACCAAAGCAATAACAAATAAAATCCAAATTTTCAAATCTGGCAAATTTTTCTTTTGCCCGCTTCGCGAGGCGAGCCAGATTGCAAAAACTAAAACAGCAGGAAAATAAAAAACTTCAGCTGCTGAACCAAATTGCATTGCAAATCCTAGCATAAGTCCAGTAATAACCCATCCCCACCGTTTGCCTTTTATAATTAAAAATAAAGAAAGTACAAGCAACATGCTAATAAGAAGCATTGGTGTTGGATTTGATAGCCAACGTGAGGCATAAACCAACTGAAAAGAAAATGTAGAAATTATAGCAGCAACAAGCCCTGTTAATCTTCCCGATACCATTACTCCGAGGATATAAATAAGTAAACTTGCAACAACGGTGGTAAAAGACAAGAATACTGATGGCCAAACTGGATTTCCGTTCCCTAATAAATAAAAAGGGGCAATCAACCAATAGTACCAAGGGCCGCGAAAAATTCCTTCTATTCCAGTTGTCGGCCCGATAAGGAAAAATTTACCCTTATGCCACAAATCCCAAATGACAAGCGCATCTCTTCCTTGGTCATAATAAAACCCAAGGAGATTATCAATTCTCCAAACTCTCACCAAAAAAGCACCTAGAAGAATTATTGACAAAATTAGATATATTCTCGAGTGAGTCAATATCTCAGCTCTCAAACCGCTCAGCCATCGTCTCGTTCTTGTTACACTGTTATCCTGAAAGGACAAGCTCTGCTTACGTAGGGGTATAAGATTAGCCATTATGGTTTCCCGCTTGGATTATGTACAAGTCTGTATAATTTTACCCCTGCCACGTCCCACTCTTTGTCAATCTTAGACCAACCAAAAACCGTAATTTCTGCCTTGGGATTATGTGTCGGGTCACACTTTTCTTGAGGTAACTCACATACAACAAATAATTGCTCAGCAACTGTTTCCTCATATTTTAGAGGGTCTATATCTCTTACTGGTTCTTTCCACCACTCAAGGAAATACTGATAAGCATCTTCATAATTTCGCTCGGCCAAGACAGCCAAATTAAATGTTTGGCCTTTTGCTTCCTGCACAATCTTTGCTGCCACCTCTCCCGTCCTCTGAAGTTGCCTTTGGGGAGGATTCTTGATTGGTGTCATGGAAAGGTTAAGTAGTATCAAAAACACTAAAGCAGCGAACAGTAAAAAGTTTGTAATTTGTAATTTGTAATTTGTAATTTCTTGGGCTAACATGCCCAACAAAAAAAATGGTATCACAAACATAAATCCAAAATAGTGGTCGTAGATATTTTGTTTTAAAAGTGCCATACCGCTTAAACCGAACCCCACCCAAACAAGGAGGAGGAAAGAGGGTGACTGGAAGAATGTTTGGCGCTGTTTGGCTACAATCCAAAATGTACCTATAAGGGTAACCACGGCAATGAATCTTCCCCACAATTCGTTCATTGCACCAACCAAACGTGTCATCTCTTGCTGGAACAATGGCCACAGTTCTGGAATTGCATTCCAAGGACGAGCAGAAACAGTGGCTTGCCGCTCGGTAAAGAAAATACGCATTGCCTCAAAATTGCGCCAACCATGGCGGGCATCGAAGATAACGAGAGGAGACATGAGTAGCGCAAAAAGCGCTGAGGCGATGAGAGTATAGAGGATGAATTTTCCATTTATTTTCGAATTTCTAATTTTTTGAAATGTCAGAAGCCAGAATAGTCCAATCGTTGGAGCAAGAAGTAGACCAAGATAATGAGACTGTAACACAAACGCATACGACACACCTAAAACTAAAAGCCACTTCCACTCGTGGTGTTTCCATACACGCCACACTGAATAAATAGACAAAAGAGCAAAAAAGGGCATGATATTAGGATTCCAAGAGGAGCGAGAATAGGTAATCACAACTGGTGAAACTGCATACAAACTTGCGGCAACAACCGCCGCTACTTTTCCAAACCACTCCCTGCTAACCCACCAAACAAATCCGGTAGTAGCGACTCCGAGAGCAGCAACTTGCGCTACGGGGCCAACTGGGGAAAGACGAAAAAGAAAAAGTGCCGGTGCAATCAGGTAATAATAAAGGGGTCCCAGATACATATTGCCAATAGAGGTACCCGGGCCGACTAAAATAGGGTCGAAGTCAACGAGGAGACGCCGCACCACAATCGCATCCCTTCCTTCGTCTCCCAGAAAAGTCATATACTCTGATAATCGATAAAATCGAAGAAACGCACCAACGATTAAAATTGTGAGTAAGGCAAAAAATTCAAGTTTCGGCAAGAATTTCCACCAAATTTTAAAAAGATCGATGTAAGACTGTATTATTACTTTTATATTAGCTCCCGTAGGTCTGCCAGCAAGACGTGGATAATGGTTAACTCCCACCTCAACAACGTTAAACCCAAATTTTTTAGCCTTTACTGCAAGTTCTGCATTAATCATTCCTCCCCGTTTCGACTCAAGATGTGGAATCTGCTCGAGCACTCTTTTTTTAACCATCTTAAAGCCGCAATCAACATCCCGAAGTTTCAGTCCAAAAAGGGTAAATAAGGATAAAGCCCACCCTTTTGCAAAAAGAAGTCTAAAAAATGGGTCTTGCCTTTTAATCCTGTATCCAATAATCAAATCGGCGGTATCTAATTTTTCTATAAATTTTGAACTTTCTGAAAAATCAAATTGCCCATCAGAATCGGTATACGCAATTACATCGTAGCGGGCGTTATAAAATCCTGACTTTAAAGCCTCACCATAACCTAAGTTTTCCTTATGATTAATAACTCTAATCCTATCATCCTGTTTACTTAGTTCTCGTGCTATCTCACCTGTTTTATCGGTTGAGCCATCATTAATAATAATGACTTCCCACTGTGCCGCAACTTTTTTAAGGACACCGATTGAGCTTTTTACTGTACGTTCTAAATTTGCTTCTTCGTTATAAGCAGGGAAGAAGACAGAGAGCGCGCTGATTTTCATATCAGTTTATGATACTATGAAAAAGGTATGCGACTCAACGAAAGAGTACTCCATATTCTTATTATCGCAGCTGCCACCCTCATCCCTCCCATCCTTGTGTGGGCACCCTTTTTCATACGAATGCCTTCCTTTTGGGGAATAAAGCTACCTCAAGAGGGAATGGCAACGGTAATCGCTAACTTTGACGGCCCTTATTATATTGTGGTGGCAAAAACCCTCTATAACACTAATGCTTTAGGACAATTTGAATTTCCTCTTCCCAAAGAATATTATGCTGCTCATTTTCCGGCCTTTCCACTCCTCATTCGTGCATTCTCTCCTCTTTTTGGATATCCATGGGCAATGATGGTTGTAACACTCCTCTCTTCTTTAGTGGCGCTCGTGCTGTTTTATCTACTCCTCCGACAGGTAGGACCCAAAACTCACGCACTATGGCTAACATTGGTATTTGCAATTTTCCCTGCTCGGTGGTTAATTGTCCGTTCAATCGGTTCTCCCGAACCCCTTTTCATAGCAGCAGTTCTGGCGACTTTTTATTTCCTCTTACGAGGAAATTATTGGGCAACGGGTATCGCGGGTGCTATCGCAATGTTTACTAAATCTCCAGGGATTTTACTCTTTGCCGCACTCGCCGCCGCACTCGCCGCACCACACATTCATAATCTTTTTATTCATCCAATGAGTACTTTTAGAAAGCTTTTACCCAAGGGTTTACCGCTTCTCTTTATTCCTGCCGCAGTTTTGCTGGTGTTTGCCTGGTATGCACGCGCGTATGGCGACTTTTTCGCATATTTTCATTCCGGGGACAATATCCATCTTCTCTTTCCCCCTTTCCAAGTATTCAATACTGCACAAGCCTGGGTTGGAACATTTTGGCTTGATGAAATAATCTGGATTTACCTTTTCGGATTTTTGGGAGTATTTCAATTAATTAAAAATAAGCTGTATCCATTTGCATGGTTTGTGGGAATATTTTTCGCCTCAACCCTATTTGTCTCTCATAGAGATATCGCTCGTTATATCCTCCCAATTGTTCCATTTTTATTTATCGCTTTTTCTGACGTTCTCACCAGTCGCCCTTTCAGATGGGCACTTGCACTCCTTTTACTCCCCATTTATCTGTCCGCGCTCAATTTTATTATCGGAAATGTCACTCCAATTGCCGACTGGAGACCACTGTTGTAAAAACTCTATTACACTTTCCTTGCGAGGAAATTAAGGTACGTATGTGTTCGTGGTTTGAATTGTTCAAAGTGAATAATTTGAAAACTATACATGTTTAAGCGCCTTCTTAAATCTTCTCTATCGTATAAAACAAAGAGGCGTGGTTCCCCTCCTAAGGTATAACGAATTTCCTCTCCTTCCCCTTCAATCATCCCCAAACCCAACACTCCATTAGGAACAAGCACTCTCCATATTTCTCGCAACGCCTTATTCATATAAGACCTCTCAATATGAAGAAGAGACGTATAGGCCCATACTCCGTTAAAGGATTCGCTTGCAAATGGAAGATCCAGTAAGTCAGCTTGGACCGAAGGCAGTCCTTTTTCTGTAGTCCTTTGTACCATTCCTCTAGCTGCATCAAGACACACAATATCCAACCCCGTATTTCTCAAAATTAACCCATCCCTTCCCGAACCACTTCCAACATCCAATATTCTTCCTCTTCCTCGTACACTTTCTCTGAATTTTCTAAATATGGTGTCGGGGAATTCATCCCAGAAACCTTCTGTCTCTTGCTCATATACTCTCGGGAAATGATTGTATGTCTCGATAGTTTCTACGTGCATTCAAGTAGGATTATACCACTTTCCCAAGTACGAGGAATTAGAATACATTTCGAAGCTTTGCATATACTTTTGCAAAACTCCATCGCTTCCAGATAAAGAGGTTATACATCGTGTAATTGTAGGGAATAATTAAGAATGCAACAGCAATAACAAGAAAAATTTGACGAACAAATCGGGTATCCCCAAAGAAAATAACGCCTGTACCAATAACCAGAGATTGAATGACAATTGCCCCAAAGGAAGTGAGATTAAATTGAACAAACTTTTTTATATACCGAATAGGGCCTGATATCTGTACATCCTCGAAGGTCCAAAAATTATCAAGGTTGAAGTTTGAGAAAATAGCCAATTCTGCAGCTGCTGCAGCTGCCCAAAAAGAAGGTTCGGCAATTACGGCAAAAGAGGTTTCACGAGCTTGGACAAAAAATCCCGCTAACCCTTGAGTCCAGGGGAGCATACGGAAAACCTCAAGACCCACAGCGTTAATGACAAATCCTATTCCTCCAACAATTGCAAACTTGAGAAATCGAGTCCTCAGCCGCAACACAATAATAAACGTATCCAATGTTTCTTTTAATTTGAATTTTGATTGTTCTGCCCTCCTTGGCAAAAAGGCAATAGGAACTTCCTTAACTTTTGCACCCAATTTTAAAAGCTCGGAAAGAAGATGAATTTTGTACGCATAACTTGCTTTTCCGAATAAACTATCAAGCGCGACCTTTGATAATACCGTTGTTTTCGTTAAACGAAATCCGGTAGTCAAATCGTGAACTTGGGGTAAGAAAAGAACTGTTCTGGCAAAAAGATTACCGCCAAACGAGAGGAATTTCCTGTAAAATGCCCACTCTTTCGGAACGGACCCGCCTTTTATATAGCGTGACCCAATGACCACATCAGCTTGCGGGGAAGCAGCGACTAAGCGCGGAACATCCGCAGGATTGTGTTGGAAATCTGCGTCCATTTCAATCACTGCATCTGCCTTCATCTCGGCAATTGCGTATTTCATGCCGCGGATATAGGCAAAACCAAGACCTTGTTTTTCTCCAGTCATTAAGTGAAGATTTTTATATTTCTTCGTCGCTTCCTTCACCACTTCTCCTGTGCCGTCAGGAGAGTTATCATCAACTACAAGTAAATGCATTTCGTGGTCGGCAATCTTTGGAAACTCTTCCTCAAAAAGCACGTCAATCATCCGAGCAATATTCCCCCGTTCATTGTACGTTGGCATGATAATGACAATACGCATAATTTCACTTTATCAGACAGTACTGATAAAATACAAGGGATGTACAATTTGCAAACAAATTTACATCCCGCAGGCCATCTAAAATCGCAGCACGAGGCGTGTATGAATAATACTGAAAAGCCTAGTGCTAAGATTGGGAGGCCAAGAGGTAGTATGAAAATAGACATTATTACTTTGTTTCCAGATATGTTTCTGGGACCCTTTAATGAATCCATCCTTCGACGGGCTCAGGATAAATCATTAGTGGAAATAAACATTCACAACCTTAGAAAGTGGGCAATTGACACACACCGGACTGTGGATGATAAACCATATGGCGGAGGAGTTGGAATGGTATTGATGGTAGAACCGATTCATCAAGCCCTACAGGCACTACGAACTACCAACTCCCAGCCACATACTATTTTACTTGATCCTGCTGGTATCCCTTTCAATCAAATAAAAGCACAAGAGTTGTCAAAATTAGACCATCTCATACTTATTGCCGGCCATTATGAAGGGGTGGACGAACGCGTCAAAGAACATCTTGTGGATGAAGAATTATCAATTGGTGATTATGTTTTAACCGGTGGAGAGCTGCCTGCAATGGTAGTAGTTGATGCGGTAGTCAGACTCATACCCGGAGTTCTCGAAAAACCCGAAGCCACCCAATTTGAATCCTTCTCCCCAATCACTAATCACCCCGCCGAAGGCGAGGCTCGCCAAGGGCGGCAATCACTCATCACTACCCTTGAATATCCCCAATATACTCGTCCTGAAAACTTTAAAGGATGGAAAGTTCCACAAATACTTTTATCGGGAAACCACAAGGAAATCGAAAAGTGGAGAAGTGAACACGCCCTTGAAAAAACAAAAAAAAGAAGACCAGATCTTTTAAAGAATTCTTAACCTGAAAGGCCATAGTGGGTATTTCAGCCATGGCGCTCTTTTCCTTGTACACTATGGATTTCAAATTCAGGCGATAGGGGAAGCTGAAATTGGTTTACTTTTCCTCCTTCACTACCAGCTTTTAGCCACCTATCAATTACTCCCTCGGGGTTTTGCGAGTGATAGATTGCATAGCGAAATGGAGCAAGCCAATCTCTTCCTTCCAAGAGAGAAGTTACTGTGTCTACAATCACTGATACGGGTATTTCCCTCCTTCCCCCAGAAAGAAAATCTCCCTTCGCTCTTTCTATCACCTCATTCGTCTCCTCTGCCGCTAGTCGCCCCTCAGTTGCCTCACGAATTGACTGTCCAAGCTTTTCAGCGTCAAACTTTTCTCTTTTCCCACCCGGATGTACAACAACCCTGCCTTCAATATCTGTCGAGACAGTCTCAACCGTATTAAAACGCCCAGAACAGCTCTCACACTTTCTTCTTCTTCGTACCTCCCCACCATTTGCTCTCGAGTCAGTTACCTCATTTTTCTCGCTACCACAATAAGGACAATTCATACTACGTTATATACACCTTCACGGGGAAGAAAACAAGCCTGAAATTAGAAGTTATGTATGTCTATCTGCAACCACAAATGCGCCGTAGCTCTCGGGTTTCGTTTTTGCCGTATACCCGCTCCCACTTACCATTCCTACCACTTCCCTGATCATATCACGGGTTGGACCAATCGGCCCGACGTCAATGTGAATTTCAAGATCGTATTTTGAAGGAGGAACAACCTTCCGAATAGCGGGGACGAACTTCTCTGCCAACTCGAGAGAGAGGAGCGTCTCTCGATAAATCTTATCCCGAAGAACAAGCTTACTCTTCAGTTTAGTTTTGCTCCAGAAATAGCGTCCTCCACGACCCGCCCTGTGTATGACAATTGCTGTCACGAAGTCAATCTCGGCTTCGCCGTTTATTCTCTTAGTTTGAGAATCCGTGCCGATAACTAGCCTATAGAAGCTTGTGGGATCCTCGTTAACGAAGTTAGCAATCTCAGAAATTACTTTCTCTAAGTTTAATTGTCCTAATGTCGGGTTATAAAACAGGCCGCTGTGCTGTCCTCCCGAGCCATTACTGCCATTTTCCATACCTCACTATTATACCACTTTATATATCCAAAATCACTTGGGCGCGAAGCATACCTGTTTTTGTTTTCCCGACCTCGTATAAACGTTTGGTTGGGGCTTTGACATCGACTTTGAGTTTGTGTTTTTTAGGGTCTATTCGCTCCCCATACGCAAAGCCCTGTATAACCCAACTTTTCCCTTCCCGTGTCACACCAAGTTTTATGTCTTTAAACAATAGTTGTTTTGCATTTTTCAAAAACACTAAATGTTCAAGTAGGCTAAAAAGGAGCTCCGACAAACTTCCCTCGCGCAAATTAAGTACCTCTTTCTCGCGGTTTCTCAAGGTTTTTGTATCAACCATAGCCTCCTCTAAAGCCCGAGCCGCATTCTCTAAAAGTTGTCTCTGTGTTCTCCCAAATGCCTCAAAGGCAATATCGGCAGTTGCAATTTCTGGTAAGAATCTAAAATTTGGCATTGTTTGTTCTGAATTGAGGCACAAATTTGCCTGCCCAGTCAAGAAGCATTATAGGAAGTGACCGAAGATCACGAAGACCAAAGGAGCCAACGTAGCGACCGTTTGGTATATCGAATGCATTATATTGAGGACGAGGGGCCGGTCGAGTTGCGCTAAATTCGTCAAATGTTATCTCTTTAATAAGACTGTGGTCGAAAGATAAACCATATTTTTCAACACTATTAACTACCATCTGGGCAAATTCAAATGGGGTAACTACAGTAGGTGATGCAACGTGCCAAATTCCGTAATCTTCTGAGTCCGCAATACGCAATATCGCATGAGCATAATCTTCTGCGTACCCCGGTGTTATCAATTGATCAGTAACAACGGCAAATGTCTCGCCTCTTGAGAGTCTCTGTACCACTAAACGAGGAAAATCAAGCTTCATATCTTGCTCGTGGGTAAATGGCAATTGAATACGAACAATGTGGACTTTTCCTCCTGGAGCCGTAACCCTTTGTTCAGCCTCTGCTTTTGTTTGACAATAAAACCCATCTACGGGAGCAGCGGGCTCATCTTCTTTATGAGGACAGTTTTCTTTTAAGCCTGCCAAAACATAGTCTGTCGAGATATGAACGAGTGGTATATCAAGGGCCAGACAGGAAAGAGCAAGCCTTTGCGGTCCAGAGACATTCGTTTGCCATACCTTTCCCTCTTTATTTCCCCTCTCTTTTTCACACTCATCCACGTTTGTTTTCGCAGCAAAATTAACGACAACTGAAGGTCTATACCGCTGGAGAAAAGAAAGCATGCGTGACACTCGCATTTCTGCAATATCGAACTCTTGGTGTGAGGGAACAATGACTTCTATGTCTTCCCTCCTGGCAGCGTTCGCGAACGATCTCCCGGTAAGTCCTGAAGCTCCTAAAACAAAGAGTGTCGGTCTTGGTTCTCCTTCTTTGCGACTATCAAACTCTCTTCCTATGTGTACCATTTTTCTTTGCCCTCTGGGCTTTGGAGGCCCAGTAGGCGCTTGCCTCAAAAAGTGTTTGGAATGTTCCTGCGTCTCGCCAAAAACCGGGAAGTTCTACCCAGTGAAGTTTATTCCCTTGAATATAGAAGTTATTGACATCGGTAATTTCAAGCTGACCTCTCTTTGATGGTTTGATTTTTGAAATCTTAGTAAAAACAGTTGCATCATAAATATAAAGCCCTGTTACCGCATATGAGCTTTTAGGTACTTTTGGTTTTTCTTCAATTCTCGTGATTTGCCGCTTAGTAAATACGGGCACACCAAAACGTTGCGGATCAGGAACTTTCTTCAAGAAAATTAAAGCACCGTCAATAAAATTTTTTACCGGTTTGGTAATATCAGCATCTGTCGTATTATCTCCTAAGATAACAACAAGCGGCTCGTTACCGGCAAAGTCACGGGCGAGAGAGAGGGCATGAGCAATTCCACCGAGCGCATCATCTTGGTAGGCATATTCAAGATGGTTAACCCCTAACTCTTTTCCATTTTGTAATACACGAATGAAATCGCCCGCATGAGGGCCACCGGTCACCACCATAATCTCTTTTATCCCCGCATTAACCAATGTTTTAATTGGATAAAAAATCATTGGCTGGTTGTACACGGGCAGGAGATGTTTATTGGTCGCAAAGGTGAGAGGATATAATCTCGTACCGAGTCCACCCGCTAAAACGACACCTTTCATATTTTACAAAAGCAGGCTTATTATAATAATACTCCCCAACAGCGCAATACCCACATATTCTACCACAACTTCAAAATATAAGTCATCGTGAAGGAAGTGGTGTACAATTCCCCAAGTAACGTACGAAACAGCCAGAGCAATAATCAATGCGATTTGAAAATTTTTATCCCAGGAAAAAACACTGAAGCCAACAAGCGCTATAGCAAAAAGCCCAAAAAGAACAAGATAGTGTGAAAAACGACGAGCCATTTAAATTGAAAATTGAAAATTGAAAATTGAAAATTTAATCACAATATACTTCCTCTTTGAGTAATAAATAACATCATTCCTATACTTACCAAAAACCCGAAGTGTGCTAGATGCCTGGCTCCAATGCGTACCACTCGTGTCTCCAAAAGCGCCACTGCGTCAAAAACAAGAACAAGAAGGAGCATTCCCACTATAGTCATCCCCACATTACGTTGGAGAGAGAATGGCGAAATAAGGGTGATGCCCGCTGCTGCTGCCAGCGGTCCCCCTGAAGCTGGAGTAGGAAGAGCAGCAACGATAGCAGCAGGGGTTGGCTGTGCCTGGGAAGAGGGTGTAACCGTTGGCGAGATAGATGCCTGCACGGTCGAAGGGACTGCCGTTGGCGCCACAGAGGGTGTCGGTTGAGGTGTTGATACAACTGGAGTGGGTTCTGTGGAGTTTTGAGCTACCTGTATGGGTGCACTACTTCCAAGCCTTGTGCCTAAAAGCTGGACAACAATGGTAGTAGGCTTTCCGCTCAGCTCGCCTTGCACCACCGCAATACCAATATCCTGATATTTTCCTGAAAGCATGTTATCTCTGTGTGTCGGGGACGCTATCCACGCATTGACCACCTGCTCGGGCGAATCAAAGTCCCGCGCCAAGTTCTCTCCCGCATACCGATACTCGTAACCCGAACTAAGAAAAAATGTCCATGGCGTGGTCCCGTCAGGCGCCACGTGTGCCCAGTATCCTTTTGCAAGCATATCTTGCCCTTTTGCTGCCGCGGCAGATGAGAGCGTCGGGTCGAGCCGAAGAGAAGAGAAACCTGATTGTGCCCGTTTTTGATTGGTGAGCTCGACTAACGCTTGCACAGGAAGTGAAGTAGCGGTTAATCCTAGAACTCTCGCAACATGGGTAGGCACACGCACGACATATAACATAAGAAGGACACCCGCTATAACAAAAAGAGAAGAAGAATGTAAAATCTTAGCCTTAAAATTATTCGCGTGAGAGGGAAGCAAAAAATGGGCAAGGATGGCAGCAGCGCTCATAACGTGCTTTCATTGTAACAGAGGGAAAAGTGAAAACTCAAGATACATACTGTATACTCATCTTACTTGAGTTTTCAACTTTTAAGCCTGCCTGCCGGCAGGCAGGGTATTCGTATATACCTGTTTTACATCATTTTTAATGCAAATTAAGGTTAAACAGGTATATAATAACGCCATGAAGCAAAATACCCTCTTTGAGATTAAAACACCCCGCGCAGGGAAAGAAACACCCGAGCAAGCTGCGACGGTATTTTCCGCACTCGCTTCCCAGCGGCCAACGCTCCTTTCACGGCTCACTGGAAGGCTAAAACCGTTCTTTTTTGAAATCGCAGGGTTTGACCAATCCATCCACTTTTACGCCAGCGTTCCCCAAGAAGTCGGCTCGTATTTTACTTCGCAACTTACCGCACAATATCCCCAAGCGCAAATTATCCCCGCTACCGACTACCTTACCTCTTTCCCACAAAATGAGAACGAGGTAGCTCAACTGGCTCTTGCCAATTATTCTTATTATCCGCTGAAGGCCTGGCGAGATGTAGGCGAGGATACCGACCCGCTCTCCCCGGTGTTGGGTGTACTGGCAAACCTTAACGCACAACAACGTGCGTTGGTACAGCTAGTAGTGGTACCTGCGTCTGCCTCATGGCAGGAGAGAGGACGGGCATTCTTAACCACTGGAATACAAACTCCTGAAGGAGGAACACGAACTCACCCCAAAGCCGCACTTGTTGAGCGCAAATTAGGAGCGAGCCAAGCGTTTGTAGTAGGAATACGACTGCTTGTGCACGGAGAAACAAAAGCCGATGCCCAGGCTCTTCTGGGAAACCTGACTGGCTCGTTTGGTGCTTTTTCCCTAGGTGAGGGAAATGCGTTGGTGGTAAGTAATCCCTTCTTCTTTCGCAAGAAGCAGCTTGAGGGGTCAATAATAGCTCGTCTACCCAAACCCCTTCCTCAGGGAAATATCCTGACCGTTGACGAGCTTGCAACACTTTGGCATCTTCCGACAGAACCGCTGTCTAGAATTCCCACTATATCCTGGGGAGGAAAGCTCATGAGCGAGCCACCGGAAAATTTGCCCATTGGAACCTCCCAAGAGAAAGATGAAATTAACTTTTTTGCAAGAGCGGATTTTAAGGGAAAACCAACAGTATTTGGAGTGAAACGAGTGGATAGACGCCGCCATATGTATCTGATTGGAAAAACAGGCACCGGTAAGTCGACCCTCATTGCCAATATGGCAATAAACGATATGCGAAATCGAGAGGGAGTAGCGGTAATTGACCCCCATGGGGATTTATCCGATATTTTGCTTGATTACGTACCTTCATTCCGCATTAACGACATTGTTTATTTAGACGCTGCGGACCGTAACTACCCGTTTCACCTAAACTTGTTTGAGGGAGCAGAAAGTGGGCAACATGACTTAATTGCCTCGGGTATTGTGGCAATTTTCTACAAACTCTACCATTATTCGTGGGGACCTCGACTTGAGTATGTATTCAGAAATGCTATCTTAACGCTGCTTGAACAACCCGGCTCAACGCTTGTTGATATACCACGCCTCTTAACCGACCGCGGTTTTCGGGAGAAGATTGTCTCACAAAGTAAAGACCGGATACTTGTCAACTTTTGGAAAAAAGAGTTTGAGGGAATGGGTGAAAGACTGCAAGCCGAGACAATCTCCCCAATTCTCAATAAAGTTGGACAATTTGTCTCTTCTCCGCTCATTCGCAATATTATAGGGCATCCGCGCTCAACAATTAACTTAGGAAAAATTATGAATGAAGGGAAAATTTTAGTCCTCAATTTGTCACAGGGAAAATTGGGAGAAGACAACTCATCACTTTTGGGAGCAATGGTCGTTACCAAACTTCAGCTTGCTGCCATGGAGCGAGTGAATGTTCCGGAGAGCGAGCGGCGGGACTTTTTCTTGTATGTTGATGAGTTTCAAAATTTTGCCACCACCTCATTTATCAAGATTCTCTCTGAAGCACGAAAATATCGGCTGTCTTTAGTCCTTGCCAATCAATATATTGCACAAGTCCCTGAAGATGTCCAAAAGGCAATCTTAGGCAATGTTGGTAGCTTGGTCTCGTTCGTGGTGAGTGCGCAGGACGCGCACGTTTTGGCGCAAGAATTCGGCGACGTGTATAAAGAAGAGGACTTAGTCGCGCTTGATAATTGGCAAGTCGTTGTAAAAATGGCAATTGAGGGGAAAACTTCCCGTCCCTTCGTAGCCACCACTCTGCCACTGCCTCGTTCACGCAACAAAAACCGTGCAAAAATCATTAACGTATCGCGGGAACGCTATGCAAAACCGCTCACTGCTCACACCTCACAAGCTCATGCGGCTGAGGAAGTAGTTCTCTACAAAGCACAGAATCGCTAATTATTCGCGGGGACGACGGGGCCAAAAAACCAAAGCACCAATAACTACTATAAGAATTACACCGAGGGCGAGTAAACGATTACCAGAAAGCCGTTCAAGTAATCCGCCCTGTTCTTCCCCAACAGGAGTTGGTGCCGCCGAAGGTGTCGGAGTTGCTTCTCCTCCCAAAATCTCACCCTCGCTTGGTTCTTCTTTCGGTAAAATCTTTACCTCTCCAACACCACCAGCAACTGCCCCAGTAGTCGTTGCGGCCGACGCCAGCACTGCTCCGGCGGTAACCTGTGCCTCTTGATCAGCAACTATGCCTGAGCCATTTCCTGCATGGTCAACTGCCCGCAGAGCGTAAAAGTATGTCTTTCCACTCTCAAGGCCAAAATTATCCCATGACATTTGCTGGTCAGGTGCTCCTCCTACCTCTCCCACTTTAGTTCCCCCATCAGCTGTAAACTCCGGTTTATCCGAGCGGTAAATAAACACTCTGCTGAAATCAGAATCGCCCGGGTTTTTCCAGAAAAGACGGTAGCTTGAGTCAGAAGGTCTTTCCTTCCTGTACTCTTGAACTCCTGATGGTCCTGAGTGGTCAAAATTTGTATTGGTCTCGTCAGCAGAAGTATCCGCTCCGCCAGTCACCTCAACTCGAAAGATATATTTCCCTTGACCGTCATAGAAATCAGCGCCTGTTACCAAAACTTTATTGGTTGCGCCAGTTGTTGAGGAGTTAACCAAACTTCTAAATGTTCCACCATCCTTCTTGACGAAGAAGTTGGCTGTTACAGAATCGCCCTCTATGTCAAGCGCAGTATAGGAGATGTAGAAAGTATCTGTATTGGTGTAGGAAGGCAAGTCGAGTATATCAACGGTCACTGCCGCTTTGGCTGGCGAAACCTGTGCAACAAATATGAAGAGCAACAGTACAACTACGCTACCCAAAAACTTTTTCCAAAGACCACTCTTTTTTGCTCTTCCTTTTCTTCTTGGTGCAAGTGCCAGGCCGAGGCGTCTCAAACCAAATCCTGCTCCCAAGAGGAAGCCAACATATACAAGCCAGACAGTATTAGCACCGGCTGCCGGAAGTTCTGTTACTGCAGCAAGCACTTGTGGCTGGTGAATATCGTATGAGATGAAGACACCCTTTCCTATCGGGACCGATGAACGGACAATATTACTTTGGAATGTGTCACTTCCCGTACCCTGGGCAAAGGCAAGGTTTGTGTGGGTACCGGCATGAATATCACTTGCAATAACCGCCTTATAGGTAACAGTCAAGGATGCAGTGCCAGCAATATCTCCAAGATTATTCCAGGTTAAGATGTTGCCTGAGACTGAGTCGGGGTCAGCAGGCGTTCCTGTCAAAGGAATAAATGTAAATCCGCTAGGCAAGACATCAACTAATCTGACATCATGCAGTGTTCCACCACCGGTATTGGTAATGACCAATGTATATGTGACCACATCCGAACCAGAAGCACTGGAGGTATGGTCATTTGTCTTGGTAAGCGAAATGCCAGGAAGTAATTTTTGGTTGGTAAAGGTACAAGTGACACCATCTGTGGTCAAGTTCACAACAATCTCATTGGTAGTACCGCTTGTCTCGTCCGAACAACTCCAGGAAACTAAGCCAAATTCTTCTTGTAGGTCTTCTGAAATTGTATAGCTTTCGGTTGGTAGGGTGCGGGTTTGGCCTGTCGCAATATTCTGCTCAACACCTGCTATATCCCATGTCCAGTTAGTTGCGCCAATTATGTCTTCTTCATCATTCAAATCGCCGTCTCCATTTGCATCCACGTTCTTGAGAACAGTCAAATCTCCTGTATCCCGCGCATTACAGAGAGTAATCTCGGCACTCTGGTCTTCTTCTACTGTTATGCTTGCTGGGAGTTCTGCATTTTCTGGATCCTCACAAGTTCCTTCTCCCTCAAACCAACCAACGAAGTGGTAACCAAGAACATTATTTTCTGAAACATCGTATGTTCCTGTATCAAGGGGACCAGCACTTTCTCCCATTTCTCTTTCCGGTGTTTCCTCATCAATTCCCCAACGGAAGCCCAGTTCATTTGCTACATCATTATCGCCCTCAAAGCTACCGTCACCGTTGGTATCTACTTGTTTATTGACTACGATTTCTCCAATATCACGGGTGTTTGTAATCGTGCAGGTTACATCCTCACCCTCATCAAGGATAACTGTCCCACCAAGCACTTCTGGGCATTTCTCGTCTCCGGTAATTGATGTAAAGCTGTAACCTTCTAGCCCGTCCTCGTCAATTGCGATTGGAGTATTCGCATCAACCTCGGTTGCAAAACCAGATAATACTCCTATGTCATCAACCAGGAGACCGAAATCGTCTGGGTCTGCATTCCCGCCAATAACTTCTTTAATAAGAGTAATTGTTGGAATAATATCATCGTTGGTTATGGTACAAGAGATATTTTCTCCTTCATCCAAGGTAACTGTTCCACCAAGAGTATTTGGACACTTAGCATCCCCTGTAATAGATACAAAGTTGTAGCCGTCAAGAACAGTCTCATTGATTGTGTGAGGTTGATTGGCAGAAACTTGGGTTGTGGAACCCGATAAGACAACGTTCCCATCTATTGTTGGGTCAAAATCGTTAGGCTGCGCATTACCACCGTTATTATTTACAACAACCTTAGTAAGTGTAATGGTTGGACCAACATCGTTGTTTGTGATAGTACACGTAATACTTTCTCCTTCATCAAGAGTTACAGTTCCGCCAAGAATTTCTGGGCATTTTGCATCTCCTGAAATCGAAACGAAGGAATAACCTGTTAGTCCAACTTCGTTAATTACTATTGGGGTATTAGCGGAAACCGTGGTTGTAGCTCCGGACAAGACCGCTGAACCACCAACTGAAATTCCAAAATCGTCTGAACCTGCATTACCTCCATTATCATTGATTACTTCCTTAATTAAGGTTATGGATGGAGCTATATCATCGTTGGTTATAGTACAAGTGACGCTTTCTCCTTCATCCAAAGTTACTGTTCCTCCCAACTGAGTGGGACATCCTTCCCCTGCTATAGAAACGAATTCGTAACCGGTTAAACCAGCTTCGTTGATTGCAACTGAAGTGTTGGCGTCAACTTCTATTGTTTGACCAGAGGTTACAGGAACGCCTCCTATTGTAAGTCCAAAATTGTTTACGCCGGCATTTCCACCATTATCGTTGATTACGTTCTTGATAAGAGTAACTGTTGGACCAACATCATTGTTTGTGATAGTACAAGTTTTGGTCTGCCCAAAAGCAATCGTGCCTGAACAATCCTGGGATAAGCTCTTGGTATAGCCTGAAACTGAATCCTCATCAACGCTGTAAGACCCGGCGTCCAGCGTGACTGTAGTTCCATTTTCATCACCTTGGAACGAAGAGTCGCTTACATTGGTTCCGGTAACATTTATATTAAAGTCACTCGCAACGTTATCTCCGCCGTTGTTATTAATTACGTGTTTAATAACAATTAATTGTGCGGATACCTGTTTGTTTGTTACGTAAACATTGAAAGTTCCACCGCTTGAGACTGTTACAACCCCTCCATCGCTTATTGAAACTAGCTGATAACCAGTTGGTGCTGTAGCTTCCGTTATAGTGTATGTACCGGGTCCCAAATCAGGGTAAGTTGCATCTGTTCCTTCTGCAATAGCCTTTGGAGTGCCTCCGTTAAGCAACGAAGTAAACTCTGTTGAATTTGAAACATCTGTAGTCCCATCTGTGCCAAGAACGTTTTTATGAACAATAATTTGAGCGTTTTGGAAGTTTACGAAAGTGAAAACGTAGTTGCTGCCGCTTGTTGCTTGACCAAAACTGTGGGTTGTATCGCCAAGATTTGTCCAGCCTCCCGGGGTCTCTTCTGAAACTCCGTATGTGTGCCCCGGGCCCAAGTTTGTCCATGTATAACAACCATCTTCTTCGGTTGTTTGAGTATCGCTTACTTGACTATCAACCAAAAGTTTAACGGTCCAACCAGATTTATTTGTCTGGTCACCCGTAGTTCCTATATCTCCATCAGCGTCTATTACCTTACAAGCTTTAACGCTTACATTCTTAAAGTTTATAAAGTTTTGCTCTGTAACACTCCCACCTGGAGTAAGGGTGACGTTCTTGAAAACTGCAGTTAACGCCGTCCAACCAGCTTGTAGAACTTCTTTTACTTGATAATAGCCAGGAATAATACTCGAGAAACTATATGAACCGTCTGAAGCTGTATTTATGGTTTGAGATAAGACACAGCCGGTAAAGTCTGAAGCACAACTCCAAAGCTCAATCGCCCAGCCAATTAATCCTGTCTGGTCGCCGCTAGTCAATAGACTTCCATCTGTGTCCTCAAATTTAAATCCTGAAATAGAGCCTACATTTTGATAATTGACAAACGTGATGATTAGATTTTGATTACTGGCAAGAGTTTGAGTTGTCCCATTACTGGCGTTTGTATCATTATCCGGGTTTATATTATTTAGGGTATAACCTGCCGTCACTATTTCTGAAAATGTGTACGTGCCGGGGGCAAGGGTATAAACGGCATTAAGACCCTCGTGGAAATCTTTATTATCTCCGCCACCTCTTTGAACTACGAAATTTGTGCTATCCAAGACATCATTCCCATTTGGATCGCGGACGTCTTTAACAATGGTTACAATAGCGTTCTTTTGCTTGTTTGTACAAGTAACAGTTATAGTTCCGTTGCTGGAAACGGTAACTTGAGCTCCGTCTCCGGGAGTTTGGTTTGCGTCCGGAGTACAAGAAACATAAGTGTAATTTGAGTCTTCTACTTCTGTAATCGAGTAGCTACCCGGATTAACAGGATAGCTAGCAGTCAGGGTTTCTGAGAAGCTTTGATTATTTGCCCCATTTAGTTGTGCTGTAAAGGCATGATTATCAGAAACATCCGAGCCATCCGGAGCACGAACATCTTTAACAACGTTAATGGTTGCTTTCTTTTGCTTGTTGACAACATTAACGGTTTGCTGCTCGCCAGGCCCAACAACAACCTGTGTACCACCAGCACCCGTGTCTTCGTCTGGTGTGATGCTTACCAAATCATAATCCGGATCAGGACTTTCAGTTATTGCGTATGTTCCTGGGACAACCGTGAATACGCCGTTGTCACCCTCCCCAATTTGGTCTGACTGACTGCCAACATTGACTGTGAATTGATGTGTATCTGAAACCTCTCCGCCATCTGGATTAAGAACATCTTTAATTACTGTTATGGTCGCATTTTGCTGGCGGTTGACAACGAATACATCTGTAGTTTGTCCCGGAGTAACCGTCACTTGGGCACCGCTTGTCCCCCCATCATTATCCGGAGTAATACTGAATAAGGCATAACCTGTTGGCGGGGTATCCTCTGTAATTGTGTGTGTACCTGCGGTAATGTCAGTGTAAGTAAAAGTTTCCCCGTCGGTGAGGAATTGAGGATTGGCACTGTCTAGTCTGACCGTAAAGTTTTGAGAAGTATCGGTTATCGCTTCACCATTTGGACCCTGAACATCTTTATGAACAATAATTGTTCCAGTGTTTAGGGCGTTATGAAAGGTACAAGTGGCGTTAGTTGGCGGTTTACCTGCGGCTACTGTGGCAGTAGCTGTCGAACCATTAAAGGTGCAACTTGTGCCAGTACCACTTGCAAACGTATAGCCTGCGGGGCCACTTTCGGTAACGGTGTAATTCCCATCAGGAGAAACATTGTTAATGGTCACAGAGTTTTGACCTGGAGGTATGGGGTAGACTGATTGCCCATTAATTGCCGGTGTAATGGTAAACGACCACTGATCAGAAGTTGCGCTACCACTATCCACAATCTTGCTCAATGTAATCGAAGGTAACTGCAGTAATTGGTTGACTGGGATCGGAATATTTTCTTGACCACCCTGGGCTGTTCTTATACTCATCGAAGAACCATTAAACTGACTTGCATCCAAACCCAGTCTGCCGCAGAAAAGCATGTAAACAGTATTATGGGAGGGAACATTCGACAAGATTACATTGTAATGACGCAAAGAATCGGAACTGCTAATTGGAGTTGTACCATCATTATTACCACCGAATGGACCCGAGACTGTTGCTGGCACCGTTCCACCACTACTTTTTACGAAGCTCGTGGATGATGTAAAGTCGCTACCAGGGTAGGAAAAATCATTTAAGTTATCAGCCGAGGATCGGGGATTACCGCTTAACCCAGTCGTGATTTGTTCTAGATGGTCGATACCGATAACACTATTTTGGAAATCATACACAGGACTGACGATAATATCCCCATCAGTATTGTCATTGTTTTTGACTTCAATCTCAGTCGGTATACATGCCCCTTCTGGATAGGCACCAACATTACCGTTTTTAAGTTCCCCTGTTCCGGTTGGCTGGCCACTAACAAGACTATAGACGCCAGATAAGACAAAACCGAACATACTGATTGCCACTTTGTTGTCTGGAATAGTAGAATCCGTAAACGTGGTTGTTGCCAAAACTGACGCACCCAGCAGTACTTCAACCAGATAGCTTCCCTGTTGTCCTTCGCCGCGGAGAGGGTATAGATAAATAAAGGAACCATTTTGGTCGGTTGTTACCGTATCGGATGAACCTATATTACCTTCCGCATCTCGAACCTGCCCATCTGGCCAGGTTACACGAACAGTTAAGTTAGAATTTGTTGGGAAATTGGAACCGGTTATTGTAACTGTATCCGAAGGAGAATAATCCGCTTTGTCGGTTGAAAGAGAATAGTTAAGTTGTGCGCTTGGCTCGCTTTCTTGTTGTCCTAGATCAAGTTGAGGGGGCCCGGTAGTGGTTTGCGGACTTACATCGTTTGCTTGGACTAAGACCTCCCCTGAAAGAACGGGTGGTTCGGAATTGTCTGGTGTGGGAGTTGGTAACAAAACCTCAGGTGTTGCGGTAACTTGCGGTGTAGGCGTTAAGGAAGGATCTGGCGAAACCGTAGGGTCTGTCGTTTCACTCGTTATTGACGGTGAATCTGTTGGGGCTTCTGTCGGAGCAATTGTTGCTTCGGGGGTTGGTGTTGCACTTTCCGCAAAAACTACTCCCGGCGCCAAAAGAACCGGCGCCCAAGAATTAAGCAGTAGGGAGACCGTTGCTACTATAGACAAAAACTTAGATAGTCTTCGGCCAAGTTCTTTTCTCACTTATAGATGGATACTATAAGCTTATCTTAATCAAATGTCAAGTTTTTTAATCCGATTTAATCAATTGCTACTTTTTTTGAAATAACAATTAACCTCTTAAGTGTCGTTCCCGGAGGATAACAAGTTTGTAGAGTGAGCATTTCCTCTTTATTTTTGGTATTGCGAAGATATTTAATGTCCGCCGAAGGAACAACTTTTTTCTCAACAACCTCATATTTGAATCTTTCTCCTTTATAAAAAATATCAATCTCGTCTCCCTTCTCAAGTTTTCCGATAAGATAAAACACGGCGTTGTAGCGACCAACATTTAGGAAACTATCGGTTGAGTGAGCAAAAAGATAAACGTTTCCCTCCTCACCCGGCAAGGCAGTACCCTTTGCATGAGCTACGCCGCTCTTTAACACGGAAAGATATTCTGACTTGTTAAAGGGATTAACATTGGCAAAAACCGGTGCGTTGGCGGCAAGTTTGGGAATTACTATTCCAAAATCTGTGCTCGCGGGGGTAATTTGGCGGTCGGAGGAAAAGGGTTCAACTGAGTATTTTATCTGAAATAGTTCATTAATCTTATACCCAATTTCTTCTTTTATTGCCGGCCCAAAGGTAAAAATAAGCATTAAAACTGCACCGACTATAAAGAGATTACCCAAAAACATAAGAGCTCGAGCCAGGAAAATAATTTTTCTGTTTTCAGCTTTAGTAGCCATTAGGATTTTGTTTATGCCAAAGATGGGCAGTTTTGACAATGGTTTCAAGATCAGAGTGTTTTGGTTTCCAACCAAGCTCTTTTTGAAGTTTTGAAGAGTCGGCAACAAGTTCTGCCGGATCCCCTTCTCGGCGTGGGCCCACTTTAACGGGAAACTCACCCGCAACTTTTTTGACCATCTCAATAACTTCACGATTTGAATATCCTTGGCCGGTACCGGCATTATACGCCGCACACATTTGACCACTTTCAAGAGCCTTAAGTGCCAGGATATGTGCTTCTACTAAATCCAAAACATGAATATAGTCGCGGATGCACGTTCCGTCTTTTGTTTCGTAGTCGTCCCCAAAAAGAGTAAACTCGCTTTTCGACAACGCTGCGCGTATCGCAAGGGGGATGATATGGCTTTCGTTTTTATGAGCTTCACCCAGTGAACCATCTAACGCCGCACCTGCTGCATTAAAGTAACGAATACTAATTGAGTTTATCTTGTGGATTTGGTGGTACCAATGGAGTAACCGCTCAATCATCACTTTCGTCTCTCCATATGCGTTTGTAGGGGATTGCGGGTGCTCTTCTGGAATTGGGATTTTGGTTGGATTACCATATACTGCAGCACTTGAGGAAAACACAAACTTGCGTATACCTGACAGCGCGCATGTTTCAATTAAATGAAAACTACCCTCGACATTATTCTTAAAGTACTTTCCGGGATTCTGCATTGATTCACCGGCTTGAATGAACGCGGCAAAGTGCATAACCGCCTCTATTTCATTTATTTGAATTGTCTTTTCAATTAATTGTCCTCCAGTTACTAAATCTCCTTCTACTACCTTTACTTCTTTTGGGATTGCCTCTTTGTGGCCTTCTGAAAAATTATCAAACACCACAACAGAATGCCCTGCATCTTTCAAGGCACGAACCGTAAAACTCCCAATATATCCTGCTCCGCCGGTAACTAGAATGTTCATATATACACTGGTTCTACTGGCTTCTTCTCAACTTTTCTCCCATTAACAGGAATACCGAGCGTCCAACCCAGGGCATTGGCAACTGCTACCCCCACTCGCAGTCCGGTAAACGAGCCCGGGCCAGGATTTATCCTAATCGCACCAATATCGGCAACACTCAATTTCTGTTTTTTGAGTGCTTTTTCAATAAGGGGAAGGAGCGCCTGTGACTTCAAAAATTCGTTCTTCTGCTCAAAACTCACTTTTTTGCCATCAATCTCAAGCACCAAGCGCGTCCTCTCGCTTTCCGAGGTATCAATATATAATAATAGTGCTTTTCGCATAGATGACTAGTTAACTGGTCAACTCCGTTAATTGTATCTTATTCGAGGCTAGGGGTAAAGATTAGGAATTGAAAATTAGATACCTTGGTTATTGATGAAGTCGCAAACACCCATCATCAAAAGTAATTGATTTCTTGTTGGATTTGTCAAAGTTACCCCAGTAGCTTTTCCTTCTATAGCAGTAATTACATCCCCTAAACTGACTGTTGGCCCGCTCAAACCCAAATAACTGGCTGCCCCTGAGGGTAAACTAGATACATTATATATGTGAGCCAGTGATTTTCTTCCAGAAGCCACATTTAGACGCAGAGCTAGATATTGAGCTTTAAACTTTAGTGCACTACACGAACGTTGACTACCTTTACAACCGGTGGAGTTTTTAATTAGATTAACCAAACCTGTTGTATTAATACCGTAAGTAGTAGTTATGCCCAATTGAGGAAACCAATCATTGATTAACCAACCTGAATCGGTATTGATAGTTGATATCCACCCATTAATATCTCCTTGAGAATAAGTATTATGTCTATTCCAATTTCTCCAAAAACCAATTGTTCCTTCAAATTCCACTACAGAGCCAAAAGTTAAGTCAAAAATTACTGATTTGGCTTGAAACTCATTGCCAGCTCCTGGTGGAAAAGTTACCTTGAAATTATAAACTTTGTGTTCACTGGGGCCAATTAGACTAAGTGTCACTCCATCTATACTTATCGAATCATTGAAAAAATCAGCCAAAGTCTTTGCCCCTGTTGGACTACCACTGCCATAAACAGGTGTTGACCCATCCTTAATAACAATATCCAAAACCGTTTCTAGTTTTGGATCATCCCCCACACCTCCAGTTCTAATACCTTTGACTGCCACCAAAATAGCATCACTGCCACTGTTGGTTACATCAATGTCTCTGTCCTCCATATCCCCTGGAGTCATGTTCGTTACCACAAAAATCGGATCGCCTATAGGAACATGGAAATCAACAATTAAACTCCCAAATGCTTTCACTGTTGAGCTCTTAAGCGGGAATTTATAAGCCGTCGCAAATACTACCAAAAATGCAGCGAGCGAAACTACTGTCAATATTCTCATTACATATTTTTTCATATTAAATTCCTGGTGTCGGTGGATCTCGATTTACAAAATCAGCGTTCGTATTAGTGTCAATTCCATCTGGATCCCTTTCATGGGAAATTCCCGCTGACGTAGCCGCTGGAATCGATGGGTTTAGGCCATTAGTATTGGAGCCCCAGCTAATATGATCAACAATTAGCCCTGATGAAGGACAAACTCCACTTCTTAACGCTAGCTCATCATTATTGGCTAAGCCATTACCAATTGATGATGGGGCAACAATGAAAACAACGCTGCCATCAGTTGGAACTGCCGTCCAAACCGCCCTAAACTCAGCTTCTGTGTGAGTAGAAACAATCGCAAATCCATTTGAAGGTATAGAGGCATTGGGCATGTTGTCACAACTGGTGTTATCGGAAATAGACCAGTTGGCTAGACTCACAGCGGTACTTGTTGGGTTGTAAAGCTCGGCCCATTCTGAATCAGCTTCGCTACCAATTCGATGGGCTTGAGCAATTCGATAGTAGACTTCATTTATGACAATGTCATTAATACTCGGAAATTGTCCGGCAGTAAAAATATTATTCGTACTTGATCCGGAATTTGAGAAAAAGGCATGGGAGTTTTGGATAAATGAACCACTTATAATAAGGGGAATAAGAATAACAAGACTATTTAAACTCACAGAAGGTGAAAATGAGCCTTGAGATTTCCCGCGTTGCCTTCTAATTTCTTTAAAGATATTTACAACTTCCAAAACAATTACAAGTAATGCCGGGAAAATAACAAGAAGTGGAAAACCAATATTCGACTTAGTAAAAGCAAAAAGCCTTCCTATATACGGCAAGAGAAATATTGCTTTTCCGACAACCTTCTCTTCCGCTACTACTCCATTATCCGGCGCATTATTCGCATCTCCTTTTGTTTGATAAAACAATTTCCCCTCTTTTGTTTCAACAGCAACAATTCTGTGTGTTGTAAGAATTTTGGGATCCTTCTCGCCTTTAAAGGCAACAATATCACCTTCTTTGTATAGTAGTAACCCTTCACCTTTGGAATTGACGACCACAAGATCACCGACTTTAATCGTCGGTTCCATACTTCCTGAGCGAACAATCAATGCTTTATTATCAAACCAAGGAATGGCCACGAACGCCAATCCTACTGCTACTATTACAAGCAGCACTGATACAACATAACTAATACTTTTTAAGAGCGTATTCACATAACCCTTTCTTTCGACAATCGAACCTCCAATCTATAACTTCAATCTAACCGCGCATCCCGAAGCCCTCCGGACCCTCCGGAGGGCTGTACGTGAACTACTGTGACAGATTTTGATGACCTACAAACGTAAACGTTTCTGTAATTGACTTTCCTTGGTAGGTATCATCTGCATCCTCATCAAACTCGAAGGTCAGACATAGGTATCTAGTTTCACCCGACACTATTGCCGAAAAAGGCAAATCAAGATCCGTTGTGTTCAGAGCAGCTAAAGTTGTAAAGCTACCAGTAATATCATCTGGATCATCGGCGCAGGTTGAAACGGAATCAATTTTAGCGGACGTGATATTCAATTGAGTAGCTAGATCTGGAGAACTTGAAACGGTCTCTGTTGCTCCTAAGTTAACTTCTGCAATATCGATCGAACCATCGTTGTGCATAGATACAAACCCAGAAGTAGTATCACCAGGTGCCATATCAGCATCTCCGAACGAGGCATCAATTGTGGCAGCAGGCGTTATGTCGTCGTCATCGTCTAGCAGAAGAACAAGATCACCACTAGCAAATACGTTGTCAGTACTTGTTGCTGTGCTTGAGAAAAACGCAAATGTTGAGCCGACAATTAATGCTCCTGCGGCGGCAATTGACGCAAGACTTAATGCAATTCGTGAATTAATTGCAAAAGGCATAATTTTTATCACCTCCTTTCTGCCCTCAAAAGGGCTCTTATATAAAATAAACTCCGCGGTTTATAGCGGAGTTAACATGGAAACTATAAGTTTGTTGTATGCAAAACAGGATTGGCAGAGTAATATCTTCATAAAAATGGGCAGAATAGATAAGGAGGGCAGGAGGTTTTTTAAGATTTTATGGTCTTTTTTAGGCTATAGGGTACGGATTATATTGTCAAGATGAACAAAAGTAATCAAAGAGGTTTAAAATGGGTCAATCATTCCTGAGAAATATTACGTAGTAAGAGGTAAATATTTTCTAGTTACTACAACCTGGCCCGGGAGATGTATTTCCAGTGGAGTAAAGTACATCCATACCTAATTTATCCCCTAATCCTAAAGTTCGCTTCTGGGTTTCTCCAAGACCAGCAAATCTATAGGAAGTTAGACAACCATCTTTAGGGGCATTCGTATGATCAAGTCCCGCAACATGAAGCCATTCATGGGTAAGAGCATTTTGAACATCATAAGTTGTTGGACTGTCCCCAACTGACCATGGCTCAGATGTGTCAATTGTTATAACAAAACCGCCTATTTCCTTTGTCGCAACATTACGACAAACACGAGCGGAAGCAAGAGCGCCACCCTCTCCATCAATTGCTGTCCATTGAACAGTATTTGGATCCCCAGTACAGAGGTTTTCTTGAGCGGTAGAATCGTCCCGACTAAATTCACGAGTGATTATAAACCCATCAACTATATCTTCTGCATCAACAATCGCAGTATTACCCCCACTTACCGCTTCTGTTCCTGTAATCTTATACTCAACCATACCACCAGCAAACCATTTAATCCCCCCTTGCGTTAAATGAAAACTATTAGATTCTGTAGTCGGATGAGGACCAGGACCAGCATGAGTATCAGCTCCATAATCCACAAATACCTCTTCAACCCACTGCAGACTGGGGGCGGTGACTCTTTTAGACGGAGCAGCAGAAGCAGGAAAGACAGCGAGAATTAAAAGGGTAAAAGCTACTATAGCAGTTGTTATTTTGCTAACACTAAAACTCATGGAGCGGTGGGGAGACCAAAACCGGCGTCGGGGTCATCGCCTACTCTTCCAATATCTGCATAGTTGTTGAGCGCTCTATTTTGAAGATAAGTCCTGGTTGCTGCAGCCGTCCCTTGCCATACTTTGGCAGAAAGACCGGCAACATGAGGGGTTGCCATTGAAGTACCAGAGATAGTGTAATAACACCCATTTTTCCAAGTTGACTCAACCGAAACTCCTGGTGCCGCAAATTCTATATCGCGCGCTTCTACCACATATGGGGTAGTGTTGTAGTTGTTACCGCGTGAGGACCAGTTGGCAATTGCATCGCTTGAATTTATTGCACCAACCGCTACCACATTCGCAAGCGCGGCGGGATAAAGAATTGTGTTATCCGCTGGCCCACTATTTCCCGCTGCTGCCACAATGAGCACTCCTTTGCCAACTGCATAATTAAAAGCATTTACCTCATCTTGTGTTATTGAAGATCCCCCAAGACTTAGGTTAATAATATTCGCTCCGTTGTCAGCTGCATAGCGAACACCCCTGGCAATATCATCACTCCAGCATAAACCTCCGTTTGAGCATACCTTAATAGCCATAATCTTGGCAGCGGGCGCAACTCCCAAAATTTTCCCATTGGCTGCAATCGTGCCTGCCACATGGGTACCGTGCCCGTTCCCATCACTACATCGAGCGAGAATTGTTGAGTATTGTGCATCGCGGCAATCAACAATGTTGTTTTTCAAATCCGGATGGTCTTTCTTAACACCGGTATCAATAACCGCTACTTTAATTCCACTTCCCGAGCCTGCCTGACCACCGTTCACCTTCGAGATGCCCCATGGTGTCTGGGTAGATGGTGAACAAGTTGCTTGAGTTTCACGATGGGAAGCGACAGAGGGAACTTCAAGAAGTTGCCACTGACTCGCCATTCCGCGGAATTCTAAATTGGGGTTTGTTTGTAATCGCTCTATAGTTGAAATGGGTGCTTCTATAGAGAAGACACCATCACCAAAGTCATGATGAATATAACGGGAGATTGAAGTTAAAGCTGTGGGAGACGTAACTTTAAAGTACGCCCGACCAATTTCTTGAGCTTGAACGCTGGAGAGGATTGTTCCTGCAAAGAATGCAACTACAACCGCAAAGATAATGAGGAGTTTTTTCATTACGGTATCTCTACTTTACACCAGCATAGATTCTGTGTCAAGCATTATTTTGCGGCTATTTTCATCAAATTGCTCAAAATTAATCCAAATAGTACTTTTTGGAAGAAATCTTCTTATCTTTTCCGCCCATTCAATTGCAATAATATTCTCCTGTTTCCCCCAAATCTCACCAAATCCCAAACCTTTAATTTCATGCTCAATATTTTTTTCTAATCGGTAAAGGTCCACATGATAGAAGTGGGTGATTGGGTTATTGGGTGGCTGGGTAACTAGGTAATGGCGCATAATTATGAACGTTGGTGAGATAACCCTTTTTTTAATTCCCAAACCTTCTGCCAATCCTTGGACAAATGTCGTCTTCCCGCTTCCTAACTCTCCCACCAGCGCCAAAATCTCACCGCCTGAAAGTTTCCGTGCAAATCTTTTCGCAACTCTCTCCGTTTCCTCTGATGAATTTGTAACAATTTCCATAGTTCTGTTTTAATGTTTCGAAACATTAAAACAATCATCAGCCCAATGTTTCTTCTCACTCTTTATCGGTATCAGTTAAATTTATAGTTTTTCTCTCTCTCATAAACACAATTGTCGTCCCAACAAGAAAACTTAGTCCTGTAATAATAAAGATTACAGGCAAAACAGGCAATTCTTTGAACCAACCGCCTATTTTTGTTTCCTCTCCTAGTGTCGGTGAAGGAGAAGAAGTTTGTCCCTCTTGCAAACCAAGTACAATTGGCTCTGATGTTGGAGAAGGAGAATTTTTTGGGCTGGCCGTTGGCTTTGGCGTAGGAGTCTTTGTAGGAGTTGGAGTTTTGGTTGGGGTGGGAGTAGGTGTCTTTGTGGGCGTCGGTGCAAGAGTCTGCGAGGGGGTTGGGGTTGGAGAAGGAGTGGGAGAAGGTGTGGGTGTTTGAGGTATAGAGTTAGTCGATCCTTTAGTTGCAGTTTGTAAGATTGAGAATATCCCTGTACGATCAGGACTCCTCCCTATCGATATACCGTCACCAGGATTCGAAGTATACTGGTACTGATCAACAATCGCCCCAGAAGAATCAAAAAGCACCACATGATCCCATTCTCCGGCGCTGTTGGCACTGTTGTTTAAAAAGGAATCCATCTCTATAAAGGGGTATGTCGTGCTCGTAGTAACAAGATCAGCCAAGACTTTCTTGGTGCTACTCCCAGTATCGGTTGTAAAATCCGTATCGTCATCAAGCCAATAGGACTTTAAGAATTCAGCACTACTTGATGCATTATAAAACTCAACCCACTCAGGATTCCCATCAACCAAAAACTCATTTATCACCACCTGTGCAAAAGAATTCGTTGGGAAAACCAACCAAAGAATAAAAAATAAACCTAAGGAGAAAACTGCTTTCGTTAAACCAAAGATAACTATATTCAATTTTGTTTTAATGTTTCGAAACATCGAAGCAATTTAGAGCTGTTTAGCTCTCTTCCTTTTGCGAATCTCCTCCTTAAGAGAAACCCATGCGTGGCTCTTTCTCCCAGGAAGCGAGAAAAGTGCTGCCATAGCTTCACCCACATCCAACCAAAACCGCTCCATCCGTTCATCTTGCAAAATGGTGTTCACTACCCGCTTATATCCAGAACCAGTGTTATATTGCAGTGAAATTTTGCCAATTGTTGATGTACTCACCCTAAGGAGTTTAGAAATCTCTCTCCAATCATACCCTTTAACCAAAAGAAGTGCGATTGCCAAGCGCTTAGAAAGCATTATCTGTTCAGTTGGAGATAAAAGATCTCGCAAGAAAACTGTAATCTCGCTTTTTATTCTTAAATGGGCAATTGTGCTTAAAAATATCTCAAAGATATGGGTGTAGACTTCTTGGGAAATAGGGTACTTTGAAACTTGCGCCATAGATATATATCCATTATTGCACATCTTAGTAATATGACTAGAGAGTGCATGTTTTAATGTTTCGAAACATCGAAACCTAAGAAGTCGATGTAAATGTAATTCAATTTAATCGGTCAATGGTGGATTTATAAAAATGGATTAAGGATAACTTCCGAACCGAGTAAGCCCCTATTGAACGTGCCAGTACCAAGAGATTGTCTTCTCTCCGTGGTCAATGGCAACGAAGTTCATTGGTGAGCTACCACACGCGACTGTTCCTTTATAAAGTGTCCCGTCAACGGGCGCTCGTATGGCAACATTATCCGAGGTCATATCAAGCCCTGTATGCGGTCGGCCGCCATAAAAGCCCGTTCTTGCCCAGTAGGTCATGCCAAATCCCTGGGTAATACGTGGATTATCAATCGGCCACGCAAGGCTACCGGTAAACGGAAATGGACCGTCAGGCGCATTATCCCATTGGACATCCCGAGAAGAAAGATATCCTGCCGGATCAACACTAGTCCCATCCTTTTGAATCTCAAAGTGAAGATGAGGTCCCGTTGAACAACCGGGAGAACCAGAGTTGCCAATGAGGGCAATCGTCGTTCCCTTATTTACCGGTTGACCATTTTTAAGGAGGGCTGCTGCATTGCGCATTGCGGCGGCAATGGCTGCTTGCTCGGCTCGCGCTTTACTCAACAGCTCCTGGAATCTCCTTTCATCATTTTTTGTGACTTCAAGGAGTTTCTGCTTTCCTGCACGCTGGCTAGCCAAGAATGCCCGCTGCTGTTCTAATTGTTTCTCAAGTTTTTCGAGCTCGGCCTTATCTTCCTCAAAACTTATTTGTGACGTTTGAAGGCGCACCAGCAAATTCTGGTCACGTTGCTGCACCAGCCGTAAATAATGGAGCCGAGAGAAAAGACTGGGGAGATCTTGGGAAGTCAGAAGAAAGACAAGCGGATCTCCTAATCTGACTAATTGATATGAGGCTACCACTCGCTGCTCAAATGCGTTTGATAGCTCAACAATAGATATTTCAAGAGCATTAATTTTGGCGGAGAGTGAGGTAATATCTGCTTCCGTTTGGTCTATGCGTAACTCCGTTAATTGTATCTGGGTATTGAAATTCGCAATTTGATTGGCGAGGGTATTTTTTTGTTGAGAAAGCTCTATTAGTTTTTGCTCAAGTTGCTTAATCTCCTCAATCTTGCGCTGATAATCTTCCTCGAGACTTGCCCCTAAGGGAGCCACACTCACCAGAAGCACGATACCTGCAACAAAAAGTGCTGTAATCTTCGCAAACCAACTCATACAAGAATGCCCGCTTCATCTCATTTTAAGGTAGCGAGCAATGGCAAACCACGCTCCTACAATACCAATCAAAAGTGCAGCAGTCAATTCTATGCCGGCGAGTATTCCCAGTTGTGCAAGAAGAGTAGGTATCTCCCGCAAGATAGAAAGAATTTCACCAAAGTATTTTGCAAGATTGGGCATTAAATATAAAAATAGGAGAGTAGCGGTAATAAATCCTGCAAGCGCTCCGGTGAGCGCATATATTATCCCCTCAAACAGAAACGGGGCGCGGATAAATCCCGGCGTTGCCCCAATGAGCGTTAATACCTGTATTTCTTCCCGGCGGCTAGCAACACGCGTACCAATAACCACAAGCAATGTCAAAAGAGCAGTGACAGACAAAAACGAAAGAAGCGCCACGCCCCCTATTCTCACATATCGGGTAATCCTCTGCAGGTTCCCAATAACGGTAGCGAGTGACGTCTCTCCCCCCAAACTCGCCGTAAACTCAACACGGTCAACAATGGGTACTTGTTTGACCTCCGCAATCACCTCTTGTGTGTATGAAAGATTAGTTACGGAAAACTCAAGAGAGGCAGGCAACACATCAGGACTCACGAGTTCTGTAACCAAGGGATTGTCAGCGGTTTCTCTATAAATTTGCAACGCCTCCTCGTGAGAGACATAGCGAATATCGCTGCGAACCCGAGCATCATTGGCGAGTTTTTGGGAAAGTGCGGAAACTGCTTCCGGAGTTGCATCATTTTTCAAGAAGGCAATAATTTGCGGCCGCGTTTCAAAGTAATGGAGTGTCGAAGTTGCGATGTATGCGGTAAATGCAAAAATAGTCGCAACAAAAAAAGTGAGCGTCATAACAAGGACTGCCGCAAGCGCTTGGTAGGGCGAACGACGTATATGAACAAGGGCAGTACGGAGATGTTGGGCAAACATTAACTTTCTTTATATTTTCCGTGTTCTTGGTCACGAACAATTCTTCCACCACGCAACTCAATCACATGATGTTTCATTCTGTCCACAATATCATGATTATGGGTTGCCATAAGAACGGTTGTTCCATCCTTGTTAATGTCACTCATCAGCTCCACAATTTCCCATGCGGTATCGGGGTCAAGGTTTCCTGTCGGCTCATCAGCCAAAAGCAATTTGGGATTGTGAGCAAGTGCGCGTGCAAACACTGCTCGTTGCAGTTCTCCTCCTGCCAATTGTGAGGGAAATGCATCAACTCTCTCTCTCAGTCCTACACGAGAGAGTACTTCATGAGCCCTAGAGAGTTGCTTCTCTTCCGGTTCATCAAATACGGCCAGCGCTAGTGCGACATTCTCGCCAACGGTTCTGTCGTGGAGCAGTTTAAAATCTTGAAATACCACCCCTATTCTTCTTCTGTAAAAGGGAATATCCTGGCTTTTTAATTGAGCGATGTTTTTCCCTCCAAAAAGCACGTCACCCGCATCAGGCATGAATTCGCGAAGAATAATGCGCAACAACGTTGTTTTGCCCGCCCCTGAAGGTCCAGTAATAAAGGCAAACTCTCCCGGCTCAATAGCGAAGGAAATACCTTCAAGCGCTACGATGGAACCAAATTTCTTAGAAACATCCTTAAAAGTAATCATTACTCTATTATCTTTATCCTTCCCACATCCATCAACCATCCTGCTTTTTGACCCTTGAACGTTTCTCCCCACACTTCTACCTTTTTATCTACAAACTCATTGAGGTTGATAACAGAAGAGGTAAGGTAGGCATTCTGCGAAGGTCCTCCCTCTCTTTCCAAATGATGCGTTCCTTCACCATCTATCCCGCCTTTTTTCAAAACGCCAGTTGCTGAGTCTCTGAATGTTTTAGTATCTTCCAACCCAATCCCTTCTCCGGTAACTTTAGCACCGGGAGCTACTTCAAATTTTCCACTGATACCCGCTGGACCTTTCTGAGAGAGGAAATATCCCGTGAATATTCCCGCCCCAATAACTACCAATACCGCAAGGAGCATTGGGCGCGGAAGGCCACGCACGAAAGAAAACTTCGCAAATAGCGTCGCTTTTTGTGGCACTGCTCTGGGTGCTGCTTGCTGCTGCTGTTGGGTTTGTTGTGTCGGGTCCATATTATACTCTCTATTTTTACCTCTTCTTCTACACGCTAGTCAAGCTGCTGATTACAAATTCGTCAAGTTTTCCATCAAGCACACCTTCCGCATCAGACAGTTCTACCCCTGTTCTTAAATCTTTTACCATTTTATAGGGGTGAAGTACATATGAGCGACGTTGCGCCCCCCAAGACGCAGGTTTGTATTCGCCCCTCAATGCTTTTTTCTCTTTTTCTTTTCTTTCCTGTTCCCTAACCCACAACTTTGCCGCAAGCAAGCGCAGAGCAATTTTTCTATTTTGCTCTTGGAAACGCTCTGTTTGGGCGGTAACGACTATTCCTGTGGGCTTGTGCGTTAACCGCACGGCAGTTGACACCTTCTGGACATTTTGCCCACCGTGTCCTGAAGCACGGAAAAATTGCCACTCAAGCTCGTCTTCTTTAATACCTATTTGCTCTGTTTCGGGTAGTTGAGGAAGTACCTCAACCAACGCAAATGAAGTTTGGCGAAGCCGCGCCGCATTAAAAGGAGACTGGCGCACGAGACGGTGTGCTCCCGCTTCATGTTTTAAATAGCCATACGCATATGGTCCGTCAACGAAAAGTGTTGCTGATTTAACCCCTGCTTCCTCTCCAGGCACAATATCAACCATCTCAACCTTCCAACCACGGCGTTCAGCAAAGCGCATGTACATACGCTCGAGCATTTGCGCCCAATCCATTGCCTCGACTCCCCCTTGCCCCGCGTGAATTGAAATAATCGCCGGTTCTTTATCATACGGACCCGACAAAAATGCTAAAACTTCTAGCTTCTTTAGTTCTTTGTCTACTTCACTTAACTCGAAATTCTCCGCTATCTGCTTTTCTACCTTTTCCACCTCACCTACTTGCTCTTGAAGTAGAGAAAGCTCACTCATTAACTTTCCGGCTCTACCCGAATCCTGCCAAAAAGAGGGGTTTTGCGACTCACGACTCAACTCCCCTATCCGCTTTTTCTTTCCGGGAACATCAAGCGCAGACTTTAATTTCTCTACTCGTTCTTGTAATTCAACTTTCGTTGCCATACCCACCAATTGTACCAAACGACTGCAACTAAAGGTGAATATAATTGAGATACTCTAGGGAGTACAAATTAACTGGCGGGCTTTTTGCCGCTCAAGAGAGGACAAACTCTGGAATTCTAAAACTACATCTGCCGCGCCCGTTGCTTCTTCTGCGGCACTCAAGGTTTTTGGTTCCCCTGCTAGGGACTGCGCAAGTTCTGTGAGATTTTTCTGAAGAAATACACGGACGCCTTGCGGGGTCCGCTCATTTTTTATTGCTTCAACCACTAAGGTTCTTCCTCCTACCAATAAAAACGCCTCAACTGCAAGCGCGAGCACAATACCAAGCACTATCCCAAACCATGCCCCTCTTATACTCCAAGAAAGCATGTGATGGCGGGTAAAGGCAAAAAGAAGGAGAAAAAGAAAAATCCCTACACCAATGAAGAACGCTTTCTGCGTTCCGGGAGAGACGTACGCTCCAAGCATAGAGAAAAACTCACCCCCTCGTAAATACACCTCTCCTATAACATTTTCCATTAGTACACTTCCTCCTCTTCCTCGTAAATCGCCCCGTTTGTTTGCGAAGAAGGAGCGGTTGGGGGAGCTACCGCAAAAGAAGACACAACCATGTTCTGTACCTCTTCCCAAAACCCGCCGTCTTGTGGCCCTTCAATACGATAGAGAACTCCTAAGTCCACAGCTAAAGTTGTAATTATATTCTGGGCACCACGACTATAGGCATATTGCTTGGCCGCAACCTCGCCAAGAGAAGCCGCTCCGGTAACCCGTGCAAGTTTTGGACTGTCGGGGTCGCTCTCGAACCACTCATCAAGTGTTGACGCGCTCGTATCTTGAACGGTCACGGTGACTTTTCCCTCTTTTTGAGACGCGCTGAGTTCAAGCAGTGAATAGTAGGAGTCATCTGGGATTGTTTTTTCAGTTACGGTAACGTTATCTGGGTACGCAAACGAGAACCCAGAGCCATCCTCGTATGTTGACTGCCCGCTTATCGCAACTTCCGTCGTTCCCTCACCTAGGTTATTTATGAGAGCTATTCCTCCCCTATTTTGCGTCCTAAAAAGAAACACTGCACTTGCAACAAGGAAAAGGATACCTACCACCCCCGCAATAAATTTCTTTGACATGTTACCTATTTTAACTATATCATAAACTACAGAGGACTAAGAGCCCTCGGTATTCTCGCCCTTTGGGCTCAACAAGTTTGTTTCTTGTCCCGCTTAGCGGGACTGCGAAATGAAAAAGAGATGAAACGGCTACTTCTCGCAACAACTTTAATACTAATAGTAGGAGTAATTGTGGTTTCAACTGCGAGTGCAAAACGACTGCTTCCGCGTGCACAAAAGCCGAGCGTTCCTTCAGGAGCCAGTACAGCAGTCAAAACTGTGGGAGTTAAACCAATTGTGGGGTTTAGAAGCGACCGCCGTGCCATTATTGTCACTTTTCAAAACTTAGAAATTGCCGCCCGTGTGGAATACTCGCTTACCTACACCTCACGGGGGATAAAACAGGGTGCTGGAGGAGTAATCACCCCTACTACTTCCGAGGAAACCAGAGAGCTTTTGTTTGGCACATGCTCCCATGGAGTATGCCGCTACGATACAGGTATCACCAACGCACGGTTTACTGTTACTACTGTCCTCAAAAACGGCCGCAAAGTTGTTAAACCATTCAGACTTCGGGTGTAAACTGCTTTTCTTGACTCCATAAACTGAAGGTATATACTATTGTACAAAACGAAAAAGATTCAACAAGCGAATCTTTCATTCGTTTCACAACTGAATAAAAGGTCTTGTCGAGAGCAAGATAAAAAGCATTTTGTCTTTCGATAAAGACGGTAGTGTTGGAAACGTCGAACGTTCCAAAGCACCTTGACATCAAAGTGTGTGTTCAAAAGGAGAAACCATGCGATCTCGCGGCGATGGTCTCGGATTAGTGATAACGATACTGTTACTCATCGTCTTCGTAGTGGCCATACTATTGCTCCCTGGATGAAAAGGAGGAAAGAGATGAAAATTCGAGTACGTGTCGTGGAGATAATCCGGATTTTCTTCTTCTTGGCAATAGGAGTACTGGTAGTACTGGCAGCAAGAGGCGTGATAAGTTTTGAATTGCTGGCAAAAGCCCTCGTAGTGCTGATTGTCTTTGTAGTCGCAGGAATTTTTGTGACCGTTCGGATTGGCTCCCGGTGACTAAAACCAGCAATTCTCAATAAGGAGGAAAAAGATGAGTCCCAGAATGATAAATGCTCTGACAGTACTCGTTGGACTGACTATCGCGTTCCTTGGAGGATTCTTCCTCATAGCAGGAGGCATAAGATGATTCGCCATGACGAATAACCAATCCAGCTACAGTTCCTCAAGGAGGAAACAATGAGCGCGCGATCGTTTTGGTTTCTGATAGCAACCAGTGTGAGTATGTGGAGTACACTACTTCTTTTGATTGCCATAGATGGCCAGGGAAGTATGACATCCTATAGAGTGTCAGGACTCGTTCTTCTAACAGTATGGTGGATCGTGGAGCTTGTCACAGCGTTGGATGGGCTTTGGTTTCCGACAAGGGACATGATACTTGGGGTGGTGATAGTTCTCGTGAGCATACTTGCGAATGTTGCAATAACCGCTGCAATCCGAGCATGCTGTGCAAGCATCACCCACGAGGTAACACTCATCGTATCAACCGTGATAACTAACATGCTGGTCCTAGCAACCTTTGTTAACCAATGGTTGCCAAAACAACCAAATGGAGAGGTAACAACTCCCAGACGGTGAGTAAACCCGGGTTCCTAAAGGAGGTTTCTATGGAATGGATGAGCGGTGATGAATGGTTCACGGGCTGGGTGGTCTTCGCAGCCATCTTTTTGGTGATCGCTGTCGTAGGATTGGCAGGGAGATTACTTGGAAGATGGATAAAACGATAATACCAACACTACAACTGAATAAATACAACTAGAGCGGCATGTACCGTTGTCAATCAGGTAACTGATTTGCATGATGGTATAGCCGCTCTTTTTTTTGGTTAGTACCTTGTGTAACTTCGCTATCTATACCAACTTTTGCACAAATGCCCCCACAAAATACGCAATGGACGCGGCTGCCGAACCAACCAACAACATCTCCAACCCTCCCCGAAACCAACTCACCGTCGTAATAAAAGTTCTTGCTGCTCCCACCACAAAAAGCATAGCCGCACCCACAAGAATTGAAAACAAAAAGGGAGACGGGCCGGGTGACACAAGATAAGGAAGAAGCGGAAAAAATCCAGCAATCACAAACGCGGCGAAGGTCGCCACTCCATGTTTCTTGGGCTCGTCGCTCGAATCTTCCATAATACCGAGCTCGTCTTTCATCATCGTATCAAGCCACACCTCTCGGTTTGACGTCACAACTTTTACTGCGTTCTCAAGCTCTTTTCCCCGAAATCCTTTGCGTGTAAAAATCTCTCGTATCTCTTCAATCTCAAGCTCTCTTAGATGGTCAATTTCCCAACTCTCTTTCTCGCGCTGAGAGCGCGCAAAATCCTGCTCTGACTTTCCCCCCAGAAAATTGCTTGCGCCCATCGATATACCATCTGCCAAAATATTTGCCAAACCCAAAATAACGACCACACTCGCGGGCAACGCAGCTCCCGCTGCACCCGCAACAACGGCAAACGTTGTAATAATCCCATCATTTGCACCGTATACTAAATCACCAATGTAACGCCCGGCTGTATGTTGATGGAGCAGTGCTTCTTGTCGCTGATATTCGGGATGCGTATGAAGATATCTCTCTTTACGCGCTATTACCTCTTCTTCCTTTTTACCCATACAAACCATTGTAGCGCAACACTAATCACTAGTCACCACTATTTATTATAAAGGTGTTGCAGTAGGCGAGGCAGTTGGAGATGAAGTAGGAGATGCTTTGGGACTTGAGGTTGGGCTTGCTTTCGGAGTGGACTTGGGACTAGGAGACGGGGAAGGTTTCGGTGTCTGCCCCTTTCGGAGTCCCGTAATTATCTCTACATCTGCCCCTGAAGGCGCCCGTGTGGTTTGTTTAACACTCGTGTATGTATCTTCAAGCAGCGCTATAAGTTCATTTTTTATATCGTCAGTTACTGAACTCCCGATTGTAATTTCTGTTGCTTGATAGTCTTCTTTCCCGGCATTTCCAGCGTCCACATCGGTATATCCCACCGCTTTCAACTTGTCGCGAAGCAGTGCTGCCTCCCCTGTAACGCCCGTCCCGTTCAAAACCTTAATTTTTATTTCTTCTCTGTTAATGGGGGCTGGGGTAAGAATTGGTTCTTGTGTTGGAGAAAATAAAGGAGTAGGAGAAGGAGCGAGCTCATCTTTCCCGCCTCTTATGAAAAAGAAGGCACCACCCACTAGCGCAACAAGCACCACTACAACGAAGAGGGGGACAACAATATTACTTTTCTTCTTCGAATCCCGAGGGCCCAGGAAATCTTGTGTTCGGACAGGGGAGTCAATTACAGCAGTTTTCTCCTGCTCCTCTGTTTCCATCACGCGGAGTATACCCTTGTGAAAATTACTTGTCAAGTAGTAGTGTTTAATCGATTAAAATCCAAGGGATAATCACTCTCGTGACATTGTACAATACAAACAATGAGTAAGCATCTCCTCCTCTTAATTACCATTTCCGTATTTTCAACTGTCGGGATGAAGGCTCTAACCAGTCCAGGGCTTTTTACTGCACATGATATTTGGCATCAAGTAGCACGATTTTATCATTATCACCAAGCGTTCATTGACAAGCAATTCCCTCCCTATTGGATAGACACTTTAGCTGCGGGGTTTGGATACCCATTGTTTTTCTTTTCGTACCCTTTACCTTGGATTATTGGTATTCCATTTCTAGAGCTTGGATTTGATATCCCAACAACAATAAAAGTTCTTTTCTTTCTCTCATATCTTTTATCGGGAGTTTTTATGTACTTGTTCGCATCCGAACTTTTTAAAAACAAACCCGCCGCTCTTTTATCCTCAATTCTTTACCTTTGGGTACCATATCACTTTTCAACAATTCTAGTAAGCGCTGCTATGGGGACGGCATTTGTGTTTACATTTTTTCCTTTACTCCTCCTGGGAATATATAAAATCGGCAACGATAAATCACCAAAGTTAGGAATTATTTTTACATCTTTTGGTCTTTCAGGAATAATACTCTCTCACATATTGACAACTATCTCATTGCTCCCTTTTATCACCGTATTTACTCTATGGATTTTGTTAAACAAAGTTAAAGGCAAAGTTAGGAATGATTTTATCAAAAACGTTACTTTTTCTTTCTTTCTTGGAATTGGTTTATCAACCTTCTATCTCCTACCCGCAGTTTTTTATAGTAAATTAACTCAAGTCTCAACAGGAGCATTCAGCGCACTCTATCAAAAAAATTTTGTAAATATTGACCAACTTATATATTCTCGCTGGGGATACGGGATAAGCGACAATGCAAAAGACGGAGTAATATCCTATCAAATTGGTATAGCTCAATGGTTAGCTTTCCTTGGCACACTAGCAATATTTTTAATCAGCAGATCCCGCCTTGCAAGACATTTAATTGAAAGGGTCTCTAAAGAAACAAAAATATTGAGTATTGTGCTCGTGGGTTTATTCGCATTTTCCACTTTCATGATGATTGATGTCTCGCGTCTAATTTGGGATTTTGGAGCAAAGTTTATAACTCTTGATTACCCAACAATGTTCTTGCTTTCCGCAGCTTTTTCCGGATCCCTACTAGGTGGCTTACTATTAAAACTAATCAAAGAAAACCTCCGTCCGGCTCTTTTTATTGGAATAGCAGCTGTCGCGCTCTACACAAACAGAAATCATCTAAACGTCAATATGTATACAAACTACCCGGTATCTCTTTATGTCGCATCAGAAACAACCACAAATTCTTACCATGAATATTTACCAAAAGAGGCGGATATAAAACTATTTAACGAACCTCACCCATCATTTATAATTCCCGACCTCACTATTTCGGAACTTACTAGAAACACTCGTGGAATTTCTTTTACTACTACTCCAAAAGAAGATCTAACGCTTACTCTTAATCATTTTTCTTTCCCGGGAATTTCTCTATACATTGATGGAGAGAAAAGATTATTCACATTAAATACACGAGGAAAAATCACATTTCCAATATCTCAAGGAGTACATCAAGTTAAAGTGTCTTTTGAGGAAACGCCTTTGATAAAGATCGCAAAATTCATTACTATTGGTTCTCTTATTTTTGTTGTATGGTTAATTAGCAAAATGTTATTGTATCACTAACAAAAAAATTAATGCGCAGATTTCTATACCTAATACAGCATAATTATTTGCTTCTTTTAATTCTTATATTTACTTTTTTAAGTAGGCTTCTTCTGCTCGATAAATTTCCAATAGGGATAACTCACGATGAATTAAATTATGTTATTGCTGCCAAATCTTTATATTGGACAAAAAACTTCGCACCGGGTACAGCACCTGCTGTTTTTTCGACTGATATGACGAATTTCAGCGTAACAATTGCTGAAGTTCCTGCCTCAATTCTTGCTTTCTTTATTGGTCCTTTAGATACTTCTCTTTTTACGAGCAGAATTATTGGAGCAATTTTAAATTCTTCTATAGTTCTTGCCATGTATTTTCTCGTCAAACGTTTAATAAATAGTAAACTTATCGCTTTATTGACTTCTTTAGTTTTAGCCATAAATCCCTGGAGTTTTTTAATGGGAAGAACTATTTTTGAAACTAATTTTTTTGTCGCTTTTTTTCTTTGGGGATCTGTAATATTACTCGGTCAAAAAGGCTTCAAAGTTTTGCGTGCCTTACCTTTTTTTATTCTTGGATTTTTTAGTTATACAGGAGGACAAATTGCTTTTTATCTTTTTATTAACATCATATTGCTTTATCGTTACTTCACTCTTCCCAGACAACAGATAACCCCTTACGCAATTTTTTTTGTGACAATGACAATAATTCTAGCAGGCTATGTTTATGTTGTGCTTAATAACCAATCTTATTCTTCAAGGGGAGGAGAAATATACACACCACAAGCAGTTGCCCAAGAAGTTGATAAAGAGAGACAAGTTGCAGTCCAAAATAGCGTTAACCCCATTTTTATTAATAAGATAACTTTATATTTAAGTGGTTTCCTGGATAAATATCTAAATGCCTATTCTGTTAATAATTTGTTTTTAAGAGGTGAGCTGCGCGCTGCTTTTTCTTACCAGAAACATGGCACTTTTTATTTCCTCGATTTTCTTTTTATAGTTATTGGAGTCTCTTTTTTGTTTAGTAAATACAGGAAAGTTTGGGTCCTTGTGTTATCAATTATTGCGGCAGGGGCAGTAACATCAGGAATAAGCTTTATTGAGTATTCATACAGTCAAAGATCTGGATTAATATTTCCTTTTATAACTATCCTTATAGGCGCAGGGTTGGGTTATATCCTTACAATTTTTAAAAAAAATAAATTTAGGTTTTTTATAGGAGGTGCAATTTTTATCACCTACGGTTTTCTCTTTTTAAATCTTTTACATTTGTATTTCTATCGTTTCCCTGTTTATGCTTCAGATGGTTGGTTTTTCCAGGATAGGATTTTAAGCCGCTATATTGCACTGACAAACCAGGAACATCAAAACACAAAAGTTGTAGTTTCTACCTTTGAACCAAAAATAATTTTCCAGGAATATCTATTTTTTAACAACATTTATAATGGAGAGGAAATTTCCGTCATAAATCAAGAGATGAAAAGCGGAGATTATTCTTTTAATAATGTTGTTTTTACAGATAAATGTTTTGATGATAACTTTGACAAGAATACAGTTTGGATTGGCGATGGATTGCTCGGGTGTGAGAGATTCTCTATTAAAGAAGATAATTTACGCATCACCCGCTTCAGAGATGTTTACGAAATTTATTTAATAAAAGAAGATAAAATTTGCCAAGGTCAACAGTTAAATTCTTATGTCTCGCCATTCTCTTTCCAGGATTTTAACATTGAAAAACAGTCAAAAAGTGAATTTTGTCAAAACTGGATTACTAAGTTGTAAACAACGCTCAAAAATTAAAAAATATGTCGAAACGAAAACCAAAAATTGTTGCCGTAATGCCTGCTTACAATGCGGCAAGAACACTTGAAAAAACCTATAAAGACATTCCAAGAGGTATAGTTGATAAAGTAATCTTGGTTGATGATGGCTCAAGAGACGACACAGTAAAAGTTGCAAAAAAATTAGGTCTCCAGGTAGTAGTCCACCCTCAAAACAGGGGTTACGGAGGAAATCAAAAAACTTGCTACACTATTGCTTTATCTGAGGGAGCAGACATCGTTGTAATGATACATCCCGACTACCAGTACGACAGTACATTAACCGGAGAACTCGTCCGTCCAATAATTCAAAATCGTTTCGATTTAATGCTCGGTTCAAGAGTTAGAACACGACAAGAGGCCCTAAAAGGAGGAATGCCCCTTTATAAATACACTGGCAATAGAATACTTACCTTAGTGGAAAATTTTGTCCTTGGACAAAATCTGTCTGAATACCATACCGGATTCAGGGCATACAAAAGAGAATTACTAAAGAAGCTCCCTTTCCACAAATACTCGGATGACTTTGTCTTTGACCAACAAATACTTTTTGGAGCAATTGCAAGAGGAGCAAGAGTAGGCGAAGTTCCTGTCCCTGTACGATATTTTCTAGAAGCCTCATCAATTAATTTTAGGCGTTCACTCATTTATGGTATTAGTATTTTAAGAGATTTGGTTTTGTATATTATTTCTAAAGGAAAGTTATTTTGAATGCAAAAAATAACAAAACTCTTCATCACGCGAAACGGAGTGTGGAGTTTTATTGTTCTACTATTACTCTTCCTAGCAATTGCGATAAGACTTCTCTATTTTCCCGAAAACGTCTATTTTGCTTACGACCAAGCAAGAGACTCATATACTTCTTTGGAAATATTGAAAGGGGATTTAAAAATTGTGGGACCCCCATCAGCGGCAGGGGACAAACTATTTGCAGGGCCGGGAGTCTACTACATATACGCACCAATATATTTTTTAACTGGCAATAGTCCAGAAGCTTTATCTTTATTCTTAAGAATTATTAATTCTGCGGGAATATTTCTAGTATTTGGAATATCCACAATACTATTTAATAGACAGGTAGGACTATTGACCTCCCTGTTTTATGCCTTCTCATACGAACAAACCCAATACTCTCTTTTCCTAAGTCACCAACCACAAGCCGTTGTGCCAATTTTACTTTTTTATCTTGGTTTGTGTCTTCTCATTTTCAAAAACAATCCGAAGGGACTGTTTTTATCAGCCGTAGGAGCGGGGGCAGCTGTGCAATTCCATTACCTCTATATCTATCTTTTAGGAACTCTTTTTTTAATACTGATAATATTTCAAAAAATCAAAATGCTAAGAACAAAAGAAGCATTATATTCCCTACCGATATTAATTTTTCTTTTCTCAACATACATAATTTCTGAAATTAAATTTAACTTTAGGACAATTATTTCTTTTTCGGAAGTGGCTCATTCAAACGGTATTCATATAAAAGAAGCCTTGTTTATATTAAATAGATTTCTCAACGACAATCTATTTGCAAACTACTCATCAACCGTTTATTTAGGCATTTTACTTTTAATTATTTTGGCTTATTTACTTTTCAGAAAAGAAACAAAAAAACAAATTATTTTCCTTCTTATTTGGCTATTAACAAGTCTTTCACCATATCTTTTTTCAGGAACACCAAGCTATTATTACAACGCAGCAACTAACGTAAGTATTTTAATATTTGTTTCTTTTATTCTATATACTACTTTCAAAAAATATGCCTTTCTATCATTCCTCGTAGCGCTCGGGATAATTTACAACAATCTATATTTAATACAGTGGGTAAATCCAAAAGGACCAAACCAATATACAATCATTCAACCAGGAATGTTAACGCGTGACGAGAAGAGAGTACTGGATTATGTATACACCCAATCCCAAGAGAAAGAGTTTGGCGTCAAAGCATTGTCTGTTCCTTTAAATGTAAACACAACATGGAGCTATCTTTTCGAATGGTATGGACAACAAAAATACGGGCGTCTACCGATATGGATTGGCCCGATAGCAGATGGTTATGCAGGATTAAAAGCTGAAAGTAATAGAGAGAAAATTCCACCAACACAATTTCTAATAATTGAGCCAACAATTGGAATAAGAGAAGCGGTTAGAGATGATTTTCTTAAGGAAGAAAATTACTTCACAAGAGTGGTTGATGAACAACAATTCGGGACAATTAAAGTACAGAAGAGAGAAAAGTATTAATTATCTTCGTTCTCTTTTCCAAACAGCAGTAATCACATATTGGCCTTTTTCGTTCTGTGTATAACCCACACCAATTTCATAACCAGTATATTTCTTGACCGCTGCTTTCATCCCGGAAGATAACACTATTTGTTCTCCATGGTTAAAAACATCTAAAACATAAGATTCAGAAATTCCTAGGGCTGTCATTTTATTAATTGTCTTAGGTGGAATAAATGGTGACGACATTTATAAGTTTTTAATTGAGTAATTTCGGAAAAGCGTGCTATACATCAAGAAATCTTCTGCCATACTACTGTCTTTCTTACGCAATCTTTTTTTGGTTTCGGTAAGTAATTTGTTAAGGTAGACATCTAATGTAAATTTCTCGAGTTCCAGCTCTCGTTTCAGTGCTTCCTCTCTAAACCTTTGTACCATGGCAAGAGACCCTCTGTGCATTCCCAAGGCAACTCTTTTTAAATCCATAGAAAGAGATTCTATAGTAATTTTAAGTTTTTTTATTTCTTCCTTTGTAAATGGCTCTGATTTAGTAATAATCACTTGAAAATTAAGCAGTTTGTGGGTAATGGCATTTTTTCCATTTTTTACCCGAGCCACACCAACAAGGGTCGTTGCGACCGAGCTTCTTTTGGGCTGCTGGGTCAGGTTGGGCTGCTGGGGAAATAGTAGAGTTGTTCCCCGCTTCTTTTTCTAGACGGGCGATTTCAGTATCTAGTTCTTCAGGCGTCATTTCTTCTGGTTTCTTCGGAGTAGTCGTTCTATCTTTCGAGCCATTTTGGCGAAGGCCAGTCATATCTGTAGTATCAATATTCGTCTGTATTTGTCGTGGAGGGACTACTGGCTGTGGCTGTACCCGTACCTGAATCCTAAACAAACGTCGCACAACCTCAGCATCAATTTGCGCCATCAGCCGCTCAAACATACTGTACGCTTCTTGTTTATACTCAACTAACGGATCCCGCTGCCCATAGCCGCGAAGTGCTATTCCTTCCCGCAAATCATCCATTGCATCAATATGCTCCATCCAAAGCCGGTCAATCGCCGCCATATACGCAAACCGCTCAATTTGTCGCATCATCTCCTCTCCCACTTGCTGCTCCCGCGTCTTGTATACATCAGCTACCACTCTTTCTAAAATTTGGGTAATCTCTTCTCGAGTACTCAATTTCTGCAAAGTCCCCAGTAACTGTTTCTGGGATTGGTCGTCAAATGGCACAATTTCGAGAAACGATACCAATATTCCCTCATAATCTGCCCCGTCCATTGTTCCCAGTTCCACAATGTGTGATAACTCTTGGGTTAATTTTTCTTTCATTTCTTCTGTTACCGGCTTGCCTTCAAGAATTTCCCGACGTTTTTTGTAAATAATTTCTCTTTGCTGATTAATTACATCGTCATACTCAACCAACCGTTTTCTCGCATCAAAATGGAATCCTTCAACCTTCACTTGCGCCTGCTCAATTGCACGCGAGACAAGCTTATTCTCAATTGGCTGGTCCTCTGGAATTCTAAGAGTAGTCATAAGAGAGGAAATTTGCTCACCACCGAAAATGCGCATTAAATCATCCTCAAGCGAAAGATAAAATCGAGAAGAGCCGGGATCTCCCTGCCGTCCCGATCGTCCACGGAGCTGATTGTCAATACGCCGCGCCTCGTGACGCTCTGTCCCTATCACATGCAACCCCCCACGCTTTACCACTTCTTCGTGTTCAGCAAGCCATCTTTTATAAGCGGGCGTTTTCTCATATTGTTCCTGGATCATCCCGGGCACTTTTGCGGGCGGAGTTCCTCCCAGTATGATATCAACTCCTCGTCCTGCTATGTTCGTTGCAACAGTTACCGCACCTTTTTTTCCCGCCTGCGCAATGATGGAGGCTTCTTGCTCATGATGTTTTGCATTAAGCATCTGATGAGGAACCTTCTTTCGTTTCAAGAACTCGGAAATAATCTCATTTTTCTCAATAGAGGTAGTTCCTACAAGCACCGGTTGTCCCGCACGGTGCATTTCTTCAATATCTCGAGTGACGGCACTATACTTTGCCCGAAGTGTCTTATAAATCCCATCAGAATAATCTTTTCTTATCATCGGCCGATGGGTCGGAATAACCATCACCTCAAGCCCGTAAATTTTGTGGAATTCTTCTGCTTCCGTCGCGGCGGTTCCGGTCATTCCCGCCAATCTCTCATACATACGGAAATAATTCTGGAAAGTAATGGTGGCGAGTGTTCGCGACTCCTGTTGGATAGTAGCACCTTCTTTTGCTTCTACCGCCTGATGGAGTCCATCTGACCAACGTCTCCCGAACATAAGTCGGCCGGTAAATTCGTCAACAATAATTACCTCGTTGTCTCGCACGACATAATCTCTGTCTCGAAGGTAAAGGGTTTTTGCACGGAGCGCATTTTCTAAATGGTGAATGGTTTCAAAGTCACGCTCATATAAGTTGGTAACCCCCAACAGTTTTTCCACCTTTACAATCCCATGCTCGGTCAAATGGGCCGTTTTTGTCTTTTCATCCAGTTGAAAGTCTGTATCGGAAGAAAGTTTTTCTATCAAGCGCGCAAACTCATAGTATTTGTCTGTTGGCTCGGTATCGGGAGCCGAGATGATAAGCGGAGTCCTCGCCTCGTCAATCAAGATTGAGTCAACCTCGTCAACAATGGCAAAATGGTGCCCTCGCTGAACCACTCCCGCAATGTCTCCCGACATGTTATCTCGCAAATAATCAAACCCAAACTCATTATTCGTACCATACACAATATCCGCCTCGTAAGCTTCTTTTCTGGTTACCGGCCGCAGGTGAGAGAGCCGTTCATCCCCATGCGAAGGATCATTATACTCAGGGTCAAAGAGCAATGATTTACCTTCTTGGATAATGACACCGACAGAGAGCCCTAGTAAATGGAAAATCGGTCCCATCCAGCCCGCATCTCGGCGTGCCAAATAATCGTTGACCGTTACCAAATGGACTGATTGAGCGGAGAGCGCATGAAGATAGAGCGCGGGAACCGCAGAAAGCGTTTTTCCCTCACCAGTCTTTTGTTCGGCGACTTTTCCTTCATAGAGCGCAGCAGCAGCCACCAATTGCACATCAAAGTGGCGCAGTCCGATACTTCGGACAGATGCCGCCCTAACGAGCGCGAATGCTTCGGGGAGAAGTGTTTGAGGTTCTGTGCCATTCTCGATTCGCTCTCGAAATGCGGCTGTTTTTGCGGCAAATTCGCTCTCTTTGAGCTTTTGCAGCTCTATCTCGAGACTGTTAATTTCCTGAGCAGTGCGACTCAAACGAGTAATCTCCCGCTGATTGGTATCAAATAATGTTTTAAGAGAAAGCATAACTGAATCCTTCTTTAAATCAAGGGGTCAAAGTGAGGTAATTATATCACGGAAAACCCCGCTCCTTACACTATTCTTGGGCAGCGGGGTTATTCGTCCGCCGACTGGCGGATTAGATCCCGACGAACCAGTCAGACTGGTCAGGCCCGTTAAACGGACCGTCGAGACCCCTTTGCAAAAGGGCCGAAAGCTTATCTTCTTTTCTTTCTGCCTCCTCTTTTCTTTCGTGCTGCCATAAAACGAGGTACCTCCTCTCAATTTAATTTACGCGTAATTGAAGCACATTTGTCAAGCAAAATAATTAGATTTAAAAATTGCATTTCGTTGCGAACTTTTGGGCCGAAAATAAAATTAAAAATTGCACAAATTAGGTTCAAAAATTATGTATTTCTACGCTTGTTTTGGTTTAATTAAAGAAAAACCCGTATATTTCTGCAAAACTTCTGGGATTGCGACTGCTCCATCTTCTTGCTGGAAATTTTCTAAAATTGCAATGATTGCGCGAGGAGTAGCAACGAGGGTTCCGTTGAGAGTATGAAGAAATTGATTCTCTCCGCCTTTTCTATATTTGATATTAAGACGTCGTGTTTGATAATCGGTGGTATCCGATGTTGAGGTCACCTCTCCCCAGTCTCCTCGCCCTGGCATCCATGCTTCTAAATCAAACTTCCGGGCTGCCTGGGCACCTAAATCACCAGTACACATCTCAACCACACGATAGGGAACTCCTAAACTTTTCCAAAATTCCTCTTCAAGTGCAAGTAACTCTTGATGTAATTCTTTAGATTCTTCCGGTTTGCAATATACGTACATCTCAACTTTCGCAAACTGGTGTACTCTGTAAAGTCCTTTTGAATATTTCCCATATCCACCAGATTCAACTCTAAAGCAATGAGAATATCCCCCATATTTCCTTGGTAAGTCAGATTCATTTAACACTTCATCAGCATGAAACCCTGCAAGCGTTACTTCTGACGTTGCAATAAGCCCTAAATCGGTGTCTTTAATTGTATAGGTTTGCGCTTCGGGACCTTTCGGAAGATAGCCTGTTCCGATATAATATCTCTCGCGTGCTACATCTGGGGTAATCGTGGGAATAAACTCTTTCTCTCGGAGAAACTCTATACCATACTGTATTAGGGCAAATTCAAGCAGCACTCCCTTATTTTTAAGATAATAAAATCCTGATCCTGCAACTTTTGAGCCCCTTTCAAAATCTAGAATATCAAGTGCTTGACCAAGTTCAAGATGATCTTTAGGAGTAAAATTAAATTCTATCTTTTTACCCCCTTCTCTCAGAACTTTATTATCTGACTCATCTTTGCCCGGTGTGACATCATCTGCCGGTAAATTGGGAATCTGAAGCATGGCCTCGTTGAATTCTCTATCGGCCTCTTCCAACTCTGGTTCATATTTGCGCAATTGTGCTTTAATTTGTTTACCTTTCTCTACATCTTTTTCTTTAGCTGTTTTATTTTTCTCAGTCCTCAAGTTTTCAATTAATTGAACAAGTTCTCGTCGTCTTTTATCCAAATCTAAAACCTTATTCACTAAAGAAGCGTCATAACCTTTAACAGTTACACCCTGCTTTACTTTGTCTGGATTTTCTCGAATAAAATTTATATCAAGCATTATCTCAACTTTTCTGGCCTCAGGGTTGGAAACAGTATCACATCTTTAATATTTCTAGAGTCTGTTAAAAGCATAACAAATCGGTCAATGCCCATTCCCCACCCGGCAGTTGGCGGCATACCATACTCAAGCGCACGCAAATAATCCTCATCAAGTCTCTCTCCTTCTCCAAAGCCTCTTTTGACTAATTTCTCTTGTTCTTCCCAACGTTTTCTTTGATCAATAGGATCATTGAGCTCATTGTAAGCCTTGATAATCTCCATCCCTTTCACCACCAGTTGGAAAGCACCTACTTTAGTCTGGTCGCTAGCTTCTCGTTTTGCAAGAGCAAGCATTTGAGTAGGCCAGTTAATAATTAATGTTGGCTGTGTTATAACAGGACGAGCAACTTTCTTCCAGAGAAGATCAACAAGAGGTCCATAACCCACAATCCCCCGAGGCACGGGTATTTTTTTCTTCCTAAGAAGTGCGCGAATTTGCGGCTCGTTTTGCGTTTTGTCAACATCAAATCCTGTTGTTTCAAGAAGTGCATCCCGGAAAGTTTTACGCGGCCATGGAGGAACAAAATCAAGCTCTGCACTTTCAGAAGTCACTTTGAGACTACCTTTCACTCTTGTTAGTAGGTAGCTAAACATCTCCTCTGAAAGTGTAATAAGATCGTTAATATCAGCGTATGCCCAATAAAATTCAAGCATGGTGAATTCTGGATTATGCGACCTGTCAATGCCTTCATTTCTGAAATCACGGCCAATCTCATAAACCTTCTCAAAACCACCAACAATTAAACGCTTTAAGTAAAGCTCGTCAGATATTCGAAGATAAAAGGTGGTATCCAAGGCTTTGTGGTGAGTAACAAACGGAGCTGCAGATGCACCTCCATAGAGCGGTTGAAGTATGGGCGTCTCAACCTCAACAAATCCTTTTTCTTCAAGAAATACGCGAAGTTCTTTAATTATTTTTGTCCGGGTTAGTGCAACCTTGCGGACTTCAGAGTTAATGAGCAAATCGGCGTATCGTTGTCTGTAGCGCTCTTCAACATCACGAAATCCAGACCAGGAGGTAGGGAGAGGACGAAGCGATTTCGCAAGAAGTGCTACCTTTTTAGCACGAATTGTTGTCTCGCCTGCTTGTGTTTTAAAGACATGACCCTGTACATTGATGAAATCACCAACATCAAGAAGTTTAACCAATGAGAACTCCTGGACTGACAACTCGTCCCGAGCGAAGAAGACTTGAATATCGCCCGACGAGTCTCGCACATCAGCAAACACAGACCCTCCATGCGAGCGAAGTGCCCACATTCTCCCCACAATAGCTACTCTTTTGCCAAACGAAGCAAGGGCCTCTGCTGCTGTATGTGTACGAACACAATTGGCAGGATACGGGTTGACGTTTAATTTTTTAAGCTGGGCAAGTTTGGCAAGACGGGCTTTCTTAATCGTTTCAAGACGAGCTGCCATGACCTAAGTATATTAAAGAGTGCCAAAGGTAGTAAAGTGTATCAATTGAGTGACTGGTGTCGAAGCAGAAGCTTGAGTGGAAATCCCTAAAAGCTTACTCAATACTCAAAATCTTGTATACTACCCTTCCAACAGGTGCTTCAACCTCAACAGTTTCGCCAACCTTTTTTCCAAGCAATGCTCGACCAAGAGGGGATTCATGAGAAATCTTTTTTTCTTGAGGATCTGCTTCCCATTCTCCCACAATATGAAATATATGCCGCTCTCCGTTAGTTGCTACAGTTACCTTTGCCCCTAAATCGACATGCTTGCGAACTACTTTTTTAATTACTATTACGTTCTGTAATACATGCTCAAGCTCGGCAATCCGTCCATCAAGAAATTCGAGTTCCTCTTTGGCATTGGTATAATCACTATTCTCGGAAAGGTCACCCATTGACCGCGCATTCGCAAGTCGTTCAACTACTCGCGGCCTTTTACTCAACATTTCCTCACATTCCTCCTTTAACTCGGTAATACCTTGAGGAGTGAGGTGTATTATGTGTTTTCTTGTTGTATGAGAATTCTTAGCCATGGTGTATTCCTGGTGTGGCTCTGACGGGAGTCGAACCCGTGTTTCAGACTTGAGAAGCCCGCGTCCTGGGCCGCTAGACGACAGAGCCACAAGCCTGCTTGCGCAGGCAAGAATCACTTAACAGGAGAAAGTATATCTTATTCGCGAGAGAATTTCAATGAAGATTAGGAGACAGCCAGATACGCGGGGATCTTTGGAGTTTCTTTTTGCTCTTGCGACAACGGACGAGTCAAGGCAATCTTTAGTACTTCCTCAAGCTCCGAGGCAAACATGAATTTAATCTCCTGCTTTATCTTCTCAGGAACATCCTCTAGGTCCTTTTTATTATCCTTCGGCAATACTACTGTTTTAATACCGGCTGAATGGGCAGCAATGACCTTTTCCTTCATCCCGCCAATCTCGAGTACACGGCCGCGCAATGTTATCTCGCCAGTCATTCCTACATCTGCTCGAACCGGGATTTTAGTAAGTGCTGATATAAGCGCGGTCGCAATCGCAATCCCAGCCGAGGGGCCATCTTTCGGTACTGCGCCTTCTGGTACATGTATGTGGACGTCAATGTCTTTCGAAAAGTCACGAACAAGACCGAACGTTCCCCAGTGACTACGTGCGTACGAGAAGGCGGCTTTGGCTGACTCTTGCATAACATCACCAAGTTGCCCTGTTAAGGTAAGTCGTCCCTTCCCAGGCATTAATGCCACTTCCACAAAGAGAATCTCGCCCCCTGTAGGAGTCACTGCAAGTCCTGTTGACATTCCTGCCTCGTCTCGTCGCTCAGCAAGAAGAGAGGAAAACTTCTGTACCCCAAGAAACTCGTGAACTTGGGTAAGAGTAATCTGACGTACCACATCTTTACCCTCAGCAACTCTGCGCGCAATTTTACGGCACATTGTGGCCAAGTTACGCTCAAGATTGCGAACCCCCGACTCTCTCGTGTAGCGACGAATAACTTCCCGAATCGCTTGAGGCGTTATCTCTATACGTCTACCAGAAAGCCCATGCGCCTCAATCTGTTTTGGCCACAAGAAACGGCGGGCAATATGATACTTCTCTTCTTCTGTGTAGCCGGGGAAGCGGATAACCTCAAGTCGGTCGCGAAGCGCGGGAGGGATTGTGTCAAGCATGTTTCCTGTACAAATGAACATAACTTGAGAGAGGTCAAACGGTACCTCAAGGTAATGGTCTGAAAATTCTCTATTTTGTTCGGGATCAAGCGCTTCAAGGAGTGCTGCCGAGGGGTCCCCTCGAAAGTCAATGCCAATTTTGTCAATTTCATCCAACATAAATATAGGATTCCGAGTCCCTGCGTTTCGTATTCCTTGAACAATTCTGCCGGGCAGCGCTCCGACGTAGGTACGCCGGTGTCCTCGAATTTCTGCTTCGTCACGAACTCCTCCCAATGAAATCCTCACAAACTTTCTTCCCAGAGCGCGGGCAATAGACTTCCCGATTGATGTCTTTCCAACTCCTGGTGGACCGATAAAACAGAGAATAGTAGGACTCACCGGCTCACTTTTCCCATCCTTTTCTCCAGCTTTTGTTTCCCCATCTTCAGATTTTTGATTTACTGCGCGAGCAGCAAGCTTACTTATGATTTTTGATTTTTGCTTTTTGCTATCTTGTTTCACCTTCATCACTGCCAAAAACTCCAGAATTCTCTCTTTTGCCTTCTCGAGTCCGTGGTGGTCTTCTTCAAGTACACGAGCTGCGTGGGCTATGGAGACATTATTCGGAGTAAGCACAGACCACGGCATTTCTACCAGCCAGTCCAGATAGTTGCGCAAATACCCTCCCTCCGGGTTATGAGGAGACATCTGTGCCAATCGTTCAAGTTCTTTAATTGCCTTTTCTTCAACGTCTTTCGGCATGCCAGCGGCGTCGATTTTCTTACGCAGCTGTGTAATCTCATCCTGGTCCTCTGCCTCACCCAATTCCTCATCAATTGTTCGCCTTCGCTCGCGAAGCATGGCTTTGCGCATTTGTTCTTCAAAGCGGCGCTGGGTCTTCACCTGAATAGTGCGCTCAATCTCTAGTACATTTACCTCTTGTGCCAGATATTCATGCACCTTCTCGGCAAGTTTCTTAAAATCTTGCTCTTCTAAAAGTGCTTGTTTATCCGAAGTTTTAATTTCAAGAAGCGAGGCAACTTGGCTCACAACTTCCGCAGCGTCTATCGCACTCCCTGACACGAGCCGCATCACCATGTGGGTCGGCTCAAGCGGCTTGCCTAAGTTAATTGCTTTTTTGAAAAGCTCTGTGATTTGCTTGATGAGCGCTCTTTCTTCCTCATTATCTCGTATCTCTATGGGAATCTCTTCAACGTGCGCAACAAGAAATGGCTCTTCACGCTCCATTGTGACGAGGCGAATTTTCGCCACGCCATTGACTAATACATGCGTTTCCATGTCAGTGGGCATCACTTGTTGAATAGTCACCAGAGTACCCACGCTATATAAATCTTCTTTTGTGGGAGATGCAATCCGTGCATCTTTTTGTGTGAAGACTGCAAGTAGTCTGTCTCCCTGAAACGCAGATTGTACCGCTGCTTTTGATTTGGGACGACCAAAGTTGAGGATTGCCTCAGTGAGGGGAAATACGACCGAACCCCGTAATGCAACGACAGGAACCGTTCGAAGTGTCTTTTTATAAGGAACTATCATAACTCTCCTGGAGAGGGCTCCGCCCCCTCCAACTTCCCCATTTTTTTCTTCTTTTTAGCACTCTATCACCCAATCTGCTAAATGTCAAGGGGTAATTACTCATGAATAACAACCCTTGTCCCTGGATTCTCAGAACTTGAGCGCGTTGAGCCTTTACCATCTGATAGTACTGGACCCACCCAATAATACAACCTCTCGGCAACAGGTGTCGGCAAATTCACACACCCATGACTGTGAGGTTTGCCAAAGTCATTGTGCCAGTACGTTCCATGTAATCCATATCCTCTATTAAAGTACATGACATATGGAACATTGGGAAGGTAATAGTAATATTTACCACTTCCTCCTTCCATTTTAGTTGCCCGAAGCTTTATCCAAATACGAAATTCACCGGTTGGGGTTGGCGACCAGGGGAGTCCTGTTGATACGAGTGTTTCTAAGAAGAGTTCGTTACCATCCCATGCACGCAGTTTTTGCTCCGATAAATCAACCTCAATCCAGCGCGAATCTGCCTGCTCCCCCAATACTGAGGTTTGTTGTTTCTCTTTTTGCGCGTGCTCAATAGTCGGGACGGGAATCGTACTCCCTTCAAATAACGCAAATCGTTCAGAAGTTATTTTTCCTGTGTAATCAGAGGGGACACAGGTTTCCTGCGAAGTTACAGTGGTGCTTTTGTCTGATGCTATCCCACCCAGAACAACAGTAACGCCCAAAAATGCAGCAGCAAGCAGTAAAACGAGAAAAAATGACTGGCTATTCCTTCTACTCACTATTTCATCCTCTTTCATCCATGCATTGTTTAAACGGTACGCACACTAAAAAATTTCCAGTAGTATATGCTGGCAGGCCCTCCAAATAGGAGGGCAGGCGCTCTTATTAAAACGCTTCTTTATTATTTCTTCCTCTTCCCACTTGGCATATTGACCAAGTAATAGACACCCGAAAGTCCGACAAGAATATACACAATCCTCACAATAACTGGCCAACTTCCAAGTATCAACTCAACCACGTTCAAGTTAAGAAGACCAACCAATCCCCAATTAAGTGCTCCAACAACAAGGAGCCACCATGCGAGTGTTCCCAAATCCATTTCGTTCTATCACCTCCTCTCTCACCCTCCGAAGTCCGCCAGCTGGCTGGACGAAGAAGGACCTTTCTAATTTCAGTATGAGGGAGAGAAAAATAAAAAGTAAAGAGTCAAATTTATTTTGACTCGCAAATCCCGTCAAATCGCTCTTCGAGTCGTGTATGAATAATACTGACCGCGCCCGAAACGCTTCGCGTATGCGATGCGGGCGGGAAAGACGAAAAGTAAGATTAAGTGGGATAAAGGGGGAGTTTAGTCTCTTTCTCTTGATATAATCCGCCAGTGGTAGAAGAAAAGTGGGGCTCCAATAATAATCATTGCGAGTGAATTTGAGGCATCTCGCTGTCTTTGACTTTCTCTATTTGTCTTTTCGGCTTCCTCTTGCTCGCGTTTATATCGTTCTTGCTCCTCTTCACTCATCACAATCTCTTTGCCTTCCGGAGTTACCTGAACAGCTCGTGGAGCAGGATATACTCCATAGGTATCTGCTTTTGTAAACACATATACTTTAAGACCCAAATCAACCAGGCGCACAAGCCCGATAACTATTAATAGTAATCCAATGAAAGAAAAAGCATAGAGATAAATCTTGCGCACCAGCGCGTATTTTTTTTGCATAAACGATCAGACTCCCAACTTTTAGCTTTTCGCCCAGCTACTCATAATCATATTCTTAGCTTCTTCCTCAGACATAGGTGGCATATTAGAATGCACTTCTTTTAAGTGTGACGCTGTTTGTTCCATAATTTTTTGCACTGCCTCCTCGTCTGTTTCCGCCTCGGCTGTAAAGGAAACTGGTTCGTGGCCCTGATTACAGGTAAATGTGTATGTCATATCGTTAATTCACCTCCTTTTCAATACCTGCTTAGTGTATGGTTTGAAAGATTCTAAGTCAATATGCTACTGCTCACACAATTTACCCCTCCATATTGAACAATTAGTAAAATAGAGGTAAGCTTGAGACATGAAAGAAAAGGTTCTGGGAATCCCTATTGATGAAATAGAACTAACTCCCATTGATAATAATCAGTTTGTGGTAGAATGCGCCCACCACTGGGACATTGAATCACCCAACGGACCAACATCGCGGGGAATATGTAGACATTGCGGGGATGAGCAAGAGTTTTCAAATACACTCCCTCCACTGGGATGGAGGGAAACTAACACCGTTTCATCAAAAGATTTAGAACTACTTCGAGAATTGAGTTTTCTTTGGAGGAGGTCATTCTAATTTCTACTAACACTTTTGGTATTCTTATTGCTCCCCCTGGCATACAAACTTCGAGATTATTTCTTCACAAACCTTAATCCTTTACCTAACTACAGTTCTCTGGTTAGAATCTCGTAAAATTTATCTTTCGCTTGTTTCTCAAACCAGGGGTGGTGGCCGCAATTTTCCAATAAGATAAACTTACAATTTTTAATAATTTTAGAAAGAGGTTTTTTAATACCCTCAAACGGGTGGGGGTCATAATCACCGTGGATAACAACAACAGGGCAAGCTATTGTTTTACCATACTCTAAAAATTTTCCGCTTTTTCTAAGCTCTTCTGCTTCTTTCCAAACGCTTTCGTAGATATCAGATTGTGGTTCTATTCCTTCCCCCCTTTCCTGTAAGGGATCAAATGAATCCGCTTTCGTCATAAGCTCGCCAAATTCTTGAAATAACTTATTATCCGTAATTCCTTTTTGAAACATATTCATTAACTCTTTAACCCTCTCACCCTCTTTTCTGGTTAAGTGAGTTAATCGAGTCGGCATAATACTTTTTGCATATTCTGCTTCAAAAGGACCACTACCAATTAAAATCAATTTCTTTACTAAGCTAGGATTCTCTGCCGTAACAATAAAACTTAGCCAGGCACCCCAAGACCAACCAATTAAGACAACTGGACTGTTCGCATTTTTAACGATCTGTTGGCTTAATTCTTCAACTTGACCCTTAACCGAATTTTTCGTTTGTAGTGGTTCAAGTACGCCAAATTCTATTGAAAGTTCCTTAGCAACCGGCGCCATTTCTCCTGGCGCACCTGGTCCACCGTGCACCAAAACTACAGAGTAAGGGTAATTGCCATATTTTCTTGGATTCTCTGTTATCACACCTGAAGTATATCAAAACAACTTCGAACTTCGTACGTTGTACTCCGAGCGGTAGACGATGTTCGGACTTATTATACTTCAATTCAAACAACACAGG
>CAYTZB010000005.1:83992-85143 GCA_964442455.1 uncultured Gammaproteobacteria bacterium
CTCCGAGCGGTAGACGATGTTCGGACTTATTATACTTCAATTCAAACAACACAGGTCTAAAACTTCTATTACCCTTGACAAGATATCCCGAGTTTGTAAAAGTAAGTTAGATAGATTACAAATTTGGAAGGAGGTGACTATTGTAGGTGAAATGGAGAAAAAATGGGGTGTTTGGATTCTCGTTATAGGTGGTGTAGTATGGGGTCTCGTCGGACTTGGTTATTTCCTGGGAACTAATCTAAATTTGTTAAATCTCGTTCTTGGTTCCTGGCCGGTAGTTGAAAACGCTGTGTACGTGATTGTCGGAATTTGTGCAATTGGAGTCGCGTGGATGCAGTTTGAGAAAAAATAAGTAAGACGGAAGATAGATTATTTATCGCCTGCAAACTAGTGGGAGGATTGTTTTTTGTTTACCATGACTATAAATGTTTCAGGTTGAGATTTGCTCCGCCTGATGGATAACATTCGAACTTACTACCAAAGTTTCATATAACCTACAAGATATAAGGCAAAGACTAAGAATAAAGCATTGACTATAATTCCAGCGAGAAGCTGGGTTGTTGTATGCTTATTTAAGTTTCTTCTTGCCCAAAAAATAATCGGGATAGTTATATATAAAATTGGGAGTTCCCACCCAAGAAGAAAATTAACCAAAATAGAACCCAATGTATTAATCCCTGTATGCAAGCTTATCTTCCAAAAATAAGTTATTAGAACGTTTATTAGCATCAAGACAAATAAAATCTCAATTAGAGTAAATAAGAATTGGTTTCCAAAATATTTAACAGGCAACATCGTTATTGCACTGGAAATAGTAATAATTACAAAGAAAGGAATTCTCTCTTTTTTCTCTGGCAAATCCCATTCTTTCGCCCATTTAAACTTTGGGGCTAAATAAAGATATGAAATCGGAATTAAGACTAATAATATAAATATTAAAGGCAGAAGAACTTTTATTTGCTGATCATTTAGACCTGTTTTAAAAATAAAGACCAGTAAAAGTATGGGTAACCAAGTGTGAGGACCTAAAACTACGGATATTGTCTTTGCTATGGTCTTTTTGTCCACCTTATTTTAAGTATACAGATTGTAACGTCAAATTTGGGGTACTAGAAAGTTGAAGCTGAAAATAAGAATAAGAAACCACCCCA
>CAYTZB010000006.1:0-77958 GCA_964442455.1 uncultured Gammaproteobacteria bacterium
CGCCTCTTAGGACTCCCCTATCCCGGAGGCCCGGCTATTGCTGCTGCTGCAGCGGCAAAATTCGAAGCACGAAATCCGAAATTCGAATTAAAATTGTTTCCAAGACCAATGATTGATGAAGAAAATTTTGATTGGAGTTTCTCAGGACTTAAAACTGCTGTCGGCCGAGAGTTTCAAAAGAGAAAAAAAATAACCGAAGAAGATAAAAAACAATTCGCCGCAGAAATCCAGGAAGCAATTGTTGATGTTTTAGTTACGAAAACAATTAGAGCTGCCAAAAAATTTAAACCCAAATCTCTTCTTTTAGGCGGTGGGGTCGCAGCCAACCAACGGTTGCGTGAAGAATTTAAATTGAAAATTGAAAATTTAAAATTGAAAATTAACCTACATGTCCCTCAACCTCTCCTCTGTACTGACAATGCCAGCTACATTGCCGCAGTTGCATATTATAACTACAAACCTGTTCCCTGGAGAAAGATAACAGCAAAACCAGACTTAACAATTATGGGAGATGGATGAGAAATCTAAACCTATTAAATTTTAAGAAGTTTTTGAAAAAAATTTCTTTGAGGTTCTTGAGGCGACGTCCTCTGTATTAACTCTCTTACCTTTTGTGCTATCCTTTTTGGATCCTTACTCTCCCATTCTTCTCTCCCAGAGTGCATAATTACTTCCATCGCTCTGTTAATTTCCGGATCTTCTAAACCAAGCTCATTGGGATCGTACTCTAAATTGGGCAACAACCGTCGAATCCGTGGTAAATCAGGACGCAATGATGGTCTTTGTTCTCCCTCAGCCCTTACCATATGGCACAATTTTACCATACTATAACTTATATATAGAAATTGTCAAAATTGAAAAGGCGCGAGAGATGAGAGTAAAATAGTTAATCATGGACCCTTCGGTAAACTCAGGGTCCATGGTGAGCCATTCGGCACTGAGCTCATGGCCGAAGTGCGAAGTCGAAACCATGGACAAAACGTACAAACCCCAAGAACACGAGAAGGAAATTTATCCTCTATGGGAAACGGGAAAATATTTTCAACCTATAGTAACAAAACCCGAAAGTAAACCCTTCTCAATCATTCTTCCTCCTCCTAATGCAAATGCCCCTCTTCACTTTGGACACGCAATGTATGTTGTGGAAGACATTCTCATTCGCTATCACCGAATGAAAGGCTACGCGACTCTGTGGCTGCCCGGCGCAGACCACGCAGGTTTTGAAACACAAGTTGTCTTTGAACGCTATTTGGAAAGTCAGGGAAAATCTCGTTTTGATTACGACAGAGAAACTCTTTACAAAATGATTTGGGACTTCGTGCAAACTAATCGCGGAGTTATGGAGAATCAACTGCGACAACTGGGTTTTTCCCTTGATTGGAGCAGAATGAAATTTACTCTTGACCCAGATATCGTTGCTATTGTGTACGACACATTTAAAAAACTATATGATACAAAACTAGTTTATCGTGCCAAAAGGTTAGTTAACTATTGTGTACATCACCAAACTGCTTTTTCTGATTTAGAGGTTGAGTATGAAGAAAAAGAAGGAGGGCTTTACTTTATTAAATATCCACTCGTAGGTGAAAAGGGTTACATCACTGTCGCCACAACTCGACCTGAAACAATGTTGGGAGATACGGCTGTTGCAGTTAATCCAAAAGATAAACGATATAAAAAATTTGTTGGAAAGAGGGTAGTATTGCCACTCGTCCCCCGAGAAATCCCAATTATTGAGGATAAAGCAGTAGATATGGAATTTGGCACTGGAGCCGTTAAAGTAACTCCTGCACATGATCCCCTCGATTTCGAAATTGGAGAAAAAAATAATCTCCCTCAAATAAGTGTAATTGGTTTTGATGGAAGGATGACAAAGCAGACAAGTAAGTATGAAGGAATAACAATTAAAGAAGCCCGCGGAAAAATTTTGAATGATTTAAGGAAGCAACAGTTATTAGAAAAGGAGGAAGTAATCATTCATCGAGTGGGGGTATGTTACAAATGCAAGAACCTCATTGAGCCGCTTCTATTAGAACAATGGTTTGTCAAAACTCGACCCTTGGCAAAGCCAGCACTAGAAGTTGTTAAAAAGGGAAAGTTAAAAATTTTTCCTAAAAAATTCGAAAAGACGTATAACCAATTCTTAGAAAATATCCGCGACTGGAACATCAGCCGACAAATTGTCTGGGGTATCAGAATTCCGGCCTGGAAATGCGAAGGATGTAATGAGTGGACAGTAACGAAAGGTGACTCCCCTACTTCCTGTCCAAAATGCAACTCAAAAAAACTCACCCAAGACACAGATACGTTTGATACCTGGTTTTCCTCAGCCCAATGGCCCTTCGCTACACTTAAAACAACAAAACCAGGTGACTTTGAATACTTTTATCCCACAACGGTTATGGAAACGGCCTATGATATTTTACGGTGGTGGGTAGTACGAATGGTTATGGTTGGGATTTTCGCAACAGGAGATATTCCTTTTGAGAACGTCCTATTCCATGGCCTCGTCAAAGATCCTTATGGAAAGAAGATGAGTAAAAGTAAAGGAAACGTGACTGACCCGCTAGAACTGGTAGAACAATATGGGGCTGATAGTGTACGCATGGCCTTAGTCTATGGGACCGCTATCGGAAACGACCAATCGCTCTCTCATCCTAAACTTCAAGCAATGCGTAACTTTACTAACAAAATCTGGAACGTAGCCCGTTTCGTCCTATCTTACCAATCACTAATCACTAATCACCCGCCCGCATCGCCTAAGCTCAGCTTTGGCGGGCGAGGCCAATCACCAAACTCAGACGATAAATGGATTCTTGATGAACTTAATCACTCAATTGACTCAATCACTAATCATCTTGACAACTTCCGTCTTCATGACGCAGCGACAGAGATTTATGACTTTATCTGGCATAAATTTGCAGACATCTATATTGAAAAAACAAAAGATCGCCGTGAAGAAGCACAACCCATCCTCCTTCATGTACTCGATAGAAGTTTACGACTTCTTCATCCCTTCATGCCTTTTGTAACAGAAACCATTTGGCAAATTGCTCGCGACACGAAAAACGCGACACGCGACATGTTTAATGAAGAAGCACTGATTATTGCATCATGGCCAAAGGAAAAAAAGTAACACAAATACCACCCGTTCGGCAAGTCTCGACTCCGAGCTCGACTCGAGGAGCTCAGGGCAAGCAAGTATCAAAAATTTTACTGTGGGTTGGTGGTGGAATTATTTTAATCATCTCGTTCGCCAATCTTACTGTGTGGAGTCGAAATGTGATTGCACAGTGGCGACGGGAACCAATTGAGAAAGAAATTGCACAATGGGAACAAATTGTTCAAGAAACCCCAACCTATCGTGACGGATATCTTAAGCTCGCAACCCTCTATTGGAAACTTCATGAAGATAAAAAATCACAAGAGGCCTTGAATCGAGCAGAAGAAATAGACCCAAATTATGAGGAGACTAGAGAATTAAAGATGAGATTAGGATATTAGGATATTGGGAGTGGAATTTTATTCTTCTTTCTTCTCCTCTGTTGCCTCTCCAGCTGGCCTGCCTGCCGGCGAGGCAGGTTTTTCTTCTCCCGTAGGTGCTTCCCTCCGGGCCTCGGGGCCCTCTGGGCCGGGGGCTTCTCCCTCGACTGGTGCGGCTTCTTCAGCTGCTGCTTCTTCAACAGGAGGTGGTGCAACTTCTTCAGCAGCCAATGGTTCAATCTTCGCAACTATTTGTTCCTCTTCTGTTAAAATTGTTACCTTCTCTCTATCAAAAACCAAATCCGCAATATGCACAGCATCATCAACATTCGAAAGGCCCGAAACATCAGCTACTAAGTTTTCAGGAAGATCGGTCGGGAGGGCTTCTACTTCGACTTCATTCATCTGCTGTACCAAAATACCTACTCCTGACTTTTGAGCCGGTGCCTCACCAGAAAGTTCAATAGGTACACTTGCAGCAATCTTCTCCCGCAAGTCAACTTGACGAAAATCAACGTGAAGTGGTGTATCGGTTACCGGGTGTAATTGCACATTTACCACAAGAGCTGGTCGCATTTCGCCATTTATCTTTACCTCAACTACACCAGTCTCCCCTACCTTCTCATACACCTTCTCAAACTCTTTTAAGGGAAGTTGTATTGCAAGAGAGTCAACTTTTTTTCCATAGATATTCGCGGGGAGTACACCTTCTCTTCGAAGTTGCTTCACTTTCCTCCCCACCAGCGCCCTTTTTTGTGCGGTAAGTGTTACTTTAACCATGTTGCGCTAAACTGCAAATCGCCACGCAGTACCGTATTGTACCCGAGAACGTTCTGCTGCGTCAAGGAGGGAGAGGGCGTTAGACGAATACTGCGTGCATCCGCGTTGCGTATACGCAACGTCACAGGATCCTCTCCTGTCCCTGGTTGTTTTTGCCACAAAAATGAAACAGGGGTGCCCACAGAGATTTGTGCACCGTTCCAACTCACTACCACCTGTCTGGTTTCTCCTGCAGGTATTTCAATAAGCATTCCGCCGACTTTCTTCCCATACTCCTCTCCCTCATCAATTGTCAACTCTACCCGTTCCCCGCTGACAGGATTGACCAGCGATGCAGAAATGATAGTTGAGCTAGAGGGAAGATAGAGACGCAGGTAATTCTTGTAACGCAGAGTAGCGTCACCTCGTGGGCTTTTGTTAACGTATGAAATGGTAAGCTCATGAAGAAACTGTTCTTGTGTGCGCGAAATATCCAAAAGAAAACTGCGGGAAAGATGATAGTTTGCCTTATTTACCCCCACATTTGCCTCAACCGGGAAGAGGTAGTCGGCGACACACTGAGGAGAAGTTGGCGGACAGTCAACTTGTTTTACCGCTCCATCCCATCCCAACTGTGCAACTGCCGCCTGCGCCTCTTTTTTATGAAGTGCAACAATTATATGGCCATTAAAGAGTGATGAATAAAATGCTCTTCCTATTGAGAGTGCGTTCTGCGGTGATTTCTGAAGTTGTGCCGCCAATGCCCGTGCGACGGCAGCCAAAAAATCTTTCTTCTGGGTACTCCCTGGGAAAAACCCCTCGTGAGCAGCGTTTTGGGTCTTTTCGTAAAAATTCGTCTCGACGACCTCTGTCCCAAAGTCCGCAAGAGAAAGCGAACCGACTACACTAATAAGCTGTTTTACAAATTCCAGGTCTACCGCAATAACCCCATCAACTTTGACGTTAAGCTCTTTGTCCAGAAACCACTCAGCACGAGCCGCACTCGTCGGAAAGTCGGGATCCCAGTTAGAGTCGCGAAGGTACCATCCGGCTTCTCCCAAATGTTCCTTGAGCTTTTCCGGTGGTTCAACGTGTCCAGTGAGCTGGCCGTCAGCAGCATATACATCTTGAATCTCTATGTTGGTGAGTTTTCCTCGCTCAAATGAAAGAAGACCGAAGGAACCAATGAATCCCCCTGTGGGACGCAGCTCCATATTGTTTTGAAAAAGCACTAAATAAGTCCGTTTCCCGCGATATCCTAACAAATCTTGCCCCGCTCGCACCACACGGGAGAGGCCAGTGAGTACAACGTAACCCTCTTCCATATCGGAAACAAAATCGGCAGCTTGAGCACTCACGATACTGGGTATCTTTTCCGTTTGTAAAAAACCCACTTCTTGCGCAAGTTGCTCAACTTCAAGCCCCAGTCGTGCGATATCAGTCTCGGATGTAGGAACCGAAGGAATAAGTATCCCCGCAATTACTTTCTTCCCTAACACACCTGTTTCGGCTACATCATTGCTTACACGCGCAAGACGCACAGTTCCTTGGACTTGTCTTCTCAGTCCACTTACCGCGCTGTCAACCAGAGGAAGAAACTCAAATTTAGCAAAACCCCTATCCGCAAATACCAGAGAGGTTTTTGCAAATGATGAAAAGCTGCGGGCATTCTCAAAAGAACCCCGGTTAAGCGCTTGCCGCGTGAGACCAAGAGCGGCGATCCCAGCGCCAAAAGAAAGAAAAGGAAGTCCCACTACCCACATAATCAATAGAAAAACGCTCCCTATCACAATTAATTTTGTACGAGTAGATATCGAGTGGCGCGGTTTCCTCTCTTTCGGTGACTCATGTGCGCGAGACTTTGATTGTACTGTTTTAACACGCGAGAGGTGCTGCCTGAAAAACGCCAGTGTCTCTCTAATACCCACAGAAAGCGGCGTCGGTGCAAGAAGAAGCGTGTCATGCACCCCGTCTCGCGTCGTCAAGCTAGGTGATAACTCAGAAAAAAACGGAAAGTGCTCACTTGTACTCACTTTCTCAACTAACTGCGCAAAGTGCGAGAGAGGAAGTTCTTGTACGGCAAAGGAACACACTTTTCCTCGGGTACCTGTTCCAAACATAGCTGTAAGAACTCCTGCAACTGCATCGTGAACAAAGAGTGGCGCAATTCTTTTGTCTGGTACAGAAAGGGACTGTTTGTACAACACGCCTCGAAAAACGTGTGCGAGAGGGTCTTCTTCTCCCATAGGCATTCGGGGCCCATAGAGATTTCCTAATAGCACCACACGACCGTTAATTTTCCGTGTATTGGTAAATTCCGACACAAGTGTCTGCGCAAAATGAGATGCTGAGGCTTTGGGAGTATTCCTTTCTCCAGGAGTAAAAACAAGTAAAAATCTTGCGTCGCGACTTCCTGCTTCCTCTAAAAGTTCCTCAGTTGAGCGAACAAATTCACGGGAAGAAACTAAAAAGGCGTCTGGTGTCTCCGTAGCGGTTTTTTCTAAGTGGAAAATGTACTGAGGACGAAGAAGCTGCGTATTGAGTGATTTGTTCACTTCCTTTTCAACTAATTGAAAATTTTTGTGGGATAATAAATGAGAAAGATTGGACGCAATACCAGTGTGCCATGTGTCAATGGCAATAACACGACTCCCTCTTTTAAGCAGTTCTTCGCACAAGAATGAGCCAAGACATCCTGCGGCACCAGTTACCCATACCACAGGATGTGTTTTTTCAGCTAATAGTGTTCCCAACCCTCGGATCATGCAATTGATAATACCCACACTTGCGCGATTTTTTCAAGACAAGAAAGCGGTGTTAAAAACCTCCGGGAAGTGAAAGGGAAACCGTATAACACAAGATGCTATTAGAAAAATTAAGTGCTCTGTGAAAGAAAACGAAGTATTAACGTACGCGGGATTTGTTTAACACCTGATTGACCAAAAAATCCGCGCGCTTATTTTCGCGTCTGGGAATCGTATAGTAGGTTACTGGTAGATTTAAGTCGTGCTCTTTTTTCTTTATATTGACCGCAAGTGACTGTAACTTTTTATCGCGAATTTTAAAACGACCAGATAATTGATGTGCAACAAGCTCCGAGTCAAGATAAAAGGCAATGCGGTCTATCTTATCAAATTTTTTTTGCGGGCCCACCGTTTGTTCAAGATATGAAAAAGCAAGAAGTACCGCATTGTATTCTGCTTGGTTGTTCGTCGTGTGTCCTAAAAACACACCGTGCTCTGCAACTATGTGTTCTCCATTAATCACCACAAACGCAGACGCTCCTGGCCCGGGATTCCCACGACTCCCTCCATCACAATATACTTTCAGAATATTACCTTCCATTTTCTTTAAAGTATTTTACCGCGTTTGACAATTAATTCGTGAGCGGCTCGTGTTAACAACAGTAATGACGGGGCAACGCGGATGGCGCGCCACAATGCATAAGAAGATAAGAAAAACACTATACACTCTGTACTTACGGTAATCACTGCAGCTGCCATCCAAGAATAGCGGGGAATAAAAAACAGATTTGTACCTACATTGAACGCAAGTGCAAGGATACCTATTAAGAGAGATACTCTCTGCTTTCCAAATGCAATAAGGCTATATCCGCTCAAGTGATTAAAGTAGGAAAGAAATGTGGCGAATACCAAAATTCGTAGTGCCCCCACCGACTCAATAAATTGCGGATACTGGCTCCCTGTGAGAATACGAACAGTAGGGGAAGCAAAGATAAAAAAGAGGAGTGCCACCACAAATCCTCCTAATCCTAAAATTCCGAATACTTTGCGATAAAGAGCGCGAATATCCAATGACGAGCGACGGGCAAATGCATGCGAAAGAATGGGAAATGCGGCATTCATTAAAAATGCTGCTCCTAAAATTAAATTCTCGTGAATCTTATATGCTAAATTATAAATTCCCACCACACCTACCCCTTGAAAATGCTCTAAGATTATAATATCAATCCTGTTGTAGATAGAGAATACTAAAAGGAGCGCACCCATTGGAAGCGCCTCAACAACAAGTCGCGCAAATATGCGGGCGTCGAATCGAAACACAATCGGGGTAAGTCGCCTGGCTAACATCCACGCAAGCGCTGCTGCCGTCGCGGTTGCCACAACCCACCCTGCCATCACCCCATTAATACCCCCTCCTCGAAGTAAAAACAGAGCTACTATCACAACGAATGCCGCCGACCCAACTGCTTCAACCAATGCACTCCGCTCAAGTCGCAAGAATGTTTGAAATACAATAAAAAGTGAAGTTTTAATTGAGAGAAAGACAAGGACAAAAGATGCAATGGTCATAGGGATAATAAATTCACGCCATGGGGGATAGACACGCACTACTACTCCTATCAACAACAATGCGCACAATGATAAAAGAAGCCGGACGGTGAGTGCGGTACCAAACATACTTTTTTGCTTGTCTTTATGGATAGATGCTTCTCTTGTTGTAATGATGGCTGTTCCCCAATCTGCAACGGTACCCGCCATGAGCACGGTTGCGGTAATAAATCCATATACTCCATACCCATCTCTTCCTAAGAAGGTAGTAAGAAGGCGAACAAGGATAAGAGAGAAGAGGATAAAAAACACTCTGGTACCCACTTGGGCAAGCGTATTTTTTGCAATGAGACCAAACATTGGTTTTAATTGTAGCAGAAATCTCTAAGAGTGCGCCTTACTTAACGCGAGTCCAAGCAGAATGGAGAAAAAGAGCTGTGTTTGCTGGAGTGTAAGCCAATAATGGTCGGCTATTCCTATTAAAATGATTACCAACAGTACAACTGAAAATTTTTGAATAACCTTAAATATAAACCAGAGAAATAAAGCAAAGCCAATAACTCCTGTTTCAGAAAGAACAAGGAGGTATATGTTGTGGACTGGTTGTAGCAACCACGAAACACTGGGCTGGCTCCCATATTCAGGGAGCCGAACAATAAAGTTATTTAACCCCACGCCAGTGAGGGGAAAATCCTTGAACATTTCCCAACTAGCAGATGCTAAAATCATACGTTGGGCGATTTCAGTCGGCGCATTAGGTGGAATATTCAATGATGGTAAAACTAAGCTTATGATAGTAACGACAGCGAGAATTAATTTTACTAAACCATTAGTCTTATTACGTAAGTAATTTATACCAGAAATTAGTAAAACAATTATTCCTGCAATCCAGGCAGAGTGGGAGAAAGTGAGAATGAAGGCTGAAAGTCCTAGTAGAATGATTAGACGGTTGAATGGTTGAATGGTTTTTTGTTTTTGCGGAATCAAAATAAGCGCTACTAACAAAAATCCTGCTAAAACATTTGGATGAGGGAAGGTAGCGTAAGGACGAAGCAAATCTTGCCCATTAATATTAATAAGAGCAATTCCAGGCGTATTAGCGTCGAATGTCCGCTCTCCTAAAAACCAAAATAGACCACCCAAGGTGTGCTGCAGCGCAAATTGCCCCCAGGCAATTAAAGAAGAGTAAATAAGTGCAATGCTTAGGGGAATAAAAAAATTGTGATTAGTAATTAGTAATTTGTAATTAGCGAAGACATAAAATCCAAACAGGGTAAATTCGATAAGCTTAACTAACTTATAAAGCGCAGCACCGCTATTATGGGCAACAAAAAGAGAAGTAATTAGTAAATAGAAAATAGTAATGAAAAAGAAAATAGTTGCATGGTTAAATGGTTGAATAGTTGAAATCTTAGCCATGTAGCCATGTAGCAATTTAACAATTACTTTTCTTCCTTCCCACCACCAGGTAACGATTACCCCAACCACCAAGATATCTGTCAAATACACTGTGGGTGCTAAATAATCGACTCTAATCCCAAATACTGTTGCAAAGCTAGGCCAAAAGTGGAAACCGAGCTGTGTGGGAAGGAGAAGTATAAGAAGCCAAAAAAGCTTACTATGGAGCGGGGGGATTATTTTTTGACTGTTCACTGTTCACTGTTCACTGTTTTCGGTTTTACTACTATAAATCTCTCTCTTCCTTCTCCTTGTGACTCGGTAGTCACCTCCTTATTTTCGGAGAGCGCGAGATGAACCAGGCGACGCTCATATGGGGTGAGATTATAAATTGGCTGGGGAGCGCCAGTCTCTTTTGCCAGAGCGGCCGCGTGCTGCGCCAATTGAGTCACCACTTCATTGCGACGCTCTCGCCATCCGTCAACATCTACCACCAGACGCACTTTTTCACCATACTTTTTGTACGCAATCACGGAAAGTACGGTTTGAAGCGCTGCAAGTGTTCTACCATGATACCCTATGAGGAGGGCCGGGATTTCAGTCGAAACGTTTAAATGCACAACCCCTTCCGTATCCTTTTCCCCTCGTACCGTCCCTTTTACATCCACGAGTCTTAAAATTTCCTCTAAAACCCCTTTCATTTGTGTAATATTGTCAGATGAACTTTGCATACGCTTATTTTATCAGACCAAACCGACGGGCAAGGGGTGTCAATCCTCCCCATCCCGACATTAAGTATTGCTGCACCATTTGGAAGGCAGAAAAGACAACCCAATAGAGAACCAGTCCTGAGGGAAATTGAAATCCAATGACCAGCGTCATAAGAGGGAAAATCCACAACATCGACTGTTGCATGGAGACGGCGAGGTCATCAGCAGCGCCGGGGGTCTTTTTGGCAACTTTTGCTTCCTTTGTTACCTCGGGCATCATCATTTTTGAAGAGAGAAGTTGAACAACAGCAGAGAGGAAAAGAAAAATACCAGGGAGGGGGAGAGGAAGGAAAGAAAGACGGAATACATCAGGACGCAGGAGGTCGAGATACAAAAATCGGGTACTCACGACTGCATCCTCGGGCAAACGCAATAACGGCCACAAGAATTCATTTATCTTTGTACCTACTAGGGAATCAGCGGCTAAAGTCTTTAAAAATACTTGGAAAAGTGCAATAAGAATAACTACCTGGATAATCTGCGGAAGACATCCTGCTGCAGGATTGACATTGTGTTGCTTGTATAACTCCATTTGCGCCTGGGCAAGTTTGGTCTTGTCATCCTTGTGTCGCTGTTTAAGGCGTTCAAGATAGGGAGCAAGTTCTCTCATTTTTTGTGCTGTGCGAAGACTTGGAAGGGTAAGGGGAATAAGCAGAAAACGGATAAAAATGGTAAACAAAACAATTGCAACACCCAAGTTCCCACTTATCTTATAGAAAAGGATAAGGCCATTGAGGAGTGGATGTAAGAAAAGTGTATCCCAGATGTTCATAGATTTTAGTGAATTGTTGAATGGTTTAATGGTTCAATAGTTCGCTTTCTAGGAACAGGATCATACCCGCCTTTTGCAAGAGGATGGCAGCGCCCGAGCCGTTTTATACCCAACCACACACCCTTTAGCCCATACATTTTTACTGCCTCCTCAAAATAAACGGAGCATGTGGGGTTATATCGACAAGCCCAAGCAGTTCCAGTTAGGTAATTAATAACAGGAGAAATTAAACTTCTATAAAATTTTACTAAATACGTAATACTTGATACTTTATACTTCATACTTTTACTTCTCTTTCAGTACTCCTGCACGCTGTAATGCCGAGTTCAGTTGTGTGCCAACTTCTTCATATGATGCATGAAGCAGTGCTCTCTTTGCAAGTAGCACGCACAGCGTCCCCTTTTCTATCTTCTCAATCACGTGCCGTGTCGTCTCACGTAATAACCGCTTTGCCCTATTGCGCTCATGTGCTTTTTTCGAAATTTTATTGGAAACAATAAACCCAAACCGGGGTACATCATCACCTTGTTTAAGGTGTGCTAATCCGAAGAGGGGAGTCTGCACTATTGTCCCTCTCTCTAACACTTGGACAAATTCTTGCTTTGCTCTCAACCTGCTCGTAGGAGGCAACATGTGCGTGGAGGGAGACTATACCGTGAGTTGATATCTTCCCTTTATTCTTCTCCTTTTCAACACATTCCTGCCGGATTTCGTTTTCATCCGAACCCTAAAACCGTGCGTTCTCGCGCGACGCCTCTTATGTGGTTGATACGTTCGTTTTGGCATACAATAAATTGTACATTGTAAATTGTTAATTGTAAATTGTTAATTGTTTCGCCTTTTTTTCTTCTTGACTAAGTGTGGATAACTTCGTTGATAATAGTCTACGTTTACCCCTTCAACTGCTCCTCGCACAAAAGAAGGGATACTGCCTCATTTACTAAACCATGAAAGAGTATGAGTTGCTATGGAAACAGGTATTAGATGTCGTGCGAGTCTCGGTTTCGACCGCGGCATTCTCTACGTGGTTTGCACACACGTTTATCGTACACAACAAGGAAGTAACACCTGAGCGTCAATCTATTGAAATTGGTTGCCCCTCTCCCTATGTGCGCGATACCCTAGAGCGACGCTATTTTGGTATTATCCAAGACTCACTGCAGCAAATCAGTGGAAAGATAAATGATGTTGTGTTCATAGTAAAACCCAAACCGCACACTTCCTCCTCACCACCAGATTTTTCTCCTTTATTTCATCATAAAGAATACGACGAGAAGGAACTTGCTTCCCGTTTCACAAAAACAGGCTTACTTCCGGGATTTACCTTCTCAAACTTTGCGGTATCTCCCTCTAATCAACTTGCCTGGGCAGCAGCTCAAGCTGTCGCGAAAAATCCCGGAAGAGCCTATAATCCTCTTTTTGTTTGGGGTGGAGTAGGGGTGGGGAAAACCCATCTTGCCTCTGCCATTGGGCATGAAATACTCAAAACCTCACCTGATATAAAAGTTCTTTATGCAACCGGCGAGGAGTTTATGGTAGGAATTATTGACGCAATTCGCACCAAAACCACAAATGAATTTAAAAAACGATACAGAAATATTGATGTTTTAGTGATAGACGATATCCAATTTATTGCCGGCAAACCAACCGTCCAGGATGAATTTTTCCACACTTTTAATGTAATTCAACGAGCTGGCGGTCAGATTATTGTCACAAGCGACAGACCCCCCCGAGAAATCCCGAAGCTTGCCGACAGACTCAAAAACAGATTTGAAGCAGGACTTATCGTCGATATTGCGCCCCCTGACTTTGAATTACGGTGTGCGATTTTTATTATCAAAGCAAAGGAGCAGGGAATTGCACTCAGTATGGATACTATTCAACTCGTCGCCATGCATATTCTCTCGCCAAGAGAATTAGAGGGATTTTTAACTCGTTTACAATCACGCACCGTCCTTACAAATACGCCAATTACTGATACATTAATTAAAGAATTACTTAATATAAGAGGAAAAGCAACACAAGGGTTAACCTTTTTACTAGAAGAGGATGGGGTAGTACGGATTACTCCTCAAAATGTGGTATCTACCGTATGTACGTACTTTTCTATTCCTAAAAAAACTCTTGTTTCTCCAACACGGACAAAAACAATCGCGTTTCCTCGTCAAATTCTCATGTATTTACTTCGCACAGAACTTAAATTACCATTGGAAGAAATAGGAAAAATCTTAGGAGGAAGAGACCATACAACCATTCTTTATGGTGTTGAAAAAATAAATTCACTTTTACCAAAATCGAGTGAAGTTGAACAACATATTTTGGGGATTAAAAAACAATTGTGGGGATAATATATGTTTATTCTCCACAGTTTATTTATTAATCAACAATAATTATTAACAAATAGTTAGGCGTCCTATCCACAACTAAAAATGTGCGTAGATTGCGCTCACTTATCCAAATATCAACAATACCAACAACAATAACAATTAATATTTATGAAATTTTCAATATTACAAGAAGAATTTGAAAAGGGGATAAATACAGTATATCGTTTTATAAACCCTCGTCCTCAACTTCCAATTCTTTCTCATATTCTTATGACATTAGAAAAAGGAAGAATGCGGTTGTGTACTACTAATCTTGAAGGGGGAATAAATTATTGGTTAGGAGTAAAAATAGAAAAAGAAGGAAGTATTACTATACCTGCGCGAACACTTCTTGAGGTAGTAGGAAGTTTACCAACAGGAAAAATTGATATAGAAGAAAATAATGGAGTACTTACTATTGCCTGTGCTGGTTCTTTAATTACCATTCCTACTACTCCTGCGAATGAATTTCCTAGTGTACTTTATACACTTCCAAAACAACACAGTACCTTTGAGAACGAATTATTTACTAAAATAACTCAACAGGTGGTATGGGCCGCTGGAGGAGATGAGACAAAACCAGTATTCACAGGGTTGTTATTTCTTCCGAGAGAAGAGGGAATAATGTTAGTCGCAACAGACGGGGTGCGTCTCTCTCGAAAAACAATTAAAACCTCAACTTCTCTCTCTACTAAAATACTTATCCCCGCACGAATTATTGCTGAAATTCCAAAAATTTTTACCAACACGAAAGTTATTTCTCTTGCGCTTCAAGAAGAGGAAAATCAGGTTTTATTTGGAAGTGATGATGTAGTGGTTGCAGTAAAGTTACTCGAAGGCGAATTCCCAGACTTTGAAAAAATAATCCCTTCTTCTTGGAGTACGACTGTCCTCCTTGAGAAAGAAGAGTTACAGCGAGCACTTCGCCTTTCTTCAATTTTTGCAAAAGATTTTATTGTTAAGTTTCAATTTAATGCTCGGGAATGTACGCTTACATCCGAAGACGCTCAAACAGGTACACAAACAACCGCGTTATCAGGGAAGGTCGAAGGAGAGGAAATAAGTATTTCGTTTAATTGGAGGTTTATCCATGAATTTCTTACGGCAGTAGAAGGAGAGGAAGTGCAGTTTCGTTTTGTCAGTCCCACCTCGCCTGGTGTGTTTGTTGACCCTAAAGACGAAAGCTTTCTTCATCTCATCATGCCCATTAGGACCAATAGCGAGTGACTAGAATTTTTGGGGATATGAGGTTGAAAATTCTTGTCCTAGCGACGCCTGGAATTGTTCAAAACCCATTGGAGTAAAATACCATACCTCAAGTACTGTTCCATCAGTGGGATTTGCAAGGGCGGCCACGCCGCGAGAAGAAAACACATGGAGCGTAAACCCTGCGGTGGCGTGTGGACCATACAGGAGGGCTTCAGGCGCACCGTACGTATCAAGGTATGATGAGAGTGTTACTTCACTGCTTGTTATCTGTTCTTTAATCAATGAGGTTGTTGTTCCGGTAAAAAATACTTCGTTGTTGCGTACTTTGCTTCCTGATGGATATATAAACACGGTAGAGGAATTTTCCGTTCTTGTTTCCCTAGGTTGACCTAGTTTATGTGCCACCTCTTCTTGTGAAGTTTGACCGGGGGTAATTCCTCTCCATGAGGGAGATTGAGAGATAGGACTGGGGGATGGGGCGACTTCTCCACCCTTTTCTTGCGTAAAAAGGAAAATGCCGAGAAGGGCGAATGCGAGGGCAGCAAGAACAATAAAAAGCCAGTGTTTCTTGAAAAAGGAGGTAATGACTCCCATGTTAATATTCTACTCCACCAAAAATAGTAGTGCGTGCAAATTGGTAGTGGAGAGGATATTCACTGGGGTAGGTAATAAAACAACCACCGCATCCACGAAACGCGAGATTCCCCCACACAGGATATATCCCTATCATCTCAGCAAAATCTTCATCAGTAGATTTGCCAAGCGGATAGCTCTTAATAAACCCTTCTTGGGCAGCTATTCCTGAATCAATAAACTGTATGTATGCTCTCCCAAATCTGTTTGCATACGCGTGCCCCCCCTCATGCGCGAGGGTATAGGTCGCGTTCGTAGACCATAAAAGTCCTCGGTTATAAATTTTAATTGTTGAAGAACGTGCTTCAAATTCCCCGCCCCAACTCACATCTTCTCTACTCCGTACTAAGTGAATTATCGGTCCATTATTTTCTCCACAGAGTGCTTTAATAAATGTAGGAGCGCGCGCAAGATTAAAGATGGCTTCGGTCTCCATTGCTCTCTCATCATCTGTCCATGGTCCCTCAAACGTAAAGCAAAAAGTGGGCGGAGAGCCAATTGTGACTGATGCTGCTCCTCTACTCGTTTCCCCTGAAAGGTTTACATCGGGAACATCGGCGGTGACGGTAACAATGTCGGAGAGGATGCTATCGATAAAGTCGGCAGTTACTTGGATAGTATAGGCGAGTGTGAACGACTCGCCGGGCTGAAGCTCCTTCGGATAGGAAGGGAGTGTCACATCCAACCCTAGGGATCCTCCGCTTTTTAAATGGGTTGTTTGATTAGTTACCGTAATATTAGTGAGTTTTTGCTCGGTTGCGGTTACTTTCACTTCAAAGGAAACCTCCCTTGGGAGATCGGTATTGGAGAGGACCGTTGGTGTGGCAGTTTTCTCAACATTAATAAATTGTGAGTTTTGTTCGGCTAAACCTAGTCCACCTTGTTCAAGGTACGCACCCTGGTGACTTATAGAGGTATTGAAGAAGGTGAGGATTACTGTTAGAAGTATTGCAGCAACTGCAACCAACGCCACAACGGTACCTCCTGAGATTCCCACTCCCGCTGCTACTCCTCCAACCGCAGTAGTTCCACCGCCAACCCCTCCTACTCCAGCGAGTCTTCCTAAAAAACCAAAAGTGCCACGCCCAACACCTCCTAAAGCTCCGAACCCTCCACGCAGTCCTCCGCTCAGCAGTTGTTGCCCTGGACCAACTGCCAACTGCGCTGTGGCTCTCCCGACCTGGGGGAACAAGGTTCGTCCCACATAATAGGGGAATTTCCGTGCCCAAATACTTACTTGTGAGATAATGTTTTTGCGTCCAGAGATAAGTGTTTGTGCAACTTCTTTGGTGGCGCCAGAGACTGTAGGTTCTTTAGTAGGAGGTGGAAAGAATCGCTCAAATTTAGTAATTTGCTGTGTTGCCCTCGAAATAACTACACGGAAAGTTTGTATGCCTTGTTCTTTTACTTCTACCTCGGGTTTTTCTGGTCTTGTCGGTGGTTCTTTTGAGATAACAACATGACTTACTTGGGTAATGGGCCCCAATTGCGCAAGAAGCGGCAAGATGCGAGGATGGCGTTCAATTTGGCGCAATACGGTTACCTGGTTGAGTAGGGCAGACACTACTGCCCGCTCACTCAAAGGGGTTGTTTTTTGAAAGCTCTCGACGGCGGCTTCCAGCGTTCCAGACGTAACCCCTATTTGTTCAAACACCAGAGCATTCGCTGTTTGTGGGGTTTTACCAAATGCTTCTTCACCTAACGCTTGTATGCTGCGCGCTGCTTGAGCGGGAAACGCTGAGACAACGCCGGAAATTCCTTTTGTAATGGGTGTTGTAGCCTGGATATAAAGCTCTGTAATTCCCTCTTCTGTTGTGGATACTGGGGGTTTCTCGGGTAAGGATGGTGTTACTCTTGCTGGTCTTGGCATTTCTGGTTGCTGCGCAACTTCGTTTACATACTGTTCTTTGAGTCGCTCTTTGGTTAGCAGTACTCGAATTTTTCTAATGGTTTCTTCTGTTTGTTCTTTTGCACGAGCACGCGCTCCCGCTACTTCTTGTTTTCGTTCTTCTAATGCTTCAACCAGTTCTTTTAAGTTCGGAGGAATAGTAAATGCGAGTTCTCCATTTGCAACTTTTTCAAGTACTTTTAATGCTTCTGTGATGTCTTCTTGGTTGGTTACTTGTGTAACAATCCAAAGGAATTCCCCCCTGGGTATTCCTTGCCATTCAAAGAGGCTCGAGTTAACTTGAAGCGCTTGTGTTCCCGCAATTAAAAACTGGGCAAGTTCTGGATTCATGGTTCCTCGGGTCTAGGGTTTCCGGTTTCGGTTTTTAGTTGTCGGTTTTCTGGTAAAGTTTCTGAGGGGCTTACACCTGGTACCTGATACCCTACTTGCGCAGGCAGGCCGACGCCTGATACCTGGGTTTGTGCCTGTTCTCTTGCTAAAACCTCTTCAGGTTTGGTTGTTACAAGTCCGTGTTCTTTATCTGAAGCGACGACTCGCATTGCGACATGGTGTGGCCCGGCAAAGAAAATTCCCTCCCCAATGTCTGAAGCAAGTATCAGTTGTTTTTCTCCTTCTGATAGGTGGAATACTTCGCCTACTCGGTCAAGCGCGCTCGGTGACTGTTTCATGAGGATACGAAGTGCTGCATTATTGACAATTGCGCGACCGATATCTTGAGAGAGAAAGTCTTCAACATCTTGAGTGATGGTTGAGAGTCCCAACCAATACTTTCTCGCGCGCTTGGCAATTGACCACAAAAAGAGGGCTGAGTCGGGGAAGCGCATGAGATGCCATGCCTCATCCACTATAAGCAGTCGCTTTTTAATATCGCTCCTTATCCTTGTCCAAATAAAGTCAAGAACGATAAACATTGCAATGGGTCGGAGCGCTTCCTCTAAATCACGAACTGAGAAAACAGTGAAGGGGCTTGTGATATCAACCGTGGTTGGTTGGTCAAATATACCCATAAAACTTCCCTTCACAAACTTCTCAATTCGGGCAGCAAGATTTGCGGCTTCCGGCTCTTCCATGCCAATGAATGCTTTATAAAGATCTTCCATAAGAGGAGGTTCTTTCGTGTGAGTTTCTGGGTCTGGGGTAATGCCCTTTGCTTTATAGGTAAGTATCAGCGCTCGGTCTAATAGTGCTTCCTCGGTAGGAGCGAGCGCGCCCATAATGACCTTAAAGAGAGAGTGGAGTGAAAGCAGTTTGAGTGCCAGTTGATTTTCTCCAGGAGTTTGTACTGTTTGTGCCCCGAGCGCACTCATATCAAAGGGATTAATTTTACTTGGTGAACCAAAAGAGAAAGAAATAAACTGTCCGCCAACTGCGCCGCAGAGTGCTTTGTATTCGCTTTCTGGGTCAATAATAATAATTTCCGCTCCCAACATTAAGTAGCGCAGTGCTTCCAATTTAATAAAGTAGGATTTCCCACTCCCTGAAGTGCCAAAAATTGTAGCGTTGGGGTTCTCAAGCTTGAACCTGTCGAAGATAATGAGCGAGCCGTTATCCTCGTTAATACCATACATCACTCCTTCTTCTTGGGAAAGTTCTGCGGAGGTGAAGGGAAAGGTGGTGGCAAGAGAGCTTGTATCCATATTGCGGGTAATAGTAAGGGGATCAAACCCCAAGGGTAAGGTTGCAACGAGTCCGTCTTCTTGAGAAAGGCTTGCGGTCCTGACAGTGATAAGAAGAGCCCCAAGTGTTGATTGGACTTGTTTGGTAACGTTTTCGAGTTCTTCCAACGACGAGGCGGGAATGGTGATATAGAAGGCGAACTGAAAAAAACGTTCGGCGCCTTTCACTAATTGCTCCTGAAGTGAAAGTGCGTCTTCAAGTTTTGCTTGCGTGGAAGGATTTACGACGCGACCTCGTTGAACATCGGTTGAGATTTCCGCTTCCATCTCCGCAATTTTGCGCCGCAGGTCATCTAACACCGATTTCCCCTCAACAGGATAGATAAAGAGGGAAAGTGTTAGGGTATGGTCGAAATTGATAATGGGGTCAAGCCACCCCGCTGAGACAAAGCGGGGGTAACCGGAAACAAACAGTGTCCGATATAAGGTTCCATCTACAGTGAGGTGAGAGAAGTCGACCTCCATTTGCGCAGGTGCGATAATGTCAATGACGCGTTCTCCCGCCGGAACGAGTGTTTCTACCTCGGATAACGTGGTTACTTTATATCTCGAAAGGAGTTTGTCTCGCTCGGCAGGATTATAAAGTTCAAGAAAAAGATCAATGAGTTCGTTGGTCGTCAATTGCTTAAGCTTTAAACCCAACCGTCCTGCTTGTCGAAGTATGTGGTCCCGTTTAGGATAGAGTGTTGTTTTCGCTTTTTTTATGATGTACGAGCGTGAATAGGGAAGTTGCTTTGACTTGCGTATGATGCCGCTCACCGCCTGTTTTACTCCTAACTCAAGCGACGAGAAGGGAATGACAATAAAGAATCGTTTGGACAGCACTCCCTTTTTTTTCACTGTTGAGGTGACAAATGCCTCATATTCTTGCATCATCGCCAATATTCGAGGGTTTGTTTGCCGCGTGCGCGCTTCTTCTAGAAATGCAAGATAGCGCCCTATATCCTTTTTCTCGGAGCGCACCAGAATTTGTGCAGAAAATGAGAGAGAGTTTAGGAAAGCCGCGTACGCAAAGAGAATTGCTTCCTGCTCGCGTTCTGAAAGTAGAGAGAAGTTAAGCGAGGAGGACGCGAGAACGAGTGCCGCACCGCCATTTTTGAGAAGCACAATATCCTCAACAATGTCAGCAATAGGGAGGTGGTCTTGGGTTGTGGCAGTAATAGGTTGTATTTGCATACTATCTGCTGTGCTATTGACTGGTCTCTACTGTCGGCTGAGTTCCTACTATACCCTGTAAACTGCCGACCGTTGACCCAGCGGCGCCTTTTGCCCTAATTTCAATTGGTGGGACAATTTCATTTTTTGCCATAAATTGGATAGGCTCAAATATTAATCCCTCCTTATCGGTAATAATCTCATACGTGCCCATGGGTAGGGGAGTTGCGGTTAAGAAATGACCAACTTTATTAGTGCGCAGTGCCCGCACCGGTCTTCCTTCACTATCTTTAATCTCGAGAATTGCTGCCTCAACCGTATTTCCCTCTGTATCAAGTACTTGTCCTACTACTACATTGGGGATTCTTGGCGCAGCAGGCGGTGCTGCTGAAATCTCAAATCGTGGTGCGTTTAAACGAGGGCGACCAGGACCTCTTTTCTGAGCGAAGATGGGGGTAACAGGGGTGGCAGGAGCGGGTGTAACCCCGGTAGTTGGAGGAGGCGTGGGGTAAAACAGTTGTGTAGGTGTTACCTGAGGGATGAGTTGGGGAGGTATCTCTTGCTCCACAATAATGCGCGGCCGCGCATTTGGTTGGGGTGTGGTTGGTTGTGCGCTCGGTTGCCCAGCTGTCTTTGTTAAATGAAAGAGAGAAAGCATCTTTTGAAAAAACGAGCGCTCTTCTTGTTCAAAAATTATTACTGCTTGCTCTTCCCCCTGGGCGGCACGAGCAAGGTACGCTTCTGCTGCTCCCTCTCCCTGCGGGGTGGCAGCGACCTCCGCTGCTCCCATTGGCGTTCCTTCTGGTGCAAAGAATTCCCGTGTCTTCCCCTGCTGCCATACGTACTTTGTCGGCGAATAAATAGCATGCAGAAATGCGAGAAACCACATAGAGAGCGGTCGTTCTTCAATGGGAAGAAAGGCAAGTGCGACGCCCGCAAGCCCTGAAAACAGAATAAATGGCCACTTGATAATTCCAGGAAGCGGTGAAGCATAGAACAACAGTCCCACGAGTGCTCCACCTGCAACCTGAAAGAACTGCCGCAACGTCATATCCCCTACGAGGTGGAATTCGTAGCTGGCGATATTTTGTGGCACGGGATGCTGTTGCATAAATTTAAAATTTCTAATTTCTAATTATTCTAATTTCTAAAGAAGTCCCAATTTGTTAATTTCTTAAAATCTTAAAAGGATCCCTAAGAGTTTAGTTGTATTATTTAGGTCAATTAGAGCAATTAGGTTAATTAGGTCAATTTATTTATAACTTATCATATGAAACACAAGTTGCAAACCTGTCCTGCCATAGCCTTGGTAAAGGTGGGTTTTATATGGTTTCACACTATGCGGGCTGCATTATACAATAAAAGGGTGGTAGAGTCATTCCTTATACTTGCTCTTATGCTCCTTGCCCTCTTTTTTCTCCTTCCTTACCTTCGGAGTGGAGCAAAGTTTGGCGCACCGTTTGTACCGATGGAGCGGGAGGTGGTTAGTCGAGTGATGAAGTTGGCAGAAGTTGGTCCGGGAAAGACATTTTATGATTTAGGGTCAGGAGACGGGAGGCTGGTCATTGCGGCAGCGTTGCGTGGTGCGCGCGCAATTGGTGTTGAAATAGACGGGATCCGAGTTTTATATTCTCGGTTTTGGTTGAAAATTTTAGGACTACACAGCGCCAAAATTGTCAAAGGGAATTTGTTTGAGCAAGATTTGCAAGATGCCGATATTGTAAGTTTGTACTTACTTGAAGGGACAAATGAGAAGTTAAAACCAAAGTTAGAGAAAGAATTAAAGCCTGGGGCACTTGTTGTTGCGACAGGATTTAAAATCCCTGGTTGGAAGCCAATTAAGGTGGATCCCCGCGGACCGGTATATGGACCTATCTATCTATATAGAAGATAATTTTCAATTCTTAATTTACGATTTTCAATCAAATTACAATGAGCCGATTTCCAAACAGATACGATTTAGAAGAGCGTACAGTAATTTTTCAAAAGATATCATCTCCTGGCTCAGAACCGGAAATTAACCCCTGACTAAAAGCTGGTTCCAAAAACTGGGTCTTTGGGGCACAGATGGAGAAGGTGGCAAAACCGGAGTTTCTTCTCCGCGGGCAATTCTATCCCTTACCGCCTCTGCCTCCGGAACCCATTCGCTAAAAGGCCACCCTTCATTAAAACAATGATAATGCGAATCTAGGTAGGATGAGCTAATTACTCTTTTTAAAACATCTGGATTCGTATACTCACTTTCAAAGAGGATGACAGGGTTAACCCGGGATTCAAGAGGGTTAGGGACAATTATTAATTTTTCTTCATTATTTCCAACTATCTCTATTTGGTTGAATTCATATCCAGCTGGGAAACTAGGCCAGTCAACAGCGACCCGGCTAGAACCTTCGACACCTGGGCTGTAATGAATTTTCCAGACAAGCGCTACACTTGCAACAACCATTTCTTTCTTGCCTAGAAATTGTTGACTATAAATATGACTTATGTATTGTCTAACAATGGTCCTGGCACTATAGAAATTACTCTCGCTAAGACTGGTGGTATTCGGAAAGGCATATTTAACGGTTGGTTTTCTCCAAAGCACATGAGCCCCTTCTAGCTGTTGTTCATCTATTATACTTTGTAGATATTCAGGGATTTTTAGTTCCTCAAGTAAGTGTCTATTTTCTTGCGCTTCCCTAGCCATTTTTTCTTGCTCGAGACGTTGGGCTTCTTCTGCTTTCAATCTTGCTGCTTCAGCCTCCTGTTCTCGTCTTTCTTTTTCTCTTTGAATCATACGACCCAGATTTTACTCGCTTATAATTTTTAAGTCAAATTTTTGTAAGAAAAATGGTATAATGAGACAAATTATATGTCCGAGCCTGCCCAACCAGAAAATCCTATGAGTAACCCAGAAAGACCATTGGAGGGTGTTACTCCTCATGAGCAAGCAGTAGTTAAGCGTGCTGAAGAGGAAGCGCGCTCTTCTTCTGTTGAGGCAGTACGCCAAGCGGGTTATGTTGCCCCACAAGTTTCTTCGCAAGAACAAACGGTAAGTACTCTTACCGGTCAAATTCCCGAAACAGCAAAAGTGATAAAAGAGGTAAAAGCGCAACTCGTAGGCGATTTGTTAGACAGAGAACCAATAGGTGTATATCAAGAATTAGGAATAAGAACCGAAGGTGCTGCTATTCAGGAAATGGTTCCTCCTCAAGAAAGATTGCGGATGGAGAGAGAGCGACAGGTTAAATACACGGAAGGTTCTTGGATTGCAGAAATGGTTAGAACTTCTGAAGACCCAGACACTATTCGTGCATTTACTAGAAAGTTTATGGCAGAGGTTGAACAATCATTGACAACTTCAAATCCCGGAATACATCGTTTAGAACAAGTCCGTAATTATCTTATTGATCGTGCTGATATGTTTAGAGCGGCTTTGAATCCGCAGGAATCTTGGGCTAAAGATATTAATCGGGTTACTGGTTTACTTGAGAAGATGGTTGAGAGAAGAGTGACGGTGACTAAAGCTCAAGAAGTTGCGGGAGGATTGGTGGAAGTAGAGTTAAACGAAGAAGAAAGAGATAGATTGGAATTGATCGTTCAAAAATTATTGGGGATGCGAAAATTAGGAATAGTTCCTCCAAAGAGAGAAGGTAAAACAAAGTATATAGCAGTTTTAGATCAACAAGCAGTATTAAAGCTTAGAAGAGATGATGAGGGTAGGGGGTTATTAGTGAGAGAAGAAGTAATACCAGCGACACTTACAAGAGGAAAACTTGAACGGCTTGTAATGGTCTTTGAGGAGATGAGAACAGAGCTATTGACAAGAGAACGCATCTTTGTCGCACGTTATCTTCGTAGAGTTCGAGAGGGTTTGTTGGATCAACTCACGAAGTTATTTGAAAGGCCAGAGTATGCTTGGCTTAAAACTGAAGACTTTAGGGCTATTTTTGAAGCAGGCCCACTTAAAGAAGGAGAAAGACCGTTCGGAGAAAAAATTGATATGGCAATGAGATTGTATACTCTTATCGGAATTGGTGGAGGTCCAGAAAGAGATGAAGCTCAAAGAAAAACTGCTGCCGAGCAGAGAATTCAAATAGAGGCTACGAAACCATGGCTAAGAAAGTGGCTTGAACAAAATATTGGAGATACACAAAAACAGGCCCAGTTTTTAGGCAAATTAGCTGAATATGCCGCAAGAAATATTTTCTGCGATTCCCCTCCATATGAGGAAGATACAGGTCGGGAGGAATGGATAAAGGAAGTAAGGGAATGGGTTGTTAGTGTAATTAATGGAGATAAAGGTGATAGAGAAGACACAAAGGCAGCAGAGGATTTAGGATGGGGTATTTTCTATATGTTTGGTTTTGCATCATATTTTGATAATAGAAGAGAAGGAGAAACGCCAAATGGATGGCCATCTTCGGATGATACCATGAAGTTAATGCATCCAGAGGCTTATCGTGAACGGGAAAAAGGGGAAGGGCAATCACATAATTATGGACCACACGCAACTTTTGGTAAGTATGATGAAATGGCAAGAGAGCATGGTGCCTTGAATGGTAAATTTATGATTATGGTTCCATTTCTTCATTGGGCATTGCCAACAAGAGATACTAGACTTGTTAGTCCAGATAACCCAAAGGGGGATATTAAAGTTAAGGACATGAAGACGTTTTGGGAGAGATGGTGGAATGATGGTACGGAAATGAAAGATTTACCATGGAGAACTATTCGAGAATATTCATGGTTTTATTACAATCTTGCTCTTTACTTTGCAGGAGGATACGGGAGAGAAGAAGAAGACAGGAGCCTTTGGGGATTGATTAATAGAGACTTTTGGGAAAGAAGTAAGTTAATCAATATTCATACTTTGCAGGATATTAACAGAACTGTTGAGTATGCAGTTGGCGGTTGGTCATTGCATCAGGGAGAGATTCAAAAATGGCTTCAATCACTTCCAGGTAATAAGAGGCGAGGAGTTGAAAATTTATCAGCACGTCAATTTACAGAACAATTTGTTGAACCAGTTCGAAAAAGAATCCGCGAGCTCATATTAGTCGGAGCACTGACAAGTGCGTATCATGGTGGAGGAAGATGGGCGTGGACTGAGTGGGGAGAGTGGCCAATGGGAGGGGCGAGTTTAGAGGCGGGTGTGAAGGCAAGCGACGTTCGTAAGGAAATTCGAAGGATTCTTGAAGAAGCTGGTTTTAGTAAAGAGTGGGATACGGTGAAGAAGGAAACTGAGGCGTTTCTAAAATCCCGAAGGGTATTATAACTTACTCCCTTAATAGCTTATCCTCCTGCACCTGCCTGTCGAGCTCTCTGTACCAATTGCGCGAGATTGCCTAATGCTTGCTGTAACTGTGCTTGAACTTGGGGCAGTTGCAAAGGTACTCCCGCTCTTACTCCTAAGATTTGGTTTATGAAATCTGGAATAGAAGGTAAAAGCATGACTGCACCTAATGCGATCATCCCTTTTATAATGTCGGCACCGCCCCCAATGTAAGGAGGTGCCCAAAGTGTTCCGCTTGCTTGGTCCACAAGCGTTATTAGTAAGTAAGTCAACCAAATAACAGTTCCTACAACAGGAAAAACCAAAAGATTCGCTGTTAACCCCCTTAACCATCCACTCCAAATTCCCCCTCCACCAACGATGCCCCAAAGGATAAAAAGCGGTGCTAAAATTAAATGGAGTAAAAGGAGAAGATATGCTCTCGCGAGAGCAAAAAGCACACGAAAGAAGAAAAATATAATTGCGAGAATAAGACCAAGTAGGATTGGAAGTAAGCCAACTGCAACGCCTCCCAACGCTGCTCCTGGAACGATGGCTATTAAAAGAGCTATGGCCCCCCCAATTATTCCACCTGTTGCAGCTGACAACACGGGTGCTGCTCCTGCTGCACCTTTAAGCAAATCCCATCCACCAGTAAGCCCTTTACTAAATATAAATCCCGCTGTTTGACCAAATCCTGCTGTTGAGTATTCCTGATACCGAGCAACCGGGTCGTAGATACCTTGCAGGCCAAGTGAAGTAAGTCCAAACACTAATATTCCAAACCCCACATAGATGATGTCAATAAGAAAGCCAACGATTGCATAGGAAAAGGTTATTAGTATCAATGCTATAATAATTCGTGGAAGTGCCGATTGAACCGTAATGACTGCTTGGGGCGAGATTCTGGTACGAAGCATGATAGCGAATCCAAATCCAATTGCTGCAAGGACGAAGAGTAGGTAGGCTAAGTTTCTTACTGCCCGCCATGCCCGCAAGAATGGTTCAATCGCCCCAAATCCAAACCCTGCCTGTTGCGCATAGGCAGGTTTCACAATGTGAAGTCGCCCCCCAATATCAGCAAGATAGTTAAATCCTGAAGCCGGCGGATTGGTAATCATCCCCGCAATTGCAACACCCATTGTCGGAAGGGCACCTGTTGAAAAACTCGGGGGGCACGCTTCATAGTCAATTTTTCCATCACCATTGGTATCAATAACACAACCAAGTAACATTGTAGTTGCTCCTCCCATTACTCCTGTCAAACTTTGAAAATCAAAACTTTCTTTATTATATTTATCTCCCGTGATGGCTTTTTGAAGGTCGCCTAAGGTTGGCGTAGGAGGCGTAGCATAAGAGGGGGAAGTGGAAAAGAGAAAGAGAATTAAAAAAATGAGGGTTATAGAAAGTAAAACTTTCCAAATTTTGGGCAGGTTATACATAGATACTTAAGCTATAACTTATTTTATGAAATTTTTCAAGGGCTATTGTAATTTTCCCAAACGAATTCGCAATAAGTTCTATTACCTAATCTTGGGAAGCTGGTTTGGCATTCTCCATAATAAGATTCAGCAGCTCTGGATACTTCCTCTTGAGTCCACTCTGCACCTATTGCTCCTGAGCTTGCCCCTAGCTTTTTACTTGCAGCATATACAGAGTCCTTTACATTACAAACATTTGATGTTCTATTTTCTCCTGCTGCCTCATTTACTGCATTGGCATAAGAAGACCAGACATCAGGCATGGGTTGGCCAGTATAATTTCCACAGCTTGCTGCAATACCATCATTGAGGAACTGCATTGGCCCTCGTGCTCCACAGCCGTTGGATTCACAATTGATTGGATCTTGACCTCCAGGTACAGAGTAGGTGGATATTTGGCCGTCAGAAAAACTCCACATGTGTCCTCCCTCAATCCACGCAACTGCTGCCAAAACACCCGCAGGAACATTAAAGGCGACAGAAGCTTGTCTTAATTGGGCTTCAAGTTGGGGAGATAGAGGATTACCGGTTAATTTAAAAATGCCTGTTCCTCCACTGGGGGGTAGAGGGGGTGTTTCGGGGATTGGGCGGAGAGGTTGTAATTCGGCAGGGTAAAGAGATTGTTGGAGGAGGACATAGCCCTTTCTCGCTCCAGCTACACCCAAGAAATTGAGTTCTTTTGTGGTTGAGGAACCATCGACAGCATAGGGAGTTTCTTCTTGTTCCCCTTCGCCCTTAGGGCAAATTTCTTCCGGACAAAAACTACGCAAAAATCCGGTTTCTTCTTTTGAGGCCTGCGAAAGAAATGCCCGCTCTCCCGGTAGAAATTTTTGTGGTTTAACCGTTACCGCAATTGTCGCTGATGCATTGAGAAGTTTACTCCACAGTCCGGTAAAAAAATCGACAATATTTCCTATAACTCCTGCCAGCGAGATGGTTGTGGTGTTTTGGGAAGGCGCGGGAACTATTTGTTTGCCCACTTGGCCCGTCAATTCCGGACAGTCAGGTAGTTGTTTATTCCCCTCCTCGTCCAGAGGAAGCGTTGGTTGAGGTGCGCTAAAATTGGTGCGCGAGGAGAAACCCGGAACTGCACTGGCTTGATTAAGCTTTGTCGCTCCCAAAAGTTTTGTCCAATAAGAGGGTGTCCTGACATCACTTGCGCCTTTCCCCTCTATTCTACCTGTCACTGAAGCACCTCCTGCATCAATATCGCAGACAGGATGAAATACTTTTCCGGAGAGTGTTGCTTCTGGGAGAGATAGGTTTTTAAGAAGTCCTTCGGGAAGGAGGTTGGGGAGGGCGTTCGTACTTACTTGCATTTCGCGAGTGAGGTTGGGAAATTTAAATTCATTTTGCACGACTCCTACATCAATACCCTGCCCGCTTACATCTACTGCCCCACCAGTTTTGGTGACTTCCCGCGTCACATCAATGTCTTCTCCATAAGAGGGGTGTACACTGGTGTCGAGTGGTTCGGGAGTCGGAGTGGGCTCTTGGGCAAAGGCAGGAGCGGGATAAACAATAAACAATAAACAATAAACAAAAAATAGCGATAAGGGCAGGCGTAGCATAAGCTATTGAGTTACTCGAAATATTGTTACATCAACGCCGGTAAAGACGCTCACAAAACGCAGAATTAAAAACGCGGCGACAACAACGACAAAACCAATGAGCGCATAAGTTAAGGTTTGACGGGCTCCCTGGACTGCCTGTTGGTCGCCGCCGGCAGTCAAGTATTTAAATCCTCCAATAACAAGTATGACAAACAGTGCAATTCCCGCGGCCGCAAGGGAAACTGCAACAATATTAAAGAAAATAACTTCTAACCCTTTTAGCGTAGCAACGCCATCAGAAACAGCACCCGGAACATCTTCAAATTTTTTGGTTTGCGCAAGAACCGGCGAAGCCCCCAATAGACCAATAGCCAAATAACCCAATAGCCAAATAATTCTCATAGCTTCAGTGTAGCACGAGTTCATTTATTGAAGCAAGGGATGTTCAGCCAGTCGGAGAGTTAGGGTTGGAATTTTGGAATAGTGAGCTGGAGGATGTCAATACCAAAGAGTACGTTAACAAGCTGAATAATTGCCCAAGCCGCAAAGACAATTACAAGTCCGACAAGTGCTGCAGTAATTTGGCTTCTTGCTCCTTCAGTTGCTGTTTTATCGCCACCGGACAAAATCCAGCGGATACCACCAATAACCAAGATAAAAAAGAATATCAGTGCCGCAATGACTAGGACTAAACGAATGAGGCCTGAAACAATGCTTGGGACAGTTAAGTTACCCAATGCTTGGAACTGTCCGCCTGGTTTGATGTTAATCACGTCTCCCTGTGCCAAAACCGGGAGTGCGGTTAATAAAAGAGCCCCACCGCTTGCTGCAATTCCCTGGATAATTCGCTTCATTTGTATAATTATCTCAATATTAATTTCCCAATGTCAAGAGTGAGAATGTTTACGCCAAAAAGTCCCTCAACAAGGGTTGCAAGTGCAAAAGCTGCAAAGACTATAAAAAGACCAATCAGGGCATTGGTTATGCGGGAACGAGCCGCTTCTACTTGTGTTTTGTCCCCTCCGGCTGTCATCCAGGAGATTCCACCAAGAAGTAAAACAAATAAAAACACTACGCCTGCAACTACAAGCACAAGAGTAATAAGCATTGGCAAAAATTGTGCAGCAAATGCTTGGCCTGTTAAGTCTTTTATTCTCGGAGAAAGTATTGGATTTTCTATTACTTGTGCTAACTTCATGGCGAAATTAAAGGTAGAACCTTTTCGATATTGAATATTGTTTCTATTCCAAGAAGCGCAGTTATAAGTCGGATGAAAAAGATTGCCAGTGCCACAATTGCAAGTCCAACAACAGCACTGGTTAATTTTCCTCTCGCTCCCTCTAACTTTGTTTTATCTCCTCCCGCAGCAAGCCACTGAAAACCAGCAAGTAGAACTTGGAAGGTAAACCATATACCTGCAACAATAGTCATAAAACCGATAATATTAGAAATTAACCGTGCAAATGTTGCAGGAGCATTTGTCGGGTCTCCAAGTGGACCAATTCCCCTAAATTCTTTACCCAGAGGAATTTCTCTAAGTTGTGCTAAAAAAATCATAATAATATATTCATTGTGGGCCGAAAATTCTTGGTTTTATAAGTATGGTTGGATCTTTAAATATAATTTGGCCAAAGATAGCAGCTAGTACAAAAGCCCCTGCGATAAACAAAAGCCCAATCAGAGATTGCCAAATTCGTGCCCACGCTTTTTGCATGTTTTCTGGATTTCCGCCGGCAGAAATAAATTGAAAACCGGCAATAACAATATTAAAAAGCGCATACACCCCACCCACAACAATCAAAAGAAGGAGTATTGCGTTTAAGAATGTTACTAGCCCACCGCCAGTTAGTGGGCCGTAACGTTCAACTCCTGGTGGTGGTGCAACTTTACCAAAAATTTGCAGCATTATAATCCTCTTCCTCCTCCGAGAATATTTATTCCCGTTATTGCTTCAACTGCTTGAATTATCCAGTAACTGGCGAAAATAATCAAGAAACCTATAATTCCCGCAGTAATTGCCTGCCTTCCCTGGCCTGTTTTTTGCTGATCTCCACTACCTGCACCAATAATTATTCCCAATCCTCCAAAGACAATTAAAAAGAGAACTACAACTCCAGCAATAATATAGGCATTTGAAAGAATGACAGAAACGAGAGAACCAAAGTCCGCAAAAGGAGTTTTAAATACTTCTTCGCCAATTTTTACTTGGGCTATTTCTCTCATTCTTCTCCCACGGAGGATGGTGGTCCTCCAAATTGAAATATATCTTGGATTTCCTTTATGCCGAATGCTACCCCTACCAGTTGTACGAGCCAATATGCAACGAAGATAATTACAAATCCGACAATTGCGTTGGTAATTTTAGCTCGTGCCTCTTTCAGTACTCCCGGATCGCCTCCTGAAGTCATGAGTTGAAATCCACCATAGAGGAGATAGAGGAGGAGCGCAAGACCCGCGATGACGAAAATATATTGGGTGGCAAGGAAAAGTACATCTCCTACTCCACCAGTAAGAGGGAAGCGAAATCCCGGTAGGGCATCTTGCAATTGGTTGAAATCAATAGCTTGTGCAAGCTGCATACGTTAGCCCCCAAATCCTGGTAGTTGTAAAATATCTACCCCTATTAATCTTAACAAAAAGACAGAGAAAATGAGAAACAATAGACCACCAATTGCAGCGGTTAGCTGTTCCCGTCCCGCTTTTAGGCGTTCAGGATTGCCCGCTGAGGTCATAATTTGAAACCCGGACCACAGGATTAAAAGAAATGCAATTCCTCCCCCAATCCCTATTGCCCATCCCAAAAACCATTTTACGAATTCGGTGGTGTTCTCTACCGGGATACATCCGAACGCAGTGTAAATTCCCCTAGTCCCATTTGGACAGGCGGTAATTTGTGGTCCCCTTCCTGGCTCTCCTATTGGACCTGACCCCGGTTGAATTCTTGGAGTGCCGGGTGGTCCTACCTTAAGTGGTATAATGCCGCATTCTTGGTATCTTTCAACATCTCTTATATCGTATCCAGGGAGCGGAGCTCTTACATTTAATCCTACCCATATTTGGTAATTATCACTTGCAGGGGTAATTTTCCCAATAGTCACACTGAAGTTTCCACTATTATCCGGTCTTGCGGCAAATATTCTCGTTTGCGGTCCTTCAAGTACCACCACATTGTTTGCGTTCACCGGTACACCTGTTCCGCTCACTGCGATATCAGTAGAAGTGTCTATTTCGTTTGGACTTATACTCAAGGTACACACACTCGTTCTACTCACAGTATAGGTATTTTGACACTCGAGACCACGCGGACCATGCAAGCTTATCTTATGGGTACCCGTGGCAAATACTTCCCTATTTTTGAATGTGTATTCAATAGGTCCCCCGTTTGAGGTAATCTTGGGAGACCAGATATTGGTAGGATGGAGAGGATTGTTTGGGATATCAACCTCAATTTGGTATCGTTCACCTGTATTGGTTGGCCCCATTCTGAACGTTACTTCGTCGTGTGTAGTTAAGAGTGGCTTTGGCTCGTACTCGAAAGTGGGACAGAGGGAAATTTGAGCATTAGCTAAATTTATTTTTGGGAGAACCAATGCAAAAATTCCTAACAAAAAAAGAGCAGAGAGGAAAGGTCTTTTCATTTAGTTAAGTGTAGCATGGGGAAGCTGCAAGAGGCAACTTTATGAATTTTGATTAGAAATCAGATATTAGGAATTAGGTTAATTTTCCAAGGTTGTTATAATAGAGGAGCATGAGTTTGCGCCACTTAATTTTTTTGTTTTTTATTCCGCTTACAATAGTTTTTGCTAGTAGCGCAGTCGCTTCGCATTGTGGCAGTGATTTGCAGTGCCAGATTGATGAGATTCAAAAAGAAATTGATACACTAAAACCTGCTCATGAACGGAATGAACAAGAGTTAGTAGATTTACGAAAACAGATAGCGAGTATAAAGGCGCGCATTAACGGGATTAATAGCGAACTTTTACAACTTGAGAAAAGTATTGCACAACGGGAAGAGGATTTGGGAGTACAGCAGGAATTACTAGAAGTCCGGGTACGCGCGCTCTACATCAGAAGTCGGCTCTATTCGCCTCTCATGGTATTCCTTGCCTCAACTTCTGCTTCTCAATTTACAAGAGAGCTGGCGCTTAGGCAACAGGTAACCAATGAGGATAGACGTATTATCGATGAACTCTCAGCAGAACTTACAAAACTCAATGAGGACAAAAAGACACTCCAAACCTCGCGGGCAGGTTTGGCAAGGCTCCAGCAGCAACTTGATGAGCGGGCGGGATTTTTGGCAAAAGAAGTAGAAAAGGTAGAGAGTTATCTTTCAAGTTTAACGGCAAAACAGCAAGAACTCGAAGCCTTAAAAGCCGGAGGATTTCAAACTTCAGTCGGTGATACCCCTCCCACACTTGAACCATGCTCCGGTCCACCCGGCACATCTGCCTTCTGTGATCCAGGTTTTAAACCAGCTTTTGGCGCGTTTTCATTTGGCGCTCCCCACAGAACAGGCATGAGCCAATTTGGTGCTTACGGAAGGAGCAAACAAGGGCAGTCGGCAGAGCAAATACTTGCTGCGTACTATCAGGGAGCAAGCTTGCAAAAAGACTATCCGTCTCCCGACACGATTGGTGTTAATGGATACGGAAGGATTCCTTTTGAAGAGAACTACCTTTTGGGAATTTATGAGGTTCCTGAAAAGTGGGGAGATAATGGGGGTTTTGAGGCGCTTAAAGCTCAGGCAATTGCAGCGCGAAGTTTTGCGCTTGCAGTTACGAGTGGCGGTGCTGGCTCAATTTGTACGACTGAAGCTTGTCAAGTCTACAAACCCCAGCTCAAGAGTGGGAAGTGGGCAGAAGCAGTTCGGGCAACGCGAGGATGGGTATTGATCCGCGACGGTGCGCCAGCCAAGGCATACTATGCCTCAACATCAGGTGGCTATACAATTTCACAGTGGGGATGGGGTGGTATTAAAGATACCGCAGGTGAGTGGCCAGACACTGCCTATGAGAAGAGTTCTGGCTCACCTTGGTTTTACAAAGGATGGTACAGAACACGGAGTGGTGCCACATGCGGAAGGAGCAATCCATGGCTTACGTCAGAAGAAATGGCTGATATTCTGAACGCGTGGCACGTACTTTACAAAGGAGGTGGTGATGTCTCTCGGATTAGTCCTGTGACGACAAGTTGTTTCTCGGGAAATCCCTACTCTGTTTCTGAACTTGCCGGAATTGGCGGATACACGAGTGCGTCTTCGGCAGCGGTTATCTACAGCAATAGTGGTTCAACGCAATCCGTGAGTTTTTCAACCAATAAAGGAACATTAACTTTGTCTGGGGAAGAGTTTAAAAAAGCATTTAACCTGCGCGCCCCGGGTTATATAGGTCTTAAAAGTAGCTTGTTTAATATAGTTAAGCTATAATTGGGGCATGCCTGATATTTATGTTAATAAACAGTCATCAGTGAACAGTGATCAGTCAAAATCTGATAAACCACAAACCGCCGGTAACAAATTACTTGACCACATACATAATCCTTTTACATCCTATTGCTACCAACCTGACAGTGTGCGTTTTGAGACGCAAGATGAGGGAGAAAAGATTATTCTCTTTTTGCGAAAACATCCCGTTACCAACATCCCATGGATTGTTATTGCCATGATTTTGCTTTTTGTCCCACCTTTTATCTTGCCCGTTTTCCCCATTCTTTCACTCTTGCCCGCTCAGTTTCAAACAGTGGGAATTGTGGCGTGGTATTTGGTGACCACTGCATTTATCTTAGAGAATTTCTTCTCCTGGTTTTTCAATGTACAAATAGTAACTGACGAGCGTATTGTGGATATTGACTTTCATAATCTTATTTACCGAGAGGTATCGGAGACAAAAGTTGATAAAATTCAAGACGTGACGTACAAAGTGGGGGGAGTGGTACGGGCCTTGTTTAATTACGGTGACGTTTATATTCAGACCGCAGGAACTGTTCCTAACTTTGACTTTTTATCAGTGCCGCGGCCTGAACAGATAACGCGCGTCTTGCAAGAGTTGCGTACCCAAGAAGAGCAAGAAGCACTTGAAGGAAGGGTAAGATGATTTCTTTGTGGTTCGTTGGAAAATTGTTTGCGCTTTTAGCATTTGCAATTTATGTGGCGTTTGCCGCGGTGGTCGTGCGCCAAGTGTATCTTATGACCAGGACTCTTGTGGTGGGAGCTGAAGTACCCATTCAACTACTTGCGTGGGCTCATCTCGCGGGTGCTATTCTTGCGTTGTTGTTTGTGCTAGTGTATTTGTAAATGCTTGAAATACAGCGGTTACCTTCTTCGTCCACCACACCACGCTGGACTGCTATTCGTACGTTTGGACCGCCCGACATGGTGGTGGTCGCTGCTGCTCCCACAGAAGAGACGGGCAGTGCCGCTCTTTCGCAGCTTGGTAGCTCCTTCTCCGGGGAGCGGATTAAGAATGTTGCTCAGGAGTTTAAGGATACTCTCTCTCTTGTGGTGTTCTCGCGTGCTCGTGAGCATGCGTATATTGCTGTTATAGGAGAAGGGGAAGTTGAAATTGAGAGGGCTCAAACGCGAGGTGTTTTAGTTTCGGGAGAACGCGCAAGTATGCGGGTGATAACAGGGGTAATACGCCCCGGGGATGTATTTGTGTTGCGTACTCCTTCTGTAGCTCTATCTGTTCGCATTCCCGCTGTTTCTGACAAAGTAGTGAGAGAGAGATTAGGGGAGAAGTTTAAAAGAGTAGTTCGACGAGTGTTGTCTGAGGCAGGCATTATACGTACAGGGGTGAGTATATTCTTAAAGAAACTACGCCAGCGCGATATTTATCTTCACGAGACAAAACCACGTAAGGGAACACTCATAGTCGGCATTTTATTCCTTCTTATTCTTGTGACGGGGATCGTGTGGGGATTTGCTAAAAATGCGCAAAAGATACGCATTAAAGCATATGAGGAGCGGGTAGCGGAGGTACAGCATAATCTTGAAGAGAGCCGCGAGCTTGCCGATCTTAATCCTCCCCGCGCACGTGAGCTCGCCCGTAAGGCAGCGGCCCAGCTTTCGCAGTTGATAAGTGAGGGAGTGAAAGATGAACGGGTGACACTGCTCGCCGAAGAAGTAGAGCGTGTTGTACCCGACATTCTGGGGGAGTATCACGTCGAGCCAAGACTTCTTGTTGATCTTGGTCTTGTTAGAGAGGGATTCACAACCCATGATGTATACGCGAGTGAGGACCAGGTAGTCGTTTTAGATAAAGAGCACAGAATTCTTCTTTCATTTACTATAGAAGGCGGTGATATGCGTGTTCTGGCAGGGCCAGACACAATTCCCCAAGGGCGGCTTGTTGCGTTGTGGGACGGCCGACCGTATACCCTTGACGGCCAACGAGTTGCACTTGTTGAGAAGGAAGGTGAAGCGCGCACTGTCATACTTCCCGAGGGTACATGGGGGAGGGTTTCCCACATGGCGGCCTTTGGTGGGAATATATACCTTCTTGATGCGGGCAGAAACGAGATTTGGCGCTACTCAGGGTTAGTGAGCAGATTCGGACAAGGTGAAGCATATTTCCGTGAGGGAGTGGATGCGGCGCTTGGGGATGTTGTAAGAATGGCTATTGATGGGTCGGTGTGGCTGTTGCGGGAAGACGGGAGGATTGCAAAGTATACACGAGGAAGACTTGACGGGTTTCGTATAGAGGGAGTCGAGAACGCGTTTAACCACCCGCAGAGCATAACCACGGACTCTCGCTTTTCCAACGTGTATGTCTTAGATAATGGTAATAGCAGAGTTGTGGTGCTTGACAAGTCGGGTGTATTTAAGGCCCAATACGTGTGGGAGACTATAAAGGATGCTACAGGGATTGCGGTTTCCGAAGAAAAAAAGAAACTACTTATTTTTGTGGGGGGGAAGGTATACGAGGTTGAGTTAAAAAATTAAATATGAAGATTATAAATCGTCGAGCGCCTTATGAGTATCAACTACAAGACCGTATTGAGGCGGGTATTTCGCTCTTAGGTAGCGAAGTAAAATCAATTAAAACAGGAAGAGCAGACCTTTCAGCAAGTATTGTTCGTATGAAAGATGGACAGGCATATTTGTTAAATGCAAATATTCCACCTTATCAAGGTGGAGTGCCACAAGATTATAATCCCACCAGAACCCGCAAACTTCTCTTGAATAAAAATGAATTAATCTTTTTAGAAACCAAGGTAAAGCAGCAGAAATTGACAATTGTGCCTACAAAAGTGTATAGTAAAGGGCAACTAATTAAGGTCGAGATAGCTTTAGCAAAGCCAAAGCGTAAGTTCGAAAAACGCGAAGCAAAGAGAAGAAAAGATGTTGAAAGAGAAATAGAGCGAGAGTTAAAACCAAGGGGATGATAGGTTTCGACGGGAAGCACCTTAACACCCAGGCAAGCTGAGTTTGGCTCACACTCACTAAACATAAGCCAAAACAAAAACGTCAACTATCCAAGTGGACGTCTAGCGTACGCAACAGCGTAAGCGCTAGCATCTGTATTGCGTTCTCCTGCGGTGCATTATGGGTGTAAAATAGCAGGATGCTCTTTAACTCTGGTTGATCAGCAGAGGTAAAGAAAAGACCTTCTGGTCTTACCCTAAAGATTAGTGTCAGCTCTCAAACTTTTGGGGGACACAAACTAACTGACTAAGCTTGTAATACTTGGGTGCTTAGGACTTTTCGGATCCGGGTTCAACTCCCGGCATCTCCACTTAAAATTAAAAGCCGGCTTACACGTCGGCTTTTTTCGTATACTAAAGCGTGAACTTTCTTGACCTTCTTTTTCCCAAAAGATGTGCTGGGTGCGGGAAATTTGGAGCTTACTTGTGCGAGGGGTGCCGCCAGTCTCAACCTCTTCATTTTCCTCAAATCTGCCCCGTGTGCGAGCGGCCGGCGGTTGATGGCAAAACCCATCCTGGATGCAAAACTCCCTTTAGCTTTGATGGCGCAACTTTTGTTCTCGTTTACCAACCACCAGTTTCTTTACTTATCAGGAGGCTTAAATACAATTTTGTCCGTGATCTGGCAGAAGCAGTTGTTTCCTGGACTACTGATGAATTAAAAAAACTTCGTTTTCCACAAGATTCTGTTCTTATTCCTATTCCTCTCCATCGTCTGCGTCGCAATTGGCGCGGATTCAATCAGGCGGAGATTTTAGGCAGGAAAATTGCCAAGGAAATGGGTTGGAACTTTAGAGATGATATCTTGGTACGTTCTCAATTCCGCAAACCTCAAACAGAAGTCAAAGAGGCCAAGAAACGTCGCGAAAATGTTCGAGGAATTTTTTCAATTTCACCTAATAACCCAGTTACCCAATTACCCAGTAACCTAATTTTATTCGATGATGTCTGGACCACCGGTGCCACACTGAAAGAAGCGACAAAGGTGCTTAAAAGGAATGGAGCAAAATTCGTACACGCGCTGGCAATTGCAAGATGATAAGAAATTTGATACCATAGTCCTAGTTTAGGTGGGTTGGCTGAGTGGTCTAAAGCGACGGTTTGCTAAACCGTTCTCTCGAAAGGGAGGCACAGGTTCGAATCCTGTACCCACCGCAGAAAACGAAGTTTTTGAGGATGGGGCAGGATGAGAATTTATTCGACATCAAACCTTTAGGGCTTGATGATGAGCGAAGCGAATAATCCTGTACCCACCGCCTTCGGCAAGCGGAGTAGTAAACTTGGAGGGTTGGCCGAGTGGTTTAAGGCGCGAGTTTCGAAAACCCGTGGGAGCAATCCCTCACAGGTTCGAATCCTGTACCCTCCGCATGGAGCAACAATCTGCCCAACAGCAAGAGGGGTTTGTTTCGAGTGAAGAAAGAAGCACTTTAATAAAAGAAGAGACTTTGTTTTCTTGGAAGGCACCGGTCAGGCCTTTTAAAGCAAGAGGTCGCCAATTTTTCTCAACGGTTGCCTTAGTGGCGGCACTTCTTTCCATTATTGGGTTTGTGCTTGAGGGATTAATGGTGGTGTTTCTGGTCTGGGCTGTGGTATTTCTAGTATTTGTCTTGTTCTCTGTACCACCGGAAGAGATAGAGTACGCGATTACGAATAAAAACATTGTAATAGCAGGTAAGAGATATCCCCTGCAGGAAGTGAGCCGATTTTGGATAAGTGAGCGGTGGGGTCATACACTCTTGGTATTTGAAACGCCGCTTCGTTTTCCCGGCAGACTTGAGCTGGTGTTGGTTGGAATTGACAAGGAGCAAGTGAAACAAAAGTTAGAAGAGAGAGTGCAGTATGAGGAAGAAGCACCAGGGTTTGCCGACAAGGCAGCCGGGTGGTTATCAAAACGGTTGTCATTAAACGAGTAAATTTGCGCCCATAAGAACCTGCTTCGCAGAACCTTGGCCTTTCAGGCTAAGAACCTGCTTCGCAGAACCTTGGCCTTTCAGGCTAAGAACCTGCTTCGCAGAACCTTGTGGACGCTTCGCTATCACTTGCGCCCATAGCTTAATTGGATAGAGTAGCGGCTTGCGGAGCCGCTGATCCCAGTTCGATTCTGGGTGGGCGCGCAAAGGAGGAAGTATAAGTAGGGAGGGTTGGCCGAGTGGTTTATGGCGCGGGTCTTGAAAACCCGTGGGAGCAATCCCTCACAGGTTCGAATCCTGTACCCTCCGCAGTTTGTCTCCGTAGTTCAATGGACAGAACAGGGGCTTCCGGAGCCTCCAATGTGGGTTCAATTCCCGCCGGGGACGCAGGTATATATGGAAGATGAAGTACTTGTGGGCGGTGCAGTTGTCTTTAAGCAGAGAGACGGAAAAGTGTTGTGGCTTATTGCCAAGCCAGGGCAGGAAGATGCATGGCAACTACCGAAAGGGGTCGTGCGTCGTGGTGAATCCTCGGTGCGAGGGACGCTGCGCATGGCAGAGGAATTGGCAGGATTAAGAGGTGCTGTTCTTGAGGAAGTAGGGAGAGTAAGTAACACTACTACTCATAAAGGTATGCCGCTCGTGCGTCGCATAATTTATTACTTAATGCAACAAAAAGGAAGGAATGCTGCCCCTTCCTATGCAAAGACACAGTGGGCGGAATTTGCAACTGCGAGGTCACGACTTGCAACCGCTTCTGAGAAGAAGGTTCTTTCCCAAGCACGTACACTGCTTACTACATGGCAAAAGCAGCGCACAAGCTTACCCCATTAATACGACAATTTTCAGCAGGCGGTGCTGTGTATAGAGAAGAGGGAAAAGCGCACGAATGGTTGATTATTAGGCCTGCCGGCAGAGATTCTTGGAGACTTCCTAAAGGAATTATTGATAAGGGAGAAACTTCTCTTGAGGCGGCCCAGCGTGAAGTGCAGGAAGAAGCAGGAGTGGAGACAGAAGTGCTAGGCAAGATTGGACAGGATAAATATTTCTATCGCTTAGGGAAGGACCGTTTCTACAAAACAGTGACCTATTTCCTCATGCGTTATCTTCAAGAAGCCAAAGGGCCAATAAGCTTTGAAACAGAAGAAGTAGCTTGGCTTCCGTTTGAGGAAGCTCAAACCAAACTTACTTTTCCAGGAGAGAAGGGAATTTTACAAAAGGCTCACAAAATGGTAGAATTAGCCACATAATTGGAGAGGTGGCCGAGTGGTTCAAGGCGTACGCTTGGAGAGCGTATGGGCGAAAGCCCTCGCAGGTTCGAATCCTGTCCTCTCCGCTTGTAATGGCACGACAAAAATACCCCATAATAAAAAATAGAGAACTTCACAGAATTGTTGCTACAGCTATCATTTACAAAAACCATAAATTCTTAGTCACGCGACGTTCCCTCGATAAGAAACTATGGCCAGGACGCTGGACAGTCCCAGGGGGAGGAGTTGAAATTGACGATTATGTCACTACACCTCCTACTACCAAAAATGATATTTGGTATTTTGCGCTCGAGAATACGCTGCGGCGCGAGGTAAAAGAAGAGGTAGGACTTGAAATCGGTAACGTGAGTTACCTTCTTGATTTAGCCTTTATTCGTCCTGATAATACCCCGGTTATTACCTTAAGCTTCTATGCACCCTGGAAAAAGGGGAGCGTCAAGCTTGACTCTGAGAGTATTGATTCTGCATGGATAACTGTCAAGGAGGCAGAAAAGTACGATCTTATCGAAGGGATTTTACAGGAAATACAAATGGTGGACAGGATTCTCCGTGGCAAAAATCCTCGCACCGTGCGTTTTACATAATCCTCTTCTTGTAAGTGTTACAATAGAACCAAAGTAAAATTAACCTAATTGATCTAATTATTCTAATTTCTAAACAAACCCCAATTTTTAAATTTTATACTTTGAGCATTCTTTAGGTTAATTAGAAATTAGTAATTAGAAATTTTCAAGATATGGATTCTCTTGAAGAAATTAAGCAAAAAGTTGATATTGTGTCCTTGATTTCTGAATACGTACAACTTAAACGTGCGGGGAGAAATTTCAAGGCCCTGTGTCCTTTCCATCAGGAGCGGACTCCCTCGTTTATCGTCTCGCCTGAGCTTCAGATTTGGCACTGTTTTGGAACATGCGGTGAAGGCGGAGATGTGTTTAAGTTTTTAATGAAAACTGAAGGGATGGAGTTTGGGGAAGCGGTGCGGACACTTTCCCAGCGCGCAGGAGTCAAGCTTACCCCTCGTTTCGGTCCGCCGCAAGGTGAAAAAGAGCTGCTCTACAAAGTGAATGCTGCTGCCGCTTCCTTCTATCACTACCTTTTAACCCGCCATTCGGTAGGGAACGTTGCTCTCTCATATTTAAAAAAAGAGCGAGGGTTACGCGATGACACACTTACACGGTTTGAGCTTGGGTTTTCTCCCGACAAACCAGATGCGATTGCGCAATTTCTTGTGGAAAAAAAAGGATATAAGAGAGAGGATGTGCAACGTGTGGGTCTTGTGGTCCAGAGAGAGAAAGGTTTGATAGATAGATTTCGCGGGCGGATTGTATTCCCACTGAAGAGTGAGCGAGGAAATGTGGTAGGCTTCTCGGGAAGAGTTTTACCCAAAGATGAAGGGAAAAACCTTGCAAAATATGTCAATAGTCCTGAAACCCCTGTCTATCAAAAACGTCGCCACTTATTTGGACTTGACGTGACACGCGAAGCGATTAAAAAAGAGGGGTCTGCACTTCTTGTTGAGGGTGAGTTTGATTTCTTAAGTTGCTGGCAAGCGGGGATACGCAATGTGGTTGCAATTAAGGGCACTGCTTTTACTGAAGAGCAAGCGCGATTGCTCACACGATTCACTCCTGAGGCAGTGCTTGCGTTGGATAGCGACAGTGCGGGTTTGGAGGCAACCATACAGGGGATTGAAAGGGCGCTCGAGACCGGACTTACTGTTCGTGTTACAACGTTAGGTGCATTCAAAGATCCTGACGAGGCAGTACGTGCGGACTCCGCCCGCTTCACGCAAAAAGTAAAGAGTGCAGTTGGCGCGTATGAATTTTTTATTGAGCGCGCATTTGCGCATTTTAATCCGCGAGAAGGAAGCGGAGTTGCGGCAATAAGTCGTGAGCTTGTTCCGCTCCTTGCACGCATTCCGGATACGATTGTGCAAGCACACTATATACGGCTAGTTGCCGATAAACTGCGCCTTTCTGAGGATGCGGTTGCCAGTCAAGTAGAAAGGGTTCGGACGAAGGAGTCTTCTCGTGCTGCGCAACCAAAATCCACAGAAACCTTGCCTGCCAAACCACGCCGAGAGTTGCTGGAGGAACAGTTAGTGAGCTTAGCACTCCAAACCAATGTTGAATTTCTCACAAGGAGTGAGGAGATGGAAGGGTTACTGCGCACGCCGATTATCTTGCGAATTCGGGAAGAATTAAAAAAGTTTTTTACAGAAGGAGAAAAATTTACTCCCCGCCTTTTTATAGAGTCTCTGCCCCACGAATTGACAGAGAGTGCTGCGTCTTTCCTTCTCGCGCAGTTGCCTCCTCAAGAGGTGCGCAGTGCTCCGCGAGAGCTTGAGAGATTGCGTTTGGAGTTGGCAACTTTGGACCTCTCAACCCAGATTGAGGAACTCACCCAAAAAATTAAAGCACACGAGGAGAAAGGTACGGATGTAAGGCTTGAACAGGAGGAACTCGCACGACTGATTGCTCATCTTGGTGCGCTTAAAAAAGCGTGAGTTTGCTAAATTGAGGTATAATTAGAATCCGAGAGGATTGCCCAGAGTTTCATGATGAAATTGCGCAAAGTAACACAAGAGCTGGTGAATAAAGGAAAGGACCAAGGGTTTTTGACAATTGAGGAAATCCTTGAAGTCTTTCCTGATGCCGAGGAACGCGTTGAAGAGATTGACGAGATGTTTCGGCGACTGGTAACTGAAGGCGTGGACGTGTTTGAGTCGATGGCAGAAGAGGAATTTAGTGAGACTACATCCCAGGAAGAATTTGAGCGAGAAATCGAGGCTTTAGCAAAACTTGAGCAGGGAGAAGCAACCGACCCAGTACGCCAGTATTTACGTGAGATTGGTCGATACCGCCTTTTAATTCCAGAAGAAGAGGTAGAGTTGGCAAAACGCGTGGAGAAGCATGACAAACGGGCAAAAGCCAAGCTTACCCAGTCAAATTTGCGTCTTGTAGTCTCTATTGCCAAAAAGTATGTTGGGCGAGGATTGTCGCTGCTTGATCTTATCCAAGAGGGAAATCAAGGGCTTATTCGTGCAGTCGAAAAGTATGATTGGAGAAGAGGATTTAAATTCTCAACCTATGCGACCTGGTGGATTAGGCAGGCAATTACCCGCGCGATTGCTGATCAAGCCCGCACCATTCGTATTCCCGTCCACATGGTTGAGACGATTAATCGGCTCTTCAGAACCAGTAGGCGACTCATGCAAGAGCTGGGTCGAGAACCCACACCCGAGGAGCTTGGCGAAGAGTTGGAATTGCCTGCAGATAGGGTACGCGAAATCTTCAAAATCGCCCAAGAGGTGACCTCACTTGAAACGCCGGTTGGCGAGGACGAGGATTCACTCCTTGGTGATTTTGTCCATGATGTGACGACCCCCGGGCCTGAAGATGTTGCATCGCGAGAGTTACTCAAACAACAACTCGAGGAAGTGCTTGGTACCCTTACTCCTCGTGAGGCAGCGGTCGTGCGCATGCGCTTTGGGCTCAGTGGTGATAAGGCCCGCACGCTTGAAGAAGTCGGTCGGGAATTCGGCGTTACGCGCGAGCGAATCCGTCAAATCGAGGCAAAGGCACTAAAGAAGTTAAAGCATCCAAGTCGTAGAAAGAAATTACAGGATTATTTGGATTAGACCTCTTTACGCTTATCTAGCCAATTTTGAAGAGCGTCCTGAGTTGAACTAGCTAGCTCTTTATAGTAGCCTCTATCTTTTCCAGGTTCTGGCCTAAAAGGTGGAAGTATTCCTAATTCGTAACCAGATTCCGCACGGAAGTACTTTCCAACAGGAAGTATAGGTACTCCAAGGTTACCTGCAATCACGAAAGCACCCGCATGGAATTCCTCTAAGTTGTAAGGGCCACCGCCATTTCTTTTTCCTGATGTTCCCCCTTCAGGAAAAACTACTAGGGCTGCGCGAGGATTATTTTCGAACAATGCTCTTGTGTCATTTTCCAAGCGAGCAAGTCCTCCACTTTGTACTGCGACGATTGTTATTAAGCCACATGCTTTTTGAATAGAGTAGAGTGGCTCTGGAAGCTCTACATGCGCATCAAAAAGTTCTACAGCAAGTCTTCTGGCAATAGGAGAATAAGGAGCGAAGTATATTGGAAATGGATGGATCTGATCGATGGGTAGTTCTAAACCTAATTCTTGAGGCTGAATTGGAGAAAGTTTATAGTCTCCTAAGTGATTAGATGCAATCATAATAGGTTTTCCAGGTTCTAAAGCAGCAAGGTGTTCTTCTCCTGAAACCATTCTTGCTTTTCCTAACTCTGAGATATATTTAAGTAATTCCTGATTTCTTTTATGGACTGCTCCTTGGTTTTGTAAATGGGAGAGTGCAAACTTTAAAAATTCAATTTGAGCTTGTCGTGCTTGAGTGAAGAATTCTTGAGACCAGGGTGTAACCAACAGTTCTTCTTGAAGCAGATTAACGATTTTTACTTCGTCAGGATCGGTAGCTTTGGGCAAACGAGCAAGAATATCTTCTAAATGACCCATTTGTTCCATTTTATTGCATTATTGTATCAAAGTTCATGTGATTGTAGAAGATAGTCAGGAAAATAATAAGCTGGATTTCTGCGTTATTTGATGGTAGAATTGAATCTGTACGTTGATATTCCCCTGTAGTCCGCCAGCTGGCGGACGGCTCGCTGTAAAATGGAAATATGAGTTGGTTTGTGTACGCTCTATATAATCAAGAGAGTAAAAAGATTTATATAGGACAGACCAATAATATTGGAAGAAGATTATTGGAACATAATCAAAAGAAAGGAAATCATTTTACGGCTAAAGTCCTAGGAGAATGGAAACTAGTATATAAAGAAGAATTTGAAATTAGAGAGGAAGCAATTAGGAGAGAAAAACAATTAAAAAGTTTTAGGGGTAGGGAGTTCCTTAAAAATTTAATATAATCCCCTGTAGCTCAACTGGCAGAGCGGCTCGCTGTTAACGAGAAGGTTGTAGGTTCGAGTCCTACCGGGGGAGCTGAATTGTTCTTAATCGACCCAAATTAAACTTACCATTAGTTACGTTTTTATGAAATCGAAAAATAATATGTCGCAAGACAATTTACAAAAACTAAATAACTATTTTGAAAAATACATCGACGGGATGATTATCAAGGATATCCAGCTATTAGAAGCGAGGAATGGTGAGCTAAAATTTTCCTACCCGTATATTTTATTAGTTTGTAGCTGTATTGATCTGTTCGGCGGTATCGAAAAGGGTTTTACTAAACCTAATGGACGGAGAAATTCGGAAAAGAGATTTAAATGGTTTATTACTGAATGGATGGGTTTAGTAAATCCTCTATATAAGGAAAGTAGTCTTGCTTATTTAATTTATGATAGTTGGAGGTGTGGCATAGTTCATCAGGCTACCCTGAAAAAAGGATTTGAAACCTCATCTTATATGTATCCCAGAGATAAACATTTGCATTATATTGAAGATAATGAAAGAATTTTTGTACACTCCTTGCAATTTGCAGACGATTTAATTGAAGCTCAAAAGTTGTATAGAAAACATATAAATGAGAACGCAACAGATACTGTTTACATAGACTCGTTGTATAACCACCTATTGAATATGATTGGTGAAAATAATGTTAAGACAAATCGAATTTATAACCAATTTATCCAATTTCTACAAAGAAACAATTTAGTATTTAAATCATTGAGTAGCACTTCTATGAAATCTTCTACCAAATCAACATCGTCAACATCGTCAAGTTCTTATTCTCAAGAGAATATTACGCGCTTGCCGGATGAATTATTGCCTGCTGTCCCCTCTGCTGCGCCAGAGGAAGATGATTTAGAATAACTGAAGAATTTACCATTTTAAATAATTTTATTTGCTTCAATCTTTCTCTTGCTTGTTCAGCTCATGCAGGATTTTGAAAAGCTTTGATAATTGTGGTTAAACAGTCCTGTTTGATTATTTTTTCTTTATATCGTAAAGTTTGGGAGTATAATTCTAGTCTATGCTCTTCGGCAAAAAGAAATGTTTAAAATGTGACAGTACAAACCTAAAGACTATTAGAACAAGTCTTTTGGGTAAATTATTTTGGCCATTAGGTCATCCATTCTGGACTAGGGCACCGCGACCTCTTAATGTTTGCAGAGATTGTGGATTTAGTTGGGAAGATAGATAGCACTAATAAATGAAAAAACCTTGGTATAAAAAATGGTGGGGAATTTTAGCAATTATTCTTTTTCTTTGGCCATTCTTCTTAACTTATTGGATTTGGAAGAAAAAATGGGATATCAAGCTAAGAGTTGGTTTAATCGCAGTTTTCTGGTTATTTGGTTTAATTATTCTAGCTTCCTCTGGTAGTAAGAGTGGTCAACAATCTCTTCAGGAAGGATATAAGGCAGGTAAAGGTACAGTTTCAAACTCCACATCCATTCCGACTCCTACCCCAACACCAACTGGAAAAGGAGCCGCAAAGCAAATAGCAGTTTGTCCTACCAAGACAACAGCTACATATAAAGTCATTAAATGTGTTGTTTTACTTGATGATACGAATAAACAATATAATGATTTAGAAGTAGTTATTAATCCCTCACTACGATCTCAGGAAGACAAAGTACGAGCCTTAGCAAATACAGTAAGAACGAACGAATGTCCAAAAGATTGCCTTTTAAATATTTGGGATGATGTAGATAGTGCGAATTTAGCATTCACCTATGATTTATTAAGCGAAGCAGACCAAAACAAATGGAAACAAGATCATGCTTCTTTTTTTGCACCTGGTGGAGGATTAGAGATGCATTTTATTGCTACATTTGATACTGATGGAAATAAATTTGATTATATGGTGGAACCGCCAACTCCAGCTCCTAGAAAATTTGTTTACGAGCTGGAAAAACCATATTTTGTTGATGATGAGAAATGGCAAACAATAATTGTGCCAGATGATAGCACCATTGAAGAATTAACTAATTTAGCAAAAGATATGCACAAAAATAATCCTGAAGTTTATTATAATATTTTTGACAACAAGGATGAGTTTATAGCTTATCAAAAGTGGGCCATTTCCAAAAACGATCAGAGTGTTTACTTTCCCGATAAATGGGTAAAAGAACATTCTATAGGCATGATTAACAAAATGTTAACAACTAACAGAGGAATAAATAATAGGCTATTATGGCAATTCTATCCTACTCCAAGTGATTTCTGGGGTAATTCCGTGCCTGAAGCAGTGGATTTGGAGTAAAATTTTTTGATCAAGTAGTTAGATTAATCCTAGGAATACGGAGCCAGTTGGCACTTAATATACCTAAATAAACATAAATTATGACAGGTCAAACTGATCTTTCTGGGGTCCTAAAATCATTGCAGGTATCCTGCGACAATATTGAATATGGATTTGCTTCAGTCAAAGATAAACAAATAAATTTTGATGATCAGGTTTTGGGAACATTCAAAGAAAATGAAGGTTTAACGATTATTGCGCCCAGAGAATACTTTGAAACAAACGATATTCAATACGAAGGGCCATACGCCAAGCTAACTATCGAAGTACACACATCCTTGGAACTCGTTGGCCTGACTGCTATTCTTGCTAGAAAACTGGCTGAGAATCAAATATCTGCAAATGTCGTGGCTGGATATTTTCATGACCATATTTTTGTCCAATATGCGGTTCGTCAAAAAGCAATAGAAGCCATCAATAACTTGAAGGAGAAGTAATATTTACTTTTCCAATTTCCTCTCTTATTTGGGCTACAAGCCTAAAGTCAGAGAAAGCCTTAATAATACTGGATAATTGAGTGGTTATATTACAGTTACGATTCTCGAGCACTTCGGCAAGCTCACATTTTAGCTTCAGGTTTCCTCTGGTATAATCATTCTATGAAAGTAGTTCTTTACATGGCAGTAACAGGAAATGGATATATTGCTAAAGAAAATGATGATACAAGTTGGATTTCCAAAGAAGAATGGAATAGCTATAGTGCAATTGTCAGGAGGACGGGAAATCTAGTCATTGGCCATAGAACCTATGATATTATAACCAAACAGCCTGAGTTCAGTGAATTTGAAAAAGTTAAAATTATTATAGTTTCTCACAACGATTTCGACACTCTAAGCTTAAATCATGTAGCCGTAAAAACACCCGAAGAAGCGTTGAGTTTATTAAAAGATTTCAAGGAAGTGATAGTAGCAGGAGGAAGTAATCTAAATTCTTCATTTGTGGAAAAAGGGTTGATTGATGAAATTTATTTAGATATTGAGCCAATCATTTTTGGGAAAGGTATTAAACTTTTTACTGGCGACAATTTTGAAGCCAAACTTAAGTTGCTGGAAACCAGAAAACTAACTGAAGATATTATTCAACTACACTATAAAGTATTAAAATAGGTTCTGACCTCATCCATCTGGGGGAGCAAGGCATAAGTCTGCGTCTGGCTTCGCAAGAAGCCAAAGCAGAACTTGACTGAGGCAGGTTTTTAGGCTTGTAGGTTATCGCGTCGTAATATTGTTATGTCTTTTGGGATATTTTTAAGCAAAAAGTATGTAATACCCGCTGAGACAACGAAGATCACCAATCCAATGCTTGTTGTTTCAAGCTTATACCCACCCGCGGTCAACGTAAATACAGTAACGCCACTAAAACCAAATCCTGCTAATATCGCTCCCAAAAGAGATAAAATACCAAAAAGTGCGATAGCCAGTGAATAAATTATAGAAACGCGTTTTCTCTGTTTTACCATGTTTTATTAAATTGGGACATATTTAATACAAAATGTCAAGTTGAAAATATCCAGAATGCTTAATATGCAGAAGTACGGAATTTTGCCGGGTTCAGTCCCAAGAAAGTCCTAAAGTCCCGAACAGATGGATGATCGATCGGCGTATCGGAAGATCCAGAATCAGATCTCGGACCAATTTCTTCAAATGTTTCTTTATACATCGTATCCCCTTTACTCAAGAATACTTCGTAATTAACCCCTGGAAATGCTTTCTTAAACGCCGCCTCGAATATTTTTTCGTCATTGGCAAAATACGCAGTCATAATTTCTTGTTCCGGTATCTTTTCCAATATGGCCATAAGAGCTTGGACCTCCTTAAAATATCCGGTAATATCGGCTATTTCGTAGTCGCTTAACTTAAAGCTTTTGAGCGCGGTATATTCAGTAATTCCTTCATTGATAAATACCGGTAGCGCTGATCCCTTTCTTGAGTAATGGTGAAGTGATTCGTGAAGCAAGTTGCTTAAATAGTTAAGCGCGACTTTGCCAGGAATTATCTTCATGTATATGGTTTGGGTATCATGAAGATACACACCGCCACCCAACTTCCCCTTTCCCGCTTCTAATAAATCATTTGATGTAAATTGTACGAACGCCTGGTCGTCAAGAAACTTAATGGTAGGTTTTTTAGATCTTTCAAAAGCGGAAACTACAGCCTGGTTTGAATGATGCCTAAGACGGTTAAAGGCCAATTCAATGATGAGCTTCTCTGTTCTATCTTTGCTGAAATTCCTAATGACAATGCTATTGGTGCTGGGGATAAAAAACGATCTACCCTCAGCGTCATTGCCCACAATTTCAACCAGTGATGGAAGCACGGCGCCCTCATAGACGGTCAGGGTGTCTTTCTTTTTAAGACCTCTCTTTGCTACTACTGTGCCGAATTCTCCTGCGGAATCATAGACTTCGACTATCGAGGGCGAACTCTGGATCAGTTGTATTATTTTTTCGTCGTTTGTAATGCTTCCGTTTATTGCTTTTTCGAGGCTAAATTTTAAATCGGCGTATCCGTATAAAAACGAGACCGCCAAAGAAACGGCGAATATAAAAAGAAAACTGAATACGAATACTCCCACCGCATTTACTTGTGCGACAAGAAAACGAAACAGCATTTTTAGAATTCCGCTCGCTTCTTTTTTGCGCAACTTAAATAATCTGATGATGGAAAAAACTTCTACGATCAAGGAGTGGGCCAAGGAACACAAAAGAATGATTATGACCAAACCCTCGGAAGCCGCAGTCGCTTTTAAAAATACAAAGAGGATTCTTTCCCAAGGCCCTCCTTCGACTCGTGAAAATGCTGAGTTTAAGTACGTTATGTTCTTAACACCAAATATGTAAATTATTGAAACGGATATTGAAACAATGGAGGCTATCGGCAACCAATGGGTAAATAATTTTTTTAGCGAATATCTAAAATTGTCGTCTAACGTGTTTTGTCCCATACGATTGGTTTAATAATACATCACCATTTTACTGGTCACAAGATCGCCTCGGAAGCTCGTACTACCCGTTCCTTAAGTACAATATAATTTTGAAAAACTTGACAACTTGTTCTGAGACATCTTAACTGTAAGTAGTGGCTAAAAGAAAAATTCCTTTTATTCTCACAATAATCCTAGGAATCCTTCCTCTCCTGTTTTTTGCTTTTGCTTTTGATGCTCACGCTGAGTCTACAAGTGAAACTCCAAGGCAACTTTGCGATGATGCCCGAAGAGACGGCAGCTACACTATTCTCGAGGATACACAAGACAGGTGTGTTTATGTTCTCCCCGGCGTAATAAAACACGAGCATTTTTATCAAGGAAATCAGTTGTGTTATCGGGGAACTGGTTTTAAAGATGCTTTGACCTTTAGTTTGGATGCCGATGGAGAGGTAACGACGGAATGTTTTGACCGTGTGTATTTACCTGCACCTACTCAAGAAGTAGTCAAACAGCCATCTTCTAAACCAACAACTGCACCTGAGAAGAGCGAAGTGCAAGAGACGGAAGCAAAAGTTTTGATTTTTGGCACAGATGTTAAAGCTGGCGATACTATCACTGCAGAAGGTAAATCCAAAATCGTTATCTTTATGCCGGACGGAGGAAAAATTGACCTAAAAGAAGGTGCGAAGATGAGGTTTTACTCGGAGGATGAGATAGAAGCCCAAAGTGGTATCTTTAGGTTTTTGATTAATCAGCTAACAGGGGGAAAGGTAAAGAAAGTAAGAACTGGAGATATGGCAGTTAGCATAAGAGGGACGGAATTTTTGGTAGAAGTTGGCAAAAATAGTACAGCGGTAAAGGTTATTGATGGTACGGTTGAGGCTTCCAGTGTTGACGGTAAAGGAACTGTCCAAGTAGCAGAAGGCCAAGAAACAAAAACTGTAAAAGGTGGACTTCCAGCAAAACCCAAGGTTTTTGACCTTAAAACTCTTGACCGGTGGTGGGAAGGATTACCCAATGAGGCGCCTTCAGATGATAGTGATCTTTGGGTAGGTCTGATTATTTTGGGGGTGTTGGGTGGAGGAATATATTGGATACTTAAAAAAATAATAAATGCACTGCGAGGGAAAGAAAAATCCAAAAAAATTGAGGCGCCCGTCAAGAACAAAAGAAGATTTTCTCCAATTTTTCTTTTAATTGTTGCCGCTCTCGCCATAATGGTAGTTTTTTTCCTCTTCTCATAGCACAAAGTATAGTGTCGGGAATTGATTCGGACAACCGCTAGTAAAAAGTCGTTTCTCCGATAATCCTCCCATCGTTCGAGCCGGTGCTCTATAATATTGATTATTTTTATGGTATGTGCTATACTAGCAGCGTATCCGCAGATTGAAGCAATAGAACTGCTCGATTTTGTTTGAACCTACCCTTGAGTTTGTAAGATAAAGGTACTCCAATTTTTTACTACTAATTATCGTATCTTTTCTCCAATTTGAGAGTGATTCTTCATAATTTAGCAGTTTTATTGTTTTAATTTCCTCGTTGGATTGCTTCTAAAACTTCTAAACCTCAAAAATAGTTCCTCTTTATTACTTCTGCTATACTTTCCTCGTAACTGAAATTTCATGAACAAAAGAGTATTTCTAATACATGGTTGGGAAGGTCGGCCTGAAAATGAGTGGAGGCATTGATTAAAAAATGAACTGGAGGAACGGGGATTTCAAGTTTTTGTACCGGCAATGCCGGATACGATGAATCCTATACTGGATAAGTGGATGCCACATCTTGCACAAACAGTAGGAACTCCAGATGAAAATACTTACTTTATCGGTCATAGCGTGGGCTGTATCACTATTCTTAGATACTTAGAAGCATTGAAAAAAGGCGAGAAAGTCGGCGGGGTAGTATTAGTAGCAGGATTTGGTCATGATCTGGAATACGAAGGGTATAAAGGTGAATTATCCAGTTTCTTTAAGACACCTGTTGATTGGGAAGAGATTAAGAAGCATTGTAATAAATTCATAGCTATTCACTCAGATGATGATCCCTGGGTACCTCTGGAACACAACAGTCTCTTTCGAGATAGGTTAGGTGCCAAAACAATCGTTGAACATAATATGAAGCACTTTAGCGAAGATGATGGGATTAATGAATTGCCCATAGCACTTGAATCTGTGCTAAAACTCGCCAAATGATATTAAAATAACAAAGAGGGTGGGAATAAGCTCTATTCATGAAGGATACGACTTGCCTTTACGCTATTTAGTAAACCCCAACTTGATAAACATACTTGATTTTTCCGATAAGAAATAGATTCTAAAGTTATCTACCAAGCGGAGCAGATTAACTAAAAAACTTCCAGACAATAATAATTCCGGCTATTCCTCCAAGGCCGCTAAAAATAACCGAGGAAAACGAAAAGATGCCCGCCCCCCAAAGTGCCGGAATGTAGGCTCCGATAATCGAACCGATTATGGCGACTATATAAAAAAGAGTTTTTGAAGACACATTAAATTATTCTACACCCTTTGTTTTGATATACTTAAATTGCCCCGATGAAAAAGATAATTTTAATTTTGTTGATAATTTTCGGAGCACTAATTGCGATTGGGGGAAAGGCAATCCAGTCAGGAGAATTAGGCAGATATTGTAAAACAAACCCTTCGTTTTTCCGACTTGGCTTTCTAAATAATCTTTGTACGAGCATAAACCTTAATTCTACCCTTAAATGTAGTTATATTACTCATACTTGTGAGAACGTGATTTCCCAAAAAGATTCTGGTGATTATAAAATTACCATTACGGTTAATGGAAAACCTGGGAAAGGAATCGAAGTTGACTTGGGAGTTAACTCAGGCCCCACAGGTGATTCATATGTAAAAACCACGGACTATAACGGCATCGCCGTTTTTAAAGGAATTCCCCCTGGTGTTTACTATCAAAGTGCGAACCTTTCGAATTTTCCCAAGGAATATGGGGATGCGTATAAAACCTGGAGTTGGGAAAATGTAGAAATTGTCGAAGGGAAAACGACAGAGATGAAAATCGATTTGCATACAACTCCTTAATATTAGACTTGGATACTAAGTCTTTTAATCTCCTCCCACCTCACTCTTATCAATTCCATTTGAATAACATTCTCAAAAGCTCTTAGAGTGAGGGTCATATTGACAAACTGTAGTACTTGCTGTTCACTGAAATAAGACCCTCTTTCGCGTAAAGCTTCAGAGGGCAGGGAGGAGGTGAATTGCCCTATGCCAAAGTTCTCTGAATGTACAAAGCCTCATGCACTCATTCATCTTGTTTCTGGTGCAGGAATTGGAATTTTGCTCTATAGTTTGATTCCCGGTCTTGCTGCCATGGGAGCAACGCTCGGAGTTATTTTAGTGGTAGCTGCGATTGCGGGAGAATTTGTCTGGAATAAGTAAAGGGAGTTTCTTGCCGTTCTGTCAACACGATATCCGAAGATGTCACGCAATTGCTGGAATCGTTGGACTCGCACTTGGCCTTCATAGTTATCCGGCCCCACCCCTAAATATGAGCGGATTGCATCCTCAAGAGTCCAGTAGGACTGTTGTGCTTCTTTCTCCGGATTTTTTCCATACGCGTCCAAGGCATCGCGGTCAAGCTTCCACGCACCCCAGAGGATTTCTCTCCAGTCGTCGGAGTTATCATACTGCGCAAGCCATTCGTGTCCTCTGACTGCTTTCTCAACTTCAGAATCAGGGTGGTCGGGGATATATCGTTGCATCGTGCCGTATTGTCCATTGCGGATTACATAGGTTCTGGGATCAAGGGAACATGTACTCTCTGCATCCTGAAGCATCCAGGGTAAATACCAAGGAACATAATAAGCGTCCTGTGCAACCCTATGAAACACATAATATGTGCGAAGAATATCGAGGTTTCCTAATACTCCACTGGGTCGTAATTTTGCGATTGTACCATAATGCTCAAGGAAGAGTGGCACGACTACTTCCTCGAATTCTCTGCGATAATAAGCAAGTTTTTCCTCGTTTTCAAGAAACAAACCAATGAGTTTACCTAATTCATGCGGAGCGAAGGCAGCCATAAGTGCACTTTTTTGCGCACTTTCAAACAACTGGCGGCGAGAGAGTCGCTGAGAAAGCAAAATTTCTATTCTCATAATAGTTTTTTAAAAGTTACCCGCAGGGTGCGAAAAAGCCGCGCCTGCCTGCCTCGCCTGCGCGAGCAGGGCAGACAGGCAAAAAAGCGCGAGATTGGAAAAGGGAAAAATACAAAATCTCTCAGGGTTTTGAGAGTGAAGAAAGATTTCCCCCTTCCTTGGCACCCAGTCCCTCGCCAAAAGCGTTAAGCATTTAGGCGGGCGGGTTGTCGGATGCTTGTTGTCTTGCGGCGGAAGTACCGCGCTTGCCCTTCTCCTTCGACTAGCTCAGGATCAGGACAGTCCTAGCATCTCTTGGCATTGTCAATTAGGGAGAGTATAATGTTATAAGCTTGTAGATGTCAAGTTTCTTGCAAAAACATATTTTTTGGTGTATGCTAAAGTAGTTCTGGTTTGTGAACTTTTCGTAAAGCCTCTTTTGCTTGCTACTTGGCTGGCTAGGGCCCCGTTAGTTTACTTTCACCAGAAAAATAAAAAAAGAAGGAGGTGAATGAGTATGGCAAAAAACCTTTATGTAGGCAATCTCTCTTTTGATGTCGATACGACAAAATTAGGAGAAATCTTTGGTGCTGCGGGAACAGTTGTTTCTACACAAGTTATAACTGACCGATACTCTGGTCGTTCTCGAGGGTTTGGATTTGTTGAGATGTCGACCGATGAGGAGGCACAAAAGGCAATTGAAATGTTCAATGGAAAAGATGTGGATGGAAGAGCGCTCGTTGTGAATGAAGCAAGACCTAGGGAAGAGCGACCAAGAGAAGATAGGCCACGTCGTTCATTTCAAGATAGGCGAAGATAATCAAATACGTTAAAATTAAGGCGTGAAGAAATTCTTTGTTGGCCTTTTTCTTGTGGCGGCTTTGCTGCTTGTTCTTTTACCTCAGCCGAAACTTTCCTATCAAAAACCTGTTTGGGGATTTTCCTATTCTCCAAAATATGCGAGTAGCTTGGGTTTGGACTGGAGACAAAGTTATATTTTTTTATTGGATGAGTTAAAACCTGCAAGCGTTCGGGTACCTCTTTATTGGGATGAGACAGAAACCACGCCGAGAGTGTTTTCGTTTGAACCGCTAGAATTCTTGCTTGCGGAAGCGCACAAGAGAAATATTCCGGTGGTGCTCAATGTGGGGTATAGAGTGTTTCGGTATCCCGAGTGTCATGTACCCGAATGGGCAAAGACACTTTCTCAACACGAACTTGAGGACGCAGAACGTTCTTATTTGTCTCGTGTGGTACGATATCTTTCTGAAACTTCTCTTGCTGCCTCTCTTGAGGCAATTCAGATAGAAAATGAGGCACGAAACCAGCTCCAAAAAAATTGTCCCCCAACCCCCTATACGCAGCTTGAGAGTGAAGGGGCGCTTTTTAGGGAGGCATTTCCGCATATTCCGCTTGTGCTGACGTGGGCAGGAGATCTTCCGCCCTCTGACTACAGGGAATACATTCGATATGGGGATATCATCGCAGTGAGTTTCTTTCCGCGACGCTGGAATCATGTACTCCATATCTATGACGAAGTCTTCAGCTGGGGGATTTTCTCAATTCGTCATATTGGTCGGGAGCGGGCAACGGCTGAGGCAGCAGGAAAACGGTTTTGGATTTCTGAATTCGAAGCCGAGCCCTGGGGAGAAGAAAAAGAAACAGCAACCCCCGAACGGCTCCTTGACTACAAAAAATTGCTTGACTCATATGGAGGTGCAGAGCGTGTGTACTTGTGGGGAGCTGAATGGTGGGTATGGAAGGTACAACAGGGAGACTCAACAATCTTTGAATTCATTAAGGAGTTGACAAAAGGGAACGGGGTACAATAGAGTTAAAGAGGGGTGAGAATGGTGGCAAAGAAAAGAGCGACAAGTGCCCGTTCTAGGTGGGAAATGTATTCCCAAGTGCTTATTTCAGGTGCAATTCTTGCTGTTTTTTTGGCGGCAGTAGGATATCTTGGTGCTGATATTTGGCTTGCTTCAACGCAGTGGCTACTGGTTGCGGCAGTTTTGGCAGCATTAGGAGTGTACGCAAAGCTTGAGAAATAAGCGAAGCTTGTTTCTCACAAGTTCGAAATAATAGTTTGCCAGGCACCATAAGGTACCTGATGCGGCCATTGTGCGGTAAAAATGCGGTGTTTTAATCATGAATCCCTATCCCCAGAGTACAAGTCCATCTCAGAGTGAAGGTGTACAACAATGTCCCAACTGTGGATTTCCCATTGGCGCAGTTGCGGGGAGTAAAGAGGCCCTCTGTCCGAATTGTGGTTTTAAAGATCCGTGCTGTGAATAAAATAGTGGTGAGTAGAACAGTGACAACTGATTAGTCAAATGAAGAAGATTCTAATTGCCAGCATTTTATTATTCCTTACTCTTATTGCATTTGCAAAAATTTCCCATGCTGCATTTCTAATAATTGATGAGCAGGGGAATCTCGTGTGGCAAGTGTTAAGCGAAGGAAGCGATGATGGTGATAGAGATAGAAGTGGTGAGTCGTCAAGTGGGTCAAGTAGTTCATCTTCTTCAGGTTCCGGATCTTCTGGAAGTTCAGACTCAAGTTCAAGCGTTTCTTCGACTCCCAAACCAGAAGAGGAAAATGAAGCAGAGGGAGGGGAGACGCGGATTGAGGTGCGCACGACCAACCGTGGCACAGGAACAGAAACGGGGACTGAAGTACGCATTCGCACAGAAGAAGGGAGGGTGAGACTTGAAGTTTCAACCCCCTCAGGCCAAACAGAGATGGATGTGACTGAAATGGAAGGAGATATCGTGCGAATTCGAGAGCGAGAAGAGGAGCAAGAAATACGTATCAGAGCACGAAATGGACGAATTGAGATTAGACAACGTGGAGTTGGTGCACTCACCAATTTCCCGGTGAGTGTTAATCCCGAAACAAACGAGCTCACTGTAACTACTCCCTCTGGAACACGGGTAGTTACAATTCTTCCCAGTGTTGCCGTTGCCAACATACTTCAAAGTAACATCATGGACAGAATTCTTACGACCTTGACGCCTACTCCCTCTCCGGCCACTTCGCCAGAACCAACAAGTGCAAGTGAAGCAGGAGAGCTGGAAGAAGCCGAGCAAGAAATTGAATTAGAGGAAGAAGGTGGAGTAGTTGTATTCAAAATTAGAGGTATAAAAGACGCACGTTTCCTAAACATCTTTCCTACTCAAACACCGGTTACTGCATTGGTTTCTGTGCAGACAGGAGAGGTATTATCTGTTGAGCGCCCTTGGTTTTTAAACCTCTTCGGCTTCCTTTTTGCGCAGTAGGGTATCACATGCTACACTAACTTCATGAGCATTATTTTTCCTGTTTTTGGGCTGGCGTTTTTGGGTAGCATTGCAGGACTTCTTGGTGGAGTAATTCTTCTTACTAGCAGAAGGGCAGGAAAATTTCTTTCGGTTCACGCAGTCGCTTTTGCGGCGGGAGTACTCCTTACTGTAGCGCTCCTCGACTTGATTCCGGAAGCGTTTGAGATGGCAGGTGAAAATGCCCCTCTTATTATTCTTCTTGTTATGGTTGCCGCATTTTTGCTTGAACAATTTGTGGTCCATTTTCACCACCACGAAGAGCACAAACACAACGATTTGGAAACAGCAATTCCTATAGTCCTTGTTGGTGATGCAGCGCACAACTTACTTGACGGCGTGGCAATTGCTGCTGCGTTTTTAACCGAACCACGATTGGGAGTATTTGTGGCGCTCGCAACGTTTTTGCATGAAGTTCCTCAAGAGATTGGTGATTTTGGAATTCTTCTTTCTGCTGGATGGGGAAAAATCCGTATTATTTTGTTTAATCTTTTAACTGCCTTGACCACATTTTTAGGCGCTGGAATAACACTTCTTTTTGCGGAGTTAGTGAGTGGTATAACACAATATTTTTTGGCAATTGCTGCCGGACTTTTCTTATACATTGCTGCAACCGATTTATTACCAAAGATTGGAGGTCGTGCTCGTGATATCAGATGGCATCAATCCTTTTTGTTTTTAGCAGGAGTTTTAGTTATGTTTGCAGTTACCAGTATTTTCCCGGATTAAGCATGTTCGAAAGAAACAAGTTTGTTTCTCGCTATGTTCGAAATTAGTTTTCCAATTGCGTTTGTTGCGGGCATCGTTTCATTCTTCGCACCCTGCGTAGTACCGCTTCTTCCTACCTATGTTGCCTATGTTTCAGGTGTTTCGCTTGGGCAGTTACGTGGAGGGATAACAGCATATCAAAGTAAACTTTTGGTTTCTTCCCTGTTTTACATTATTGGTTTCTCTCTCATTTTTGTATTGTTTGGAACAGCTGCAGGCAGTATTGGGAGTCTTTTGCGTCAATATCAGTTATGGATTCAAATAATCGGGGGATTGTTCGTTATAGTATTTGGGCTTGAATTTGCCGGATTTTTGCATATACCGCTTTTAGCGCGTGGGGGTTCGGTTTCTCTCCCCGCCTGGACAGCAAAGCTTGGATATGCGCGTTCCCTCCTTATTGGAATCCTTTTTGCAATTGTATGGACACCGTGTATTGGAGTAGTGCTGGGTTCAATTCTTACAATTGCAGCCGTCCAGGCAACAGCACTACAGGGCGCGCTACTCCTTTTTGTGTATTCTCTTGGCATTTCCATACCATTTTTAATTGTTGCGGCAACCCTTGCGCAGGCACCAAAATATCTTCAAACAATAGCACGGCATACCGGTCTTATTTCTCGCGTTGCAGGCCTTCTCTTAGTTGCTATTGGTCTCTTACTTGTCACCGACACGTACAAGTATGTGAACGGGTGGATTTTTGAGATAGCATTCAAATGGGGATACCAAATCAGATAGTCGGGCGTCGGCCTGCCTGCGCAGGCAGGGTTTCAGTTGTCAGGTATGCAAAAGTCAAAGTTAAAAGAATTGTTATTTAGAATTACTGTTGTTATTTTGATTGGTGGAGCGACCCTTTTCATCTTTTGGTGGGGAGGACGGTTGGCAGGACAATAGTGGTAGACAGGAAAGAAGAGAAATAATACAATTAAAAATAAACATGACTTTTTCTGGATTTAAGGAGGTGAGAACTAGTGGGTAACAAAGGACCGCTTATTGGACTTGGTATCTTGGTTGCGGTTGTGGTGGTAGGTGGAGGTTTTCTCCTCTTTGGAGGCAACAAGGGAACATCGACTTATACACAAACTACCAGAAGTCCATCGCCCGCCACCACCGTACAGTCTTCTCCCCAGGGTTCACCTACCAGTGGGAGTAGTGGACAAGAAGTTCGCGAGATAACTATTTCTGCAAGTGAATATAAGTTCACACCAGCAACCTTAAATATAAAAACAGGAGAGCGAGTGCGGATAACATTTCGCAACACGGGTCGTCTTCCTCACAACTTAACTATAGATGAACTTGATGTCGAAACCGATAATATTCCTGCGGGTAAAGAAACTACTGTTGAGTTTACAGCAAGCAAGGGAGGAACGTTTACCGCTTATTGTAGCGTGGGTAACCACCAAGCGCTGGGAATGGAAGTAAAAGTAGAGGTTAAATAAAATTAACCTAATTGACCTAATTTCTAATTTCGAGCAAAGCGAGAAACAAGCTCTGCTTATAACAGCATTCAAGAAAACTCCCGACTTTTATTCGGGTGATGAATTGAACGCTGATATGTCATTCTCCTTTAGAGGAGAAACCCCGCTCTTTAGAGCGGGGAGAATGTCATTGCTCTAAAAATTTTGGGCATTGGGACATTGAGATTTGATTAGGAATTAGAATAATTAGGAATTAGAAATTTCAACAAGGGGGTGATAGAGCGTGCAAGTAAAAATCTATTCGACCGTGACCTGTCCCTATTGCAAAATGCTCAAAGACTATTTAACCGAGCATGGCATTCCATTTGAGAACGTGTTTGTGGATCAAGATGAGAAGGGAAGAGAGGATATGATGCAGGCATCAGGCGGATTTTTAGGAGTACCGTTTACCGTAATAACAAAAGATGATGGGACAAAGGAGACTGTACTTGGGTTTGACAAAAATAAGATAAATAGTGTACTCGGTCTTCAGTAGGATGCTTGGTAAAATTTGTTTGCCAGATAACTCGCCTCCTGCCAATGATACTTGTGATACCTTTGATACTTGTGATACCTTTTAAATGTGATTTTCGTTAACTTTAAAACCTACAAGGAAGCAACGGGAGCTCGGGCAGTTGATCTCGTCCGCACACTGCTTGAATGTGAGACAGAAGCATCTATTCCTATAGTACCAGTTGTACAGGTTGTGGATGCACGAGAGTGTGTAAAAGTTTCAAAGAGCACGGTGTGGGTACAACATATTGATGGCGTGAAATACGGACAATTTACAGGATGGACGTTGCCTGAAGCAGTTGCTGAGACAGGAATAAAAGGCACTTTTTTAAATCATTCAGAAAACAAAAAGGATATGGCGGATCTTACTGCGATTGTTTCGCGATGCAGCGAAGTTGGCTTAAAAACGCTCATTTTCGCAGGTGATACCGATGAGCTCACACAAGTTGTCTCGCTTGCACCTAGCTATGTATCATATGAGCCGCCGGAACTTATTGCCTCAAAAGACACTTCAGTTGCTCGAGCAAAGCCAGAAATTATTGCTGATGCTGCAAAGATTGCAAAAACCGCTGGTGTTCCTTTAATCGTTGGGGCGGGAGTAAAGGATAGTGGTGATGTCAGACGAAGTTTAGAATTGGGTGCAGTCGGTGTGGCAGTTTCATCAGCGGTTGTTTTAGCAGCAAATCCAAAAGATGTGGTTTTGGGGTTAGCGAAAGGATTTAGTAAGAATTGACCTAATTAATCTAATTTCTAATTTCGAGCAAAGCGAGAAACAAGCTCTGCTTATTGCTCTAAAGAATGTCCAAAATTTAGAAATTTCCCAAATTGGGATTTATTTAGGTTAATTAGAATAATTAGGAATTAGAAATTTATGAAGGTATTTATCGGGTCAGACCATGGTGGTTTTCAGCTTAAGGAGGAACTTAAGAGATACCTTGGAGACTTGGGGCATGAAGTAGAGGATATGGGAGGTCATGAATTAAATCCAGAGGATGATTACCCGGATTTTATATTTCCTGTTGCCCTTCGCGTTGCTCAGGATAAACTTCACGGCGAGAATGTCGTAGGTATTGTAATAGGAAGGTCAGGGAATGGAGAAGTAATTGCTGCCAACAAAGTTAAAGGGATACGGGCTGCGCTGTGCACAGATCAGGAGATGGCGCGGCATGCGCGTGAGCATAACGATGCAAACATTTTGTCCTTGGGGGCAGATGTTATAGACATAGAAAGTGCAAAAGAGATAGTAAAAGTATTCCTGGAGACTCCTTTCTCAAGTGAAGAGCGGCATAAAAGGCGTCTTGCCAAAATAGCTGATTATGAAACTGCCCACACTAAATGAGATACCCCTTAGAGATAAAAGAGTACTTCTGCGTCTTGATACAGACCTTCCCGTTGAAGATGGGAAGATAATTGATGAGTACCGACTCAAAGCCAGTATTCCTACACTAGAGTTTTTACAAGAGCAAAAGGCAGAAATTATCATCTTAGGTCATAGAGGCCACCCAAAAGAGGAGAAAAAAGAGGATTTATCATTAAGACCTGTAGCAAATGCATTATCAGAACTCGTAAATTATGAAATTCCTGTCATAAACGAGTGGCTCGATGGAGGATTTGAGGATAGAAAAATTGTAATGCTTGAGAACTTGCGATTCGATATTCATGAGGAAGAAAATGACCCAGAATTTGCTAAAAAGTTAGCACAATTGGGAGAAGTATATATCAATGAATCCTTTGCTGATAGCCATCGGGAGCATGCATCTATCATCGGACTCCCTCTCCTGTTGCCTCATGCCGCAGGGCTTCATTTAATAGAAGAGGTGGTACATTTAAGTCGAGTTTTTGATAATCCAAGAAGGCCTGTAGTAATTATCGTGGGCGGTGCGAAAGAAGAAAAAACGCAGTATATCCCGGCATTTGAGAATAGTGCTGACTGGATTTTAGTAGGCGGGCTGCTTCCTCGTTTTATCTCTCCATCGTTAAAAGTGAAAGTAGCCCAATTGATTCCTTCGGGAAGGGATATCACTTCGGCTGCTGCTCGCGAATTTGCTGCAGTTGTAGAAAAAGCAGGCACTATTGTATGGAACGGACCCCTGGGAATGTATGAGAAGGAAGAATATAGAGCGGGTACAGAAATAGTTGCACGAGCGCTCGTAGAAAGCGATGCGTATAAAGTTGTTGGGGGAGGCGATACGGTTGCTGCTTTGACAACTCTTAAAATTTTATCCACAATTGAATGGGTGTCAACAGGAGGAGGAGCAATGCTGGAATTTTTGGCAAATGGTGATCTGCCGGGACTCAAGGCATTAAGAAATGGTTAAATGGTTGATTGTTAATTGTTAATTGTGTAGCCATTTAGCCATGTAACTATGATCAATGTAGCTATTAACGGTTTTGGAAGAATTGGACGAATTGCCTTTCGGGTGGGGTTGCTGCGGCATACTAATGAGCTCGAGTTTGTGGCAATCAATACGTCTGGTTCAATGGATGTAGTAGGTTGGGCACACCTCACCAACTACGATACTATGTACCGGAAGTTTGAAAAAGAGGTAAAATGGGAAGAACTAAAGAAGGCAGCAGAGGCAAGTGATGAAGACCCGTTAATTGGCTATTTTCTCGTTGACGGCAAAAAAATTCCAATTCTTGCTCAACGTGACCCCTCAAAGATTCCATGGGGAAAGTTTCAGGTTGATGTGGTGATTGAATCAACTGGTAAATTTACTACCGAGGAGGATGCAAAAAAGCACGCAGCAGGCGGTGCCAAACGAGTGGTCATTTCGGCTCCCACCAAAGGCGGAAATGTCCCGACATACATCTTGGGTGTGAATGAGTACAGCGGAGAAACACAGGTACTTTCCAACTCTTCTTGTACGACCAACTGTGTTGCACCGGTTGTGGCAGTACTCCATGCAAAATTTGGGATTGAGAAAGCGGCGCTTACCACTGCACACGCCTACACTGACGATCAAAATATTCAAGATAGTTCTCACAAAGACTTGCGCCGCGGCCGGGCGGCAGCAATGAATATTGTGCCCACTACGACTGGTGCAGCAGTTTCAACAACCGAGACTATTCCAGAACTCAAAGGTTTGTTTGATGGGATGGCACTTCGTGTGCCGGTCGTTACTGGTTCAATTTCTGATATCACGGCAGTACTGAAAAAGGAAGTGACCGCGGGAGAAGTGAACGAGGCATTCAAAAAAGCGTCACAAAATTCCCTCTATAAAGGAATTCTGGCTGTAACTGACGAGCCGCTCGTATCCTCGGATATTATTGGGAGAAGCGAGTCGGCGATTGTGGATCTGTCTTTAACGCAGGTGGTTGGAGGAAATTTAGTTAAGGTATTTGCGTGGTATGACAATGAATGGGGATATGCGAATCGGCTGGTGGAACAAGTTATTCGAGTGGGCAAAACAGTGGGGTCTGACAAGGCGCCAACAGATCCACTTACCTTGACATGGTCCAAATAATTCCAGCCATTTTGACCAATGACACCAAAGAATTAGAAGAAAAAATCAAAATTCTTGAGGAATTGAGGGTCAAAGACCCTGAGCTTTGTCGAAGGGTTCAAATTGATATTGTTGATGGAGTGTTTGCCAATAATAAAACGATTTTACCTGATGTTTTAGAGGGGATAGAGACAAATTTACTTATTGATTTTCAACTGATGACTAAAGAACCGAAAGAGTGGGTTGAAAGGTGTGTTAGAGGTTTGGCTGACAGGATTTTTGGGCATGTTGAGCGGATGAGCTCGCAGCTTGATTTTATTGGTAAGGTACAAGAGGTAGGAGTAAAAGTTGGGTTAGCGCTTGATTTGGAAACTCCTGTTTCTGCCATTGAACGAGTGTTATTTAATAATTTGGACGCAGTGCTTGTTATGTCAGTTAAGGCAGGATTTGGAGGAAATGAGTTTGACTCTCGCGTTTTGGAGAAAATTAGGCAGTTGGATGAGATTCGCGCGCGCGATGATACACCTTTTCGAATTTGCGTTGATGGAGGAATAAATGAGGAAAATATTGCGCGTATAGTCCAGGCAGGAGCGGATGAGGTTGCTGTGGGTGCACATTTATTCACTGAAGAGTTGGAGTCGCATATACGCAAATTACAGGAGATAGCCTATGGATGATACGAATCCAAAAAAGGGGGAGTTGGAGGGGGCGAAGCCCTCTCCAATCATTAAACAAATTTCAATCTTTGGGTTTGCGGACGCAAAAAGAGAAGACCCTTTGTATAAAGAAGCATATGAGGCAGCTCAGGTGTTGGCTCAGCACGGGTACGTCGTTATTAACGGAGGGGGTCCCGGCGTGATGCGGGCGGCATCAGAGGGTGCAAAAGCAGTTGGAGGTCGAACCATTGGCGTAACCTTTTATCCCAAAGACATTGCACTCTTTGAAGGACGTGACCCTGAAAATCCACTGGATCAGGAGGTGGTGACACAAAATTATCTTGAAAGAACTTTAAAACTCTTGGAATTGGGCGATGCGTATCTTATCTTTAAAGGAGGAACAGGGACTATTTCTGAGTTTGGAATGGCATGGGGATTGGCACGACTCTACTTTGGACATCATAAACCTCTTATTCTCTATGGAAAGTTTTGGGAAGAAGTTATTGCAGCGTTTATTCGCAGTATGCGCATGCGACCAGAGGAGTTGAAGGTCTACCGAATTGCCACTAAACCCACTGAGGTGCTTGAGGCAATTGAGCTATTTGAGGATTTGCTTTCACACGAGGATCATCCGTTTAATCCGCCAGAACGGCCATTTGAGCTCTGAAAGAGTCCTTTCAGGATTATGAGACAGTTGACCATTAAACAGTTAGAAAAAAAAGCTAATGAGATTCGCCGAGACATTATTAAAATGTTAGTTCGGGCAGGCAGTGGACACTCGGCAGGACCTCTGGGAATGGCCGATGTTTTTACTGCATTTTATTTCCATATTTTGAGTCACAAACCGAAAGATCCCAACTGGGAAGAGCGCGACAGGTTGTTTTTATCAAATGGTCATATCGTACCTGTGCGCTACGTTGCGATGGCGCACGCGGGGTATTTTCCCAGAGAGGAGCTGTGGACGTTGCGCAAATTAGGAAGTCGCTTGCAAGGTCATCCAGAACGAAAAAGACTTCCGGGAGTAGAGACAACCTCGGGTCCTTTGGGAAGTGGACTTGCACAAGCGGCAGGATATGCTTATGCTGCGCGAATGGATTCCCGGAAATTTCGAGTGTACTGCATTTGCTCTGATGGAGAGCACGATGCAGGAAATCATTGGGAAGCGGTACTTTTTGCAGGAAAATATAAGCTTTCAAATCTTACCGCAATTGTTGACCGAAACAACATTCAAATTGATGGGCATACCGAGGATGTGATGCCCCTTGAACCACTCGAGGATAAGTACAAAGCATTTAACTGGCACGTACTCCATGTTGACGGCCATAATATTGAAGAATTTATTGACGCAGTTCATCATGCCCAGTCAGTCTATGAACGTCCTACGGTAATCATTGCTCACACAATTCCTGGTAAAGGCGTAGATTTTATGGAGTGGGACCCTGCGTGGCATGGTAAGCCACCGAAGTCTGAGGAAGCACGGAAGGCATTGCATGAGCTACGGACTTTGGGTGGGAAGATACGAGGAGAACATGAGTAAAATTGACCTAATTTCTAATTAACCTAATTGACCTAAACAACTGTGAAATTTTAAAATTATGCTAAATCCCAAAACCCATTTGTCTAAAAAACTTTTCTCAAAAGATATCGATATGGTCCCCACTCGCCAGGGGTACGGTGAGGGTTTGGTATTGGCTGGAGAAGCGGAAGAACGCGTTGTGGTATTGTGTGCTGACCTGACAGAGAGCACAAGAAGCATTCTTTTTCAAGAGAAATTTCCGGACCGATTCGTTGAGATTGGGGTGGCTGAGCAACTGCTGGCAACGGTAGCCGCTGGAATGGCAAATTACGGGAAGATTCCCTTTATTTCTTCTTACTCTGCCTTTTCTCCAGGACGTAATTGGGAGCAAATAAGGACAACTATTGCATTGAATGACGTGCCGGTCAAAATTGGCGGAGCGCATTCTGGAATTTCTGTGGGGCCCGATGGCGCAACCCATCAGCAGCTTGAGGACATTGCGTTAATGCGCGCAATGCCTAACATGATTGTGGTGGTGCCAGCAGATAGTATTGAAGCAAAGAAAACAGCGGTAGCATTTGTAAAGAATGGAAAGCCGTCATATCTTCGGTTTGCGCGAGAGAAAACGCCTGTTTTTACCACAGAGGATTCGCCATTTGAGGTTGGGAAAGCTGAAATCTTATGGGAGTCAAAAGATCCTCAAGTTGCAATAATTGCGTGTGGTCCACTTGTCCGTGAAGCACTTCTTGCCGCGCGAGAGCTTGAGAAAGGTGGAATAGAAACGATTGTGGTTAATAACCATACAGTTAAACCAATGGATGAGGTGACAATTACACGCGTGGCAAAACTAACAGGTGCAGTGGTAACGGTTGAAGAACATCAGATACATGGAGGAATGGGTTCGGCAGTTGCCGAAGTATTATCACGTAATTTTCCAGTCCCGCAAGAGTATGTCGGTATGCCAAATTCCTTTGGCGAATCAGGCGAGCCCGATGAGCTGTTAGAGAAATATGGGATGAAAGCTCACCATATAGTTGATAAAGCCAAAATGGTCATTAAAAGAAAAACACAAAATGAGTGACATCGAGCAAACTGCCAAAATGCTTGTCTCCCTTGGTAAAGGGTTACTCGCCGCTGATGAAAGTTTTCCGACAATTGAGAAGCGATTCGATGCAGTAGGAGTTGAATCGACGCCGCAGACAAGAGTGGCTTATCGCGAACTGTTGTTTACTACAGAGGGAGTGGAGAAATTCTTAAGCGGCGTAATTTTGTTTGATGAAACCCTTCGCCAAAAAACAACTCAGGGCAAGCTATTCGTGGAGGTTTTAAAGGAGCGGGGAATTTTTCCTGGAATAAAAGTTGATGAAGGCTTAGAAGATTTACCTGGCTCACCAAATGAAAAGATAACAAAGGGACTTAGCGGACTTGAAGCGCGTTTAAAAGAGTATAAGAATTTAGGTGCTCGTTTTACAAAATTGAGATGTGTATTTGTAATTGGGGATGGTTTGCCGACTCAAAACGCAATTAATAAAAATGCTGAAGTTCTAACCAATTATTGTCTTCTTTCTCAGAGGGTAGGATTAACACCAATTCCTGAACCAGAAGTTTTAATGGATGGAGACCATTCAATTGAAAAATGTAAGGATGTTTCAACTTTGGTTCTTAAAACCGTTTTTTTATCTTTTAAAAAAGAAAATGTGAGTTTAGAAGGTATGCTTTTAAAAACAAATATGGTCTTGCCAGGGAGAGATAATCCAAAGAGAGCAACACCCAATGAGATTGCGGCAGCAACAATTGAAACGCTCAAAAATTGCGTCCCACCTCAAGTAACTGGTATTGTTTTCCTATCAGGAGGGCAAGCGCCCGAAGAAGCAACTGCAAACTTAAATGCTATAAATGTACAAAAAGGATCCCTGCCTGCCGGCAGGCAGGCCTGGGAACTTAGTTTTTCTTTTTCAAGAGCACTCCAAGAACCAGTCCTTGAAGCGTGGCAAGGGAAAGAGGAAAATATAGCAAAGGCACAGAGTATTTTTTACAAAAGAGCACGACTTAATAGCCTGGCAAGAGACGGACACTATACACCGGAGATGGAAAATGAAAACTATTGACCTTGTCTCAATTGGCGATGCCTCATTTGATGTTTTTATTGCTCCTACAGAGCACGAAGCTTTTTGTACCTTGGACCGCGAAAAGTGTTTAATTTGTTTTAACTATGCCGATAAAATTCCGGTTGAGGAGATTTATTTTACTCTAGGAGGAAATGCGGCTAATAATGCTGTGGGTTGTACACGGTTGGGTGTTCGAGCGGTAATTTTTGTAACAGTTGGTCAAGATAAAACCGGAGAAAGAATTATCGAGTCTCTAAAACAAGAGGGAGTTGATACGAGTTTTATAAGGCAACAACAAGATTGCATTACTAACTACAACACTGCAGTTATGTATAGTGGCGAGCGTACAATTTTTACTTACCATGCTCCTTACGATTATGAATTTCCCGAAAATCCACCTGTTGCCCCCTGGGCGTATCTTACCTCCATGGGGAGGGGGTTTGAAGTATATTATGAACGAATGATTGAATGGACGCGGGCACATGCTGTCAAGATTGCATTCAATCCTGGGAGTTACCAGATGCGTGCAGGGATTGATGCTTTACGTAACCTGTTTCCTTTACTTGAAATAATTTTTGTGAATAAAGAAGAAGCAGCAAAGTTTTTGGGTGATAAGGTCAGCCAAGATGAAAAACAAATGTTGCTTGGCCTTGTTCAATTGGGGGTTAAGAAGGCAGTGATAACGGATGGCGCAAATGGCGCATTTGGATTTGATGGGCAAAGATATTATCGCTCAACCGTTTTCCCGGTTGATGCTTACGAAAGAACAGGAGCAGGGGATTCGTTTGCCTCAGGTTGTTTGGCAGCGATGATTCAAGGAAAAGGCATGGACGAGGCACTTTTATGGGGTACAATTAATTCAGCATCAGTCATTGGGCGTATTGGACCACAAGCAGGACTTCTCAAGAAAGAGCAATTGCCCGAGTGGCTTGAGAGAGCAAAAAGCAGCGGGGTGAAGGTAAAGGAATTTTAAGATGAAGATTTTTGTTACTCGCCGTATTCCAGGTTCTGCCTTCGAGAAACTAAAAGAGGCAGGGGAGGTCGTAGTTTCGCCCAATGACCGACCGATTACTCTTGAAGAGTTGATTGTTGGGGTTCGCGATGCTGATGCACTTCTTTGTATACTAACCGATCATATTGATGCGAAGGTGATGGACCAAGCGCCGAATTTAAAGGTTATTTCAAATTATGCAGTCGGGTTTGACAATGTTGATGTCACGGCGGCAACAGAGCATGGTATTGTGATTGTCAATACTCCGTCAGACGAAGTGTCAGAGGCAGTTGCCGAGTTTGCCTGGACACTTATGTTAACGCTTTCTCGGCGGGTCATAGAAGGAGATGAATTTGGGAGAAAAGGTGCGTATAGGGGTTGGGAGCCGGATTTGTTTTTAGGACGAAATGTGTATGGTAAGACGTTGGGAATTGTGGGACTTGGGAGAATCGGGACGATGGTGGCGCGGCGGGCAAAAGGTTTTAATATGAAAGTGCTTTACAATAAGCGTGAACGGGATGAGCGGGCAGAGCAAGAACTGGGAATTCAGTTTGCAGATTTAGATACACTTCTGGCAGAGTCTGATTTCGTGACACTCCATGTGCCATTGACCGACGAGACTCGCCACATGATAAGTGAGCCACAACTTTCAAAGATGAAGCAGAGTGCATATCTTGTCAATACTGCTCGTGGCGGTATTGTTGATGAGCATGCGTTGGTGGCAGCGCTCAAGTCCGGGAAAATTGCTGGAGCAGCTCTCGATGTTCATGAAAATGAGCCGGAGATGAATCCTGAGCTTTTACTCATGGAGAATGTTATCCTAACCCCTCATGTTGCGTCAGCAACAGTTGAAGTTCGGGAGAAAATGACAGAGCAAGCAGTTGATGCAATTATCAAAAGCCTTAAAGGGGAAAAACCAGAAAATTTAGTCAACCTTGAAGTTTGGGAAAAGAGAAGGAAGTAAAATGTGGTTCTTTAGAAGAAATGAACCTCGACCACAGGAGACTTCGAGTATAAGAAGAGGAGAAAATCCTCCCCCCAGGCCTAAAAAAGAGGTTAAGCCGTGGGGTAAAAAGGAAAGACTTCTTGTGGCTGCTATTCTTTTAATAACCGTCTTGGCTGGTTTTATCTCTTGGCTTGGAGGTCGCGGAGTTTCGCTTCCCGATGTTTCACTAGAGGTTCCTTCAACTACCATTGAACTGGAAAAATAAACCGGGCTCAATGAGTTTGTTTCTTCTTTGCTTCATCCCCCGACTCGAGTCGGGGGATTCGCGAAGTGCAAAATAGCCTTCAACTTGCTACACTATAGCCCATGAACTGTGAATTGAGTAATGTGGTAACAAAAGATGGGGTAAATCTTCAAGGATTGCTTTTTACTCCCACTCTTTCCACCGATACAGTTGGCATTTTGATTCATGGGCTGGGAAGTAATTTCTATGGTGGATACACACGTCTTACTACTCTTGCTCGTTATTTTATGAGAAATAAATTAGCACTTGCGACATTTAATACAAGAGGGCACGATGTTGTTACCTTTGCCACAAAACAAGACAAAAGAAAGCAAAAGGGATACAGAGGGATTCGAGTGGGGGCAGCGTTTGAGAAGTTTACCGACAGCGTATTAGACCTTGAGGCAATAGTTGAGGTGTTAGGGAAACGATACTCTAACGTAGTTCTTATTGGCCACAGTACAGGTGCAAATAAAGTAGTCTACTATCTTTCTAGAAGAAACGTGCAGAAAAAGATAGCTGGAGCAATTCTTATTTCTCCAGTGAGTGATGTACCTATGGTGCAAGAGAGATTAGGAGGGGATCTAGAAGAGGCGCTTAACGTTGCTCGGAAGATGGTGAAGAGTGGGAAGAGTAGTGAGTTAGTCAAGCAGATTTTACCCCAGTCAATTTACAGCGCCCAACGATTGGTTTCGCTAGGAGACCAGAGGAGTATTGAGCAGATGTTTCCGACAAAAGAATTTCAGGGACCGCTTCGCCTCGTCAAGAAGATTAAAATCCCCATCCTTGTTTTGTTTGGAGACAAAGACGATTATCTTAGAGTTGATGGGGTATCTGTCAACGTACTTCTTGATGCGTTTAGAAGCAATACCGAAAGTCGCTCTTTCTCGACTCATGTTATGCCCCAAGCGGATCATAGTTTCAGTGGGAAAGAAGAAGAACTTGCACAAAACCTTGTTGAGTGGATTAAAAAGAACAACTAAGTTTTAATCATCATATAGCCAACCTTCTTGTGATTTTCGATGACATATCCCTGTTGTGCAAACGTTGGGTTTTTTCTCAACCGATAAATAAGAGCATTGAGTGCCCATTCTGATGCTTCAACAGGATCTTCTGGCCACACCGTTTCAAATAGTTCATCTTTCGGTACCACTTTTCCGAGATTTTTCTTAAGAAGCCTAAAAAGCCATGCTTCTTTAACCGGGAGTCGTAGAGGAATATTTGACTGTACAAACTCGGTGAGAAGTGGTGTAAAGAGGTGATACGAATGTGAGTACTTGACGACTAACCCCACGTCTACAAGATACTCATCTATAGTGGTTACCTTTTTCCGCAGCGCAATTTTTTGAACGATTTTTCTTTGATCATAGGTAAGATAATCATAGAAAAGTTTTAGTTGGGTTTTTACGAAATGATCAAAGAGTGGATTTTCAAGTCTTTCAGATTTAAGGAGCAACTGGAGCAGTTGATAATGGCCTCCACAAAGCTTTAGTGCTTTTTCCAGAGATACTTTGTCTTTGGTTAGCTCTGGCGCATTTATAACGAGGAGCTTTCTGAGATCATGAGTGGAGTAGGGGATTAAGTACAATGTTTTTGAGTACATATTTAAGTTACCTTTATCAATAGCCTGGGGAGCAAGCATGTAGAGAGGTTTGTTTGCTGCAAAGATCATCACAATTTTTTCTCTGTCTACATCACGAAGTGTTCGTAAGTTATTAAAAAAACTAATATCAAACTCTTTGTGCATCTGATCAAAACGGTTGAAAATAATAACGACTCTTGTATGTGTTTTGGTCAAGTCCTCTAAACGTTTTTGACATGCTTTGAGCAATTGTTCGTAATTTTTTGAACTTGAATGCGTACCCAGTTCTTTTAAAAGGAGCTTTACTAGTTCGATTCGAGTAAGCGCTGAGAGTTCATAAACATCTACATGTACAAAATGAGCAAAAGGTTGGGTTGCCACATATCGTAAAAAGATGGAGATTCCTAGTCCTGGCATCCCAACAGTGGTGAATGATATTGAAGTGTTAATTAATTTTTTAATTGCCACAACCCTTTTTTTACAAAATTCAGACCCCAAATGTCTCTCTTTAAAGTTGTATTTCATTTTGAATTTATATTCGTCATGATTATATCATTTTTTAATCAAGCAAAAGATAACAAATCAATTATTATTATCTAAGTATGCATCGAGAATTATATAGACATCCAGACGTGCGTAGAGGCATAGAGGATAGAAAATCAGAACTCACGTTTCAAAAAGGACAAGCGGAATCTGCTCATCAGATGTTAAGTCACACAGAGGAAAGGTACAACAGAGACCTGAGGGTGTATCTTGGCACACAAACGGATGATCCTTTAGCACGACGTACAGAATGGTTAGAAAATATTCTAGAGAGTGCTGAAAGGGAAGAAGTCGATTCGGAATGGCTTTATGCTGTGGTTAACAACGCAGCAATGCGTGTAGAAAAAGTGAGCGCAAGTCTTTATCCACGAGAATTGGGAGTAGACAATGAGCATGAGAGTTTAAATGACGAGTATATTTCTTATGTGTATGCGTTACATTTAATAACCTTAGCAGAACAAAGTATCTATCCATATTACAGTCCCGTACAGGAAGTTTTGAAAGAAGTTGAACAGTTGGCTCAAGCTCGCGAAGCTTCGCAAGAAGTTCGTCGAGACAGAAGAATGAGTGTTGCTTATCGCTGGATGCACCAAAATTTGGACGTTTTATTTAAAATTCATCATGATTATTGGTCTGCTCATTCTCCAAAATAAAAATCTATGGCTCTAGAAAGAAATGAAGAATCAGAGGAACCTAAGGTTCCCGAAACAGAGGATGGAGGAATTGATTTAGATGATCCTTTTGTGAAGCTTTTTAGAAGATTTATGCTTGAGAGCATCGCGCGAAAACAAGGTGAAACTACACGGTGTCCTAGGTGTGATGTGCTTTTGCCATTGACACAAATGACACTCTTTCAAAAATTGAATTCTGATGGGACTACAGAGCTTAAACGATTTTGCACCCTTTGTGAGTGTGAATTTTGACAACTTATCTTACATTAGCGGTTTCCTTCTCTTCGTTCTCTTAGTCGCTCAAGGAGGCGATTTTGTTTTTCTTCTCTCTCAATTTCTTCAATAATTGGCCCGAGATTACACTGATTTTTTGGTTGTGTTTCTTCAAGGAAATATTCCTCTCTTGTGGGGCAACCTTCACATGGTAGAGTGCCGGTAAAAGGGCATACTTGTACTTTGACAACTCCTGCTGGTACTTCCCAGGGATGATTTGGTTTGCCCTCAAGTAAATAGCGCATTATGTTGTGCCAAATAGGAGTTGCACCAGTGACGCCTGAGGCTACGTAGGACATTGGCGAATTATCGTTATTACCAACCCAAGCTAAAACAACATAATCTTTTGTATATCCATTTGCCCAATTGTCACGCAAGTTTTGGGTTGTTCCAGTTTTGACCGCAACTTCTGAGTGTTCAGGAATGACAAGGAGTGAGTTTGCCCCAAAGGCAGGGATGCGTGCGTTGTTGTCATGCAGAATATCAGTGAGGAGAAACGCCACACGCTGGTCAAGGACTTGCTCACCTTCACATTGGGAGTTTTCGTTTGCTACAGCAGCATGAGCAGGCTTAATTAATTGAGTGATTGAGTGAATTGAGCGAGTTAAGCTTTGAACGAGATTAACTTGTTTAACTTGACAATTAAACTCTTCCAATATTCTTCCATTACTATCAGTCACTTTTAAGATGGGATGAAGATCGACTCTTTTTCCATAATTTGCAAGCGTCCCGTACACCACTGCCATGTCTGTCATTTTTACCTCACCGCCCCCCAAGGTAAGCGAGAGCCCGAATCGTGAAGAGTCATTCCACGTTGTTACTCCCATTCGCGTGCCTTGTTCAACCATGTTGGATACTCCGTACGAGGCAAGCACTTTGACCGCGGGCACATTCAGTGAAGAACCCAGGGCAGTCCGCAGTGGAAGTTTTCCTTTAAATGTTCGGTCATAATTTTCAGGACTATAGGGTGGCTGGCCGGGAACTATATATGTCACGGGAGAGTCCTCAACAATCGTTGCCGGTGTATAACCGTGAGAGAGCGCATATGCATAGTTGACTGGTTTAATTGAGGAGCCTGGCTGGCGGGCAGCTGTGGTCACGTTGAAGTTCCCTTCGCGCGAGTCGAAGTAATCTTTGCTTCCCACCATTGCAAGAATTTCTCCTGTTTTGGCGCTGGTGACGAGTGTTGCGCCGTTGGTAACATGAAGTGGTGCGAGTTTATCTATTTCCTCTCTTACAACTCTTTCTGCTTCTTGTTGTGTGGAGAGGTCCAGAGAGGTTACAACAGTTAATCCTCCTTCTTCAACTAAACGCTCTCCGTATTTTTCAGCTAGGAATTGGCGGACGTACATCACAAAGTGAGGTGCACGAATCGGGAGCTTCAGGGGGGCGAAGGTGAGTTCTTCCTTTTCCGCATTTTCTTTTTGCTGCTCTGTAATAAACCCTTCTTCGGCCATTCGAGCTAACACCAGCCGTTGTCTTTCGCGGGCGAGGTGAGGAGTTGCACCAAAGGGCGAAAAATGTGAGGGAGCGGCAGGAAGCCCGGCCAAAATTGCCGCCTCGGCAAGGTCCATCTCCCCCGCTCGCTTGCCAAAATAAAGCTGTGTTGCTTCCTCAATCCCATACGCAGTACCCCCATAAGAGACCTCGTTGAGATACATTTCGAGAATCTCGCGTTTGGAAAATTGCATTTCCACTAAAAATGCGAGAATGATTTCCTTTACCTTGCGTTTTAGGGTTTTCTCAGGGGTAAGCAATACATTTTTGACGAGTTGTTGGGTGATGGTTGAACCTCCAACGAGTTCACCTTGCGCGAGATTGCGCTCGACTGCACGCAATATTCCCCGCAGCGAGAATCCTGAATGTGTATAAAATTCCGCATCTTCTACTGCAATGGTTGCCTGTTGTACAAAAAGGGGAATTTCTGAAATAGGCACGATTGTTCTGTTTTGTGTACGGTAGATTTTAAAGAGAAGCTCACCGTTTCTATCCAGAATGTGAGTTGACAGCGGTCGGGGTTTGAGCGTGAGTTCGTCGGGAGAAGGGAGATCGCGCAGAATATAAAACCAAAATGAAATACAGAATATTCCTCCTATCGCAAGTCCGAAGCCTACAAGTTTGACTCTCGTAGGGAGAGGGGGGAAGGGGACTTTTGGTGCTTTGGGTAGTGTGGTTCGTACAGTGTTCGCGATATGTCTTAGTGTGGGGTGGAAAGTGCGGATACTCACCGTAAGTTTTTCGATAATCCGCAATAATGAGGGTAAACGAGGATACTTCATAAACTGCAAGAAGTAATACTTCAGTTTGAGAAAGGTGAGTTGTGTGCTAAGGCGTAGGAAAATGAGTATAAACGGGATACGGCGAATAAGTATTTGGCCTATCTGGTAGGAGAGTACGATAGAGAGAATGCCTGCTGTTTCAAATAGAAAGTAGAACGGGCGGCCAAGCCAAAAGAGAAGCTTACCAAAGTATTTGGCAAGCCGCTTTATGGGGGTCAGGTAGTAGTCATGCCGTTTGGCCACCATGGAATTATAAGTAAGTGGCGAGGCTATTGTAGCAGAGAATTTTGAGAAAAACTATGGGATTTTAACAAAAATACCTCAAGGCATTAGGGGAGGCAGTTATATCTAGGGCATTGGTTTGGGTCGTCTGGTTGGGGATCTCCATAAATAAGGTTTCCCTCGCATTGAGGGGGTGTGGGGCAAGCGGTAGGTGTAGAATTACAACTTTGGATAGTTTGCCAACCAGTTGGCACATCGCAGGGAGTAGGAAATTCTTTACATTCACCAGTTTGTTGATTTTTTGCAGGAGTAATTACTTGGATACATACAGTCGGACTTTTGTTAGGTGATGGTTGAGGGGTTTGAGGAGTAGGACACTCTGCAAATTCACAATTTGGGCCCACTCTGCCAACTGCAGAGCCATCTGGACAGATTTTGGCTTCTTGAGTGCAGGCAGTTTGATTGGGCTTAATCTGTTGTTGATAAAGAAAATATCCCCCTACAACTGCAACGGCAAGAAGTATGATCGCTAAAATCGGTGCAAACCCGTTTTGCTTGCGAAGCGAGGCGTGCCCCTTGTGCATGTTTAAGTATAGATTATTTATATGCTCCCTGTCTATGAACGATTGAAGTTACCCACACTTCTTTATGAACATTGTCTATGTAATAAATGATCCTATAGGGCCAAGCTCTGAGAGCTCTTTGTCCTACGAACTTACCTGAAAGTTTTTTACCCGCAAGAGGGTAAGATTCTAATACTGCTGCTCTCTTTTTAATTTTTAATTGTTCGGTAGTTGAAAGATTTGAGAAGTGTTTACAGGCTTCTTTTGTGAAGAAAACACGCATTAGAGTTCAGAAAGTAGAGTACCTTGTCTTTTCTTTGCTTGTTTTAAACCTCTCTTGGTACTTGCCAAAGCTCCTGGGATAGCCAAAATTTCTGCAGTTTCCTCTAAAGATTCAAGTTCTTCCACACTCAGAACTGCCACTTTTGGTTGTCCTTTAACGGTAATCAAGACGCGATCCATATTTTTATTAACCTCCTTAACTAAACGAGGCAATTTTGCCCGCGCATCAGATACGGAAAGAATGTTAGTCATATTGACTAATGTACATGATTATGTACAACTTGTCAATAGCTATTCGAGGAATTGGAATGTGGAAAGGATTTGGTCAGCTGTTCGATTTAAACCTCCACCAGCAATATCAAATTTCAACTCGTAGTAAATACCTTGATAATCAAAATAAACAATTCTTACATAACAGTCTGGGCCAGGACCACATTGATAAATATAACTTTTGGCATCCTTGCCACCTAACGCTATTGTCTTGCTTTCATCGATACTGACAATGAAATCATTTATTTTAGGTTCTAAGAATGGTGTAATTTGTGAGTCTAAGATCATTGCATTAGAAGAAAATGATCCTGGGAGAAATTCTGCCTTCCAATTTGTTCTATTGGCTGTTTCGCTTTCAATTGACATATACTCAGGATAACGGAAAAAGAAACCATTCCCTTTATACGTTTTCCAATCGGCAGTTTCACCAGGAGTAGGGGAGGGACTTTTAGAAACTGGTGCTGGGGTTGGGTAAGGTTTAGTTTTGCTTAGATAAAAATATGCACCACTAACGATGGTGGCGAGGATAAAAGCAGCAACTAAAACCAGAATTGGTGCAAACCCGTCCTTCGCTGAAAGCTTCGAAATGGCACGGACTCGTTGCATAGTTTCATTATACTGCACACTATTCTCCAACTGGAGTGGGCTGAG
>CAYTZB010000007.1:0-55798 GCA_964442455.1 uncultured Gammaproteobacteria bacterium
TCGTCTCTTTCCGCCCCTGCTTCTGGTTGCTTTCTTTTTCGGTGTCGCCGCCATAATACCTAATTTTATCAGGCACAAAAGAAAACTACAATAGCAGACTCTTGATTTGGTAAGTATATTGAAGTTACTATTATTTTTATATGTCGGTTGAAACTAAGACGATTACTCCTGACCATATAAATCGGGTAGGTAGGGTATTAGAGTTTTATGTGCCTCACTATCGAAAAAACTTCCACAATACTCCATACAAAAGTAGAACATCAATTATAAGGAAAGCTTATCCGTATATTCAGTCGCTTCCTCAAGGTGGGTGGGTTCTTGATGTCGGTGCAGGAAGGCAACTTGTCGAGAGGGATTTAATGAGGAAATATGGGGATATTAATTGCCGAATGGTAACGCTTGATCTTCCCATATCTCCAGCAGAGGATTTACTGGTAAAAGATAGTAATACTGTTGATCATATTTTTGCTGACGGATTATATCTTCCTTTTAGAGACGAGACTTTTTCGTTTTTGATATGCAATATGGCGTTTGAATGTATGAGTGAGGAGGTAATCGGTGAAATGCGTCGGGTATTAAAACCACAAAGCCATGCGCTCGTTAATTTTTGGGATAAAGATAATTTACCGGAGAATTTAGACGAGTTGGTTCAAGATAAGAAAATTAGAGGAAGATCGAGAAGGCTGGTGAATTTTCGAAAATTTCTCAGGGATAACAACATGCTTGTATCAAGCAGCGATGAGGTTGTTAATTTATTTACCAGTTATGGGTTTGTCGTTAAGACACTACAACAAGCTCATGATAATTACAACGTGTGGTGGGAAGTTGATGTTGCGAGGGGTGGTTAGAATGTAACTTCCTTCATTCTTTATTCCACCTTCGAGGTGGACTACATTGGCACCTGTTCTCTTTAGTTCTCTTTAACTATGCTTCTTCCAGCGTTAGGTGTTTAATTGCTTCTAATTGTCTAGCGTAATCTACCTGGTCTAAAACAAATTTTTTATAATTCCTTTTTGAAGGGAAAAGACTTAGTACGGGTTGCGGATTGGAAATCTTCCCACCCCCAATTCCCAAAAATTCAGGATAAGATGACCACCGATAGCTTTCCAGATCCCCAGCTTCAATTAAAAATGATGAAACTGGGTTTAAGTGAATGTATCTTGATATATGGATAAGCTGTTCATTCGACTCTATTCTAACTGCCTTAAATAATCCTTCAAAAAGTGGCCCAATCCGCTTATGTTTAGTATTAAAATAGCGGGTGTAGCTGTTTGTAAAATTGGAGGCAAATGTTGAAATGCCATTTTCAACATTTTGTTTAATTAAAAAATGAAAGTGATTTGGCATTAGGCAATAACATATAATCTCGATTAATTTTTTATTTTCTTTTTTTAAGCCTTCGAATACTCTGGTTTGTTCATTTTCTGGAAGAACTAGAAATTTTGATAATTTAAGTGGTAATTTAGTAAATCTATAAAAGTTTAAAGCAAGTAGAGCCCTATCCAATTCTCTTTTATCAGAGAAAGTGGGTTTTCTTTCAATTCCTCTGTTAAATATATGATAGATTTCATTATTAGCAAAAATTAATTTTCTATTGGTGGGCATATTTTAAAATAACCATTAAAAGAAGAGGTGTCAAGCTAATTCACCTTCGAGGTGGAAATGTATTTACACCTTTGGGGAGGAGAGTTTGGGATTTAAATAAGAGAGTTATTTTAGACCAGTTCCACCACCAATATTTTTTCCACCTGTTATGCGATAATCTTCTATAACTGCTACTGCACGATCAAATGATTCTTCATTAAACCATGGATATTGTTGTAATTCACTTCTCAATTCTATGGCATCAGCATTTCCCGTATTAAGTAACTTTTCTAGAACAGCTATCTTATGACGTGCGTCGCTTTCCATTCGAGGGTTCGTTAACCTTCCTTTATATTCATCTAGTTTTCTTTCAAGTCTTTCTCTTAATGCTCTGTTTTCTTGAAGAGGAAGGGAGTAATCGATGTCGTCTTCAGCGTTCTTATAGGATCTTGGCCACTGAATTCCTGCCTCTCCTGTTATTCGCATGAGCATGTCTCTATTTGTGGCAAGAATATCAGCATCTCCTCTAATCCTAGGATGTTGATATTGGTAATGTTCATTCCATGCTTCTTGTAGTAAGTTCCAAGCTTTCTCAAAAACACCATCTTCCTGTGCATACATTAAATAAGAAAGAATGGCAATTTTTCCATTTGGGGAAAATCTTTCAACCATCTCACGTATTTGTTGAAGACGTGGGTGTTCTTTAAATGTTTGTTCTAATACAGAATTTACTGCGTTGTTTGATTCCTCTATAGCTTGTTGTTGCTCTTGGGTTTGCTTGTTTTTTGTAGCTTCTATTTTATTTAAATGTGCTGTAATGTCTGGTTGTTGGAAATATTTTGATGGTTCTGTAACTTCAATTCCTTCTATTGCCTGAGCAATTATTGTTTGATTTGTGCCATTCACGAATTCGAAACTATGATCTCTTCCCTTTCCAATTCCACCTACATATGCCATTCTCATATCTTGTTGAGGAATGAGAGTTGCACTTACACCATTCTCCATTAATGTTCCAGGTTCAAGTTTAATGGTTCTTTGGGGGTTTTCGCCGTCATAAAAACTAAAGTCACCCTGTACATATTCAAATGTTGCTTCCTTCTGTTTATCTTCTAAATCTCTAATCGATAAAACTACTATATTGAAGAAAGTAGATTGTTTTGTTCGTGCGTCTTGTGCCCAAATGCGAAGAGTTTGACCTATTTTCATTCTTTCGTAAGGAAGAACGTTATCAACAACGCTGAGAATCTCAGAAGATAGATGGCGTCTGCCAGATTCTTGTGGCTGCATAGCTCTGGACAGTTGAGCAAAGTATAATCCTAAAGTCTATTTTGTCAATAGTATTTAGTTTGGTACAACGAGGCGGGTTTTGAGGCGAGAGGCGAGCTTTGGATATTTTTTTAGTTTTGGGAAAATTCCCTCCGCTGCATCCTTTGTTTTTTTGATTAGTGGCAGATCGGAAAATGATGCGACTTTGAGTTCTGGGAATCCGTGCTGTGCGGTTCCAAACAACTCGCCAGGTCCTCGAAGTCGTAAATCGAGTTCAGCAAGTTCAGGGCCGGTTTTTGCTTCCTCCATTGCGTGGAGTCTCCCAATCACACGCTCGGATACTGACTCGGTAAAGAGTAAGCAGTACGACTTCTTTTCTCCTCTTCCCACCCTTCCTCGCAGTTGGTGAAGTTGCGCAAGTCCAAATCTGTCCGCTCCCTCCACCATCATGATGGTTGCATTCGGAATGTCAATTCCAACTTCAACCACTGGCGTTGAAACCAAAATATGTGTTGCCCCATTCCTAAATTTACCAATTTCTTTTTCTTTCTCAGTTGCTTTGAGTCTGCCGTGGAGCAGCCCAAGGGTCAATTCTGGAAAGACAACTTTGGCGAGTTTCGCGAACTCTACTGTTGCTGCCTTGACAGATTTCATACTCTCAACCTCTGACTCCTCAATCAGAGGACACACAATAAATGCTTGAGAACCTGCTTTTATTTGTTCACGGATCCAGTTGTAAGCCCCTTCTCTTTTTTGTGGTGGCACGAGCCACGTGGTAATTTTTTGACGTCCTGCGGGAAGCTCATCCAAGACAGAGAGGTCAAGGTCCCCATAGAGTGTTAGTGCCACGGTTCGAGGGATTGGCGTCGCGGTCATGGTCAAGACATGTGGAAAACAGGTTCCGGTCACTTTTTCAAGAAGTGTTGCGCGCTGCTCTACGCCAAATTTATGTTGCTCATCAATGACGACAAAAGCTAAGCGGTCAAATTTTGCCTTTTGGTGTAATAACGCGTGTGTTCCCACAATTACATCACCTTTTTGTTTTTTAGTATCACTGGTGACAATACCAACGGATATTCCTTCTGGTTCAAGTAGCTGTGAAAGCGTTTGGTAATGTTGTTGGGCCAATATTTGTGTTGGTGCCATAACTGCTGTTTGGAAACCGTTTTTTGCAACAACAAATGCACCTATGGCTGCAACAACAGTTTTACCCGAACCTACGTCTCCTTCAAGTAATCTATTCATAGGAACACGCTGAGTAATCGAGGCGAGAATCTCCTCTATTACTCTTTTTTGTGCCCGTGTGAGCTCAAAGGGAAGTTTTGCAATAAACAAAGAAATTTCTTTGTGTGGAATTGAGAGTTTCCAACATACCTTTTGTTTACTCCAATTATGTTTTCGTTCAAGTACTGATAATTGTAGGAGGAAAAGTTCTTCAAATGAAAATCTTAAGCGTGCTTTATCGGCATCTTCCATTGTTTTTGGAAAATGGATTTGTGTAAAAGCTTGTTTTATTTCAGACAAGTCATAACTATTAATAATTTCTGAAGGTAAAAATTCTTCAACCTTTGCCACTGTGAGAAGTTGTGCAATCCGAGTGCGTAACCATTTTGAGGAAACAGAAGATGTTTCGGGATAAATGGGGACGAGGCGACCAGTATGAATGGTTTGATGGTTAATTTTTTCGTATTCCGGGGATTCCATGACTAATTTGTTGCCGAACCACGTTATTTTCCCTGAAAGAGAAACCGAGGTGCCGGGTGGGATAGTTCGGACTAAATAGCGTTGGTTAAACCATACCACTTCAATTTTTCCTGTCTCATCCTCAACTACCGCTCTCTGTAGTACCTTACTTCGTTTTGTATATTCGTTTTTAATTGATAAAATACGGCCGTGTATCGTTACCGTTTCTCCTGGTTGGACCCGCGCGATTTCGGAAATAACGCTAAAATCATCATACCTATGGGGAAAGTGATAAAGAAGATCTCCGAGTGTGTGGATTTCTAGCCGTGCAAGACGCCGTGCGTAAATTGGCCCAATGAATGGAAGGTCTGTCACCCGAGTTGAAAGTTCCATGCTACAATGCAAATAACAGTGGGACAAGCGAGGAGAGTACAAGACTAATCCCTGCTATTACAATAAGAATAATCCAAATCCGTTTAATTAATTTCTCGTTCATTCTTTTGGTTTGACGAATCTTTTCTTACCCACCCGAATGTAAGTATCCGCTGTAATCTCAATCGTCTGGTCCGGTGAAGTCGGATGATAAGTCTCTCCTCCCACCACTACCGCTGTTCCTCCACTTGAGATAATTCTTTTGGCATCAGAGCGGCTTGGTGATGCACCACTTTTAACTAATGCATCGGTAATATTCCATTTTCCCGGCTCAATTTGAAATGGAGTTTGTTGCGGTGCTCCTCCCCTTTTTTGAAAAACCCGCTCGAATTCGTTTCGCGCGTTATTGGCATATTTTTCTCCGTGGTACAGTTTCACAATTTCCCATGCCAATCTTTTTTTGGCATCCATTTTAGACATTTCATTTAATTGAACTCTACTTTCAATTGATTGAATTTCAGCATCTGGAATTTGCGTAGCAAGTTTAAAGTATGTAATAATCAGGTTATCATTTAGTGACATCACTTTCCCAAACATTTCCTGTGGTTCATCGGTTATGGCCACAAAATTATTAAAAGATTTACTCATTTTTCTTCCATCCAGTCCTTCTAGAAGAGGAACTGTTATTACAAATTTCTCCTTTCTCTTTAAAGTTTTCATCAGAGTTCGGCCTATCAACATATTAAATGTTTGATCGGTTCCACCGATTTCTGCATCAACATCCATTACTACAGAGTCATATCCTTGAAGCAGCGGATAGAGAAATTCGTGGAGATGGATTGGTTTATTTTCCTTAAGGCGTTGTTGGAAAAAGTCACGCTCAAGCATTTGTTGGGCGGTAAGGTGGGAGGCAAGTTCAACAACCTCGACCATACTTAGTTTCGCGAGCCATTCGCTATTAAACTTAATTTCAACTTGATTTTTCCCCGAGAAACGTAAAATTTTACTTATTTGTTCTCTGTACGTTTTTGCATTTTCTAAAACTTGTTGACGGGTTAATTTCTTACGCGCTGCAGTTCTGTCTGTTGGGTCTCCTATCATTCCAGTAAAATCACCTACTAAAAGAACAACTTTATGTCCTACATCTTGAAATTCTCTTAATTTCCACAGCACTACAGCGTGTCCAAGATGGATTACCGAACCAGAAGGATCTACACCAAAGTAAATTTTAATTGTTCCTCTCTTAAGTCTTTGTTCAAAACTTTCCCTTGAGGGTAAAACCTCAGCTATATTGCGCGTGAGAAGTTTGACCATACATTTAATTATACTTTCAGCCTTGATATAATGTAAAGGTCAACGTATGCGAGATTATTATTTCGATAGAAACAAACTTGTTTATTCGTATAGGACAGGTTCTAGTCGTCTAGGAAAAGCACGACTTTGGGCGCGTCTTGCAAAGTTAGCGTTTCTTGGTGTTGTACTTGCCTTCGTGGGGAGTTTCCTTGTCGTCCCTTTTTTCGCATTGGGACTCCCTTCCCCTGATGAGATTGAGAGACAAAAAGGCTTTTCAACTAAAATTTATGATAGAAACGGAGAACTTCTGTATGATGTGTTCGCCGAGCAGAAAAGAACACCTGTTAAGCTTGAGGATATTCCCGTATATCTACGAGAGGCAACAATTGCAATTGAGGACAAAAATTTCTACAAACATGAAGGATTTGATCCTTTTGGGATTCTGCGCGCACTAGTTAATACTGCGCTGAAAGGTCGGCTTGAAGGGGGATCAACACTGACGCAACAATTGGTGAAAAATCGGCTCCTCTCTCCTGAACGAACCGTCTTTCGCAAAATCCGTGAGTTCATCTTATCGGTTCAAATTGAACGCAGATACAGTAAAGATGAAATTTTAGGGATGTATCTTAACGAGGCGCCGTATGGAGGAACTGCGTCGGGAGTGGAAGCAGCAGCAGAAACCTATTTTGGTAAGCGTGTAAAGGACTTAAGTCTTGTCGAGGCAGCAATTTTAGCAGGACTTCCTCAACGGCCTTCTTACTATTCTCCTTTTGGTTCGAATCCAAAAGCTTACAGCACACGAGCGGAAGATGTATTGCGGCGAATGCGCGAAGACGGGTACATTACGCGTGAACAAGAAGAAGGAGCAAAGAAAGAACTACCCAATGTACAGTTTACCGAAGCCGGAGCGAACTTCAAGGCACCCCATTTTGTCATGTATGTACAGGAGTTATTGGAGGAGCGTTATGGCCGAGAGGTAGTTCAGGGGGCAGGTCTGCGTGTCACCACCACACTTGATTTGAAATTACAGGAGGAGGCGCAGAAGATAGTTGCGGAAGAAATTGCTAAAGTTGAGAGTCTTCACATTACAAATGGGGCTGCTGTAGTGCTCGATGTCCAAACCGGAGAGATTCTTGCAATGGTGGGTTCCAAGAACTTTAATGACCCCAATTATGACGGACAAGTGAATGTTACGCTTTCTCTTCGTCAGCCGGGTTCTGCTATTAAACCGGTGACCTATCTTACCGCACTTAAGAAGGGATATACTCCGTCTACTATGATTATGGATGTGCCTACCGTGTTTCCTGGAGGGGTGGGTCAGCCGGATTATGAACCTGTGAACTATGATGGGAAATACCGCGGGCCGATGCAGTTGCGATATGCACTTGGTAATTCTATAAACATGGTGGCAGTAAAACTTTTATCCTTGGTAGGTGTAAAAGACATGTTACACACTGCCTATGATTTAGGAATTACGACACTTGAGCCAACAAAAGAAAATCTCTCCCGTTTTGGTTTATCAGTGACATTAGGAGGTGGAGAGGTACGGCTTCTTGAACTTACCTCTTCTTACGCCGCGTTTGCAAACGGAGGCAAAAAGGTCGAACCTATTACAATATTAAAAGTTGAGGATAGAGTGGGAAAGGTGCTTGAGGAGGTAAAACCAAAAGCGGGAAGAGCGGTCATGACTCCCGAGCAGGCATTTCTCATTTCCGACATTCTTTCTGATAACCAAGCAAGAGAGCAAGTGTTCGGTCTCCGTTCAGCGCTGGTTGTGTCCGGAAGAACAGTTGCAGTTAAGACCGGGACAACGAACGACAAACGAGATAATTGGACGGTCGGATGGGCTTCCGGCCAGGTAGCGGTGGGCGGCTGGGTTGGAAACAATGATAATAGTGAGATGAAAGAAGTCTCATCGGGGGTGACGGGTGCTGCACCTATTTGGCGGCGGATTATTCAAGTAGCGTTGCGGGATAGACCAAATGTATCATTTGCTCCCCCACCGGGGATCGCCACGGTCGAGGTAGATAGCGTTTCAGGCTTTAGTGCGCACGATGGATTTCCCGCACGGGCGGAATACTTCATTGGAGGGACACAGCCACAAGGAGACGATCCAGTGCACCAAAAATTAAAAATTTGTAAGAATGAGGGGAAATTGGCAACACCGTCGGATGTGGCTGCGGGTAATTACGAGGAAAAGGAATATTTTATTTTTAAAGAAAAAGACCCACTTGGTTCTCCAAACCGCTGGCAAGAGGGAATAGATGCGTGGCTTGCTGGCCAGTCCGATCCGCGCTATCATCCTCCAAACGATTATTGTGGTTCAAGTCCTATTAATGTTGATTTTGAGACGCCAAAGGATAATCAATTAATTGAAACAACTACTTTTACCGCTAAATTAGTTGTTTCCTCAATTGAGCGTATAGTACAGGTGGAATTGGAGCTTGATGGTGCGAAAATCGCAACCTTCACCACCGCTCCTTACGAAACAAGTGTTACTACAACAAATGGTACTCATACACTCCGCGTAAAAGCCCGAGACGAAAAGGGTCGAGAATCAGATAGAAAAATTACGATTACAGTCGGAAGCGTACTTTCCGCCACACCCACACCCTCACCTTCGCCCTCTCCAACCCCAATACCTTAGCTTTTCCTACCTTCATGTTTCCATCCCAGGGGTGGAATTCCGGATTAAATTACTTAACATGTACTCCAAATTTTGAACGCAACATCTTTATAATTTTCTCTCGGATTTTTTCTACCTCTTTATCGTTTAATGTTTTATGAGGATTTTGATACTTAATACGGAGAGTTCGTGTATCCTGGTAAACATCTATAAGTTCAACAGAAACCACATGAGTATCCGCATTCTTAACTGCATCGAAGACTCCTCCAAGGAGCGTCCGAGGAGGAAGTACCAACGAGATATCCTCGACATGAGCTGGGTATTTTGGGATAGGATGAAAAGATTGGGGTGTCAAACTTCTGTGTAAGAGTTCCATATTAAATTCGTAATGAATAAACTTATTTTGAGTAAGTACACCCAACTGACCAATCTCCTCTTTTTTACTCGTAATTGAAATTCTATGATTCGGCAAAAAACCTCCTGCGTCTTGGGCGTTGAACGTTGCCTCGATATTCAATTCTGCGAGAAACGCCTCAATAATTCCCTTTGCCGTCCTATAGTCATGTCCGATAAAAATCCCCCCAAGTATCATTTTTTCTTCCGGCAATTTCCCGCGAGTTGGAAGATACACATTTGCCATTTCAAATAAATGAAACGGCTCTTTTTCTCCTGCATTTTGTTGTGCGGCCGAGGCGAGAGAAGGCGCAAGTGAAGTGCGCAGATATTCCGAATCACTTCCCAGAGGATTTCTCAATTTTAATGCCCAGGAATGACGCCCTTCCAGGTCCACAAATTCTCCTGGCGTCAACGACAAAGTGTACACTTCAACTCCTCCCCACCCCTTGAGAATATGTTTTACCTTCAATTCAAAATCAAATGGAGCACTAGGAAGTGGGTCTGGAATCTTGCCAGTCATAAGTTCACTTGGTAAATTGTGATATCCGTAAATGCGTGCTACCTCTTCAACGATATCTTCAGGAATTCCTATATCTTGCGCGCGCCATGAAGGGATTACCACTTCTATGGTGTCGTTTATCCATTTTGCGGCAAATCCTAAAGAAGTTAAAATATTTGAAATTTCTTTTTCACTCATTTCAACACCAATTCTTTTTTGGATAAATTCTAAATTAGTTTTAATTAGATTTTCTTTATAAGGGTGAGGATATATATCTAAAATTTCTTTTTCTGCCTGCCCGCCTGTTAACTCTTCAAAAAGGTCAATCCCTCGCTTGATGGTAAGCGACACGAGTTGCGTGGAAAGCCCCTTTTCAAAAAGAGTTGCCGCTACTGTTCTGTGCGCAAGGGACATAGAAGTGCGACGGATAGTCGCAGGGTTGTACGTTTGTACGAAAAGAAGAACGTTTTTCGTATGTTCGTGAACTGCGGAGTTTTCCCCTCCCATAATTCCTGCGAGGTCAATGAGACGACCCTCACCGTCCTCGATTACAATATCGCCTCCGGGAAGTGTGTGGGTTTTACCATCGAGGGTAGTTATTTTCTCGCCTTTCGCTGCTGCGCGTAGTTTCATTGTTGCGCCGCGAATTTTGTCATAATCAAATGTGTGTGTGGGTTGGCCAAGTTCAGCCATCAAATAATTTGAAATATCAACAATGTTATTAATTGGACGAATACCTATCAGCGTGAGTCGCTTTTGCATCCAGGCAGGCGAGGGGGCTATTTTGACGTTTTTAATGAGCACTGCAGTAAATCTTGGGCAGAGCGTTGAATCAACATGGGCCGTAAGATAAGTCACTTGAGAGGAAAATTCTTGCTCTCGCTTTATGGTTAATGGAATGAATGAAGCTAAGATACCAAAGCGTGGTAAAACGGCTGCCGCCTCTCTTGCAATTCCTAACACACTTGCCGAATCTACTCGGTTAGTGGTTATTTCAATTAAATAAACGAAATCCTCACCCTCCTTTGTTACCTTTTCAACTGAAGGGCCACAGAGGGAAAGATATTCGGCAATTTGTTTGGATGTTGCCTTAGTTTTTAAAAACTCCCTAAGCCAGGAATCTGGGATTAAGATATCCATATATTCATATATGAATATTAAGACTAGAATTGTCGTAAGAATCTTAAATCTGAACTATAAAGTAATCGAATGTCTGGGATTTTAAGGTCTTGTTTCATCATGAAAGTTCGTTCGACTCCCCACCCGAAGGCAAAACCGGTATATTTATTCGGGTTTATTCCTCCATTTTTAAGTACAACAGGATGTACCATTCCTGCCCCTCCAAGTTCGAGCCACCCACCTTTGCAAAGTTTGCAGCCCTTGCCGTTACATACGCCGCATGTGACATCAACCTCAAACGAAGGTTCGGTAAATTGAAAGTGGTATGGCCGCAGTCGCGTCTTGCGACCAGAACCGAAAAAGTTTCGTGCGAAGTAATCAAGTGTCCCGCGAAGATGAACAATAGAAATGTTTTCATCTATTACCAATCCCTCAAACTGGTGAAACATAGGAACATGCGATACATCTGATTGTCGACGGTAGCATTTTGCTATGTTGATCATTCTGATAGGGGGTACTTTAACCCGTTCCATTTCTCTTACCTGTCCAGATGAAGTATGAGGAGTAAGAACCATCTGACCGTATTTTGGATGAGATGGCGCGTCTACAAAAAAAGTCTCCCAATCGTCTCTCGCCGGATGATTTTTGGGCATGTTAAGACTTTCGAACGCAAACCAATCCCACTCAACCTCAGGGTATCGGACACGTACAAAACCTACTCTTTCAAATGTTCTTGAGATTTCCTCTATCGCCGCTGTTACAAGATGAAGGTGTCCCATTTGGGGTTTGATTCCAGGAATGGTTGAGTCAAACCACTCCCCTTCTCCCTTGCCTTTAAGAAGTTTTTGGCGTTGCTGCCCAAGTGCACTTTCAATTACCTCTTTTGCATCATTTATCATTTGTCCAACAACTATTCGTTTATCAATGGGAAGTGTCCTAAGTTGTTGTGTGAGTGGATTGAGTTCTCCTCTTCGACCAAGAAACGTAACACGAAGATTTTCTAATTCTTCAATGCTCTGCGCACCCATAATTTGCGCCAATGCTTCATTTTTGAGATTTTGTATCCGTTCTTCCATACACCTTAATCGTAACAAAAAAGCTTCCTATAAGGGAAGCTTTTATTGTTGAGGGGTTTGGTTAAGTGTTGTTATGCACTCTTTACCCGCTCAACTATTTTGCTAAATGTCTCCGGTTCTTCAATAGCAAGTTGAGAGAGGATTTTTCGGTCTAAGTTGATGTTGGCTTTTCTCAAACCGGCGATGAATGTACTGTAGGTTAAACCTTCTTCTCGGACTGCAGCATTCAAACGTTCTATCCAAAGCGTTCTGAAATTGCGTTTACGCTGTTTTCGCCCAATATACGCATATTGACCAGCATGGAGCACTGCCTCGCGAGCTGTTTGGTATCTCTTCCTGCGTGCTTGACGAAAGCCTTTTGCAGCTTTTAGAATTTTTTTATGTCTTCGTCTGGTTGGTGATTTAACGCGTGCCATAATATTTAAAATTCGAAATTCTAATATCTAAATTCGAAACAAATCCTAAATTCTAATGTTCTAAATTTCAAAACGTTTTGTCCGCCAGATGGCGGATTAAATTTAATTACTGTTTAGGATTTCGTGCTTCGAATTTATTTTTACCGTAAGGTTCCATTCTTTGATATGGTCCAAAGCTCTTTGCCGACTTGTCACCTACTCGTGCCGAGCGTGTCTGCCGAAATGATTTTGTTTGTCTTCCCATTACACTCCCAAAATTTTTCTTACTTTCCTTAAATTCGCGCCTGTTAATGCAACAGGCTTTTGTACGCGCGCTCTTTTTGATTTTACCGTTTTCAGGTGTCGGCGGAAACTTCGCAAATGTAAAATCTTACCGGTACCGGTTACCTTAAACCGTCGAGTAGCAATTTTTTTAGTCTTTATTTTTGTTTTCTTTACCTTCATGGACGCTCTCCTTTACTTTTTTAAGCGGTGTCACGACCCCAATAAGTTGTCGACCCAGCATTTTTGGTTGTTGTTCAACTCGGGCAGCGTCAGCCAAGTGAGCAAGCACTCTCCCCATCACAGTGTATAATGGCCTTGTATCAAACAATCGCCTTTTTGGCCTAATTGTTATTCGTACCTTTGCGCCCTCTTCTAAAAACTCCTTAACCTTCGCGAGTCGAACCTCATAGTCATTTGTGGCAATAAAAGGTGTAAACCATACTTCCTTGAGTTGCTCGCCCCTCTTTTGTTTTTTCCGTTGCTCACGTTCCTTTTTCTCCTGTTCGTACAAAAACTTCGTATAATCAACAAGGCGGGCAACAGGTGGTGTAGCGCTGGGCGCAATTTCTACTAAATCAACTGATAACTCACGTGCCGCCTTAAGGGCAACTTCGCGTGGCAAAATGCCTACTTGTTTACCGTCAGGGCCGATGACGCGCAACGTATCCGCTCGTATTTGCTCGTTTTTCCGCCAGAACGGTTTTGTGTTATGTCCTCTTCTCAAAGATACCACACGTATTATACAAGCCTACTTGTTCTTTTTTCAATAGCCGCCTTCATATTTTTAACTAACTCACTAATCTCTAATTCTCTAATCTCTTTTCCACCCCTCGTTCTTATTGCAACTGTACCGCCCTTTTCCTCTTCATCCCCTACCACAAGAATATATGGCACTTTTTGGAGTTCTGCATCTCTAATTCTGGCTTGCATCGTTTCCGCCCTATCATCAAGCTCAGTACGGATATGCTCCTGCTGGAGCTTTTCAACTACCCTTTGGGAATACTCTATGTTTCTGTCCGTTACCGGGATTACGACTACTTGTATGGGGGAGAGCCAGAGTGGAAAAGCCCCTTGGTAATGTTCTATTAAAATACCTATGAATCGTTCAAATGAACCAAAAATTGCCCGATGAATCATCACCGGTCGCTTTTTGCTGCCATCGCGATCAACATAGGCCAACTTCATTCTTTCTGGGATTTGAAAGTCAAGCTGAATAGTTGCCAACTGCCAATCGCGATCTTGCGAATCTCTAATGTGGATGTCAATCTTTGGGCCATAAAATGCTCCATCTTTTGGTTTTATGTCATATTTTACTTTTGCTCTTTTTAGCGCAATCTCTAAGTCCCGCTCTGCTTCTTCCCATAATTTTTGGTCACCCATTGCCTTGTCCGGTTTTGTTGCTAAATAAAAATGAGGGATAAACTCGAGAGAGCGATAGAATTCTGTAACGAGTTCAAGTAATGTGTGTATCTCTGCTTGAATTTGATCAGGACGTACGAACAGGTGAGCATCATCAATTGAGAATTGTTGGACTCGGAAAAGTCCACCTAACACTCCAGATAATTCCCTGCGATGAAGGATTCCATATTCTGAAAGTTTTAACGGTAAATCTTGATAGCTACGGGTTCGTGAACTATAAACAAGCGTTGATTCTGGACAATTCATTGGTTTCAAACTCCAACTTTCGTTATCGATTGTGAGGTTAAACATATTATGTTCTCCGAAGTGTTCCCAATGACCGGATTGTTTAAACAGCGCGCTTTTTACCATAACAGGGGTGCTAATTTCTTGATAGCCTTCCCTTTCTGTTTTTTCTTGGATAAAAGATAGAAGTGTTCTATAAATTATCCACCCTTTTGGGTGCCAAAAAATTGCTCCTGGTGCAACATCATGGGTGGAGAATAAATCTAATTCTCTTCCTATTTCTCGGTGATCTTTAAGTGTTTTTACCATCAAGAATTATTGTACCAGATTGGGGTTTGAAGAGGAATGGGTTTTTCTATGCATTTTACGCGGCTTCTTCTGCTTTTAACGATTCTTGCATCACTTTCTCGGTAAGTTTATTAGCTATTTGGTTTACTAACCACCCATCTGAGCTCTCAGATTCTGTTTCCATACGGGTGGCCTCTACTTCCTCTTTTGTGAGATTGTCCTCTTGTAATTTGCCCCATAGGATAAGCGTCTTTGGGGTTAGCTTTGAGGGATTCACACGGAGGAGGGTGGGATTCCCCTGTGTTCCTTTCTTCTTCTCTTCTTCTATTGCATGTTTGACTTCTTCTCGATACTGTTCAATTTTTGCCGCTTCTTCTTCCATTTGGTTCAATTATACCATAGGTGGGTTGAGAATGTTGCAGAAGGGTGTAAAATACATTATGCAGTATGCGGGAGCGTCGACCGGACGGACAAACTCCTGACCAAAGACCTGATTTTATAGGGACCATAGATCGTACGGGGATGGTTGGATTTATGCTGGATGATACATGGAGGGTTGGATGGAATCAGCCAAACGGAAGAGTTATTTGGCACACGCATCAAGATATTTGGAGGGTTTTTCGACAAAATGAAAGAGTGATTCAAAGATTTTTAGACAAACCAATAATTGATGAGAGCCAACAAGAAGAAGCGCGCACCGATCCAAGTTTAGGCGTATCGTTACCAGATTTAATGAATATAGTTATGATTCGAGGAGAGATTCGATTTGCCCAAGATTTATCTTCAAGAATTAATAGACTTAGGTCGCTCCTATTTGATCATAGAATTCCCGTTACTGTAATAATTATAGAGCTTAATGGAATACATAGGGAAATTGGTCCGCACGTAAAAAATCCTCTTAAAGTCGGCGCATTAACACATTTGACTTTCGCCCAGACAGCCCAGACAGTCGAAGAAGTTCAACAATACTCAGCAGAAGCTTATGAGGCTTTGTTATTACGTGCTTACGAGGGGACATCCATTGTAACCTCACTTCTGAGAAGGGGAGGAGAAATTATTAAGTGGGTAGATCAACAGGAGATTTTGATAAGGAATCTAAAAAATGCTGTTGGGGCGGCTCTTATTGAAATTTTAAGAGCCAAAGAAGGAAGTGAACCTGTACGTAGGCAATCGATTGAATTATGGAAAGACCGTTTTGGTGGTATAACAGATATTTTGAGGCCTTCATTTGAAATAAGAGGTCATCCTTACGCAGGACTTCTTCAACGCAGAGAACTACTATTGTTAAAAGAAGTAAGAAGTGTAATAGATAGTGGTGACGTAGCTAGAGTTGAGAGGATATTTAGTGCAGCGTATCCAGTGCTGGATAATGCAGTTAAAGATTGGGAAGATCGCGATAAGTCTGGTAGGTACGATCGCTATCGTGCTGCTCCCAAAAGTGGCCCAAGGAGATAAAAGATTTATTTCGAAAATCTTCTTCTTGCTCTTACCGTTTCTCATGTGTGCTATACTAAGAAAATGCCACAACTTAAAAGCGAAGAATCCCCCGTTCACAACGAACTAGTTTCCGCTCGACAACGAATGATTCTTATTAGGGTTTTACTGCTTCTTGCTCTTGTGGGAGGATTGCTATATCTCTCACGCGGACTTTTTATTGCGGCAACGGTTAACGGACAGCCAATTACCCGACTAACGGTCGTTTCCGAGCTTGAACGGCGAGGAGGTAGCCAAACACTGGAGGATTTGATTACCAAAACTCTCATTTTTCAGGAAGCCGATAAGCAGAATGTAACGGTAAGCCAGGAAGAGGTGAACAAAATTGTCGAAGAGTTCGAAAAGAGTGTGAAAGAGCAGGGGCAAGATGTTAACACGGTACTCGCATTCCAGGGTTTGGACAGAGCACGGTTTATAGAGCAAATAAGAGTCCAGAAGATAGTGGAGAAAATTCTCACTCCCAAGGTTTCTATTTCTGATGAAGAGATAGAAACACATATTAAGGATAACAAGCAATCCTTAACAGAGGGTGCGTCGGAGGACGAGCTTCGCGAAGAAGCACGACAACAGTTAAGACAAACTAAACTAACAGACGCGTTTCAGTCGTGGATGGAAGAGCTCAGAAAGAACGCGAATATCACCTATTGGGTAAAGTATTAATCATCTAACCCATTAAGTAACCTCAATCTATTTAAATCGTAATCGAGTAAATCGTGATTCGACTTCTATTCCCCAACGTTGTGCTTCTTTAGCAAATGACTCTATATCATTAAATCCCTTCAATATTAAAGTAAGCATACCCATAGTGCCTATAAGTCCAAAGGTTTTTATTTCTTCTGCGCTAAAGAGTTGCCCCACTGCGATAACACTTAGTCCAATACCCAACCCAATCACGTACCGTTTATTGCGAGCGGCAATTGTTTCTGCTTTCTGTCTAAGCTTAATTTCCACAATTTCATTCGGAAATTTAAATAACCTTTCTTTACCGCTTCTCATATGCGATCTTCTAAATATGACCCCCTGATACTATCAGAAAATTTTTCAATTGTATAGCGTAACATTGTTCGTGGCATTTTTCCATATGGTGGGCTTTTCACTTATCATTTTTGATTTTTGCCTCAATTTTTGGTACAATTCACCTGCAATGTAGGTAAAGGTAAGCAATTCGCTGCTTTCTGTTTATCTATTTTGTGTTTTCATTCTTGCACTTTGACATCGTTTGCGGAAATAACCACAGTATGTGGCGCTTTGAGTATCAAGCAATTGGTATTCGGTGTGCCACATATTGGTGGTAAGGAAGCTAGTTTCTTTCAAGGAGGAAGCTCGTGGTTGCTCTCGGGGTAGCACAACATAAACCAGCTTGGGAAGTAAGATTTAGGTCTGCTTCACCGTTCAGTCCGCCATTTGGCGAGACAAGCTCGAAAGGAGCACAACGACATGGGTATGTTTCTTGCTCTTTTACCGTTCGAGAATGATGAAGACCGTCGGGGTGACACCGCATTCTCTAAAACGGTACTTGAGTCAGGGCCTGCTCTGAGAACAGAACTGTTTGAGGCGCTATCGTCTCTACCGAGCAACCCTGTTCCTGGCGCGTTCATAACGTACTTGAGCCGCGAAGGTGAAAGCGAAGACACGCACTACGGGAACACTCAAACGAATGGCTATGACGAACCACTCAAATGTGTAACTGTAGCACAGCTCCTTTCCCTTTCCTCGCATGAAAATGTGAGGGATAATGTCGTGAGTAAAGCAGTTTGGGCATATCTGTCCAACCTGTCACGCAACACACGTGTTGCTCTCTACTGGTACTAGCTAGCCTGGGAGTTCCGCGAAGCGGAATTCACCGTTCTGTCCGCCGTTTGGCGAGACAAGCTCGAAAGGAGCAAGGAAAATGAGAAACAGGTATCGCCCAGGGAATTCTTGGTTCGTCGTTGATGATCAAGACCAGATAGCAATGCTTCTGCAGGCTGCAGAGCAGATAATGATCGGTGAACCAGCCGATGATAAGCTCGTTCTCGGTCACCTTAGGGATACTCGCGAGTCTGGGGAAGCTTACTTCCTATGGGCCATAAACCCTAAGGGGCACGAGATCTGGGCTGCGATGGATGATAACCGATTCTTCCAGAACCTGGAGGGCATCTTTCGAGTAGTCGAATCGCATCTCTCTCAGATCAAAGGCCTCTGGAAGATTCGGGCAGAAGTTCTGCATTACGCGGAGGCTCTCTGCGAGCACCGGGCACATCTAGCCGCCTAACGTCCGCAAACAACTGAATAGTGCAAGAAGGCACCGACCGGTTCATGGGTATTGAAACAATTCGCCATCTGGTGAAAATACTGTCAACAGCGACAGTTTTGTTTCAATTCTCTAGTAACCCTAAGGTGCCTTTTTTGTTGTATTTTTGTGTGAGATAATAATTCCTGAAAAATAATGAGAAGGATGGGAGTGATATTTTTGGTGGGATTAGTTGTTGTGGCGGCACTAGGGTATATGCAAAGCAAGGAGCAGCCCACTTTATCTATTCCTACAGCCACTCCTACCCTACAACCAACGAGCAGTGAGACTCTTGAGTTTGTATTTAGTGGTAGTTCTTTACGTGCGGCGTGGGTACGGGTGCGTGATCCTCAAAAAATCATCCTTTATCCGAATTTTACGGAGAAGTTGAGCGCGAAAGATGCAAGGGAGGAGAAGAACTGTGCGAGTATAGTTAATGGAGGATTTTATACCATGCAAAACTCACCTATTGGACTATTTGTGACTGAAGGCGAGAAAATGAGCGATACACACAAAAACAGACTTTTTAACGGCTTTTTCTCTGTTGATTACGAAGGAAATGCGCGTATTTCATACGATGTTCCCCAAAACGGCGTGCGATTTGCGCTCCAGTCGGGGCCATTGCTCCTGCAGAATGGTGTCATAGAAAAGCTCTCCATTCGTAACGATGAGCTGGCGCGACGGGTGGTGGTTGCTCAAGAGGAGGATGGTAGAGTCTTCTTTATAGTGCTGTTTGTTGCGGGTTCACCAAATCTCGGTCCTTATTTAGCCGAACTCCCCGAGGTTTTAGCAGTGGTGGGAGATAAAATAGAGGTGAGATTCACGGACGCATTGAATTTGGATGGTGGAAGTGCATCAGCGTTTTTATCGGATGGTTGGGGTATTGCGGAATTTGCGCCCATAGGAAGTTACTTTTGTGTGAGAGAGTAACACTTCGCTTGTCAGTGAAAGGTGATTTTGGTACAATAAGTGAATTCCTTAAAAATGGGCGCATAGCTCAGTTGGTAGAGCGTTCGCTTGACGTGCGAAAGGTCTCAGGTTCGAGTCCTGATGCGCCCACTGGCAACAAACCTCTCTCGACATGCAAATTTCTCTTAGTCACGCCAAAAAAGAAAAGTTGTTTTAATTTTTGAAACGAAGTGGAAAAGATCAAAACAACCTTAAAAATATCTTTGGCGAAAGCCAAAAAAGAAAAGTTGTTTTACTTCGTCGTTACAGGTGTGATTTATCACCCTCGTCTCAAAAAATGTTTAATCCTCAAGCGTTCTCGGAAAGAAGTCGCGCATCCCGGTTTATGGGGTGTTATCGGAGGCAAGTTAGAGTGGTCGGATTTGAAAAATAATCCGATAACTAGGAAAAACTTTGATATCTTGGATTGGGAAGATTTGCTGGAAAAATTGGTCAAACGAGAAGCAAAGGAGGAGTGTGGATTGGAAGTGAGTGATCTTCGTTACTTAGACAATGTAGTCTATCTTCGTCCGGATAACGTGCCGACGGTGGCCATTAAATTCGCGGTAAAGTATAAAAGCGGTAAGGTAACACTTGCGCCTGAATTCGATGAGTATGCTTGGGTTGATGGGCGAGAAGTTAAGAAATTTAAATGTATTCGAGGAATTCCCCGAGAAGTCAGAAGAACGGGTACACTTTACGCTGGTAAGTAAACCTTTACGCGGCGGCCCGTTGGAGATAATCCTCTGCTGAGAGAAGTCGCTTGGCTCCTGACACTCCCACTTGTCCCCAGAAACTATGGGCACGTTTGCGTGAGCGTGCATTGTACATAGAAAGCCACTCTGAGGCATTTTCTATTTTCTTTCTGAACGAGCGAATAAAGGTAAGCAACTTCTCAAAGAAAATAACGTGGTAGGCTCCCGGTTCAATAGGAGCGGACATTGTGGCAATCTGTACCTCGCGGGACAATCCTTGGGTTGTTTTGGCAAGTTGAGTAACTTCGGTTGTTACGGCTGCAAGTTGCACGCGCAACTCTTCCTGTTTTTTCTGTGAGAGCTGTTGTTCTTGCGCTCGCATTCGTCGTTCCTGTGCGAGTTGAGCCCTGAGTTGCTTTCGCTCTTGCGCCACCCCGGTCAAAACCTCCTCCATCTGGATGGTTTCTCCCGGCACAAGGTTACCTGAGATTTTTTGTTCAGAAAGTCCAACGAGTTGTCGGAAAAAGTCGCGCCCCACTTCGAACGCTGCATCACGGCCAGAAGCAGCGGTCTCGTTTCCCAAATCACGCAAAGTTTCGAGGACTTGGGGTTTGGATGCCTGTTTACCTTGACGTTGGGGTTTTGTTTTTGTTGCTGGTGCCATAGTATGACAAACTTGCCCTCATTCTACAGTGAAGCGGTTAATTTGTCAAGCGCTCGTCTTCGTTTTAAAACCTCACGAATAACCTGTGTTTGGGTAGGAGAAATTTGTCCATTTTTGCCGTTTTCTGTCTCTTGCGTGATGCGTGTGACCTCTTCATCTTCAACAGTTATTCCTTCCTTATCTGCTACTGCGGATAAAAGAAGCATGGTGGAAATTTGTTGGTTAGCTTGGTTTCTATAGTCCTGCTTCAAGCTTTCGACCGTTTTTCCGGTTGAGGCGAGGTATTGCTCAATGGTCAAACCTAGCTTTTGTGTTTGGTCAAGAAGGGTGGCTAATCGATGATTCACTTCTTCATCAAGGAGTGGTTTGGGTATAACAACTTTTGATGCCTTGAGCAGTGTTTCAATCACAAGATTTTCTTTTTCGGGAGGTGTAGGCCTCTGGCCCTGAGGACTCCCTGGCCCGGAGGGTTCATTTTTTCCGCCAGCTGTCGGATTGCCGTCTTTTCCGGGTATCCAGAGACTGCTTACCCGTCTGGCTTCGTCGAGTTCCTTTTGATAGTCACCAAGTGTTACTTTCGGTGCTTCACAAGTGGTGGCTCTCACTACCCACTCTTTTCCTTCTTCCGAGCGCACAAGCTCAAACTTAGGAGAGAGAAAAGGAGTAATTTTGTGTTCTTCAAGGGCCGCTCGATATGTAAGAGGAAGCACTTTTCCCAGTATGCGTTCGAGCACTGTTTGGGCAGATACTCGCTTTTTTATTTCTTCAAGAGGAGCATAACCAGGCCGAAATCCTGGGATCTCGGTTGTTTTTGTGAGTTCTTCGAGTGCTTCACGCTCTGCTTGTGCAATTACAGGGGTGGGAATAGTAATGGTTAACTGAATTGTCCCATCCTCTTCCCGCGCAAGAATAGAGGTAGGTTTGGTTTCTGCGGCCATGCCGATATTATACTCTGAAGAAGTTAGATTTACCAGTAAATTTCCGTGTCTTCTCCTGGGGAAAGTCCTAGTTCTTCTTTTACACACTTAATAATACGGCGGGCGACTTTTTCTGGTGGTATACCAGTATAATCTCCCATTTCAGTTGCCGTTGTTCCAGGACAAACAGCATAAACTCTAATATTATTCTTTTCTACTTCTTGCGCAAGAGATTGCGTAAAGCCGATAACAGCGAATTTCGTGGCAGAATAAACCGCCATTTTGGCTCCTCCTCTCTTTCCCGCACCAGAAGAAATATTAACAATTATCCCATCTTTCTGTTTTTGCATAATTGGAAGAATAATATTGGTTAGATGAATTAAGCCACTGATATTCACGTCAATTTGCCAATCAATCTCCTAGGGTGAAGTTTCATCAAAGTCTTTGTAAGCCAAAACTCCTGCATTATTTATAAGTACATCAATTCTCCCCCACTTTTCTATAATTTCATCAACCATGTGTTTTGATTGTTCTCTATTAGCAACGTCTGCTTGAATTGCAATTGCCTCACTGCCAGAGTTTTTAATTAATTGAACGACTTTTTCCGCTCCTCTTTTGTTTTTATTGTAGTTAGCAACTACTTTTGCTCCTTCTTGAGCGGCAAGAGTGGCTGTCGCCGCCCCAATCCCACGCGAAGCCCCGGTGATTAAAATGACTTTATCCCTAAGGGACAAACTTTGTTTATTCTTTAATTCCATAGGTGTAGATACACTTCCACCTCGAAGGTGGATTAGCTTGGCACCTCCTACCCCTTATGTTGAATCTTAAATCGTTGGGGAGTGAACTTAGGCGCTTGCGGTTTTGCACCAAAAGTTTTTCCTCTAAAGAAATCAGAGGTTCTGTATCCTAACTTTTGCGTTTTTTTGGTTTTTGAGTAGAACTTCATACTGTTCTATTGTACCAAAAACCGTAAACCTGCAAGTATAAGGGCGACCAACACAATCTTCCTAAATGTTTCTTGGCCGGTCTTGCCAACGAGTACCTTTCCTACCGTTGTTCCCACGAGCGCGACTACTGCAAATACAAAGACTATAGTGAGGTTAAAATTGAGAAGTCCTGTCTGGTTATAGACAACTACTTTAATAACATCAGCTCCAAGCCCAATTGCTGCTCCCGTTCCAAGGTAAAAATCTTTGTGCATATTCCAGGAAGACAAAAATGCTCCGCGCAAGGCTCCCGCTGTCCCGATTAATCCTGCTAAAAAGCCTACCAGTGCACCCTCGATTGCGGTGAAAAGACGGTTGGTGGGGAGGGTGAACTGTCTGCCAGAAAGCGCAGCCCCCGCCCAGAGTATTAAGAAAATACCAAGGATTCGTGCAATCCATTGTGCTGGAGAGATTGAGAGAAGATAGGATCCAATACCAGCAAGTATTAAACTGGGAATGCCAAAAAAGGTCACAATTTTCCAATCAATTCCTCCTCGGAAGTAAAGTGCCCGCCATAATGTTCCAAACATATGAAAAAGTGCTGCTAAGACAATTGCGTCTTTAATAGGCAAGAAAAGCGAGGCGGCAGGGACAAGAAGTGTCGTTGCGCCAAATCCAACAAAAGTGCCTACAATCTCGGCGGGAATTGCGAGAATTAAAAAGAGGGCAAGTGTGGGCATGGATTATTTTTTAATATTTGAGAATATAGTAAGGAGAAGCGAAAGAACTATGCTAATGATAATTGCGGTCGTAATTGGTGCATAAAAGGTGAAATTAGGTTTTTGTACAAGGATATCGCCTGGAAGTTTACCGATAAAGGGGAGTTTACCAAAGAACCAGAGTGCGCTTCCAATGATGATGAGGATAATGCCAAACGTAGTGATGATACGGCCCAGGTCTTGAAGCATGTATTTAGTATATCAGGTTTATACGAGCTTCTGAAGTGCTTTTAAGCGTTCGTAATACCCCAGGCGGGCTTTTTTAACTGCACGCTCAAGAACAGATATAGAAGTATCGTACGTTGAGCGATCAACAGGATAAGGAATTCCGTCTTTGCCACCATGCGCATAGGAATACCGCGCAGGATCGGTGTACGACGGCTTTGCACCATAAATAACTTCAGAAACAAGAGATAATGCTCGAATCGTTTTTGGTCCAACCCCTCGAACGCCAAGTAACTGTTCAAAGTTTTCAGGTTGAGAATCATGTGCAAACGAGAGCGATTTTTCCATTCGTCGCCTATCAAAGGGAAAATTGACATAATCAAGCACCTTTAAATCCTTGAGAAGTGTTGGAAATTCTTCCTTAACTAATGTTGCACTCGTGTCTCGCGTTTTTCTACTTTTTTTTGCAACCAAGTTTAGAACTTTAGAGCTTCGAGTTGAGAGCTTAGTGTCCTTTATCCCAGAATGAGGCTCTTCTACAAAATCTGTCAGTTTATCAGATAACCAATGGTATCTCCTTGCACGCTGACGCGCCGTATCCATCCCCTGCTGTACGACTGTCCATAACCCATCCTTAGTAAAGATAAACGAGTGATGATAGAGCGTAAAACCATCCTGTACTGCCGTATTATCAACCTTTGCCGACATCTTTGAGGCATAGACCAAAGGATTGGGGTTAAAACCATGCCAGTCAGCATAGCGGGTAATGTCGTCTGGAGTTTTGAGCGAAGTTTTTCCCTTCCCTCCTGCAACAAAAATACCTAGCGTTCTTTCGGTTCCCCGCAATGCTTCTTTGAGCGCGCCGGTGGTGGTTGTAGTTAATCCCGACGCATCCCAGTCAAAGGCGAGAATCGTCCCAAATGATTGAAAGAAAAAGGGGTCCGACATTCTTCGGACAAACTCTTTATTCCCATACTCAAGTACGATTGCCTCGGTAATCAAACGACCAAGGCGTTTCATCCGCGCAAATAACCATGGTGGACAACGGCCATAATCCAGTCCAAATGTTGCAATTCCGGTCCTTGCCATAGATCCACTTTAGGGTTTTGTTTGGATTGTTGTCAAGTGGATTATTTTCCTAGAATACAATTTTGTGGTAAAATAGTAGCCAAAATGAGAATAGAACAAAAACCCAGTAACGCCCATAATTTTGCCACGCATAGAATATACGTTGAGCAAGGAGAGGATCCGCGCCAGATTCTCCGTGCAATAGCAGTTGCAAGTTTTGAGCTTGCTCGCCCTATAAGATTAGGATGGTTGGCTCATGACGGTGGTGCAGCCATGACTCCTGAAGACGCAGACCAGTTTATAGGAGAGTGGGGAGGTAAACTCTCTTTATCAATGGATTATGTTCAGGGGAGACAGGTAAAAACAGGTATCTCTCAGGAAGCAGATGGAAGTTTTACATTCAATACGGGTTTATTTGAAGTAGATCGCGGAGAACCAAATAAAATGTTTGCTCGTGCCCAAGAAATACTGTCGGGTTTTGGTAGTGCGAGTCTTCCGGTTGAAGTAGTTTCAACAAGACAGCAATATCAGGGTAAGTCATTAGACCTCCGCCTAGAAGGAATTGGATATAAAAGGTTAGATAATGAGGGAGATTTAGAATTTAGAAATAGAGTTTTTCCAAGCTTATTTAGGGAAGATAGATTGCTGGCATTTGAATTTCTTTTTGGACAAAGTGCTGCAGAGTGGGACGATAAAAAGAAAAAAGGTCTTATTAATTTTATGCTTTCTTCTCTCCTAACGGATGACGCACTGAAACAATTCTCACAAACCTTCACTGGTTAATACGAGGACAATTCACGCTCTATATCGGTAAGTTCTTTATCAATGCCGGAGAGGTCGGTATCGTTCAAATCTTGTTCAATCGCGGCTGGGTCGTCGCTGGCACCCTGTTGAGAGAGTTGTTGGGTTTTTATGTCCTCACTTACTAGTGGTGTTGCGGTAGGTATTAGGGTTTTGGGAATTCCTCGCTGGCCAATAACCACCGCAATCCCCGCTACTAAAGCTACGATTACGAGTACTGGTATTACTATGTTTCCTATAGTTCTTATCATGGTGTTGCGGTCGGCGATGGGCTAGGACTTGGGCTTGCTGTTGGGCTAGGGCTGGGTGATGGACTTGGGCTTCCACTTGCTGGAGGTGTCCCCTCTTGTCCTACCCTCAAACCTTTAATATCACCTATTACATGAACCAGAATTCTGTGTACTTCTACTAATTGGCGCACAACTGCGCGAATCGTTTGTCCTACCTCTTTGAATGCCGCTTTGGGGTCGTTACTTGAAAGTATGTCTTCCAATCCGTCTTTTGCGTCTTGGAGGTCGTCTTTCGCATTCCCGAGCTTGGTCTTTGCGTCATTTACTTGGTTCTTAACATCTGTCATGTCTTCACCTGCTGCTTCTAATTTTGCAATTCTTCGCTCAATTCGACCTATCAATCGCTCGAGTCGCTCTATTGCCGCTTCAATTCTCTCAACCATTCTGTTGAAGAATTTACGGATGAGTTCTTTTCTGCGCTCAGCGAGTTGAGCTGATAACGTTGCAAGTCTTGTTTCTACCCTTTCCCTTGCTTCTTGGGCACGTGGATTAGGAGTACGCGTGAGAGCATGAAGTAATCCCGGAGGTGTCGCATCATCACTACCAAACAACGAGAAACCCCTCCCTCTATTCTCAGAGGCGATGGCATTTGTTGCAACAACTCCAGTCAAAAAAACAAAAAAAGAAAGTACAGCGAGTACTTTTTTCATTTAATAAATTATAGGATAGTATAACTCTGAATGTCAAGTGGATGCCCATTTATTGTAAATGTTTTTTGAAAAATTCAATATCGCGAGCGACGACGGTATCCCAATTGCGGGAGAGATTATGATCGTCACCTTTATACGTATAATAATCAACCTGCTTTTCCAAACTACGAATTTTTTCTACAAATTCATTCGTCCACTCGACCTTGACTAACTGGTCTCCTGTACCTTGATGCACTTGGAGAGGGACTGTTATATCTTGTACATACGTCTCCACTGAAAATTGAGCGGGGTTGTAATTTGCCAAAAAGGCGCTAATTGAGGCCATTACCATTCTCCCTTGGTCGTCTAATTCTCCTATGTAGTCAAGCACGTTTTGGGGAAATGGTCGGGTCACGGGAGCCCAAAGGGTTGTGGGTATAGAATTTTTACCTACCTCAAGCACTGAGAGAGCAACTTGTCCCCCATTTGAATGTCCCCACAAAAACACATTGCCAATATCTGCTTGGGGGAGAGTTTTAATTGACTCGAGTAAATTAAGTATTGTAACCGGTTTCTCTAATCTTGCTTCGATAATGTCTGCGCTTTCCGAATCAGATCCCCCAAATCCTAAAAAATCTGGGGCAAGAGTGATAAATCCTGCTTTGGCAAATTCACCCGCGGCTTTTCTTGTTCCCAGGCCGGTAAAGTATATTTCTTTGTCCGCGTATCCGCGAAGCATCACCACGACAGGAGATTTAGCTTGCCCCAAGCGTTGTCGAAGGGGCAGGCCTGCCTGCGCAGGCAGGTTCGCTTGGCCGGTTACCCTTTTACTATCTGTAGTAAACGAAAATACATATGAAGTAAACTCGTCTTCCCGTTCAAGTACTCTTTCTAACTTAATTTCACTTCCCTCATAAGAGCGTGTTCTGAGCTGTTCAAATGAGTATTTTGCGAGAGGCGTGGGTTTGGGTACGGCGGGAGAGATGATAGGAGTTGGTTGTTTCTGCCAAAACCATAAAGATGCTCCCACTGTAAGAAACAATATTCCGATAATAAAGAATGCTTTACCCATATAGAATTATTGTAGCATTTCCTTATTGACATTCGTATTTTGTTCGGATATATCTTAAGGTGATGATTCTCCATGTGGATTTAGATGCCTTTTTTGCTTCGGTTGAACAGCGGGATAATCCCAAGCTTCTAGGTCGCCCGGTGATTGTCGGTGGTTCGCCCGCTTCCCGAGGAGTCGTCGCAACAGCCTCATATGAAGCACGACCGTATGGAGTTCACTCCGGTATGCCCCTTTTTCGCGCGAAGCTCCTGTGTCCCCACGCGATTTTTTTGTCTGGTAATTTTGCGAAATATGAGCGTGCATCGGAACAGTTTGTTGAAATTTGCTCATCCTACTCCCCTCTTATAGAGCAAGTCTCACTTGATGAGTTATATATGGATATGGAAGGGACACAGACATTATGGGAAAGTCCAGTCTGGGTTGCACAGCACATTAAGGAACGAGTGAAGCACGAATTAGGCATTACGTGCTCTGTGGGAGTGGCAAGCCAAAAAACTATTGCGAAGGTTGCCTCAGGATTTAATAAGCCGAATGGTATTACTATAGTTCCAGAAGGGAGAGAAAAAGAATTTCTTGCCCCACTTCCTGTTGAAAAGTTACCAGGCTGTGGGAAACAAACCCAGAATTTCCTGAGAAGCTTTGGGATTACTACTGTGGGTGGATTTGCCGATATGGAACGGGAGCATGTAGCAATTCTTCTCGGCAAACATGGACTTTTTTTATGGGAAGTTGCAAATGGGCAGGACCACTCTCGTGTTACTCCACCTACGGACGCCAAGTCAACCAGCCGCTCTACCACCTTTCCCGCTGATTCAAATAATCACGAATTTATAGAGGCAATGCTTTTTTATCTTGCACAACGAGTCGCAAATGATGTGCGTGAAAATGGTGTGGGAGGATGGTGTGTCACTGTTACTTTGCTAACCTCGGAGTTTGAGACGCACGCAATGCAGAGGACACTTTCTTTTCCAATTATTACAGCGTGGAAACTGTTTGCTATTGGAAAAGAGTTACTTGCAAAACTTTGGGATGGAAGGACATTATTACGTTTGGTAGGTATAGGCATTTCCGGCCTTGCCTGCCGGCAGGCAGGTTTTAATCAATTGAACGGACAATTTCAATTGTTTAAAACAGTGGGTACGAACGAAAAATGGAGTTTGCTTGAGGGCGCTATGGACAAAATAAGAAAAAAATACGGATTCTTATCAATTACTCCTGCCTCAGTAATGAGACTGAAAGGAGTATATCCTGCGACTCACCGCGGATTTCGATTATCAACCCCGTCACTCTCAAGATGAAGCGAAAATGATTGGATGAGTCGATAGTGGGAAGTATTCATGTGTTTACTATACGTAGTCTCGTATATATTAACTGCATTGACTTTAAACTCACCTATGGGTTGTGTTTCCACCTTGCGTATATTTGACAGCAGTTGTTTCACTTCATGGGGATACCGCATGCGTTTAAGTCGGCCGATTGTTACATGAGGAGAAAATCTTTTGGAAAGAGAGAACTCAATTCTTTTAAGTTCATTTCTTAATTGCGACTGAAGATTTTTTAATTTTTCTTCGACGTCATGCACTTCTAAGACTATCATCGAATCACCGTGTCGTTTATAAAGATACATGCTTTCCCCTAACGAAAGAGAGAAAGGAGCATTATTTGTGCTTATTTCTTTCAATATGCGAGTAACTGAACTCAGTTTTTCTTTTGAAACAAAGCCTAAGAAAACAAGGGTAATATGAAGTTTTTCAGAATCTTCCCAATTAATAGTTGGAAACTCTTTTTTGAATGTATTAATTGAGGACTGAATTTTATGAACAATTTCCTCTGGTGGCCTGATTGCGATGAATGCGCGTGTCATTTGATGCTAGCGGGTAACTCAACAGGCGTTCCTACGGTAATATTGTGAGCTCTAGCCCAGCCGGCATTTACTTCAAGTACGTAATCAATTGGAACGCTCGAGGTATAGCGAGGGAGCGCGTCAAGAGAAGCTCCCGGAGAAGGTACAGGGGCACTCTCAGTCATCTGGGTAACTTTCCCATCGTTAATCCAAAGAATGTCCACTGCAAACCTCATATCTCTCATCCAGAATGAGGGCGTGGTGTCTGCCGTCATGACAAAGAGCATTCCTTCGCTTTCCCCAAGTGAATCCTTACCGGAAAGTCCTTTTTCGTGTGCTTCTGGTGTGTCTGCGATTTCAACTGTGAGGGTTGTATCCCCTACTTTCATCGTATTCTCGCTTTGTAGCTGGAGTTTGAATCCTCCACGAGTTAACCATGCCGCAACGAGGATCATAGCAACAAGGAGCCCAAATAAGAGCAAGATTTGTTTCATCGCGTAATTATACTTCCAAAATAGACAATGGCAAGAACAACCACAAAGACAGTGATTGGAACGAGGAGGAGAAGTATGGATAGCCGTTCTTTATTTGGTTTAAGATGTTGGAGCTCGTTCATAATTTCTATACCTCTAATTGTAACCCATCGTAAGCGATATGGAAATTGCGGCCTGCGTTTTCTCTTAAATAGTTTTCGAGGAACTTGTGTGTGCCGGTTTTGTGGCCGATATGGACAAAGTAGACACTTTTCGCTTTTAGATTCTTGCTTATAGTGATGCCATCTTGGATTGAAATGTGTCCCGGGCTCTGGCCTAGTTTGCCCAGAGACGAGCCGTCGATAATTAGTACATGACAATCTCGAATGACTCTTTGTGATGACGGCAAGATACGATTGAAATCCGGAATATAGGCAATAAATTTACCATTTTTGTATTTGATGCCGAACGCTGGTGTTTTACCGTGAATTACTGGAAAGTAGGTTATTTTGGCGTGTTCGATGTTAAATGTTTCCAAGGGTTTTTGTATTGATACCACTATTGGCTGAAATTGGCTGAAGAATGTGCTTCTAATGTTATTTAAAACTTCTCTTGTAACAAAAAGCTTAATCTTGTCGACTTCGTTTTCGTTTCTTCCGTAAATATGTGGAAGATCCCATAGGCCCAATATGTGATCAGGATGTGCGTGGGATATAAGAACGGCTTTCAATTTTTGAGTGACGTTTAATGGCAATAGATGATTATAAGTGTCTGGTCCTGCATCCAAAAGGACTTTGTCGTCGATTAATATTTGGGTTCTTGTACGTTTGTCTTTTGGATCGTGCGAGGTGCAGATTTCGCAATTGCACCCCAATCGCGGTAGCGGCCATCCAGCAGAAGTACCTAGAAAGGTTAAGTGCATGTGCGGGCGGGAGGATTTGAACCCCCACGGTCTTGCGACCACAAGGTCCTAAACCTTGCGTGTCTACCATTTCACCACGCCCGCAATTAAACTTAGCAATCCTTCTTTATTCCACCTTACCTTGAGAAATTTCTCAAGATCTCTACCAGTTTCTCTTTCGTTAAATTCTTGAACAAAAATCAATTCAAATGGTCTGTAAGATCGAGTCGTTTTCTCCCTACCCAGATTATGTCTCTTAACTCTTTCATTTAAATCTCCTGTCATTCCAACATAGACCCAGTTTTTAATTTTACTTCTTAAGAGATAAACATAAAACATCTCTCATTAAGCCGTGCGTGCCTGCCTGCGCAGGCAGGTCTACCATTTCACCACGCCCGCATTAATTAATTATACCAAAAAAGAGAGGGCGATTCCTTTCGGTCTCGCCCTCTCTAGGTGTCCCACCTTTTCTTTCGAAAGAGTGGGACATGTTGCCCTCTGTCGTTCTTTCGAACTCTAGAGGACTTGGTGCCCCCCTCTGCCTTTCGGCTTTGGAGGACTTGGTGTCCCACCTTTTCTTTCGAAAGAGTGGGACTTGGCGTCCACCTAGACCTTTCGGTTTTCGGCGGACATGGTGCCCCCCCAAGTCTTTCGACGTAGGGGGACAAAAAATCCCAAAGTAATCCCGATAAATCGGGATACCTCAGGATCTAGTGTGTACTATAACACACAACCTATAGCTTGTCAAGCGGATATACTATTTTCAATAAAAATTAACTATGTTCGCGCAGACCCCGTAAAGCTGCTCCACGAGGCGTATACGAATAGTATTGAAAAGCCAAGTGGTAAGGCGAAAGTGGGGTCAAGTTTTACCTTATTTCGAACAAAGTAAGAAACAAGCTCGGCTTATAGTATTTTTACTCCATTTCTGTGAGGAATTGGTTGACTCCTGCGGCCCAGGAGCCTTCCGATAGAGGTGTATACTTCGCCATTATCTTTTCAACAGTATCATAACCCTTATCGATATACTCTTCCCGCAACCCTTGCGCGACAGTTTGAATTGCCGTAGGGTAATCTCTAAAACCTAGCGTGCCTTCGCTATGAATCCCCCATCCCCAACAATTGTAAGTTTGGGGCGGCATTTTTTTACAGAGGTTTGACTCTTGCTGTGCAATTGCCACAAGAAGACGGTAATCCATTCCATATTGGTCTGATACTGCAACAAGAAAAGGTGCAAATGGTTCAAGCGGCGAGCGATATCGTCCAAGGTACTGCCGCACCATTTCAACTCTAGCATCACCTGGTATGGGGGCAGTTGAGAGAGAAGGAGTGTGGGAAGGAAGTGCCGCAAAAACCTCCACACCAAATTGCGGTGCTTCGATGAGTGTTTTTTGGGAAACAGATGTAGGTAGTGGTGTCTGCTGACTCAAAGAGATAAGAGAAACAAAACTTGCGACAATTGTTAAGGGAGTGACGGTGAGAAACGTGAGTAGGTAGACGAGTCTTTTCATGGAAAGAGTTTACCTTGAGGATGACATATAACTTTGGGTTTTGTCAAATTTTGAGTTGTATCTGTGAACTACGATTACGTTATTAAGTACGCTTGACAAAAATTGACCAATAAACGATAGTTACTATAAGTATGGATGAAGAAGAAATAATAGGTTCATCCGATCAAGAGCAGCCTACTTCTAGGGTCAAAAGGGCTGAGTATCGAGATTTTATAAATCGAAGAGCTAAAGTTGCGTATATGATAAGCGAGGGAAAAGTACTCTTTACAGCTACGAAAAGCTCAATAGAAACAACAAGCACAATTAATGCCGCTGAAAGGATAGTAAAAGCAATTTGCGATGCTGAAGGAATTAACTGGAAGGATCCTTCATTTCTTGAAAAATACGAATTTTATGATTTCACTACACCTGTAGGATATCCAACACCTGTAGGATATCCAGGCAGACAAATGGATAAAATGGAAATCCTCAAGTTAGAAATAATACCTTTCAAAAGAGGCATGCGTGACGATATCATGGTAAAGTCTTGGACTCAATGTGAAATTCAACAAGGTTCTTCCCCTAACAGTCATGGATCAGTAGAACTCCCAGCTTTGCCAGTTGCGACGATTAAAGGGTTCATTAACTCTTTACCTTCACCTACCTCAGAATAAAAAACCTGGATATTTAAGCAAAATTTTGGTAAAATAAGCGTAATACGCGCCCATAAGGAAACCTTGCGATTTCATCGTAAGAACTATGGCTACGCCAGAACCTTGTGGACGCTTCGCTATCGCTTGCGCCCATAGCTCAACTGGATAGAGCGCGTGGCTTCGGACCATGAGGTTGGGGGTTCGAGTCCTCCTGGGCGCGCAAGATACGAAGTACCTGAGCAGACCAGGGGACGAGAATTTATTCGCCTGTCGCCGAAGGCGACTGACACGGAGTCACGAGTTTACCGAGGGACGAGTACATCCCTCCTGGGCGCGCACGAGGTCCCGTAGCTCAATGGTAGAGCATCCGGCTCTTAACCGGGCGGTTGGAGGTTCGAGTCCTCCCGGGATCACTAGATACGAAGTACCTAGGGAGAGCGGGGGACGAGAATTTATTCGCACTCCGCCGATAGGCGGAGACACACAGCGAAGCGAGTACGTCCTCCCGGGATCACAATTAATGACGCACAAGCCATAAATAATTATGGAAAGCATCGAAAACGGGAACAAAAACTCTGAAGTAAAAACTGTCCGTCAACATGCGGAGGAGTTTATCCGCTCTCTTCCAAAGGATGGGGTTTTCTTACATCTTACAACTTTTAAGAACTCACAGGTAATTCAACAAGAAGGTGCAAAAAGCACAAGGGGAAAGATCTGGCAGTTTTCATTCGCCAGTCATTATCCTTTTGTCGATTATTATTCAAGCAAGGGAATAAGGGATACTATCAGAAAATTTAGGGGGTCAATAGTAGAAGGACTTAATATGACTGAACATCATCGTGAAGGAGGAGAAAATGTAACTAATTTGTCTCCTGATTCCCTTCCGGTTCTAGTAATTGGAAGAAAGCAAAGATCTGTGGATTCTACTATGATCGATACCGAAGGAGATTTTAGGAATTTCCCCACAGGTGTTTCAAGATCTATATCTCCAAAAGATATTCTTTATATATCTACCATTTCACCTGAGGAATATCGTGATTTAGTTGAGAAATCCATGAATGAACCATTACCAAAAAAATATGCGGTATTTAGGTCTCCAAGGGAAAGGTATATTTTAGAAAAAATTGCAGGAGCTTTGGCCCGAAAGGCTATAATTGGTCTTATGAATCAAAAAAGTGAATACCCAAATACTGTGAGAACAAAATTAAGTAATTTTTTTGCTAAATTATTCACATCCTGATTATCAAATTGGTCTTCGATTATATTTATCATTCTTCTTTTTTGATAAGTCTTCGATACTGACAAAACTCACAATCGGGGTAGGGGTCGGGAATATTATCTGAATTAAGACAATCTTTCATCGCAAAAATAGTTGGTTCTACCCAAGAAGCATCTCCTTTATGAGAAATTATCTGGACTTCAAATTCAATTTTGGCATCGAACACTCGATCACCTTTAAGTCCATTTGCATAAACAAAATAGGCTATATCAGAAACATCGAATCCCTTTTGTCTAAAAATCCATTGATACCACTCAACCTGCTTTTTGTATCCTTGCTTATATTCATCATCCAAACTAATTTCTTTCGAGGTACTGGTAGATTTGTAGTCAACGATATGAAGTTGACCTTTTGGGTTAACCCAAATATCGTCTATGATTCCGCAAATTTCCAAGTTGGTAGGCTTGTGTAATACGCAAGCGCCTACAAATCTCTTGTGGTCATCTCGCCATTCGGGCAAATCCGGATGTTGAAAGGGAATTGCATCTATACCGTATTCCTCCATCAAAGCATGTTTTTTGCCGTCTTTTCGAAGTAAATCAAACTCATTTTTAAGAAGATGGTCAACTGCATCATTAAGAGACCAGCCAGGGAGTCCGGGGCGATCCAGTCCTATCCGACGGTCAAGATAAAAGCATCTTGGGCAACCCAGAAACCCCTCCATCCTTGAGCGTGAAATACGAAAAGGCTCGGTAGATTTTGGATTATAAAGATTGCCTTTTCTTTGTTTGTATTTATTCATTTGCGTGTGTCCAAATTATGTAACCAAAGTGTAGACGCCTGCCCACCCCTGGAGGGGCGATAAACCTGTCCTGAGCAAGTCGAAGGATCAAAATGTTTCATAATATTAATGTACTACTTTTTAAGCCGTAGCATATACTCCTGGACTCCAATCTTGATAAAGAACAGATGCCTGTTTATAGACAACGTCAACAATCTTCTCACTCTCGCCGGCAGAAAAATTATTCCTCAACAAGAATAGCCTTACGTTAGCGCGGATTTTTGCTTTAATAGCTTCGTTGTTAGTCCAATCTATAGTTGAACAATCTCGTCTTATCATTTTAACAAGTTCCTTTACTAAATCTTTTAACTTTCCGTTTTTAAGTTCCGTTTTTCTAGCGTCAGCAATAGCATCATAGAATGCCATCTCTTCCTCACTCAATCCTAAATCTTTCCATGCCGCTTCCTGTTTCCTTATATCTTTTGCCAGCTCAATCAAACGTTCAATAACCTTTGTTGAATTAATAATATTATTCTCGTAATCTTCAATTATATCCTCCAAAATTTCCATAAGGGATTTATACCTTACGATGTTTTTCCTTAGTCTTATTCGAAGCTCATCTTGCAAAAGTTTCTTTAATACCTCAACCGCTAGATTTTTAAACCGCATCTTTTTAACTTCGTCCAAAAATTGATCATCAAATATAGAAATGTCCGGTTTACCCTTTCCCTTCATAGCAAAAATATCAATCACGCCTTCCGCAGCGATACTCTTTGAGATAAGCTCTCTAATAGCTGTTTCGGTGTCAGATTCTAGAATTCCTCCTTCAGTAATAACAGTTCTCTTTATTAAAATTCCTCTAATAGCTTTGAAAAACTCAACATCTCCTCTTATTTGATGTGCTTCGTGGTGAGGCATAACAAATGCATGAAGCTTATGCAAATGCTCGCATTCGGTTAAAAATCTCTTCTTTTTTGCCTCATCTATCTTTCCGGTTTTTACATCAGTAATAACCATATCCACAGCCTGCTGAAGCAATCTTGTTAAGTCAGTATTTGGTAGCTTTTTCCAATTTGAAAATTCCAGACCGGTAAACATACTTTTCACCACGTCATATTTCTCCATCATCTTGGCAATCAAATCATCAAGCGGCACCATAGCTTCTTTTTGGATGTCGGAGCTATAAATGCTTAAGGCTTTTCTCAGATCATCGGCAATTCCAATATAGTCAACAATTAGCCCTGCCAGTTTATCTTTCCAAATGCGATTAACCCTGGCAATTGCCTGAATAAGCGTGTGTCCTTTTAGGGGTTTATCAATGTACATGGTATGAAGCGGCTGAACATCGAAGCCGGTCAGCCACATATCGCATACTATAACCAGCTTCAGAGGATCGTCCGGATTTTTAAATCTTTTCTCAATTTCGCGAGCCTCCATCTCTGTTTGAATCCTGTCTTTAAAACTTTCAGGACTAGAAATCACCACCGCAACTTCCGGAGCATTAGCTTGTTTTTTAATCATTTGGTACATCTCAACTGCTACCTTCCTGCTTATTGTCACTATCATTCCTTTTCCCTCAATACCTCTATTGTTAAAATGGAAGATTATATCTTGGGAGATTTGTTCTAGCCTTTCTTTTGCTCCTACCGCCTGTTCCAGCCTTGCAAATTTTTTCTTAAAACTCTCTCGTACATCGTATGGGTGTTCGGCAAGTAATTGATCGTATTCCTCATCAATAAAGTAATTAGTTAAATGAAGAGGAACTAGTCTACCTTCATAATAAATAGGTACAGTTGCGCCATCACTGATAGCTTTATCCATTCTGTATTCGGTGATGTGATCTCCAAATACCAACCTCGTATCTCGGTTATTTAAACTAATCGGTGTTCCAGTAATACCCATGAATGAGGCATTGGGGATTGCCGCTCTCATATTGCCGGCAAGCTTGGCATACTCCGAGCGGTGGGCCTCATCTGCAATCACAATGATATTTTCGCGACGGGATAAGAGTCCGTATTCTTCTCCCTGGAATTTTTGAATAGTAGTAAAAATTAGTTCTGCCCCGGCAGTTTTTAACCTTGTCTTTAAGTCTTTTACGCCTTCTGTCTGTTTGGCCAGCTTGTCATACCCGGTTCTTAGAAATGTTTTAAAAAGTTGGCTATCTAAATCATTTCTGTCTGTTAAGAAAAGAAATGTAGGGCTTTTCAACTCATCCAAATTTTTTGCTTTATTCACATAAAATACCATTGAAATTGATTTGCCGCTTCCTTGAGAGTGCCAAAATACCCCAATCTTTTTGTTGCCCCGGGGGGAAGTTGCCCGAAGCGTTTGAGAAACGGCCTTGTTGACTCCAAAATATTGGTGATACAAACATATCTTTTTAGTATATGTGCTGACATCTTTCTCGCTGTCCGCCTCAAAAAGAATAAAATTTTCCAAAATATCCAATAAGCGTAATTTTTGAAAAATACCCTTGACTAAAACCTCAAGCTCCGTAATACCAAGCTCGTGTTTTTCATCTTCGCTTTCAACGCCTTTCCAGACAGAGAACCACTCCCAAGGAGAGCTGATAGTCCCGTGACGTGCCTCGGTTGTGTCGCTGACAACCAAAACCTGGTTATATTTGAAAATATCGGGAATATCCTTTTTGTATTCCTGAAGTTGGAAGTAGGCCGATTGAATAGTCGCGCTTTCCAAAGTAGGGTTTTTAACTTCGAAAATCGCAACTGGTACTCCATTGACAAAAACAATAATATCCGGTCTTCTTACTTTTTCTATTCCCTGGATGGCAAACTGATTAACGACCAAAAATTCATTATTTTGTAAATTTTTAAAATCTATTACTTTGGCAAATCGACCTCTTTTTTCGCCATTTTCATCCTCAACTTCAACTCTTATGCCTTCCGTTAACATCCGGTAAACTTCTTTATTGGCAATTTCCAAATTGGGATGTTCAACGCTTTTTAGTTGATACATGGCATCCTCTATTGCTTTATCCGGAAGTTCGGGATTGATTCTGCGCAAAGCCTGCTCCAGCCGTTTTAACAAAATGACCTCGCGGAAGTTCTCACGCTCCGCAAAGGCAACCCCGGGCGCCAAATCCGGCCCAAAAGCATATTCATACCCTAACTCCTTGAGCCAATCCAATACCGGCTGTTCAGCTAATGTATCTTCGTTAAGATTTGTCATAGACTACTTTTAGACCATTCTAAAAACTTCTCAATAGTATTTCTTGTGTACTGCATAAATTCCTTACGCTTTTCGTAAGTTATCGGAGGGTAATTGCCATGACGATTGTTTTTAGCAAAACTTAACAAGTCCAGATTTTTCGTAATTGATAAACTGGATGCCATTTTTTCCCAAGCATTTTTATCTCGTTTGCTGTCATCTTTTATGTTATGGTCATCGAAGTAAGTCCTTCGTATTGTTTCGAGAGCTCTTAGACAATATAGCGCAGTCGTTCGGGGATATTTAATTGATCTACGATAATCAGTCAAAGCAAGAGATATGGCATTAGATTTTTCCTGAAGCCTCATTACTTGATCCAGCATTTTGGAGAAATCATCATGCTTAGCTTTGTATCCCCACTCGCCTATAACTGGAAAGTCGTAATTTAATCCTGTTTGTTTGCATGTAACTTTATCTATAGAAACATCGTAATTGTACGAGTTAACGAAACAAAAGGTATCAACAAAAGTGCGAATAGTTTCCTCTATATAATTTTTGAGTGTCTCTATATTTGGCTCTGTATCTTGGTCAAATTTCTGATCTGTTTCAAATATAGCTTTTGCTTTGGAATTTTTTACTTCGAGCGAAAACCTACCATTTATGCCCCAGTCAGGAATTAAGATTGAAACCTCTCCATAACGATTCTCTAAGCTACTCAAGTCAAACCTAACCCTTTCTGGATAAACAAGTCCTAAAAACTCATACCTGTATTTCATATTTATACTCTTATTTCTCCTCTCATTAACTTTGGCAAGAGTAAATCGCGAAGGGCGGCCAATTTTTGATTTTCTACCTCTATTAAATTTGTTTGACTAAAAATAGGCCTCACAAAATTTTGGAATTTTTCTATTAAATCGTTTACAGGTAAAACAAAGTTGTAATCTTCTATTGTTGATTTGCTCAAATGAGCAACATTTGTTCCTCCAGCCGAGCTAGCCATTCGGTAGGAAAATTCTTTTCTTAGCATTAAGTAATAAAGAAATTCCACATACAGTTCATCTGTAGCTACCGCACAGACATCGAGTGATATCAATATTTTGTCCCAATGGGAATAAGAAGGGACGCGAGCAGGATGACCAATTACTTCACGATTGGAAGTTAAGTCTGTCATGGCAATTACGATACCGCCAGGTTTAACTAAATTTGTTGAATTATATCTGCCTGTATAAAATTTAATCCCATCAGGATTAAAACCACCACCTCTTTGGAAATTGGCCAAATTTATCATTGGTAACCCTTTAGATTTTTCGTTTATTTCATTTGAAGAATAAGAAAGGCCTTTATTTATTTTTGCTATGTCTTTAATCTTTTTTGCTTCCCATCCTTTCGGAATTTTGCCCAGTTCGCTATCTACAAATTCTGCCTTTTCATACCTAGGGAATCTAAAATGTACAAACCATTCTTTAAAAAGCGCTTGGGCCATATCTTCCAAAGTTTTTGCAATTTTATTATTTACCTCAATCTTGTCATCAAAACCAGAAAGGATAGATATAATACGGTGCTGTGTTGTCTGTGGCGGGAGTAAAACAGATAGATTTTCAAAGATAGGTAATCTCAACGATTTAACTGTGGAACCAACTGCATATTTAGAGAGATACTTATTATTGAGGCAAAACCAATAAAAAAGAAATTTATTCAACACCTCATTTTGTAAACTGTATATTGCATAAACCCTTTGATGCAGATCGAACTTGCCAGAAAAAAATCGTGGTATAAATTCTTTACCTTCCCCGGGAATAATTACAGCTTCTCTGTCAAAGAGATATTTATTGCTTCTCTTTATCTCTAGAGACCTATCGAATAAAGGGTATTTTCCACCGACAACTGCATCTTGTGTATTAGTCGAACCTGTCCCTATTTTCGCAATTTCTCCCAATTTCACTTTTTGCCAATTTTTTGGAATTTGATTTTGCATATTATTTTTTCAGTAATCCTATAAGCGGAATCCTATCTAATAAATATTGTCTTTTCATTTTAAGATGTTCCAACTCTGCTTCCAGAGTTTTACGCTCTCTCTCCACAATTCTATCTAACACTGATTAAGAAATTGGGCCTCTTTGCATAAACACTATGTATTCCAAATTATCCATCCAGTCCTTGACTATAAATATGTTTTCTTCTATCTCATTTGTTTTTTGAAAAATATTTCTGACATAAAAATACGAAAACAAAACTACCCCAATTGACAATACCGCTAGAATTAAACCAGGGGCTTTATTCAACAGCTCACCAATTTGAATCTGATTTTGCATATATTATTTTTCCTCCTCTTTTTTAGTAAGGTGTTTGATGAATTCTCTAACTTTCTCATCCTTTAACAATTCCGGATTATCAGCGAATAAATCAAACCAGTAGTCTCCATTTCCAGAACCATGATAGTTTATAATTCTCGATCTAGAATCTCCCTTTATTCCGAAATATTCAGTCCCTATTGTCCACGCAGTCGATTTTGCAATTAGCGCGAAAAGAAAGACGATAGTATAGATCACTATAAAAACATCATTTTCAGTAACTTGTGTCGGAAGCCAATTATAAGCAAGGCTAAGTAATCCCAACCATGCAAAGCCGTATACGATAGGACCTACAAATTTGGTAACAGCACTAACTGATTTATAAATAAGTTCACAGTTAATCTTTAGCTTAACCTTATCCAATGAATTTTGCATTTTATTCCCTTCTACTTCCTAGAAATGAACTAATGAAATTACCGACAGGTTCGTTACTATTACCTCCGGGGTCTCCTTTTGATACATAACCAGTCGCACTTCCTCTAAACATTGCGTCAGCCCCAGAGCGTACTAAAACAGATTTGTCTTCTGGTTCTGGTTTTGAACTCAAAAAATCTTTAAGTGTTTCTGCCACATTTTTCCTATGTTTATTAATAATTTCTAGGTGAGAGTTTGCACTATAGTTTTTGGAGGCAAAGCCGACAGCATATGATAAAAGGCCAAGAAGTGCTAATTTTACTGCACCATACTCAATTGTAAAAATTTCTTTGGGTGGAAAATTTGGCCAAAAATCTAGTTTATCTGAAATGAATAGATAAAGATATACACCGAGATTTGCAATAATTATAAAAAGTAACCATTTGAAGAAAATAATTCTTCTTGCTTCCCAATCTCTTGCTCTTTGTACATATTCTTTAGCTTGTGCCTCAAAATGTTTACCGAATGTTATCGCTGCTATCTCTCCATGCTTGACTTCGACTTCCTGCTCTCTCTTCCCCAGAGCCTCTAACTGTTGTTTCAATTTATCTGATAGGACTTTATATTCTTTTTCTGCTTGCACAGCCGCTTTCTGTTGTTTTTGTAATTCTTTAGCATCCTGACTTTTTAATGCCGCTTCTTGACGAAGATAAACCAGGTTATTTCTTAGATTTCTAAAGACTTCATCATAAAAATTTCTTGTATTTGTTTCAAAATTGTCATGCTGATCTTTATTGAATCCAACTGACAAATCAAACGAAGCCAATTGTTTTAAATGATTGACAAAGCTATCTATATACTGATCTATTTGGCTAACCTCTGGTTGAGAAAGTGCATCTTGATATGATAATTCTTGTAACTCCTTAAATAGGTTCTGAAGACGCCCCAAAAAAGGGTAGACTGCATCAAAAGCCAACGAACCAAACTTCTCTTTGTTAAGAGCGAGACTTTTAATATCTAAATTTGGTAGAGATTCTTTTGTTATTTCATCAGGGTTCATATTTTAATTCTCCTTAGATTTTCCAAAATTTCTTTTTCTAATTTTTCGGATTCTACAAAATATTGTTTTAAATCTTTTTCTAATTTTTCTTTTTTCTCCTTAAAGGGGATGCCATCGTCTTCTTCTTCAGCAACTCCAACATACATACCCGGGTTAAGACGATATCCATTTTTTACAATTTCCTCAAGAGTCACTACTTTGCAAAAGCCAGCTACAGCTTTATAATCCTGCGCTCCTGACTCACCCCGGTAAGCCCTTACGGTTCCGGCTATTTTTTGGATATGCTCGTCGTTGAAGACTACTTGCTTTCTTGAGATTGCCTCAAAAATTTCCCGCGCATCAATAAAAAGTGTTTTTCTGGTTCTATCATTAAACCGTCCGTTCTTTTTGTTCTTAGTTAAAAACCAAAGGGATACGGGAAGCGAGACATTGAAAAAGAGTTTGGGTGGGCAAGCGATTATTACATCAACTAGATCATCTTCTATAATCTTCCTTCTAATTTCTCCTTCTCTGCCGCCAACGGCTAAAGCGCCGTTTGCCATAACAAATCCGGCTATACCGTTTGGTGCTAAATGGTGTAAAAAGTGTTGAATCCACATAAAGTTGGCATTTCCGGATGGGGGAGTTCCGTATTTGATCCGGGGATCTTTATCGCTTAGGCGCCCCGGTTCCCATTCGGCATTAAAGGGAGGATTTGCTAGGACAAAATCTGCCCTAAGATCGGGGAATTTATCATCATAATAGGAATTTCCAAGCTCAATTTGTCCAAAAATGCCGCGGATTGCCAGATTCATTTTGCAAAGGCGAAGGGTTGTTGGGTTTGACTCCTGTCCGAAAAATGAGATTTTTGATGGGTCTTTTTTGTGCATCTTTAAAAATTCTCGAGATTGAACAAGCATACCTCCGCTGCCTATGGCGGGGTCAAATATCCGGGCATTTTCAAAAGGTTCAAGGATTTCTACAAGTAACCGAACAATTGATCTTGGAGTAAAGAACTCCCCGCCGCGCTTACCTTCTGCGGAAGCAAATTGGCCCAAAAAGTACTCATAAACCCTTCCTAAGATATCCTTTTCGTAAGTTATATCATCATCAAACTTAAGTTTTGAGAAGATATTAACCAGTTCTCCCAGAGTTTGGGGTTCAAGTTGTGTTCTTGTATAAATTTTTGAGAGGACTCCTTTAAGCTGTTTAGGGTTTTCATTTTCAATTGCATCCATTGCCTCATCAAGATAACGGCCGATATCCTGATGGAATGCGTGTTGCTTGAGGTATTCCCATCTGGCGTTTTCCGGAATATAGAAAACTCCGATACTTTGGTATTGGTCTTTATCATCAATAATTAGCTTGCGGTCTTTTTCATTGGGAAGATAATATTCTTTGTTTTTGGAATCACTTACCCATTCTTCAATTTGATGCCTCCTTTGGTAAAAAAGGTCAGATACATATTTAAGAAACAAGAGGCCTAAAACAACGTGTTTGTATTCAGAAACATCTATATTCCCCCGGAGTCTGTCTGCTGCTGCCCAGAGTTCTTTTGCAAAATGGAGGTCTCCATTATAGCTACGCTTAGGCTCTATAGCTCTTTCTATCGCTTCCTGTTGAGATTCTGTAATTCTGTTTTTAATTTCAAGGGGAAGAGTACTAAATTTTACAAGATATTTTTTTCCTTCAGTTCTTACTTCAATTTCTCCGGAGTTTATTTTTCCTTGAAGTTGTTTTAATGTTGCTTGGCGGGAAATACCAAGCATTCTTGCCAAATCGGTAATAGAAATAAAATCTTTATCCATTTGAACTGTATTATAGCAGAAGGTAACAGAATTGTCAAGGAGTAGTCGACAACTTTTGTTGTCATGTTGACAACTATTTGGGAATGAGATGGTCCACTTTTGTATCTACTTCATAATATCCTCTAGGTGATGGCGTCTTTCTCAAGCTTCGCTTGCTGTGCCTAATTTTACAGACAAAATGCTTGCTTAACAATAGTTAAAGGAAGATAAATCTGGTAAACTATTCACTTGTGGTGAGGTTGTCGAACCATGGATATTCAGCAACGGATTCAAGATTTAGAAAAAGAAATACGAGAGACTCCCTATCACAAGGGAACTGAGCATCATATTGGACTACTGCGGGCGCGGATTGCGAGGCTAAAAGATGAGTTAGTTGAACAGCAGATTAAAAGACGTGGAGGCCGCCGGTCCGCAGGGACCTCTGGCCCGGAGGGAGGCTTTTATGCAATCAAAAAAGCTGGAGACGCAACAGTCGTTCTTGTTGGCCCTCCCTCAGTTGGCAAATCAACACTACTTAATGCATTGACTAATGCTCGCTCTCCTGTTGCGCCGTACATGTTTACCACTGTTACCGTTATTCCCGGCATGATGGATTATCAAGGAGCGCACATTCAAATATTGGATGTACCGGGGCTCATTGAGGGTGCAAGCCATGGTAAAGGACGAGGCAAGGAAGTGCTGTCAGTGGTACGGGGTGCTGATTTAATTATTTTTGTGACTGAAGTTGGTAAAGAGGATGCCTTTGAGGAAATGGAAGCTGAATTATATCAAGCAGGTGTCAGAATTAATATTAAACCTCCACAGGTCCGGATTGACAAGAAAGTGAGTGGTGGTCTAGTGGTACGAACACTTGTAAAACAAACGCTCGGCGTTGACACCATAAAAGATGTTGCACAAGAATTTAAGCTCAAGAATGCGGAAGTTACCATTAAGGAGCAGCTAAAGCTTGAGAGACTTATCGATGCGTTTGCTGCAAATCGCGTGTATGTTGACGCGCTTTATGTAGTGAATAAGGTGGACTTGTCCACCTCGAAGGTGGAAAGGAGGCTACACCTTCGAGGTGCAGCTTTAAGTGTTAGCGCTAGAGATGGTGACGGAATTGAGGAATTAAAACAAGCTATTTGGGATAAACTTGGTTTCGTTCGCGTCTATCTTGCAAAGCCCCCTGCAAAACCGGATTTTCACTCTCCACTCATTATGCGTCCGGGAGGAACGCTCGAGGATGTTGCAGCGAAAGTTGGGATGGAATTTGCTACTCGTGTCAAAGGTGCTAGAATTTCAGGCCCCGGAAGCAAATTCCCTCTTCAGGAAGTACAGCTTGGGACATCAGTTGTTGACGAGATGGAAGTTACGTTTGAGACGTGAATTGTTTCACTGGTAACGTTGCAGCAACAAGTAGTGCTACTCCCCCGCCCAGAAGTGCTCCTCCCACGACATCGGTTGCCCAATGTTCACCCAAATATACCCTGCTTACCAGCATTGCAAAAAGAAAAAGTACAACTGCTCCCTGGGCTAAAACTCTCCCGATACCCCCTAACTTATATGCAAACAAAAGAAACAAGAATACAACAAGAAACGTTGTTCTCATTGAATGCCCTGAAGGATATGAATAGTCAGTTTGAACAAAATGCGAAGGGAACGTTATTATTTTTACACCGCGATAAAACATAAATGGCGGACTTGGGTGAAAAAGTAAAAGTTTGCCAAAAATCTCAACGATTTGTGCTCCTACAAGAAGGAACAAACCACCGACTGTCAGCCATAATTTCCGAAAAGTTGCCCAAAGGAGGAGCCCAAGCCAAATAAGACCTGTTATTTCAGCAGAGCCCAAAAGTGACAAGAGTGTAAATGGTGCATCCCACTGCCGGGAGATATGATTCTGAATTTTGACTGTTATATCAAAATCAAATTGAGTAAAAAGTTCTTGACTCACCAGGTACGAGAAGAAGAGGAATAAAGTACCGAGAATAATTGAGAAAGAGAAAAAAACGCGAGGCATTAGTCTAATTGTAACATTATCTAAGATAGTTCTGGCAACTACAATCCGTAGCTGGTAAGCGGGGCGTTACCTATACGGTTGCGGTGAATGCTCATAATGAACGAGTCACATTGGGTAAACCCGGGAATTGTTGAAAGTGCGGCTGTAAAACCGTGAGATTTTAAAAATTCCACGACAAAGCTATTTTCTGAGCCATACGGATAGGCAAAAATACTTACTCGCTTGCCTAATTGTTCCTCAAGCTGGTGTTGTGCGGTTATCACTTCAAATTCAATCTTCTCTGGTGAGGCTTTACCAAGGGAAGCATGAGACCATGTATGGTTGTAAATAAACGCAAGACCGCTTCCTGCCATTTCCTTTAGTTGTCCCCAACCCAGATATCCGGGATTTCCCATGAGCCCTGTTGGGATCATAAGATTCACCAAGGCGCGATATTTTTGAATAATTGGGTAAGCATAAGTGTAGATATCTTGGTACCCATCATCCATAGTTATCACTATACTTTTGGGCGGTAAACTTTGGTGATTGAGGAGTGCTGAGGCGAGTTGCTCAACACTAATCGTTGTGTAGCCGCTAGACGTAAGGTACGCCATATGGTTTTCAAAATACTCGGGCGTTACGGTGAGGTTGGTTTCTCCTTTTTGCTGAGCAAGATCTGTTGGTTGAATGTGGTGGTAAAGGAGAAGGGGGACACGCAGACAAAATCCTGACTCTTGAGCGGTTGTTGCACCAAGAATGGGTTTTGAGGAAGATTTGGACTGGAGTTTTGGGGAAGGGCTAGGAGAAGCGGATGGGGATGGGAGCGGGCCCTCTTTCTCCGAATAGGTTTGTGTGGCAGGCATGCTCTTGGGTTGTAACGCCGCGACTAAAAATACGATAATAATTGCACTTATTATTGGTGTGAGCTTTAGTATTTTCATTATTTTGGGTGATTATAGCAGAGCCTTGCCCCTTTTACCAAAATACCTCTTGTGTCTATTTAATAAACACAATACTCTAGTATTATTGCTCAAAAAAAGGAGGTGATAAAGTATGGTGCAAGGACTTGAAAGCGTAACACTTTTTAGCGAGAACGCCACACGGCTTGCCGAGTTCTACCGCGATAAGGTTGGGCTTGAAGTTGAGCTTGTAGGAGAAATGGGTGAAGATGGTGGTAATGATAAGGTTTATGAAGTGAAGTTAGGCGGAGGAAGCGGACTGTTTATTGTCGATCACTCGGAAGTAAAAGGCAACAATAAAGAGCCACAGCGAATTATCATTAACCTCGAGGTTGATAAAATTGAGCCGGAGTTTGAGCGATTAAAGAAGGCAAACGTCAAAGTCGTGCAAGAGGTGTATCACCTACAAGAATATGGCTTGATTGCCACCTTTGAGGACAGTGACGGTAACTATTTCCAACTGGTGCAGGTGAAAGCAAGTTAAGGAGATGTAGATAGAATTATGCTCACTGCCTTTCTAAATTCTGATGTGGTCAAAGTTTTGGCCTGAGGTAGTGTGGTTCCCAAGCGGTGAAAGAGGTCGGATAGTTTATTCTCCAAAATCTCTTGAGCCCTGTCTTTGTTTTGGGGAAAAGAGCGTTCTTCTTCGTTTTTTACACTGATGAGGGTTGGAATATGAACGACAACTGCTGCAGTACGGGTATGTTGCATGTGTTGTCCTCCCGGGGCGCTTGCGGTTGTTGAGGTTATTTCCAAATCGTTTTCTTCCACTACCGGTCTGTTTGTTTCAAATGAACGCTCTACCCAGCGCTCAAACCTCTCCCTTAATTCTTCTCCTCCTTCCCCCTCAATGGCAGCTACCAAACTTTTCAAATCATGTCGTATCGCGCGGATATTCTGCGCTCGTCTTCTCTCTTGAGCATATAGGACCGTTTGTTCGTGGATAGCACGGTAGGTTTCTTTCCCGTGCTGAACCCCCTTTTTCTTACTGCCTTTTCCTTCTCGATCTCGCAAACCTTCCTCAAGATGCCCATACTTTTCTTCGTACTTTTCTTTTTCTCTCGATGACATGTTGCGAGTCATTTTGGGGTGGCTGACGGGATTCGAACCCGCAGCCTCAAGCTCCACAAGCTCGCGCTCTAACCGTTGAGCTACAGCCACCATTTATGCTGTTAAGTATATCACAAAATCTAGGCGAATACATAGAAATATAACTATCTTGACATTCTCATTCCTGCGGTCTATATTCACCTCATCTGCTCCGCTCTTATGTATCAAAGCCCTGAAAGAAAAAGCGGTCCTTTTAATTCATCTCTTCAAAGAGCTTGCGATAATCTTTATTGGATTCCTCAATTAGATACTTCTATGAGACTGCAGAGAGAAGGGATAGTAGTTGAAACTACCTCCCTGCCCCCATCAACAACTTTTATTAGTGAAACAGGTAGGTTTTACATACTGGAAGAATCTGTAAGAGAATTAGATGTTCCAGCTGAACACCCATTGATTGGTAAAACGCTAGAGCTCTTAAGAGAACTAAAACAGAGTCAGCTCCAAGAGATTATGGAAGATCCTGAAGGTAGAAATGTGAGATGGTGGCCAGGACAATTTTTCGGTTTACCACATTGGCAAAGTCAAAACAGATACTATCGGTCTGCGTATTCTCCATTTGGTACTTCATGGAATTATGACTACCCTATAACAGTAAGAGTAAAAGCTGACGGCTTGTATTGCCTAACTCATCCCCAGAGACGCTTGTTTTTAGCGTGGGCTAGAACTGAGGATAGGGAAAAATTTTGGGAGTGTCCGGAAAGAGATTGCAGTTTTAGTGTTTATTCTGGAACATAGGGTTGAAAAAATCTTCTTTTTTTTGTATAATAAATCCAGGCTATAAACAAGACTCAGGCATATGCGCCTGATTTTTTGTATGTACGCTTTCTGTATTGCACTTTAACAGTTGGGTTCGTGCTATTTTTGTAGGTGGCTCTTTCCGTATCTTGTCTAAGGTATAGAGGGAGCCACCTATAAAAGGTGAGTTTAACAAGGCCTTATGGCCAAAGAGGAGCGCGATGCGTCTTCAAAAGGGCACGGTAAAGTTTTTTTCGTCCCAAAGAGAATATGGGATTTTGATATCTGAAATCGGGGAAGAAATTTTCTTCAGATACCGTGAAGGTCATTTCATCGTACCTGGAACAACCAAACCCCAGTTCTTGAATAGGAGAGTAATTGCGTGTAACGGCGGAACCGTACTTAGGTTACGATACCCCGTCAAGGAAGAGCAAATTGTGTTTGTCGCAAGAAAAGAGGAGAGGGGTAACAGAGCAGTTCGGTGGGGATACTACTCACAGCATCTCCTCGCGCAGCCAAGAACGCAAGACACAGTCTACAGAGTGCGTGAAACTGTTCACAAGTTCCGTCAAGGACCACGACGGTCAAAAATCTTGTGGGAAGGCTCAGATTTAATTGAGCTCACGCAACGGTTCCCTATAGCAAGGGGTGAACATCCAGCCATAGGAGATCGTCTATACCCATACCTCTTGTTCTTTGAAGGAAACGAGCTGTTTGAAGCGACTCGCTGGTGGGAGTTGAAAGATTCCTCGAATGGCCAGTGGATACGCGTCGATGACCCGCGCCTCCTTATTGAGGCACTTCGGCAGTTCGAAAGGCCAAGAGTAAATGGAGCTCAAGCTCTACGAATAGCATAACGCACAACTGAATAGTGTAAAAGGGCACCTAAAGGTGATAGATATTATCTCCCCACGGTGCCCTTTTTCTTTTGTGGCCGGTTAAGCTTCTTCTGGTGCCTCCTCGTCCTTGTCGGGGGGATGGTGGCGTTCTTTTTCAGCGCGGTTTACGATGTCGGTAAAAGTTTCTCCCGGTTTGGGCTCCTCACCTGTGACATCCTCAACCATCTCTGAAACATCCTCGTCTGGATTGTCCTCCTCTTTTTCCTTATCGCTTGGGGTGTTGTCTTCGTCTTGCATGTAACCTAAGTATACCAAATTATTTTACTGCCTTCTCTACTGCCCGAGCAATTTCTTGGTGAATTTTTTTGTCAAGCACTCGGGGAAGAATGTTAGTTTTTGTCGGGGTGAGGTACTGTGTGAGTGTTTGTGCCACCGCATATTTCATATGAGCGGTAACGTGTGGCGCACGACTATCCAACAGCCCGCGAAAGAGTCCGGGGAATACGAGTGCATTATTGATTTGGTTTGGAAAATCACTTCTTCCGGTTGCAACCAGTGCCGCCCCTCCCCTCTTTGCATCATCTGGCATAATTTCAGGCACTGGATTGGAAAGCGCGAATACGATAGGATTTTTGTTCATGCGGGAAATATGCCCGGGAGTGAGTTTCCCCCCAGTTGAGAGTCCAATGACCGCATCGGCTCCTCGGATAGCATCGTCTAGCGTTCCCCGTACCCGCCTCTTATTTGTAACTGAGCCGAGCATTCGTTTCCATACTGTTAAATCGGCCCTTTGCTCCTCGACTACCCCTTTGCTATCAACCAAAATTACATCAGCGGGTGGTTCGAAGAAAAGGGGGGCTATCTTTTGGAGAGGTTTCCACTTCTCTCTTCCCACCAGTAACCACGCTGTTGCTGACGCAGCCGCTCCCGCTCCTATAATTACCACTTTCAAATCCCGTAAATGTATACCGAGTGCCTTGGTTGCATTGACCAGTGCTGCCAACACCACAATTGCTGCGCCATCCTGATCATCGTGAAATACTGGAATTTCCAATCCTTCCAGCCTTTCTTCTATTTCGAAACAGGCGGGAGCAGCAATATCTTCAAGGTTTATTCCTCCAAAAGAGGGAGCGAGTGTATGAATAAATTGTACAACTTCGTCAGGTGTTTGGGCTCGGATACAAAGAGGATATGCGTTGACTCCTCCGAATTCAGAAAATAATACCGCTTTTCCTTCCATGACTGGAAGTGCGGCCTCAGGACCCACATTACCAAGACCCAAAACTGCTGTGCCATCGGTAACAATTGCAACAGAATTACCTTTTCCTGTTAATTTCCAAACAGTATCTTTTCGTTTTGCAATTGCTTTGCTCACCGCTCCCACTCCAGGGGTATAGAGAGTGGAAAGTGTATCATATGTGCGAACAGGGATTTTTGAAGAAACAGAGATTTTACCCTTTAATTTCTTATGAAGTTCTAGTGCTTTCTTGGTGTAGTCCATGATATACTTATATAATAATACAGATGCGCCCATAGCTCAACTGGACAGAGCAGGTGCGTTCTAAGCACACGATTGGGGGTTCGAGTCCCTCTGGGCGCGCACTTTTCCACGTTTTCTTTGCACCCTCCCAAAGCGTAGATTTAGCTTTACACCTCGAAGGTGTCAGGGTGTCATGGTAAAAAATTTTTGATCGTTTCGTTATGACAAGAGAGTATTTCAAATTTGTGTCCGCGGTCCATCTTTTTTTTGTTAAAGACGGAAAAATATTGTTGTTGCGAAGGTTCAATACTGGATACGAAGACGGAAACTACAGTGTTCCCGCTGGCCACATTGATGGTGAAGAAAGAGCTACGAAAGCGATGATTAGAGAGGCGATGGAGGAGACCGGAGTAACTGTTAAGGAGGACCAACTCAAAATGGTACATGTTATGCACAGAAAATCTACCGAGGAACGAATTGATTTTTTCTTTGAGGCAACGCATTGGCAAGGTGAACCTAAAATTATGGAAACTAATAAATGTGATGATTTGAGTTGGTTCCCAATTGACGAATTACCTCAAAACATGGTTCCTTATGTTAGAGCTGGGATAGAGAACTATAAAAACAAGGTTTTGTTTTCTGAATTTGGCTGGAACTAATATGTTTATGCAAACACCTTAAAGGTGTCAAGCTAAACATCTTCGATGAGTTGATGTTTAATCATTTCCAAAGATATACCATATTCAATTTGATCCTCAAGAAATTGTCGATATTTCTCTTTTGAAGAGAAAAAGTTTAATATTTCACCAGCGAGACATAGATTACTATTGTTTTGCATATATTCTTCATAAGAAGACCAAGGATATTCACCTAGTTTACCCACTAATCCTGAAACGACTGGGTTTAAGTGAATGTAACGTGATAAATGAATTAGCTGATCATTAGATTCAACTCTTACTGCTTTAAAAGAACCTTCAAGAATTGGACCCACACGTTTATATTTTGTGTTGAAATATTTGGTATAACTATTACAAAGTTGACTTATAAAAATTGAAATACCGTTATCTTTAAGTTGACGAACCAGGAAATGAAAATGATTAGGCATTAAACAGTAACAAATGATATCGATAAGTTTATTCTCTTGACTAGGTAATATAAGATTCAATTCAGATTTTGCAAAGTTAGAAAATTTTATTTTATTACCTATTAATTGGTAGTAAATAAATGTTTGTTTAAATCTCTTGAAATCGCGTTGCTGGAGAAAAATATGTCGTTTATCGATACCCCTATTGAAAAGATGATAGAATTCACCATTTACCAGTGGTGTAAGTCTTCCCGGCATACCTTAAGTCTATGCTTACACCTTTAAGGTGTCAAGGTAAACTTCAGGTTAATAACCTGTGAACTGCTCTATCTCTATTTTATCTGGAACAATATTTAACTTCTGAAGTTCGTCTTGCATTCCTTGGACAAAGGCAGGAGGACCGCAGACCCACCAGGTGGGAATTTCTAATTTAAAATTTCTAATTTCTAATAGTTTTTTGATCATTTCCCCGTTAATTCTTCCGGTCAAACCATTCCAGGGCGTTTTGGATTCTTCTGGGTGGGTTATTGTATGAGAAATAGTGAGATGAGGGTTCACTTTCGCGAGTTCATCCAGTTCTTCTTTGAATACAATCTCTTCGGGAGTTGAATTTGAGTAAATAAGGTGGATTGGTCCGCCAGCTGGCGGATTATCTGTTGCGTACTTAATCATACTTCGGAATGGAGTAATTCCTATTCCACCGGCCAAAAATACTTGGGGTTCAGTTGGCGGTGGTTCAGGAAGCACAAAATCTCCTCGTGGGCCAGTCCCTACCACTCTTACCCCTGGCTCCAATATATTTAGTGCTTGTTTAAAGCCACTTTGAGAGATTTTAGTGGTTAACCGAACGAACTCCTCGGTAGGTGAGGAAGAGATAGTGAAGTGGCGAACGTTTCCACGGGGATCAGATTCTGGAAGTTCAAGCGTGTAGTACAAAAATTGTCCTGGTTTCCATGTGAGTGGTGTGTTTGGCTTCCAGAAGAAAGAAACCGCGTCACCCGCCTCTTTTTGCTTCTTGACAAGCGTAAGCTTCATTAAGTTAAATAATAACATATGTGTTACAACTGTGGATGCGGAATGCCAGATGATGACATGGGTAAGGGTCACCTTCATGAAGGAGGCGGTTCTCTTACCGAAGAAGTTTGGAAGCACATGGCACAGCAGTGGAATATGAGCGTTGAGGATGCGAAGAAAAACGTCCTTGAAGAATTAAAAAAGCAGTTAGGTGAAGGTTAAAGTTCCTCTAACCCAATATGTTCTCTTCTTAATCTCTGTAACTCTTCCAGAGTAGTTTGTAGCCGACGTGCTTGTCTATTAAGCTCTTCTAATTGAGCATCAGATTGTGGATGGTCGATTTTAGTGCCGACTTCTTTAAGTTCCTTTTCCACAAGCGTAATGACTGGTGCGATAGAGACGGGTTCTTCGGAAGATTCGGGTTCCATTTTCTTTGTGGCCTTTCGAAAGGAGTGTAAAACACAGAACTATTTTTGTCAACTTTTTCCACTCTTTCCTCTTTTCCACGGTACAGCTTCCAAGAATGGTTTATAAAGGTCTTCCTGAATGGGTACGTTAAAACTTGAGTGAGGTTTTTTAATTTCTATTGCGCGAGAGACAAATTGAATGTTTGGTATATCCGTAATGAGCGCGAGAGGAGTATGCTCATTCCCCTCGCCCATCGCAACGACTGCAGCCGAGGCCAAACTATCGGGGATATTTGTTTGAGAAATGACCAGTTTTTTCCCAAAAATATCGCGCTTTCCACGATAATCGCGTAAAGGCCGAAATCCCCAATGGGCTAACGATATACCAACTACTCCTCGACGGAGAGGAACAGAATGAGAATCGGTAATAATAACACCACAATTTTTTATCATGCGCTTCTCTCTTAAAAATTTCCAAATCTCGTGAGCGGATTTCTTGGGATTTTTTGGCCAAAGAATATAATACCCTGCGCCATTACTCTCGTCGATTCCTGCAGTAGGAACAAAAAGATTGTTTTTTAGCGTGTGCATAACCCACTTTTCAGGGACGAGTTCTCGAGGCAGGTACTTTTCTGCTTCCTGTATGATAAGCTCGTCTTTACTCTTGACCTGCTCTTGTGGTACACATCGCCCCTCCCCAATCGACACAATTTTTGAAGTAATCGCCACAATTGTGTTTTCTTTTAACGTTGGGATACTTGTCTCAAGCAATTCCCAGAGATTATCCTTAGGAGGCAAAAATGCGCGGGTTTTGATAGGCGTGATGGTCATTTTGTGGATGGCGTGTTTTGAGCTGGAAAGCGCTGTGCCCTTCCGTAGCTTTTAGCGCAGGAGGGTACAGGGTACTCAGTTCGAATCTATCAAAATATATCACTCCTGAGTTAATTCTACAACTTAGTGAACTAAGAAACCACCTTAAAATTGTCAATCTAGGTGTTTTTCTGGAAATTTTTGGACCTTTTCCCTGCGTGATATAATTTCAATTGTCTATATGGTTGAAGGAGAGTCTCCTCTATCTTTTCTATCTTTGTCTAGTGCTGAACGTATTTTCGAACGAAGATTTCAGAGACTCCCTCCAGAGGTAAGGCTTTTGATAATCATTCTTGGAGATCCTCTGGTTACAGGGACAACATATGCGTGGAGCAATCTGGTTCACTATATTGCATATAAATATCACGAGGTAGCAGTTGAAGATACATCAGGAACTTTCATTGCCCTTGACCTTGGCTCAGCATTTCCCATGTGGTCTACAATGTTGAGAAACAAGAATAGTGGGTTTTTATCTCCTACACGCAAGTATTTAGCCATAAGTTTAGATATAGAAGATCCCAGTAGATTAGTTGCTAAAGCAAGAAATAGTTTTCCCCCGGAATTCAGAAGAACACCATTCTACTTCATAACCGAGTTTATGGAAGATCATGTACAGGGAAACATTCTTGCACTACCTTTTACACCAAATTCTATTTCTTTCTTAACAAATTTTGAAGCATATCCATTTTATTTTGGAGATAAAAGCTATGAAGAACATCTGAGGTTTGCAAAACAAGTTATGGAAATACTAAAACCAGGAGGTAAAGCAATCTTTTTTCCCTGGATTTTAAGTCACGAGCATGAAAGAAATGGAAAAGTTCTAGCTGATGTTAAAAATTATTGGATTACAGGTGGTATGGATGTATCAGTAAGGCGTTTTGCATGGCGTGAACTGGTAGATCATATGGGATTACGGGAGGAAATATTAATGAATGTTTCACCAATATTTAATAAGTCATTTAAGAAAACTATCCCAGCATTAATTCTTACAAATCCAAAGTAAGTAAAATATAATAACAAAACCAAACCACCTTCCAGGTGGACTAGGTTGGCACCTGTCTTTAATTATTCGTTTACACCTTCGAGGTGTCTACAAGCTATCTTTAAATATGAGCGGGATAATCAGAGCTTGTCCTTCTCCTCGTTTCACTCGGAGCGGGATAAGAACCCTAACTTCGTTAGGAACCTTGTCCCACTCTGCGCAACGCTTGAGCGGGATAGGGGAGTCGAACCCCTCTTCTCAGCTTGGAAAGCTGATGTTGAGCCGATCAACTAATCCCGCAGTTCAAGACTTGCGAATCAATTCGTTGATGAACAACAAATTGAACTAAGGGATATAGAATACAAATTCTCTATCCCGCCTACGTTACTTCGTAACTTCGGCGGGCAAGTCCGCTTTAGCTCGAAGTAAACTAATGATATCACAAATATTGATAATCTGCTATATATCGTGGTAAAATTCAGTAGTTTACCCTGAGGCTAACGAAGGGCCGGGATGACGGAATGGTAGACGTACAGGACTTAAAATCCTGAGGCTCAATAGAGCCGTGTGGGTTCGAGTCCCGCTCCCGGCACAAATACGGGGACTGGCGCAATTGGCTAGCGCGCCTCGTTTGGGACGAGGAGGCTCGCGGTTCGAGTCCGCGGTCCCCGACAAAATAAGCAGGTGTGGCGGAACTGGTAGACGCGTACGGTTCAGGACCGTATGGAGTAATCCTTGGAGGTTCGAGTCCTCTCACCTGCACCACGCGGACGTGGTGAAACTGGTATACACGCAGTCTTGAGGAGGCTGTCCCGTAAGGGGTGGAGGTTCGAGTCCTCTCGTCCGCACACGAAGTACGCGGCGAGGGACGAGAATTTATTTTGAGCTTGCGAAAAACAAGCTCTGCTTATTCGCATTCGAGCGAAGCGAGAATCTCGCAGGCTCGTGAGCCGAGAAAATCCTCTCGTCCGCACAAATGGGCACTTAGCTCAGTTGGCTAGAGCGTTCGGTTTA
>CAYTZB010000008.1:0-23570 GCA_964442455.1 uncultured Gammaproteobacteria bacterium
TTATCTCCATGTAGGAAGCCAATAGTAGAAGTTGTCAAGCCAGCGGGGGACGAAAATGCCGGCCCAGTGAGGAAAGAAAAAGAGATAGGTGAAAAGCAACGCAAGCAGCGCAAAAAGGATAAATTTCTTCTCTTGGGTTGAGAGAAACCAGCCGATGGCCAGCGAGAGGAAGGGAACTGCTGGTAAATAGTGGTAAAGGAACATAACGCGGGGCGAGAGTGCCCAGGGCAAGAAAAGGAACCCCCAAGCCGCAACTACAGCCAAAAGCGGGTAGATGCGCGCACGTATTCCTGCTACTGCGGCGATAGCAATTGTCACAATACCACCCCAGAACACGAACGGATTGCCTACTGCAAAAATGTTGGATACAAACCCATCTTTTCCTTGAGCGAAGAACCACACGGGGCGCAAGCTTAGCGGCCATGTCCACCAAGAAGATTGATACGCATGGGTGGCTTCAAGATTCGTGTGATACCACCACATTTGTTTTTGCAGCTCAATAAATTGAGATACTGAATGACCGCCTAAAAAGAACGGGATGTAGGAGGCAAGGTAAAGAGCAGGAGGAATTGTGGCAAACCAGAAGATACTCCAGCGTGGCTTTTGTTTAAAGAGGAGCATTAGGACAAACAATACGGGTACTACCCACACGGTGGTCCACTTTGATGCCGCAGCAAGTCCCAAGAAAACGCTTGAGAAGAAATAGCGCTCTTTCAAGAATAGAAAAATAGAAAGGAGCGCAAAAAACAAAAAGTAGGTATCGTTCATGCCAATCCTTGACATCACAAGCGGTAATCCATCAAGCATAAAGACAGCGGCAGCGAGGAGCCCTACAGTCTTGTTTTTAAATAATTGCACTCCCAGAAGATATACCAAAAAGACTACTCCTACACCCAACAGTGCACCGGGCAATCGCCAGCCAAGAGGCCGTTCGCCCAGAATAAACATACCCGCCACCATCCCCAGTTTTGCCAGCGGCGGATGGGTCCACTCATATGCAAAGCCCTTTGGCGGCGTATTCCACCATTCCCATGCAGCATTGTTACCTTGTAACATTTCTTTGGCTGTGAAGGCATGGTAAACCTCATCAAAATAAAACGTTGGTGGGAACCAAAGACCAACAAGGCGAGACACAAGTGCAAAGCCAAGAATTACAACAAGAAAACGCCTGGCATATTTCTCAACAAAAGAGATGGAGGGGAACTTCAGCTGTCGGCTGATAGCAGGCAACTGCCAATTATAGTCTTTCAATTGATTAAAAACATTTATTTTCCCAATTTTGGGGCGCAAAAAAACAGCAATCATTACTCCTAACATTGTCATATTCAAGAGGGCAAAAAGTACGATAACCTCGGGTGAGAATATTTGGCGAAAATCCTCATCTATCCACACGAATGAGTAGCGCAAGTTTGCAAGGTAGGTAGCGGAAAGTATGGCATAGGGTAGTAACAGAAGTGGAAATTCAGCAGCCGCTATGGCAAGTGGAGCAAGCGTTGGAAGAAGATGTCGCTCATGCATGCGGGTTAAGAACAAGAATGAGACAACAAACCATAACGCAGTAACCAGCCATATGATGGTCTTACTCCTCTCTTGCCGAACCCACCAATATCGCAGGAGTAATGATAATATCGTTACCGTGACCACAATACCCCCTATTTGCAACCCCCCTCCATCCGGTTTCCACAATCCAGTGATGAGTGCCCAAAAATTAAACGCATTAATACTACTATAGGGATACTGGCTTGCAGTCGCACCTAGCCTTTCCATAACAAACGAGATGAAAGGTACATCATGCGCAAATGGGACAAATCCGCCAAGAAAGATAAGTAGCGAAAAAATCGCGTAGCCTATCGTTTTCTTCAGTCCATAAGTCTTCCATAACAAAACCGCCACAATCGGTGCAATAAATCCTGCTTGGGGTTTGACAAGTGCACCAGCACCCAACGCAACGGCGGAAAGGAATGGAAGACGCTTCGCAAAAAAGATGGAACTCAGTGCAAGAAATACTGTTATCCCATCAATTTGTCCCCACAGGGTTGAATTTGCGAAAACTGCGGGGTTAAAGAGATAAAGGGCTGCTGCAGGTATAGCTAACTTCTTATTAAATCGGGAAACGGCGAAAAAAATAAGCGCCCCTGTTGCGACATCAGCAAGTATTGCTGGTAGTTTATAAAGGAGCAGTTGAGGAAGACTTGGTAAAATATTCCCAAGTACACCCAATCCCCAAAGCACATAGAGGTATCCCGGCAGATAATCTGACCATGCCTCATAGAATTGTGCCGGTCCCACCTCAACGAGACGCTGACTCCAACCTACGAAAGAATTAAAATCAAGTTCGAGCGTTCCAAAGGGAGTAAGAAATAATCGCAAGAGAAAGCTCGTGAGAAGAAGCAAAATTATGGTGGCGTAACCAGACATTGTATAATGCAATTACAGTAACAATAGTACCATACGTATGACCCCATTTCTTACACGCCTCAGGCATTCCCGCCTATTTTATCTTATTTCATTTTTGCTCTTAACAAGAGTAGCAATTTTAACACTTCCATGGATTCTTGTTATACTTCTTTTCCCAGAAAAGCCAACTGTATCCTTATTGCACTTTGTTGAAAGTTCGTGGACTGCCTGGGATGCACGCATTTATCTTCATATTGCCCAAAACGGCTATACAAATGTCGGCGATCCCGGTAATTTTATTGTATTCTTCCCACTCTATCCCATAATTGTCAAACTGGGATTGCTGCTAATTGGTAACCCCGTATGGACTGGAGTAATTCTCTCATCCCTAATTTTTATTGCCGCTGGTTTGGTTTTCTACCGGTTATTGCAGAGCGATTTCTCAGAAAAAATAGCGCGTTGGTCTCTTATCATGCTCTCTATATTCCCGACAGCATATTTTTGGGGAGCACCGTACACTGAATCTTTATTCTTCTTAACAGTCGTTCTTTGTTTTTATTTTGCTCGTAAGGAAGACTGGCTGTTGGCTGGTACATATGCAGGCTTGGCAACATTCACTCGTCCATTTGGGGTACTGCTTGTTCCCTCACTCATTATTGAGTGGATATATGCGAAAAAGAGAAAGGTTTTACACCTCTTATTTTTGGTTATGCCATCTGTAATATCAGCTCTTTTGTATCTTTACATCAATCAGCTTGTCCATGGCAATCCTTTTGCGTTCCAAAAAATCCTTGGGGATCATTGGCAAAAACAACTCGCTTTACCATCCACGGGGATACTAAGCTCTTGGCAAAGAGCGTTATTTGGCGAATTAAACAACTACACACTTATGGTGGGGTGGGCGGAGGCAGTCTCTCTCACAGTCGCCTGGGCATTAATCCCAGTTGCTTTCGTAAAGCTACGACGTTCTTGGGCTGTCTACTATTTTTTAAGTATTCTCTTATTCTCTTCAACAACCTTTATTTTGAGCACTCCAAGATATCTTCTCTCAATACCACCATTTTTCGTACTCTTGGGAATAGCAGCACAAAGTAATTTCTTTAGATTAGCCTGGGGATTTATATCAGTAGTGCTTCTTTCTTACTTGACGCTTCTTTTTGCGAGAGGACAGTGGGCATTTTAAGTTACCGTAATAACCCTTTAACCCATTCCCTTACCTCTCCCCATGTCCCGTCGCGGGGAGTGAGGACCCACTGGTTATCATACATAGGAGAAATAGGGGGGTGTACAAGAAAACCGGTTTGTGCATCGCCCACTGCTCCACCGTCAAGAACCACACTTCTAATTTTCTCTTTATCAAGCCGCAGTATCATGCGTGCGAGAATGGGAAGATCATCCTCGGGTATATCGGTCTTTACAGAACTCACGACCGTATCCCATACTTGCTTCAGTTTGCGAGGATTAAACAACACCTGCCGGGAAAGCATTTTTTGTTTTATGCTCACGAGAACCTTTTGCTGACGAGAAGACCTGGCAAAATCAGTCCCTTCCTCACCTTCTGCGTTTCGGGAGCGCACAAACTTGAGCGTTGTTTGCCCGTCCATTGTCTGGAGTCCTTTTTCAAAATGAATATGCTCATACCGGCAGCGAAACTCTGGATCCTCTCCGCACTCATCAGTTTCTCGACCAGGAATAGGATACTTAAAATCATCAAAAGTGCGTTCAACCTCAATCTCAGCACCACCCAGCAAATCAACGAGCTGCACAAAACCAACAAAATCGACTGCTGCCCCGTAGTGGACCGGCTGGTCAATAATTTCGGTAACTGAAGCTTTTGCTAAAATCACTCCTCCGCCTTCTCTTTTTTGGTTGCCGTAGTAATAGGCAGTATTTAACTTAGCACGCAGCGATGGAATCCAAATATCGCGAGGCAAAGAAAGAAAGACGGGACTGTCTCCTTTGTGGTCCAAAGAGACAAATATCATGGTATCGGTTAATTCTGGTGCTTCATGTCCTGCGCCACCGACTCCCAATAACAAGATACTTGTGCGGCCACCCTGACTCTCAAGCGATGAGGGCGAGCCAAAAAGAAAGAGTGTTGCCATTTTAGGGAGAAAGAATACACGCGCCGCAGCAACGCCTAATGGTTCTCTAAGAAACACAAAGAGAGCTGCCACTAAAAGGAGTATCCCGCTCACCAATCCTATTCGTGCCACGAGCACGTGTGAGAGAAGTTTTCGTTTTATTCGAGAAATAAGGCGGGAAAATGGGGTATAATTAACCACGAAAGACACTCCTTTTGTCTTATGAGTACTATTGTAACGAATTTAAATCCCCGCCAACAAGAGGCGGTCACTTTTTTGGGGGGGCCATTACTTATCTTAGCAGGCGCGGGAAGCGGCAAAACACGTGTCCTCACTCACCGTGCTGCTTGGTTAATCAAAGAAAAAGGTATTCCTCCTGAAAATCTTATCTTGGTAACCTTCACCAATAAAGCAGCCGGGGAGATGAGAGAGCGAATTAAAAAATTACTAACCACTCGTCACCAATCACTAATCACTCCTCCCCTTGCCTGCACTTTCCATTCCTTTTGTGCACGAGTACTGCGCTCTTATGGGGAACATATCGGCGTCCCGCGTCACTTTGTCATTTATGATGAAGGTGACCAACAAGAGGCAATAAAAGAGGTACTTACAAAGCTCGGCATGGGAGTGACCGCCATTAAACCTTCCTCGGTGCTTACGGTAATTTCCCAAGCGAAGAATGAAATGGTAACTGCAGAAGAGTATGTGCAGCTTTCTCGGGGGGAATGGCAACGGCGCGTTGCAGTGGTATACCAGGAGTATGAGAAACTGTTGCGCGAGGTGGGGGCGTGCGATTTCGATGATCTCCTGCTTTTAGCTATCAAACTCTTTGAAGAACACCCCGATATTCGTGAGCGGTATCAAAACATCTATCAGTATGTGCTTGTTGATGAATGGCAAGATACCAATCGTGCGCAATACCGCTTGACAAAACTTCTTGCAGGAACACACAGAAACTTGACGGTTGTTGGTGATGCGTCGCAGAGCATTTATTCTTGGCGGGGCGCAGACTACCGAAATATCGAATACCTTATGCGCGACTTCCCGAACATCACCGTTATTAACCTTGAGCAAAACTATCGCTCAACCCAGACAATTCTTGATGCCGCCTTCCATGTCATATCAAAAAACAGAACCCATCCAATCCTTAAACTATGGACAGAGAATGACAAAGGCGAAAAAATAACGCTCTACCAAGCACATAGTGAGCTTGAGGAAGCAGCATTCGTGGTTAACGGAATAAATAGATTAATGGCTCAACGGTCAAATGGTCAAATAGTCAATGAGAATACTAGCCATTCAGCCATTCAGCCATCTAACCATTTATCTTATCGTGACTTCGCTGTCCTCTATCGTACCAATGCCCAATCACGCGTACTTGAGGAAGCAATGCTGCACGCTGGCATTCCGTATGTATTAATCGGAGGAGTACGGTTTTATGATAGACGAGAAGTAAAGGATGTGCTTGCGTACCTACGTCTCTTGGTTAATCCAAAAGATTCTGTATCACAAAAAAGGGCCGAGAAACTAGGCAAAAATCGTCTGAAAAAATTCACAACACTACGCCACTCATTAGATGATAAACTTACTACACTCGAAATTCTCGACAGTGTACTTGACACCACCGGATATCTTAATCTTTACGACACGGATGACCCAGAAGATGCCGCCCGACTGGAAAATATCAAAGAGTTGCGCTCTGTTGCGGCGGAATTTCCCGATGTATACGAATTCTTGGAACAAGTCGCCCTTGTTGAAACAGCACAGACTAATAAAGGAGTTATACGTGATGCAGCCCGCCTCCCAGCGCTGAGCAAAAGCAATGGCGGGCAGGTAACACTCATGACCGCCCATGCCGCAAAGGGGCTGGAGTTTCCAATTGTTTTTATCGTTGGTTTAGAAGAAGGATTATTCCCACATTCAAGAAGCCAAAATGATGAAGAAGAGCTTGAAGAAGAGCGTCGGCTTTGTTATGTGGGCATCACTCGGGCAAAACAAAAACTATTTCTTACCTTTGCTGACCGGCGCTTACTTTTTGGTCAGCGAACCAGTAATATTCCTTCTCGTTTTTTATCAGATATTCCAGAGGAACTATTTGAACAATCCGTTTCTTTTACACAAACACCAACATGGTCATGGCTCGACAAAATCAGTTACGAGGATTAGGCAAAATCACTCACCCTTTACAATCCAGGGAATGGGGCGAGTTTCGCGAGAAAACAGGTATCAAAGTTGTAAGCGGTAAAGACCTGCCTGCGCAGGCAGGCTTCCAACTCACAATCCATAAAATTCCACACACCCCCTGGTCAATTGGATATCTTCCTAAGGGACCACTTCCTACAAAAGGAATGATTGTAGAACTTAACAAAATAGGCAAAGAGAATAATTGTATTTATATCCAACTTGAACCAAACGTAGAAGCAAGTGAAAAGTTCAAAGTTCAAAGTTCAAAGTTAGGGCTTCACCCATCTATGCGACCATTATTCACTAAATACAACTTTGTCATTGATTTAACGAAAAGTGAAGAAGAATTGTTAGCCGCTATGCATCCGAAAACGAGATACAACATCCGTGTTGCACAAAAACATGGTGTAACGGTTGAAGAAAGAACAGATGATGAAGCGTTCAAAATCTATCTGAAACTTTATTTTGAAACAACAAAAAGACAAAAATATTTCGGTCATACTCCTGAATATCATCGTTTGCTCTGGCAGACTCTAAATGAAAATTTAAAATTGAAAATTGAAAATTCCGAAAGGGTCATTCCACATTTGTTAATCGCCTATTACAAAGGTGCTCCTCTCACAACATGGCTGCTCCTACAGTTCAAAGATACCCTCTATTACCCCTATGGCGGTTCATCAGAACAACATAAAAACGTCATGGCAAGTAACCTTGTTATGTGGGAAGCAATGAAGCTTGGAAAGAAACTTCGTTGTAAGCAGTTCGATCTCTGGGGAGCACTCGGCCCTAATCCTGACCAAAACGATCCATGGTACGGCTTCCATCGTTTTAAACAGGGCTATGGAGGAAGACTTGTGGAATATGTAGGAAGCTATGATTTGGTGTTAAATCCAATTTTCTATTGGATATTTCATTTAGTTGATAAAGTACGCTGGATATTTCTACGCCTAAAATCTACCATATAGTTGAACTGAAATAATTGTGGAAAACAATTCTATGTCAATAGTTTATTCTTCTTCCTTTACAAGTTTAAAACCAGGAGGAAGTCTAAGTTCAGTGGAAACGCCCATCTCCCAATCGCCTACATACCCATAAAGCACTCTGGAATCTTCTTCGCCTTCATCAACCCTAGAAGCTTCGAGGACCAATCTCTCGGCTTCTTCTTTATCGCGCGCTAAAACCACCGCATCATGTCTGGCACCTTCAACATGAAACAACTTGTATGTTTCAGATGTCTCTGTCTCTTTGGATTTTGCTTCTTCTACCATTTCCAACCAGCTTATATCTTTCTTTCCCTTCATTCAGTGAGGTAGATTACAAGATTATTTAGTACTATTATCCGCCTTCGTTAAGACTACGGCGGGATTACGGCTTATAGCCTCCACAAAACATTCTATATTCACAACTTTGACACAAGATTGAACCGGAGCATTGGAAGTCGCTTGTTGCAATTTCGTGGGCGACCTTCACAATTTCCTTTTTGGCAGCATTAAGTTGCTCTTGCGTCCGTGTTGTTGTCAATTTTTGCCCTCCCTCAAAAAAGTATAGCGAAAGAGTAAGGTCTTCAGGTTTTCTTCCAAACGGCTCTTCTTTTATCTCTGTTCCCGCAAGAGCATATACAGTCAACTGTAAATCTTGTGCCAACTCCTTGTCCGTTGGAAGGTTTGCTCCTGTTTTGTAGTCAATAATCTCTATCCCATTTTTTGTTTTGTCGACTCGATCAATTTTTCCACCCACTTTTAAGTTTTCTATCCGAAACACGAATGGATGTTCCATAAGAATAGGTACGTGATGAGAGTCGAATTCATTTTTATAATAGTTCTCCAAATATCCTTCTCCTCTTTTTTTCATTAAGCTCTCATATTGTTTGGAGGAATAACCTTCACGAATCCAATTTTCCTCATACAACTTCATAAGTTCATCAAGCGTACCTTTTCTCCTCGCGCGGACAAGATTGTAGAAATCAGCCATTGTTTTGTGAAGTGTTATCCCAAAACTTTGTGCGGCCGATGGCGGCACAGGAACTCGGACGATATACTTTAATTTATAGTGAAGTGGGCACACCTTAAATTCTTGAATTTGCGAGTAAGAAAGATAGGTGATTGGGGGTAAAGAAGTATGCGTGGTAGGTTGTTCCGGTATTTCTTGTTTCGACCATTCCAAGAGTGTTAATTGACTAACTTGTTGTTGATTATTGATGGTTGATGGTTGAATTGCTTCTTCTCCTAATGCTTCCATAACAAACGGCGAAATCTTCCTCTCGCGTTTTCCCTCGCCATAGTAATTCGCTGCTGAAAGATACAGCCGGTCGCGTGCGCGTGTCATGCCAACATAGAAAAGCCGACGTTCCTCCTCAATATGATAATCACCTATCGGCAACTCTTCTTTAATCAACTCATCAGGAATAGGAATTTGTTCACGACGCTCATAGGTCGGAAAACGACCAGCAACAAGATTAACTAAAAACACAATAGGAAATTCAAGGCCTTTTGAGGAGTGAACTGTTAAGATGTATACCGCGTTAAGTCTATCCCAATCAATATCAGCTGCCTGCGGCGACTCTCCCAACTCCATTGATAGCCCAATCCAATCAACGACCGCTGTAACGCTCGCATCCTCATACTCTGTTTCATACGTTTTTAATTTGTCAAAAAAACGCGTAATATTTTGCGCACGTCGTTCCTCAAGTTGGTTTTCAGGTTTTGCAAGTTTAGTCAACAATCCTGAATCTTGCAAAAAGTAAAACAAAAGTTGTCCTGCAGTCTCGCGTCGGGCTGCCTTTAAGTGTCTTGTAACCATTGCAATAAATTTATCAATCATTTCCTTTGTTTCTTTCCTAACAAAGATTTTGTTGACATCCTCGCATGCCTCAAAGAGTGAAAGATTAAAACGCCTCGCATAGTTCATAACCCCCGCCAAATCACGTGCAGGGATATCGAAATGGTCCATGGAGAGCACGCGGTAGAGTGATAATGAATCTTCAAAGTTGTATAAAACTTTAAGATAGGAAGTCAAATCTTTTATTTCTTCTTGGCGGAATAACTGCCCAGGACCTAAAAATTGGAAGGGAATACCGGCTCGAGAAAATGCACGAGTGAGGGCTTCTGCATGGTTATTGGCCCGGACTAAAATAGCAAAATCGGAGAAACTCCTATCTTCTTTTTGGACCAAAGAAAGAATTGTTTTTGCAACACGATCTGCTTCGTTCTCAACCCTGTCTGTGTATAAAAATTCAGTATGTTCGCCTCTTATCTTTCGAACTGAAACAAGTTTTTTATCAATCTTTTCTTTTACCTCAAGGCGGTCGGGGTTATTATGTTGAATAAGCTCGTACGCTTTATCCAGGATTTCTTGTGTCGAGCGATAGTTTTGAGTTAATGTGACAATTTTTGTTTTGGGAAAGTGTTTACGAAATTGCATCACATTTGAAACCGCTGCGCCCCGAAATCTGTAAATTGATTGATCATCGTCTGCTACGGCTGTAATGTTCGCCCGTTTTCCCGCAAGTAAAATTGCCAACTCGTTCTGTGCGTAATTAGTATCTTGAAACTCATCAACTAAAATATATTTAAATTGTTGTTGATAACGTTTCAAGATAGCAGGACGACGCCGAAAAAGGAGTAGTGCGTTGGTAATTAAATCACCGAAGTCCATAACCCCCTCTTTCACTTTTAACTCTCTGTATTTTTGATAAGCTCTTGCTAATTCAAGAAACTTCTCTATCTCTTCTCTCTCTTTTCGAATTTCGAATTTCGAATTTCTAATTTCCCGAGCAAATTTTAAATATTGTTCGGGCGTCACATCCTCATCCTGAAGTCGGGAAAAATGCTGCAACATTCCACCAATAAATTTTGTAGGATTGCCAAGCGGCCGAAAATACGAGAGATCAAATGAAAAAAGATTGCTGCGAAGAAGTTGTGTTGCTTCTGCTTCGGTCAAAAGCCGATAATTTGTTGGAAGCCCAATCGCGAGTGCCTCCGCTCGCAGGATTCGATCACAAAAAGCATGGAAGGTTGATATCCACATTTGAGTGTATCCATAAGGGACTGCGATATCAACCCGTTCCTCCATCTCCCGTGCCGCTTTTTCAGTAAAGGTAAGGGCTAAAATCTCAGAGGGTAGAGCAAGTTCAGTAACAATTAAATGTTTTATCCGTTCGGTCACCACCGTTGTCTTACCAGTCCCTGCCCCGGCAATAATCAGCAAGGGTCCACCTTTGTAGGTTGCTGCTTGTTGTTGTTCTTTATTTAAGGTGATTTCCGAAGAATTAGTCTGAGGCATACATTATGAATTTGAACCAACCTCCAACTGTTTTACTTCTTCTTTTGTCTCTCTACCGAGGGCTTGGGTTGATGAGATTTTCTGTCCCAGTTGGGTAAAGCTTCCTACAACCTGGGACATCATATTGTAGGAATTGGTAACATGTCGTCCAAGGGTTGTTAAATTATCCTCTACTTTAGTGTAGTCCTTTTGAATTGCGCGGATTGCAGCCAAAATTTCCTTTGCTCGTGCTTCTATCTTTTGCCCCTCAAGCGACATTAAGATTGCCTTAAGGTATGCATAAAACGTCGAGGGAGAAACAGGCATCACCGCTTTTTTCGCGCCATAATCAAAAAGGTCTGGGTTATTAACGACTTCGTAATAGACTGCTTCAGAAGGCAAATACATCAGGGCAAACGGATACGTTCCTTCCTCGTCAAGAATGTATTTGGAAGAGATTGCGTCAATATGTCCTTTGACATCACGAACAAACTCTTTCTCGTATGTTTTCTTTTCTGCATCGGTCTGGGCACCTGCCATTTTTCTAAAATTCTCCATCGGAAACTTTGCATCAACAGGAATAATCCCCTGGCCTGTTTTGATTGCTGCATCAACCGTTGCACCAGACCTGAAACTATACTGAAGACTAAATGATTGCTTCGGAAGCATTTGTCCTAAGAGCTCCTTCAGAACCTGTTCTCCAACATTTCCTCTCAATTTTGGACTTCGCAGGAATTCTGATAACTCACGCATATTCCTTCCAATCTCTGACATCTCGCCAACACCTTTCTGTACACCTGCTATTACTCGTGCGGCAGCATCCAATCGTTCATTAAGTGAACGTGTATTTGCTTGAAGCGTCTGATGGAATGTTTTGCTTTGATCCTCAAGGCGTTGATTTGTACTCTTGAGCCATTCAACAAGCTCATCCGAGGGTTTTTGCTTTTCTGCAAGTTCTGTTAGCTTGCGATTTAAAAGTAAGAAAAGGAGACCTATCCCCGCACCCACCGCGATAATAACAAGCAATATATCAGTGGACATTGAGTACTGCAATTCTATCACGGACATTCTAAAATGAAAACATGAGGAATGGTTCTCGTAGACGTAACTTCTTTCCTTCCCTTGCCGTGACAATGCTTCTTTGGACAGGACTTGCGATGGTTGTATTTTTTGTTTCCCCTGACAAGCTTTGGGGACCTCCTCTATTTTTCGTTACCTTCTTTACTGCTACCTTATTTACAGTCTCTCTGTTCACCAATCGAATGATAGGACTCATCATTAGTATCTTCCTAACTCTTATCCTGTTGTTAAGATTTTTTGGCTTCAGATTTTAATCAATTAAAACTATTCAGAACCTGGTTATTGACTAAATAAAACTCCTGTGGTAAACTGCGCGCGAAATGAGAGTATCGAGGCGAAAAATAAACAGTGCTCTTGAACGTGAGCTTTTTGGGATGTTTTACCAGCTTATTGCTGATTTGAAAACCAGAGATGAGGCCAAACAAGTATTCGAGGATTTACTTGGTAAGACAGAAGTTGAAACGTTTGTAAAACGACTCGGTATCATCTACTGGCTTTCAAAAGGGCGCAGCGTATCAAATATAAGAGAAAATCTTGCTGTGTCATCTGCTACTGTTGAATCGATGAAACACCAAATAAACAAATCAAATGGCCTCAAGCTCGCACTTAAGAAAATTACTGCTGATGAATGGGCAACAAGGTGGGCACAGAGAATTAGAAAACTAGTTAAATGAGTTAACCAGCGAATTAAGTTAATTAACCAAAGCCCTGAAAAGGGCTTTTTTAGTATAATGAGGTGACGTGAACAACAAATATTACATAACCACTGCTATTCCGTATGTAAATGCAGCTCCACATGTTGGGCATGCCCTAGAGTTTATTCAAGCCGATACCATAGCTCGGTATCATAAACTTCTAGGAGAAGATGTGCTTCTGCTCAGTGGTGGAGACGAAAACGCATTAAAAAATGTCCAAGCTGCCGAACAAGCCGGTGAGGATATTCAGAAATTTATAGACAGGCACACAGAGCTCTTCAGACAACTGGCAAAAAGATTAAATATTCACTTTGATGTTTTCCAAAAGGGAAGCGATAAAAAACACCATTTTCCCTCCTCTCAAAGGTTGTGGGAATTATGTTACAAAAACGGCGACATTTATAAGAAGTCTTACAAAGGACTTTACTGTGTCGGATGCGAAACGTTTTATTCATCAGATGAGCTTGATAAGAATGGAGAATGTTTCGAACACCCAGGTAAAAAATTAGAAGAAATAGAAGAAGAGAATTATTTTTTCCGACTTTCAAAATATCAAGACAAATTAATTGAATTAATCAAGAAGGACGAATACACAATTATTCCGGATTTCAGGAAAAACGAAACATTACAATTCCTTACATCAGGCCTTAAAGATCTTAGTATTTCAAGAAGTAACCAAAGAGCGCACGATTGGGGCGTCCCTGTGCCCAATGACTCAACGCAGAGAATTTACGTATGGTTTGATGCCTTAAATATTTATCAAAGCGGTATTGGTTTTGGATGGGATGAGGAACAATATAAAAAATGGTGGCCGGCAGATCTTCATGTTATCGGCAAAGGTATCTCACGTTTCCATACGGTGTACTGGCCAGCCTTTTTGCTTTCAGCTGGTTTGCATCTACCAAAGAAAGTCTTCATTCATGAATACTTCACGGTAAATGGACAAAAGATGTCCAAGACATTAGGAAATGTATATGACCCACATGTTGCGATAGAAAAATATGGCGTTGATGCATTGCGTTATTATTGTCTGGCGAAAATTTCGCCATTTCAAGATGGAGATTTTTCAGAGGAAAAATTAGTTGAAAGCTATAATGCAGACTTAGCAAATGGAATAGGCAATTTAGTTGCTCGTGTGGCTAAATTACTAGAAACTAATAATATCCCCAACACAACTAAAAAACCCACGGACTTTTCTGACCACGTACATTCAACGTTAATAAACTTCCAATTTAATGAAGCATTAAATGCCATATGGATTCACATTAAAAACCTCGATCATCTACTGGATGAATGGAAACCTTGGACAGAAGAAGGATTAAAATCTGCTGTTCATTGGACAGAATTAATCAGTGGAATTCGTCAAATTGCATTTGATCTGCAACCATTCCTTCCAGAAACAGCAGAAAAAATATTAAAACAATTCGCCAACGGGCGAATTAAATCACGACCACCACTTTTCCCTCGAATTTGAGAAAAAAGAGTTCGTGGAGTAAAATTTACAATATATGGTACGTCAATTGCTTGACCATCATGAAAGTAAGTTTCAACGAATGCTCGAAATTTTACCGGGGAGCTTGGCGTGGGGAATAATCTTCTTTCCAGCAATAGGCGGATTCTTCATTCCTGAAGTCGTTGCATATGCTGTAATAATTTTCCTTGCTTATTGGTTCTACCGTTCTTTCCAGTCGGCAATCTTGGGAGTGAGAGGCTATTTTTTACTAAAAACTTGGGAAAAGACTAATTGGCAAAAAAAATGGCAAGGCTTCAAGGGTGATAAAGTTGCTTGGGATGAAGTTAAACATGTAATCCTCATCCCAAATTATAACGAATCGGCAGAAAAAATAGCCGGGACGCTTGCCTCACTCGCTAGTCAAAAACAAGTAGACCTTAAAAGTTTACTCGTGTTTTTAGCGATGGAGGAAAGGGCTCAAGACTCCCCAGAGCGAGCAAAAAAACTTCTGGGGCAATTTCGTGGCAAGTTTGGGGGACTTTACACAACATTTCATCCTGACGGAATAATTGGCGAGGTGCGTGGCAAAGCATCAAATGAAGCATGGGCGGCAAAGGAAGCTAAAAAAATACTTGACGCGCGAAGGATTGATATTAGAAATGTAACCGCGACCTCCTGCGATGCCGACACAAACTTTCATTCGCTCTATTTTGCTAGCCTAACTTATTATTTTGCGACAAATACTTCTCGCTATCTCCGCTTCTGGCAATCGCCTATCTTTTGGTACAACAACCTGGTACGCATCCCCTTCCCAATCAGGATTGTTGGTGTAATTGGACACGCAATTCACTTGGCGTCCCTTCAGGAACCTACAAGGCTTATTTTTAACTATTCTTGTTATTCACTCTCATTTAAATTACTAAACGATGTTGGCTACTGGCACACAGATATTATCCCTGAAGACTGGCACCTTTTCTTGCAAACATTTTTTGCAAAGAAAGGGAAAATTGAGGTAGAACCACTTTTTTTGCCAACAAGCATTGATGCGGCAGAATCAAAAACGTGGCTTGGTTCTTTGAAGAACAGATACGAGCAATGCAAACGCCATGCGTGGGGAGCAACAGACATCGCATATGCTGTCAAAGAGGCGATAAGACATCCTGAGATACCCCGTTTAACTCGCTTCCTTCGTATTTATAAATTAATTGAAACCCATATTATTTGGTCAACAAATTGGTTTATGCTAACGCTTGGTGCCACTTTGCCAGTAATCCTTAATCCTGCATTTTCTCGCACAGCGCTTGGTTATAACCTGCCAAAACTTGCCGAAAGTGTGCTTACAACTTGTTTGGCGGCTTTGGTTGTTATGATTCTGCTTGACTTTGTATTAAGACCGAAACACGCTAAACCCCAAACAATATTTGCAGTAATACGCGAAGTCTTACAATGGGTAACACTCCCTGTTTCAACTCTTGCAATGTCGGTTATCCCGGGTCTTGACTCCCAAACCCGCTTAATGTTCGGCCGCAGACTCGAGTATCGAGTAACTGAGAAGGTGTAATCCACTTCCCAAATTTTTGCTACACTTAAGGTGTGTTAAACCAATTTAATGCCAGTCTTTGGGGAGACGAGGCTTTCTCGGCAATTTTGGCACAAAAACCCCTTTGGGAAATAGTAATAACCTTAGTTCGTGATACCTCACCTCCTGGATACTATTTCCTTGAACACTTCTGGCTACAGGTTTTCGGAACTTCAGAAGTTGCAATACGCAGCCTTTCCTTTGTTTTATTTTTAGTAACTGTCCTTTTTGTCTATAAAATTGGCGAGTTTGTTTGGGATAAAAAAACTGGGCTTGTGGCCGCCATGCTCACATTTCTTAATCCATTCTTGTTTATTTATGCTTTTGAAGGACGGATGTACATGATTATGACAGCAGGGGTCACTGCTTCAATGTATTTTTTCCTAACACGGAATTGGGTTCTTTATATTATTGCAACAACCATCGCTCTTTATTCTCATCACTTTGCCATCTTTGCCGTTTTTGTGCAAGGAATATGGTGGGCCCGCGAATTTGTATGGGGCAACCGCAAAATTGCCGCTTCTTGTTTCAAATCTTTTCTTATGGTCGGCCTCTTGTACCTCCCGTGGGTTTATCCGCTCTATTCACAGACACGCATGGTAGGAGCTGGTTTCTGGTTGGGTAAACCGACTCTCCAAGACGCGTGGGAACTCATTCGCAAGTTCTTATCCGAGGCCTCACCTCATAAATTCGCAACGCCGGCTCTTTACCTTTTTTGGGTTACTCTTTTGTTTCGCCGTTGGGGAGAGAAAAAAGAAAGTACTCTATTTTTCCTCGCGTGGTTTCTGGTACCCATAGCGCTCACGTATCTTATATCACAACCTTTTCAATCAATATTTTTTGACAGATATATGCTTTATACTATTCCTGGCGCGATGCTTGTCCTGGCATCCAATAGGCGACGGGTGGGAAAGGCACTTTTGGTCATAGCAGCTGCTCTCCTTTTTATCGTTAATTGGTTCTACTTTACCCATCCTACAAAACGTCCGTTCAGAGAGCTTGCCCAGTATGTAAAACAAACCCAGAAACCAGGCGATTTCTTAGTAAACCACAATGCGGCAGCCCACCATCTCTGGGAGTCAAAATATTACGACATACCCGCACCAATTTGGGTTACCGAAGGCACTCTTCCCTTTTATGTCGGCACCGCCCTAATGGAAAAAGATGATATCATTCGCACACTCCCCTCAGCTACCCGTATTGGTGTTATAACCAGCGGAAACCTTGCAGAAGTAAAACTTGCGGACTATACTCAAAAAGAGACGAAGTCGTTTGGACCGCTAACCTTTGCATGGTATGAAAAACATCCTTAATAACATATCTAGGGAAATCCACCTTCCTACCTGGCTTATTATCATCCTTGTTATTGGATTCATCTTGCGCATTCCCTCATTTTTTGAACCTTACTGGTATGGAGATGAACAAATTTACTTGACAATTGGTCAGGGCATCGGAAAAGAACTCCTTCTCTATCGTGACCTCTACGATAACAAACCACCGCTCTTGTATCTTGTCGCTGCTATAGCAGGTAACCTCTTTTGGTTCAAAGTCATTCTTGGCTTTTGGAGTCTTACCACAATTGTGCTCTTTTATAAACTTGCGCAACTACTTTGGGCAGGGAACGAGCGGGTAGTGCGGTACGCGACCATTACTCTTGCCCTCCTTACCACCATCCCCCTTCTTGAAGGAAACATTGCAAACGCAGAACTCTTTATGATACTTTCTACTATTGCAAGCTTTCTTATTCTTCTGTCAGGAAGGATAAACCCTCGCCGAGTGTTCGTTGCGGGAGTGGTCGCAGGCATTGGCGTGCTCTTCAAAGTACCCTCACTCATTGATATAGGCGTACCAATCGTACTTTGGTATGCGGCGTGGACCCTCCGTCATATGAAGTTTAGTCAGTGGGTAGCGCAGAGCGGCCTTTTTGTCGCGGGAGTTGTCTCACCACTTCTCTTATCTGTTATTTTCTTTGCAATTGCGGGCGTAGCCCGTGAATACATCAGCGCGGCGTTCCTGCAAACAGTAGGGTATTTGTCAAGTTGGCGGAGCGCAGAGGGAAATTTCTTTACTCGTAATCAACCTCTTCTTCTGCGATTGTTCATCGGTGCTTTTGTGGTCGCAATGCTACTTCGGCTCTATCAGCGACGTCGTGTCTCCCGCTCTTTTCTTTTTGCGAGCACCTGGTTTGTCCTCTCTCTTTTTGCCGCATTGCTCTCTGAGCGTCCCTATCCACACTACCTCATCCAGATAGTTCCCAGTTTTTCGTTGCTTGTCGGAGTAACCCTTGCTGAGCGGGTAAAAGAACAATTTTATCCCTATCCTCTCTTTGCGCTCTTGGGCGCCGCACTTGTGTTCTATAAGTTCACCTATTACGCCGTGTTTCCCTACTATGAGAATTTCCTTGGGTGGGTTATGAAACGACAAACTGATACACAGTTCTTCTCACGCTTTGACCAGCGCACGCCCCGCAATTATGAGATTGCACAATTTCTTACCCAAAGTGCGCAAGACGATGACAGGCTGTTTGTATGGGGAGACGATCCAGAACTCTATGCACTCTCTCACCTCACTCCTGCTACACGGTATGTCTCCCGTTATCATGTCAAGGATTTAAGGGTATTTGATGAAGTCGCAAAATCGTTACAGTCCAATCCTCCTCGATTTATCGTCACAACTTCTAGCGAGTTAGAATTCCCTCAGCTTGCCACGCTCTTGAACCTTCAGTATGTGCTGGTAAGCTATGTCCAGAATGCGCGTATCTGGCTTCATGTTGCCGTGAACAAAGAATGAAAATTGCGCTCACCGCTCATCCCGACCCCTTAATCAAAAGAATGCTCTTTCTTTCTCTTTTCTTGGATATTCTTCTCGTTGTAGGTATAGGAGTAGCGTATCGCTATCTCCCGCCTGAAGTTCCCCTTCTCTATAGTGCACCGTGGGGGAAAGCACAAATAGTTCCACGGAGTTTTCTCTTTTTGGTACCTGCCGCCGCAGTACTCTTTCTTGCAGGTACCGTGCTCGCGGAACGCGCTCTCACAGATAAAGATATGTTAGTGCTGAAAGTTCTCTGGGGTGGTTGCGCATTTGTGACATTCTTGGGAGCTATCACTGTTATGCGTGTGATATTCTTGTTCTTATGGTAGAAGGAGAATTTCTTTCTTCACTTCCGTTTGTCCTCTCCGCAGTAACAGCGGCACTGGTCACCGTACTGGTTATTCGGGTAGCTCCTTCCTTTGGTATCGTTGATAATCCAAGAAAAAGACGACATCCCGCAACCTTACATACGAAACCGACTCCGCGCGGAGGGGGTATCCCTATCTTTTTAGCACTTCTCATTAGTACACTTTTCTTTCTGCCCTTAAATCTCAAACTGGCGGGGATTATGGGAGGAGCGCTGTTGCTGCTCGCGGTAGGAGTAGCTGACGACCGACGGGATGTATCACCACTTTTTAGGTTAGTTGCGAACATTGTCGCTGCAGGAGCGGTGGTGGCAACAGGCATTACCATTCCGTTTCTCACCAATCCCTTTGGAGGTATTATCAATCTCAGTGTGAGCCCACTCATAGCGGGAGTTGCTGCAATTTTTTGGATTGTTGCTATTACCAACATAGTCTCGTGGTCATCAGGAGTTGATGGACAACTTGCAGGATTCGTCCCTATAGCCGCTGCAACTATTGGGGGGCTCTCCTTGCGATTCGCGCAGGATATCACCGCGTTGCCTGCCGTCACCCTCTCACTTATTGTAGGCGGGGCATACCTTGGATTTCTCGCCTTTAGTGTCTATCCGCAACGTATTATGCCCGGCTACAGTGGGGGTGCACTAGCAGGATATCTACTCGCAGTACTTGCCATCATTTCAGGAGCAAAGCTGGCGACTGCAATAATTGTGCTAGGTATTCCGGTTATGGACGCGCTGTTTGTCATTCTTCGGCGCGTAGTTGGCGGAAAATCGCCTCTTTGGGCAGACGCGGGGCACCTTCACCACCGCCTTATTGCGGCTGGGTGGAACAAACCCCAAGTCGCCGCATTCTATTGGGGAGTTGCGGTAATCTTGGGTTTTTTTGTACTCCATTTGAATAGTCAAGCCAAATTCTATACAATCGTAATGCTTGCTGTAGTTACAGGAGGATTACTTTTGTGGTTAACAAGATTACGGCTCTTATTGCGTCAGCCCGGCCAACCCACTGGGTAAAAAATCTACTTCTGTTTGCGCCCCTTATTTTTTCCGGCAATCTCACGAATGGAGAACTCTTTATAGCGACTGCGGAGGCAGTAGCCATCTTCTCACTCGCAGTAAGCGGTATCTATATGTTCAACGACATTGTTGATAGAAACCGTGATCGTCTTCACCCTGTAAAACGTCGTCGGCCCATAGCACAGGGAACGCTCTCGCTTCCCGTTGCGTTCTTTACAGCAACGGTATTTATCGTCAGTGCCCTTTTCCTAGCCTCATTTATATCATTTTTCTTTCTTTTTGCACTTGTCGTTTATTTATTGCTCCAGGTAGGGTACACACTCCTGTTTAAACACATTCCAGTCGCTGATATTTTGGCAATTGCCGCAGGATTTGTGCTACGGGTGTGGGCGGGTGCATTTGTCATTGATGTCCACCTCTCAGTGTGGTTTCTGTTGTGCGTTATTTCTACTTCGCTTTTCTTGGCTGCAGGCAAGCGGAAAGCCGAGCTTGCAATTCTCCACCAATTTGGGAAAGTTCGGGAATTTGTGTATGAAAACACACTACTGGACGCCTTTCTTACTATGTTTGGAACGGCAACGTGGCTTTCCTGGGCATTGTTCACTTTCTTTGAGCCATCGCCTAATATTGGGCTGCTCCCGTTATCATCCGATCTCCCTCTCACCCTTGGGGGAATTGGGAAATGGCTCATGTTGACTATTCCCGTAGTCATCTTCGGTATTATGCGCTACCTCTTTATTGCGTTGACGTTCACCCCACTTGCTGAATCACCGGAGAGAACACTCATTCGTGACCGACAGTTGCTCGGGGCGGTGGTGCTGTGGGGAGGGTTAATGATACTTATCCTTTACTCGTAGTATAACGAAGAGAAAGGACAAGCTCTGCTTATTCTGCAAGAACAAGCTTTGCTTATCCTTTACTCCTAAATTACTGCTCCACTTTTTTCGTATATTGGGCTGAAATCCAACCGGTTTTACCTTCCTCATACTCAATTTTGTACCAACTTTTGTCTTCATTTTCTTCTAAGAGCGTGTACCGTTTACCGGGCGTTACGCGTGCGCTCTCTGTAGCAGTAGTCGAAGGCTCTGTCCTTACTCGCAAAAACCCAGTCGGCGTTGTCAAAATCTCAACAAGTTGGACTTTTTGTTGGGTTGACACTTGCTCCTTTTGCTCACTTTGTACTTCTGGGAGCTTGGCAAGCTTGGCAATAATGGTGAGTTTATACCCTGCCACTGTCTGAATATTCATTTCGCGAGGACTATACCCTTCAGCGGCGAGCCTAAGAGTATGTTGTCCCGGTCCGGCCTCGTCAATCTTACGGGGAGTAAATCCAATTGTCTTGCCATCCAGTGAAACTTGCGCGGCATCGGGAGTTGATACAATTGCAACTGTTGCCGCTCTTCCCCCCATCTTCTCAAAAAGGAGCACTTCGCCAGACGATTCATCATCCGTTGGGCCAAAGCTCCGTTTAATTACCGTCTCTATACCTGATACAAGCGTCACTTTTGTTTCAAAGGGCACAAGCGGGGACCCCTGTGCAAAAGGAATGAGTTTGACCGTCACTTCGCTCGGTTTTCTTTCCGCTCTGAAAGGGGTGGTACCCACTTGCTCCCCATCCAGAAACACCGTCGCAGTGGGTTCTGTCTCAATTAAAATACCTGCTGAAACTTGCGCAATCCTGCCGCGAATAAAAAATAGTGCAAACAGCGCACCTGCGAGGAGTACTATCCCGATAAGAATAACCTTGCGAGACATACAAAAACCCCAGTTCGACGGGGATAACTGCCTGCGGCAGACAGGATGAAGAAACTATAGCAAAAACGGCATGAACTGTCTAGGTGTAAGATTGGGTTTTGTGTTTTAAAAACAAGCGTGATAGAATAACACATACGGCCTAGTGGCGAAGGGGTAACGCGGCTGTCTGCAAAACAGCTATGCACCGGTTCGACTCCGGTCTAGGCCTCAGAAGGCATCTTTGAAATAGGCCATGTTGAGACTACTACAAGCAAAAAATTAATCTATCAATGAACTTCCCTAAACTTTGACCCTTACACTATTTTACCTCTCGCCTTCAGGTACTATTCGTACACGGCTCGAGGAGCAATTCGGCAGGGTTGCGGAACGTAATATTTTTAACTGAAAAATTGTACGTTCCTTGACTTTTAAGGCCTCATAGTATATACTATTGACAATCTCCGTCCAGAAAAACGGAGATTTTTTGTGCCCTGATTTGTACGCCTCTAGGGCATTTTTGTATATGGTTAAACTTACTCTCAATTTAGCTCGGTACCGCATACGGGTTGCACTTACCTCAGCGCGGCCGGGTCGTCACGACAAGTTGCTTGCGGCACTTGAGGAGATTGTGAAAGTCCGTGTGGGAAGCCGGATAAGCCGATTATTCCGATTAATTCTTAACAGAAAGAGACTCCAACGTTTACTTGGAGGTATTCTTGCTGTACTAATTATAACAACCAATCTCTTCCCTCCTACCTCAGCTGTATTCTCAGCACAGCCAGAGACAATCACCTTGCCTACTACCGAACAGCCCGTCTTGACAGAAGTGGTACGAAGATACCCTGTGAACGGACAACTGCGCATTACGCAAGGATATACTCGCTTCCATGCGGGAATAGACATTGACGGGGTGACAGGCGATCCTGTATATCCAGTGATGAATGGAAAAGTAACCTCTTCTGGAGTGGAGTTCTTTCTTGGAAATACGGTACGCGTGAACCACGAAGACGGGTACCAAACTGTTTATGCTCACTTAAACGCGATTAGCGTGCGTGTAGGACAAGAGGTAAATACGAATAGTAAAATTGGGGCAATGGGAGCAACCGGTCGCGCCTTTGGCGACCACCTTCATCTTGAAGTGCACAAGGATGGCCGTACTGTCAGCCCGTATACTATACTACCCCCACGGTAAGGTTAGGAATAGCTTCTTTTGCCTTGGAAATTATCTCTTTTGCAAGCCAATGGGATGCTCGCTCTTCTGCCTCGTCAAGCGGAATCCATTCGTGCTCATGCTTGTTCTCTTTATTCTCAACTTCTCCGTTCCAGGATGTTACAAGATAAATTTTAGATCTATAAGGATGGTTGTTGGGAGTTACATGATCAATCACAAAGAGGAAGTAAAATGTTTGTGGTACTACACCAAATTCCTCTCCAATTTCCCTTACTAATGCATTTTCAAAATGATCGCCAGATTCTTGGTAATCCTCAGGTTCCAACTTACCTGCTGGCACTACCCACATACCCGCCATTTGATCGCCCTCAAATCGAGCTCGTCTTTCTTCTAACAGAAACCTATTTGTATTCGGATCGTAAAGAAGAAAAATTGCTGATTCCGTAGAATGAGTTGGTAAACCCTCTCTTTCCTTAATCATCAAGCTATTTTACCATAAAAAGTGTCTCTCGCTCTTTGTTTTAAATGGAAATTTTACTACTCCATAAACTATCAACACTCCTATTCCCAAAAACCCTATCAACAGATGTCGAACGCGCAAAATGAGTGTCAAACCTACTCCTAACGCAGCACTATAGCCCAACAAGCTAAGAGTGTACGCGCCTGCTGCCTCAGCTGTCCCAAGAGCTTGGGAAATAGGAGTAAGAAACGCAAATGTATACCCTGTTTCAATGATTGCCG
>CAYTZB010000008.1:23670-31702 GCA_964442455.1 uncultured Gammaproteobacteria bacterium
AAGAAATAACAAGAGTATCAAGAAGGTCAAAAGCACCAATGTCGTCACCGGGCCATTTGAAAATCGTGTGAGTAAAAAGATGGTCGTTGCTACAAAGCTTACCATCATTGTTATAAACGATGTTGTTACTGAATCAATAACCATTACTGCCACTCCCACGCGCGTTGGTACACGCTCTCCCCGCAACAATACCACTCCTGCCACTTGTCCTCCTATGACTGTCACTTGAGTAAAGTATTCAACTGCAAACGAGGCAAGCTTATATAGATACAATTTCCAGAAAGACACGCTGTGCTGGTAAGCAAAGCTTGTTCTTGCAGAATAAAACTCAAGGATAATACGCCACTTAAGGGCACCGAGTATTCCAAACGCTAATCTTAAAATAAGAATAGCCAGAAACTGCCACAGTGTGATTTTTCGTAGTGAAGCGATAATTTCACCAGGATTAATAACCGAGAAGACGATAAAAAGAAAGACTATACCAAGTAAAAACGATACTAAGGAGATAAATGCGCCACCTTTGCGCACCATACTTTATAATTGTACTACAAATCCACTTTAATACTCTTCCATCCCAGGAGCTGCGGGGGTTTTTTCTTTCTCTTTTTCAGGAAGGTCAGTGACCATTCCTTCGGTCGTTAATACCATCATCGCAACTGATGCAGCATTTTGCAGTGCTGAGCGAACAACCTTCAGTGGATCAAGAATTCCGAATCCAGTCATTAGGCCAAACTCACCAGTTAAAGCATTGTACCCATAGTCCCTATCTTTTGCTTCTTCTATCTTCTTAAGTACATACCCATCATCTTCTCCAGCATTGCGTGCCAACCAACGCAGTGGTTGCTCAAGAGACTCTTTAACAATTACAATACCAATCTTCTCATCTTCCGTTGCACCATCGAGCTTATTGAGTACTACTCGTGCCCGAAGAAGCGCCACGCCTCCACCAGGCACAATTCCCTCTTCTACAGCAGCCTTTGTTGCCTCAACTGCATCCTTGACACGTTCTTTCTTTTCGTTAAGTTCAACCTCTGTTGCTGCACCAACATTAATTTGGGCAACACCACCTGATAGTTTTGCCAAGCGCTCTTGAAGTTTTTCTTTATCAAATTCAGAATCAGTTGCTGTGATTGCCCTCTTAATTTGTTCTATCCGTGCTTTAATGGCAGATTGACTCCCTTTGCCTCCGATTATTCGGCAATTTTCTTTATCTGCCCACACCTTATCCGCTTGTCCCAAATCCTGTATCTCAAGCGATTCAAATGTGCGGCCTGTGTCATCAGAGAGAACAGTACCACCTGTTAACACTGCAATATCCTCGAGTATCTCTTTCCGTCTATCACCAAACCCCGGGGCTTTGATTGCTATTATATTGAACGTACCTCGGAGCTTATTTACAATGAGTGTTGCCAACGCTTCTCCTTCCAACTCATCTGCAATAATAACTAAATCTTTTGAGACTTTTACAAACTTTTCCAAGAAAGGCAAAAGATCTTGAATCGAGGTAATTTTCTTGTCTGTTAAAAGAATATATGGGCGGCCATCGTTCTCAGCTTCCATTGTCGCGGGGTTAGTTACAAAATACGGAGATACATATCCTCTATCAAACTCCATCCCTTCTTTGTACTCAATATCAATCGTGAATCCTTTTCCTTCTTCAACCGTAACAACACCATCGCGGCCAACTTTATCCAGTGCCTCTGCAATTCTTTCTCCGATTTCAGGATCACCTGCTGAAATTGTGGCAACCTGAGTAATTTCTTCTTTATTTTTAATGGGCTTTGCCATTTTCTTAAGCTCTTCAACAATTGCTTCAACAGCCTTCTCAATGCCCCGCTTTACAATCATGGGGTTGGCACCGGCAGCAATGTTTTTCATTCCTGCTTGGGCAATCGTGTGTGCAAGAAGGGTAGCTGTAGTTGTTCCGTCCCCGGCAACGTCGTTGGTTTTTGAAGCTGCTTCTTTAATGAGCTGGGCGCCCATGTTCTCAAATGGATCCTCAAGGTCAATCTCTTTGGCAACTGATACACCGTCGTGAACAACGTTTGGAGCTCCCCACTTCCTGTCAAGAGCAATATTTCTTCCTTTGGGGCCAAGTGTTGTAACAACCGCTTTTGCCACAACACTCATACCCTTGAGTAAGGAACTTCGTGCTTCTTCTCCGAATTTAACTTGCTTTGCCATATCCTGAAAATTTCTAAATCCTAATTTCTAATTTCTAAACATTTAGGTCAATTAGATTAATTAGGAATTTACGCAGTCGTTTCGACTGCTAATATATCCTCAAATCTCACAAATAAATACTCTTTTCCGTCAATTTTAATCTCATTTCCTCCCCATTTCTTGTAATAGACGGTGTTTCCTACTTTACAAGGTGCAGGTTTTTTTGCACCTGAATCTGTAGTATCCGGGTCGCCTACTGCCAATACTTTTCCTTTTTGAGGTTTTTCTTCTGCAGACTCAGGAAGCACAATACCAGAAGGCGTTTGGCGAACCGCTTCTTGCGGCTCAAGTAAAACATTACCCGCTGTTGGGCGGATATTTAATTTTGAAGTTGTTTTTGTTCTTGGCATATAATTAACCAATAAAAAAGGCTATCACTCAATAACCTCGACTGCTATTTTATGGAACAGTCATCACTTTGTCAAGGGGTAGCTTTAAAAAAGATATGATTAAGGAGTTGCAGTTTTTCTGGCTTCCTGGTAGTGAAAATCTTCACCCCTTGTTCTTCTCTCGAATTCCCCAAGCACAATTCCTCCCCAGTCAATAGGATGGAAAAAGGCGCGACCTGGTTCGATAAGTTCTCGTGTTCGACGACTCTTCATGTGCCAAAGTTGAAGACGATAAGCAAGAGGTTCTAAAACTACTAAGAACTTCAATATAAGATTTAAGAAGTAAGATTTAAGATTTTTTTTACTATTCATAAATCTAGCTGTGTTCACCCAATATTTCTCGACCCAAAAATTTGCAGCCAAAAATTTCTCAAAGGTCTGATTTTTATTTATAAGTGGTACCACTTGTAGTACTTCGTGCGCAGTATAAATATTGTGGATATCTTGTGGAATACTCAAGTTCGCCTCATCGGTCCACATATTAAGACAAAGGGTGTCTTTGTGCTCACTCTCACCTATCCTGCGTAACCTTATACCACTCAATAATGAAACTACTCTTACAAGAAGCCGAGTTACCCAGAGTGTCCCCCTGCTTGTGATAATAAAAAGGTCAATATCGCTCTCTTTGTCGGCATTGCCCATCGCCAAACTACCCGTAATACCAACAAATCGAACCGTAGGAATACGCGAAAAAACATGTACTCCGTGCTGCGCAATCGCGCGCTTACTGAAAGAGGCAGCTTCCCTTTCCTTCCTCAAAAGCACAAGATACGCTCTGCCCGTCATGTGGTAATATCCTCCTGTCTTTTCCGCAGGAAACGCCCCCTCCTGACGAGGAGTAGCCCATCGCACAAGCTCTTTCCTTGTCAGTGGATACCCAAAGACATCATGGTAAGCGAGCGACAAAAACCAGTGTGTGGGAACGTGCACTCTCTTTGTAGTTCGTTCTCTAACGTGCTCCATAAGATGAAAGTACCTGGCTTACTCCTTGCTCTACAGTCTTTAATGCCTCTGTCGGCGTACCTCCTTTAAGTACCTTATTAACAGCGTCTTCAAAGTATTTTGAGATACGAGAATTGATACCGGTTGGACCATCAAAGGTACGCCCCGCAAGATACCAGGAGTGGGTAGTTGGTGCTTGCCTGACATATGCTCCTGTCAACGGATCGTTTAAAAGTAACTCCGCCATATCAGGCCTGGGATAGGGCTCACCGAACAATCGTGTCTGCGAGCCATTTCGATAGAGTTTCTCTAAGCTTTCTTTCTCACTCATGAACTTCAAGAACTCAAATGCCTCCTTCGGGTGCTTACTCCTTGCCCATACTCCTTCCGCCCAATAGCTTGCCCAGGTAATATCTTTCTCTTCAGGTGTCGACTTGGGAAGTTGAGGCACGGGTACGATACGGAAGGAAAGAGATGAATTTTTGGCCTTAATCTCAAATACTTCCCAACTTGGCGCAAAGTACATTGCCACCTTACCAGAGGCGAAAGAGAGCGTTGAGGGCGGCAACGTTTCGTCCCAAACTTTATCAGCCGTAGCAAAAATAGTGTAGAAGGCGAGTGCGTCCTCTGCGCGTTTGTCAGTAGGACGAGCGGGATTTGCACCATTTTGCAGCATCATAAGGGAGAGAATATCTTGCCAATGGTCAACATTATTTACAGTTCCCAATGCAACTCCTGCTTGCGTAATACCTCCTGCTGCGTCTCGAGTAGTGAGTGTAAGCGCTGCACGTCTGAGTTCATCCCACGTAGTGGGCGGTTGAAGATTTGCTGATTGGAAAAGTGCAGTATTGATATACAGTCCTAACCCATCAATCTCAAGCGGTATACCCACGATGCGACCATTGTGAGTAAGATCAGATGCAGCAATAGGATAAAATCGTGACTGGAACTCTGAGGTACTCAAAACCTCGGGGAGAAGCGTTGTAAGATCGTTAGCAAACATAGAAACCCATGTATTATGAAATCGAAAGATATCAGGACCCGCGCTCTTTGCGAGTGAGGACGTTAACCGCTCTCGGTAATCCTGGGGAGATTGCCGCACATAGGTAATTTTGACATTCTGATGTGAATTCTCGTACTCCTCAATGAGCGGCTGGACAATTCCCCCATCCTCCCATAGTCCCCACCAGGTAAGCGTAATAAGTTCATTTTGCTGTCTACCTCCAAGCAAGCGCATCATACCAACAACCCCCCCGCCAATCAAAAGCACAAGAATAAGCACAACACCGAGTACTTTGAACGGAATCTTTCTAGACGAAGTGCTCTCACCCACTCCAAACTGTGACACACCTTCTGGCTGAGGTGGTTGTGGAGGCGTGGGCTGATTACCTATACTCGGATTTTGGTCCATAGCTCCTTCTGGGATTTAACAGTACTTTGATGATATCATATGCAAAAGTTATGGTAAAAGGGAAAGAAACAAAGAAAAGAATAAGAAAAGCAATTGCTCTTGCACGCACAGCACATCCTGCGCTCAAAACCGTTGGACTTCTCACGTTGCTTGCAATCGCTGTCGTCGTGTCCTTTCAACTCCTCTTTTGGCAGCGCATTTACCCCGGAGTGACAGTTGCTGGAATGTATCTGGGCGGCAAGACGGAACATGAGGCTGCGCAACTTCTCTCTACCGTTACCCCTCCAGCTGCTATAACAGCAAGCCACGATAACAAAGTATTCACCCTTACTGCCTCACACATCTCCCTTTCCTACAGGTATAGAGCAAGCGCCCGCGCTGCATTTCTTGTAGGAAGGAAGGGCACTTTGGGAGAACAAGTTTTAGCAGCGTGGCAGGCACTGCGCTACGGAACCAGCCTTGGGCTTGTCACCTCATACGATAAGGAAAAACTTATGCAGTTTGTTGCTTCCACCGCAGAAGCACTTTCCGTTCCCACAGTTTCGCCAACTATCAAAATTGTACAAGGCAAAGTAGTCATTGATCCTGGCAAAACAGGCCAAGAAGTTGACCTCCCCTTGCTTGAAGAACGAATGAAACATGCGCTGAGCGACCGAACGCACGTAGACATTCCTGTTAACACCCCTTCAACCCAACTCACTTCCGTCCAGATAGAAGAACTCACTGTCCGTGCACAGAAGTTTATCGGAGCTACTATTTCCCTCTCGCTTGATGATGAGACGATTGCGACTCGAGATAGTGAGTTGGTAACGCTACTTGCCCCAGATGGCGTATATAACATGGAAAAAGTGGCCGTCCTTGTGGAAAAAGTCTCTACCCAATTCTCTAGACCAGTACAGGAACCCACGTTTCGTTTCGAGAATGGGAGAGTCCAAGAGTTTAAACCCGCAGAAGACGGGATAGTGCTTGAGAAAGAAAAGCTTACGAGTGCACTCCTTGATGCGCTCTCTAGCATTGAAACGGGAGAGAAACTAGAGATTACCCTTGCCGCCCCTGTTATCAGAACCCCACCCACCATTAGCACGGGCGATGTAAACAATTTGGGAATTAAGGAACTTGTGGGTCGTGGAACTTCACGCTTCCGGGGTTCTATCTCCTCCCGTGTCCACAACATTACACTTGCTGCAAGCCGTCTCTCGGGAATTCTTATTCCCCCGGGAGAAGTGCTATCGTTTAATCAGGCACTTGGGGATGTATCTGCCTTCACTGGATATCAACAAGCGTATGTGATTAGAGACGGCAAGACGGTTCTCGGAGATGGGGGTGGTGTATGCCAAGTTTCAACTACACTTTTTCGCGCTGCATTAAAAGCTGGACTACCGATAATTGAAAGACGGGCCCATTCTTATCGAGTCGGTTACTACGAACAAGACTCGGGCCCTGGTTTTGATGCAACAGTGTATGACCCAACCACTGACTTAAAAATTAAAAATGATACACCTGCGTACATCCTTATCCAATCCTATGTTGACCAGAAAACAATGACGCTCATCTTTGAACTCTATGGAACAAGCGACGGTCGTGTCGCAACCACCAGCAAACCTCGTACATGGGATGTAGCCGCACCACCCCCAGATCTTTATCAGGACGATCCCACTTTGCCTCTTGGTACCGTCAAACAGGTTGATTTTAAAGCCTGGGGGGCAAAGTCTGCATTCGACTACAAGGTTGTCAGAGACAATGAAACCTTGCAGCAGCGGACATTTTACTCTGTCTACCGCCCCTGGCAGGCAGTTTTCTTGCGAGGAACAGGACCAACACAATGAGCAGACAAACAAAACTAATTGCCTCTCTTACTTTATTTTTAACCATCGTCGGTTTTCTGGTCGTGTTGATGTGGATAGTACCCAATACACAAGCAATCATCAATTTCTCAACACAACATCCAACCATTGCACCCTTAATCGTCATTTTATGGCGCATACTTGCGATAGTTATTCCACCTATTCCCGGAGGAATAGTTTCTTTGGCACTCATTCCAGTCTTTGGTTGGTGGCGATCCACTATATACGCAGTAATAGGGATAATGACTGGGGTTTGTATTGCTTTCTGGCTTGCACGGAAATTCCGCGAACCTTTAGTGCGACGATTTGTACCTTTACAGAAGCTTCACAAATGGGAGGAGAAAATTTCCAAAAAAAAAGAATTTTTAGCATTTTTGGGGGTAAGGTTTGCGACTGATCCGGTTGCAGATTTTATAAGCTACGTTGCTGGTTTAACAAAAATCAGCTTTCCTGTCTTTTTTGTAGCGACCTTGATAAGTCACCTGCCCCTTGCTTTAACCTATTATATAGGAGAGGTAGCATTCAAGGTTAACGTTTATTTAGGAATTTTGTACATAGCTCTGTTTGGGATTATTTTCTATGTTATTAAACGGAAAGGTCTTTTAGAAAAACTATGATTATTCTCGGAATCGAGACTTCATGTGATGAGACTGCCGCGTCGGTTGTAGAGGGCGAAAAGTCCCGAAGGGGTCCTCTCAGAATTTTGTCGCATGTTTTGGCAACTTCTGCTGACATGCATGCAAAAACAGGAGGGATTATTCCTGAGGTTGCGGCACGAGAACAGGTAAGGTCAATTTTACCGATAATTCAAGAAGCAATTGAAAATTGTAAATTGAAAATTGAAAATTTAGACGCCATCGCTGTTACAATGGGACCTGGTTTAATAGGAAGTCTGCTTGTTGGTGTTGAAACGGCACGAACGCTCGCGTACGTCTGGAATAAGCCAATTGTTCCGGTGAACCACTTAGTTGGACACATATACGCGAATTTCATTCGCGAATTTACAAATTCCAAGCACCAAATTCCAAATGAACCTCAATTCCCAGCCTTAGCTCTCGTCGTTTCGGGTGGACATACAGACTTGGTTCTCATGAGAGGTCATAGTGATATGAAATGGATTGGTGGAACACGGGATGACGCTGCTGGCGAAGCATTTGACAAAACAGCACGCCTCTTAGGACTCCCCTATCCCGGAGGCCCGGCTATTGCTGCTGCTGCAGCGG
>CAYTZB010000009.1:0-17486 GCA_964442455.1 uncultured Gammaproteobacteria bacterium
ACTCTACAGGGATATAGGTATATTCTCTCGTAGTTTACTATGGATGTCAAGCTGATAGATATTTCCTTACGAACTCAAGGCGCTACTTCTCTCCATATTATTCCTTCTCTTGCAAGTTGTCTGGGGAAGGTGAAGATAATGTCTGGGGGGAATTCAATAAGCTCACCGGGAGTTGTGTTGTTTCCACCTGTTGTACGGTTGGGGTCGAGGTTTCTCTGTAAGGCAACCCCTGACCAGGCAGCAATACTCCCTCTGATATAGAGACGATTATCGGGAGTGGGCGCTTGGGTACCGGTTGAGAATGTACCATCACTTACGAAGAATCCTTCAAGGGCTGGTTGGTTGGGATGAGAGACAGAGGGAGACACTTGGATATTCCCGCTATTAATAGCCATGAAGAAGCCTTCTCCATCGGTTAGGGTCACGTTGCCATTGAGGTTAAGATTACCATTAACAAAGAGGATTACCTTACGGTTTCCCAGGTTTGCAGTTCCATTGACCGTTAAGTCACCGTTTCTGTATCTCCAGACATATCCTCCTGAGGCATAACCCGAAACAAGGTTTCCTCCATTAATTTGAGAGTCGGTAATAACTGAGCTGGGATCAGTGAAGACTTCAGGAGGTGCGAGCTTGGCAAACCAGGAGTAGTCATAACGGCGACCGTAGTAGCCTGAGTTTACCAGCCATCCTTTGTTTGATACCACACCCGGAGTAAAGGTTGCTGAACCTCCTCCGTAGGCAACCACTCCTGGATATCCTCCTGTCCCCGCAAGTGAGAACTCCTCAACGCATGAAGGACTATCAACACACTGTTGGGGGATAAGGGAGCGGATATTACCCGAACTTAACATATCCCCATCCATTGTCTGCCACCAGGCATTGGCATTAAGTAAGACTCTGAAGGTACGAGGTCCTGAGTCGGCAAAACCAACTCCTGAGTCAGCCCTTACCTTCCAGACATAACAGGTATTATCAGATAATCCAGATACAGGGAGTTCTGTTACTCCACTGTCACGGGTAACAGAACCTACCTGGGTACTAGGATCAGGCGCACTGATACAGTCAAAAGATTGGAGATATACCCGGTAGACATCATTACTTGTAGGATCACTACACTCGTTACCCCAATTGGCAACCGAATTCCAATCAAGTGTGACACTACTGGTTGTAATAGAGGCACCATTAGCAGGAGCAGTCAGTGTAGGACCAGAAGGAGGAGGGGTGGGGGTACAAGTAACGGTAAAAGGAGCGCTCTCGGAACAGGTTGGCGAGCAGTTGTCAAAACTCCCCTCACAGTGCTTCCATTCATGAGTCCAGGTATAGTCACCCGCTGGCGCCGTTGAGGTACACGTGATGTTATTCCACGGCCCACTACACCCTGTGACTCCCCCGGTCCATGAATCACCAATGAAAGTTGAAGCATCACCACTTATACTAAAGTTAATACTCTGACCAACTGCTACTGGGTTAGGAGAAACACTTAAGCTTACCTCGCTGTAATTACACACCGGTCCACTTGGAGGAGGTGGGGGTCCTGGCGGTGGAGGAGGTGGACCACCGCCTCCTCCACACCATGAAGAACAGCCTGGATCACTCTGGGTGCCGTGGATATGATAGGAACAATCGGTATGACGATGGACAGTTTGGCTGGTGTTACACGCAGTACATTCATTGTAAAGCTCCTCCGCACAACCACCCGGAACACAACAACCTGCACTTCCGCACCCTTCATCACACTGAGTACTTAAAGTACTATAGCTGCAATCGGTATTTTGTCTTACCGTTCTGCTCTCGCAGAAACTCCCGGTACATTCGTTATAGGTGCTTTCTTCACACGTAGGTGGAGGTGGGGGTCCACAATTTCCACAATTAGAATCAAACCAACAACCCCCAGAAGAACAATCGGGATTTACCCAACATGCAGTACAATCTCCAGCACACTCAGGATAACCAGGGTCACAAGGGGGTGGTGGTGGACCACCTCCACCGGTACAGCAACTACAGTCATCACCACCACACGGAGCTCCACACGGATCACAAGCAGGAGGAGAGTCAAATGCTCCATACGTTATGGGTATTAAAGGAGAATTGGTAGTAAAAGAGGCAACTATCGTAAAACCGAAAAGAACAATGAAAGTAGAAAAGGATAAAAACAGTGTCCTATTATTAAAAGGCATTAACTCATTATAGTCGGTATAGAAGAGTTTTTGTCAAGACAAAAATTACTGAGGTGAGGATTGGATAAGAGTTCCTTCATTGTAACCAGGAAAATCTTTAAAAATCTTTTCTGCGCCTAGATAATAATTCCCAAACCCATCAGAGCTTATATTGCCAAAAACGACAGAAACTCTCCCCTCCTTTGTTCCATCTGGATTATCCCACAAAGTTTCTAAGGGTGGTCTCACAAACTTCGGTAAAAAACGCCTTTGCCATGAACTCGCAGTAATAGTCGTCGGTAACGTAAAATATTCAGCAACTATTTGATTCATCTCGGATGGAATTAACCTATCCACCCTCTTTTGACTCTCAGTTATTCGTATGGAAATACGAAGAGGAAGGCCACCTTCAGAATACTTCTCGCCTTTTATACTTTCAGAATATGTACCTTGTACGTTAAGTTGTATCCCCTTCCATTCTCCCATATCCCATCGATATTGATACAAGAATTCAGTTCCATCAGTACTTTTCCCTCTATATAGTAATTTAGGAAGACCCACAGGATTATACACTTCTGGCTTTAATACTTCTTGCATGAAAGTGTGTATTTTCTGTTCTTCCGGAGCTGGTTTTTCGCTAGCAGCTTGAGCTTCAGTAGTAATGGTCACTGGTATTGCTGGTGCTATTTCAACGATTGGAGTTGGAGTAGCTTCTGGAGTTGATGAGGAAGAGGATTCTCTTGGTGTACATGCCACAGAAATTGCTAAGAGACCAAGCACTCCTAGCATCGTCTTTGGGAGCCGCGCCCGGGGTCGATTACCAGCTTCAATCTGTTGTACGGTTTTTTCCGCTTCGATTTCCATATAAATTATTAAATTATGAGAATATAACAACTATAGGTCTATATTATACCATAGAGCCTAAATTTGTCAAAAAAATTACTTTACGCCTTCAATACAGGTTTTCTTCTCGTAAAGAGGCGAGTCTTTAAAGAGCCTGCAGGCAAACAAATAGCTGGTAAAGCTCTGAGAGTTATCTTCATTCGGCGCCAATACAATCCCTCTGCTCTCTAGACTTCCATCTTGGTTATCCCATATTGCTTCTACGGCAGGATTGGGACGGTGGAGATACTCATTTAAAGAATAGTCTTGGGGTAAACTAACAAAATATCGTTCAAGTGCTTTGAGCTTCTCTTTTGAGGACAGTTGGAGAAAACCAGGATAGTCTATAGACAAAAATACGCTTATATCAAGCGGACGACTATCAAAGGGAGTTTCATAATAACGAACCTCCATTTCTGTGTCTTGCACGGTATATTTAAGCTTAAATTGCTTTCTATCCGTATTACTCGTAATTTGCTTTGGAGCTCTTTCTATTGGAGAAAATTGTGATGGTTGAAACTCTGGTTTTACTGTTTCTTTTACAAACGACTCTATCATTTGCTCGGGAGACAGTTTTTTTTGTATTGAGAGAGAGCTGAGAAGAGGAACCTTAACTATCCCAAGAAAGTTGAGCCAGAAACCCCCCCAGAGGACCAATAAAACGAGAATAACTCCAATAAATAATGGTTTTTTGTAAAATGGTTGCTTAGAGGGAATAATTGACTCTTCTGAAGACTGGCTCTGGGCAGAAACATCCATACTTCTATCCTACATTACGCGTTTTTCATTTGTCAATCTTTCCACGCAAACCAATCACTTTGCCTAAAATTGCACGCTTAGTTATTTTTCGTGGGATTGAATGGCCTTTATTGTCACCAGCTACCATATACCTATTCTTTTGTTCATCTTTGATACGTTTTAATATTAATCGATTTATATTGATTGGGTCGCGGGCTACAACGATATCCCCTACTTTTGGTTTCCTCCACAAATATACCCAGCGGTTAACAAGAACCAAATCTCCTTCTTTAAAAGTAGATTCCATACTGTGACCAAAAACTCGCAAAAATAGAAAAGGCCATTTCATATAGTGAGTGTAACACTTTTGCGAGATAAAACTTGTTTGAACCAAGCTCGAGTGACTGGAGTCGCCACTTCGGCGCGTAAGTCCGAGAGCCGGTCCGCCACTGGCGGAGGCGAGTTGTTTTTCCAGCAAAACGTGTCTACACGAACCATCCTTCTACTTGTGACTTACAATCTCCCCTTCTGTTGGATAGCCTGATGAAATTCTCACTGGTTCCATACCCTTTGTTTTCCAAAAAATTTCGGCAATTTTTTGCACCTGTTCTAATAATTCTTTTGCAGCTTCGATACTTATCTCTTGCCGAGCTTTCGATGCAAGTTTGAGTGCTCTCCAAAATGTATCATGCAAAGTGGGATAGTCTTTCAGATGCTCCTCTTTAAAATAATCAGCCCATAAAACTCTCAACTCTTTTTTTACCATTTCAGCGTGCTCTTCTTTTACCTTAGTCAAGCGGGAAATTTGACTAATAATTCTCTTTCGTTCCTCAAAATCAGGCTCTGCTTTTGATGGTTGTAGCTCATCCAAGAGATTCACCATTCGCACAATCGTATGAGCTCCCATTTGGGCATTATGGGGATCATAAATTCCGCACGGAATATCGCAGTGGGCATAAACCGGAGTGCTAGGAGAAATTTTATCGATAACTCTAAGAAGACTTTGAAGCATATTCTCAATTGTAGATGACATTCAGGAAAAATCAATGGGAATTTAACACTGCCCAAGCAAACCTAAGGAGTGCAAATTGGCGTCTTAAGCGCCATGGTTCGACGATGAGACGGAAAAGCCATTCAAAACCCACCTCTCGCATCCATTTTGGTGCACGGGGTATGCGACCGGAAATATAATCAAATGCCCCACCCACAACCATTGTTCCTAAAGTTTGTAGTTTGTTATAGTTTGATGCAACCCATTTCTCTTGTTTTGGCGCCCCAAAACCAACAAAAAGGAGATGAGGGCTAAACAAGCTAATCTTCTTAATCACTTCTCTCTCTTTCATTCTTTCTGCATTATTGATTGGCTGCCCATTACTGTCTAACAATGGGCCAGGATCAGCTTCAATTTTCAATTTTAAATTTTTAATTTTCAATTTATCTGCGGCTTCTTCGGCGACACCTGGTTTTCCGCCAAGTAAAAACACCCGCCAGCCACGTTTTGAGGCTAATCCAATCAAGGCCTCCATTACATCCACTCCACTCACGCGGTGAAGTATCGGTTTTTCGGTTTTCATTTTTCGGTTTTCAGTTTTCAGTTTGCCAGTTTTTCTATTATCCGATAAACCGACTATCCGGGAACCGATCTCTGATAACTGATTAACTGAAAGTATTTTTGAGGCCCAAACTAGTCCCACTCCATCCGGCAAAGAAATATCGGCGCGATTCAAAATTCTAGTTAAAACTGTATCGTCCTGGGCCATCATTACTATCTCTGGATTAGGCGTCACGACAAAAAACCGTCCTTTTTTGGCAATCCAACCCTCAACCCGTGTTAGCACTCGGGCTTGCTCAGTGCTATTTACCTGTACACCAAGGATAGTGGTGTATTTTCTATCCCTTTTATACGCAGTCAAGCTTTGCTTATACGTACTATAATTCATTTCTGTTCTTTATTTTGGGTTTCACGCTCATTTTTTGGACATTTTCACTCATTTAGACTCACAAAAGACAGTTGTAGACCGTAAAAACAAAGGATAAATATGTCAATTGAATAAACCTATAATAAAAGTTACATATATTATTATCATCCCTATTGATATATTAAGCCATGGTTTCTACCGTAATATACTACAGGTTACTTTTCCACTCCTCCCTCTTTGTATGCGAGCACCCTATTTTGCATATAAAATGTGCACAAAATTCAAGTTCATTTTAATATGTACTTGCGTATCACTCTATAGTATATAACTCAATCGTCTACTTGCGTATTCTATATACCGAAAAATATACAAACCACTCCCCTATACACCTATTTTACAATCATAAATATACACACTATGGGTTTTATTACTTCCTTGTAATAGAGTGCCGATAAACGTCCAAATTCTCGAGTGCCATCCCTGTTCCCTTAACGACACACAACAGAGGATCTTCTGCAACGTGAGCTGGTACTCCTACCTCCTCTGTCATCAACCGGTCAAATCCACGAAGAAGTGCCGTTCCACCACTCATAGTTATTCCCTTATCAATGATGTCGCTTGCCAACTCAGGAGGAATTTCCTCAAGAACCTCTTTAACTGTCCCCACAATCACATGAAGTATCGGACGAATAGCCTCGGCAATTTCCCCAGAAGTCACGGTCACGGTTCTTGGCAATCCAAGCACCTGATCACGCCCCGATACTTCCATACTCTCTTCTTTTGAGAGCGGAATAGCCGAACCAATCTTAAGTTTCACTTCTTCTGCAGTCTGTTCACCGATAATTAAGTTGTACCGACGCCGCAGATAGTTTTGAATTGCTTCATCAATTTTGTTTCCTGCAACGCGCACCGATTTATGAATTACCACTCCTCCCAGCGAGATGACCGCGGCTTCTGTTGCTCCTCCTCCTGAGTCCACAATCATGTGGCCTGAAGCTGCGGCAATAGGAATTTTTGCCCCAATTGCAGCAGCCAAGGGCTCCTCAATTAAGTAGGCAATACGCGAGCCGGCAGCAAGGGACGCATCAAGTACCGCCCTTCGCTCAACTTGAGTGCATCCCGCGGGCACGCAAATCATGACTTCAGGCTTCCAAAGAAGAAAGGGTGCGGCAACCCTGTTAATAAAATATGCAAGAAGTGCACGTGTGACCTCATAATCGGCAATTACTCCGTCTCGCATGGGACGAGAGGCAACCAAGCTCCCGGGAGTTCTTCCCAGCATCTGCCGTGCGTGAGAACCAACCGCCATCACCCGACCGTCCTCAACAGTCACTGCCACCACACTTGGCTCATTAATGACCAACCCCTCACCCGCCAACCACACGAGAGTGTTAGCAGTGCCCAAATCTATCGCAAGACGCTTATTTAATTTCCGAAACATAGACTGAATGGGTTGAATTGTTAAATGACTAAATGGTTAATTGCGACATATGATATTAAAAGTAATACTAGAGTAGTATTATGATACAGTCGAAAAAGAACCTACCAAGAAAGTAACATACTGGAGGGAAGAAGTAAATATACAATTAACCCTAATTAACCTAATTACTCTAATTGACCTAAAAATGAACAAATTCCAAATCACAAATTCTCCAAATTCAAAAGTTTTTGATTTAGAATTTTGGTCATTAGATATTGTTTGGTAATTGGTGCTTGGTCATTGGGATTTGATTAGAAATTAGAATAATTAGAAATTAGAAATTTTAATGCTATACTATCTTCTGTATGCAACTGCGTCTTCTTTTTTTTATCGCCAGCTTCGTGGTAGTCGCCGTTGTCGGCTTTTTTATTGTGCAGTACGCGAAGGGGTACCGGTTTGATACAAACAAATGGCAATTTAACCCTACGGGGATTCTTGTCGCAACTTCTACTCCCGACGCGGCACAAGTATTCATTAACGGCACCCTCAAGACTGCTACCAACCAAAGCATTAATCTTACCCCTGGCACCTATGATGTCGAAATAGTAAAGGATGGATTCTTTCCTTGGAAGAAACGCCTCACTATTACCGCCAGCGTAGTGACGACTACCAATGCCTTCCTTTTTACGAGGGCCGCCTCGCTTTCTCCACTCACCTTCGGCGGCGCCACACATCCCATTCTCTCCCCTGATGGCACAAAACTTGCATGGGTAGTTCCTGCCCATCCGACAGGCGGGCCCCAAAACCCAGAAACTCCTGATAAAACAGGGGTTTGGGTGCTTGAGTTAGGTAACCTTCCTTTTGGATTTGCGCGAGAAGCAAGACAAGCGAGCGATGTAGAAGTGGGAAAGGACAACTTGTTAAGTTGGTCTCCTGACAGTCGCAGCATCATTCTTGAGCGGGCAAACGGCATCTTCTTAGTAGACCCGGGAAGTTTTACTCCTCAATCCCAGCTTGTCAACATCAAAGGACAACGGCTTGCACAACTCCAAAAATCATGGAGTGAATATGAAAAAAAGAAACGTACCTCTCTCATCTCAAAACTACCCCAAGAAGTTGCCGACATTGTAATCCGCAAAACAGAGAGTTTTGTATTCTCCCCCGATGAAACCAAAGTAATCTATACTGCATCGGGCTCAGCAACCATTCCTGACAACCTCATTCCCTCACTTCCCGGTGCGTCAACGCAACGACAAGAGAGAGATATCAAAACATCTCGAACGTATGTATACGATATCAAAGAGGATCGGAACTTCTTGGTCGAAGAAAATGGAGAAAATCTTATCATTGGAAATTGGAAATTGGAAATTGGAAATTCCAGCCGAAGGCTGGCATGGCTTCCTACCTCACGCCACCTAGTACTCACCGAAGAGAACAATATTTCGATACTTGAATACGATGGTACCAATCGCGTGAGTGTATGGTCAGGACCCTACGAGGAGCCTTCTGTCTTCCCTGCACCCTCAAGCGACCAACTCATTGTGCTTACTAACTTTGGCGCCACGACGGGTGAGCTCCCGAACTTGTATACGATAAAGTTAAGATAATTCGGCTTTTCAGTTTTCGGTCGTCGGTCATCGGTTTGCCGGTTAATCAGTGAACTGACAAACCAACTAACTGAAATCTGATTAACTGGAACCGGGTACCTGATACCTGCTATAATATCCTCGTGTCCCCGTAGCTCAACGGACAGAGCACGCGCGTCCTAAGCGTGTGATAGGGGTTCGATTCCTCTCGGGGACGCTTGTATCACGGGGACTGGCCTAATGGTAAGGCGCACGGTTCGGGTCCGTGAGATTCGCGGTTCGACTCCGCGGTCCCCGACCAGAGTTTCGACTATTAAATTCCTGTTGACAAATTAAAAATCGGTAGTATAATACCTTAATGCCTGAATTTGACGTACGAACTGCGTGGGGAACGGTGCACTTCCGCCGAGAGCCAAATTTCGATGAGATTAAAACCGGCAATTGGGCACTTGACCAATGGAACTACTTTCGCGTCTTCATAGAAGGACTCCCACCCGTATTCCCTAAAACGGTGATTGACAACCTCTCTCTAAAGTCGTATATAATGCCCAAAGAATGCGAGAGCGAAAAAGTGGAGAACGCGAGGAACCCCTCCATCATATCATTGAGGCGCAGCAATTCAGTCGAACACTCCTAGAACAAGAACTCTTTCCCCTAACACAACAAATGGCAGAATTAGCAGTAAAAGGCGGAGATGAACGTCTTGCCGACCGCCATCTATTCAACCTCTTCTACGAACCTTCAACCAGAACACGCATATCGTTTGAGATGGCAATGAAACTGCTGGGTGGCGATGTCTCGGGAACAGAAAATGCGCGTGCATTTTCATCCGTAGTGAAAGGGGAAACATTGGAAGACACAATCCGCATACTCAACGGCTATAACTTTGACGTTATCGTCCTTCGGTATGACACAGAGGGAGGAGCAACGAGAGCATCAGTAGTATCTGGCATTCCCGTTATCAATGCAGGAGATGGCGAAGGGCAACACCCCACTCAAGCAGTACTTGATGTCTATACCATTTGGGGGCATTTTGGCAAGATTGACGGACTTTCGGTAGCCATGGTGGGCGACCTCACCTATGGGAGAACCGTTCACTCCCTTGCGTATCTGCTTGGAAAATTTGAGAATATGCGCTTATTTTTTGTCTCTCCTCAATTATTGCGCATTAAGGAAGGAGTGAAAGAATACTTAAACCGACACAACGTGTGGTATCAGGAAATAAACAGTATAGAAGAAGTGGCCCAAGAATTAGACGTTGTGTATATGACTCGCGCCCAAACAGAGCGAATGGACCAAGCGGCTCGTTTCGACCACAAGCAAGGAGCCTACACGTTAACGAGAGAAATAACTCGCGCTCTGCCTGAAGATTCAATCATTATGCATCCCCTTCCCCGCAACGAAGAATTACCAGATGAAGTTATGAATGATCCTCGGGTTATTGTTTTTCGACAAGCCCAGAATGGCTTATATATCCGTATGGCCCTTCTTGATATGCTCCTTAATCCCTAACTTTTTTTTACTGCAGGCTTGCTCCCTTTACCCCCACATATACTTGTACACTATTTGCTCTAACCTTAAGAACCCCATTGTCAACCTGAATTTCTCGCACATTCCCATTGGGCTCATAAAGCAGGATAGTACGGTCAACAAGAGAGATGAACTGAGCATGAATGGGTAAAATGTCGAACCGTCCTTTTTTGTTAAATGAGGAAACAGTGCGTACCTGCCCTTGAAAAAGTACTTCTTCCCGCGTGCGTATGGTAACTTGAATGAGATCTGCCATTATTTGGTAATTTCGGATAATGGTCCGATAAAGAGAAACTTCTCCTCCGCAATGCTGTCATACTTCCCCTCGAGAATGTTCTTAGCATCGGATACCGTCGCTTCTCGCGCCACCCGTTGGCCCTCCTCCCCTCTCTGTGGTGCGGCAACAAAAAAACGTTGTGTCATGTAATTCTTAAGCCGCCTGGCACGCCTGAACGTTGCGAGGTCATCCGGAGACAACTCTCCTTCCCCTACCAATGAAACAATGCGCTCCAAGTTCTCTGCTCTCTGGAGCAGCGCTCGTGCCGCAACCGCGGTCTCATAATGCTCCTGGCCAACAATGTCAGGGGAAAGTCCTGCGGAGCCTGAATTGATAATATCAATCGCGGGCAAAATTCCCTGCTGGTATATACTGCGCGACAATACCACAATCGAGTCAAGGTAGGGAAAGATGGATTGTACTGCATGGTCAAGTAAATCGTCTGAGGGTACGTAAATTGCTTCAACGGTTGAGACAATGGCAGACTGAGTGGGGATTAACCGTTCATGGAATGTTGCCATCTCGCTCTCAAGCGTTGCCTGATAACCATCTTCTGAAGGAAGATTATTGGTAAGCGTTGAGAGTTCATTGCCCGCTTGGGCGAAGCGAAATACATTGTCAATAAAGAAGAGTACCTCGCGGCGCAAGACATCACGATAAAATTCACCCAAAGTAACCGCAGAAAACGCAGTAAGAAACCGCACGGCAGGATTTTCTCCCATTGGCCCAAAGATAAGCGACGTGTCTTTGAGCGTCCCGCTATCTCGCAACGCTTGATAGAGCTCAAGTCCTTCGCGAGAGCGCTCACCAACTCCTGCAAAAATAGACACTGCGTGCTCTTGGGAACGCACAATATTGTGTAAAATCTCAGTTAACAGCAAGGTCTTCCCTACCCCTGCGCCTCCAAAGAGTCCCATTTTCCCTCCTCGTAACAAAGGTGCAAACAGATCAATAACCTTAATACCCGTTTCCAAAATCTCCCGTTTGGTAACCACGCTGTCTCCCGATGTTCTAGTATGAATAGGGAGCTTGTGAGACACTTTCAGTTCCTGTCCATCAATAGGATTTCCAAATGTATCTACAACTCGACCCAACAACTCCTCACCCACCGGAAAAAGAATCGGCTCTCCTGTGTCAAAAACCTCCGTGCCGCGCGTAAGCGTATCAGTCGGTCCCAGTGCAAAACAATAAAATCTATTACTCCCTGAGGAAGTGTATACCTCAAGTTTCGCTTTCGGGTTATCTTTTGCCACAAGGATACTACGCAACGACGGTTGCGTTCCTTTAAACTCAACCTCAACTACTTGGCCTCGTACGCTTCGGACGATACCGTTATTTTCTCCCATTTTCCCCTCCCCAACGCAGCAATGCGGGTAATGCATTCAGTTGTTTTCTATTCGCTGCTGCGTGCCAGATGCGCAGCCTCAAGAGTTGTGCGCGGGTAAGGGATTTTTTAATGTTCTGCGTTGCCTCATCCATTGCCCGCATGCGAGCGGCAAATTTGGCAAGCTGTCCCTCTCGCATCACCTGCTCCAAAAGTGAGGCAAACATCTCCGTCTCAAAAAACATGAGAATATCCTCAAGGGTAGGCTCAAACAAATACTTAACAACTTCTGACCGCTCCTGCCCACCAACCAAGCTTTGTGTCTCGGCAGAAATATTAAAGAGAGCAGGAACTTGTCTCATAACACTCTGAAATCTCCCGTAATACGCGTGTATTTCCTCGTACGGCACAAGATGAGCAACAACGGCCGCCATCCTCTCTGTATCCACCCCATAATCCGGAAAATCAAAATAGGTATAGGGACGGCGGGGTTCTTTTTCTAAAAAGAGAGAAAGTCCAAGTCGCCCCACAACCGTTACCTCAATCTCGGGCTGTTTTAACTCCTCTAGAAACGTGGCAAACGTTCTTTGTATTAAATCACCATAGAGCCCGGTGTTGGCAGAGATGAACACTGCGACTGTCTTCCCATTATGCGCCAGAAATGTGAGTTGTTTGCGGCCAGTTTTCTTGGCAATAGAGAGTACCTGCCGTCGGTAAGAGGTACGCACTTCCCTGAAAATTTCGTCAAGCGCGGCCAAGAATTCTCTACTTGAAAGCACTAAACCCCGTGTCTTTTTCATCCGAGATGAAGAAATCTCCGTATAGGCACGTGCCACGGCATCGAGCGTTTGTAGTGTAGTAATGGTCTGTTTAATTTGTTTTTGTTCCATTTTTTCCTGCGCTCACCCATTCTGTCTTATCCCTCACCTTATCTACTAACTCATTGAATGTTTTTGTTTCAGAAAGAAGTTTCTCAACCTCTCCGCTAAATCTTGCATCTTCCTGGTAGTTTTGTGCCAATTGCTGTATTTGAGTGCGTATCGTGGTAATATCCTGCTCTTTCCAAAACCCTGCCCACAGCATTGCAGTGATAAGAACGGACATACTCGCGGGCATTGTGGCGGTATCTGATGAAAAGCCAAAAAATGTCAAAACCTTGTCCCCTAACGTAAGTTTCGTGCGCACCTCTTCTGAGAGTTCGGCCCCAAAGTGCATAAATTCCCGCAGCTTTTCAATTTCTACCAAAAATCGCGAAAGCTCTCGACTGACGCTTCTTACAAGGCCAGACTGGGCTTGTTGTCCCACACGTGTAACCGAGAGAAACGGATTAATCGCTGGCCGACGACCCGCAGTGAAGAGCTCACTGTCAAAGAAAATGTGGCCGTCGGTCATTGCCATAAGATTGGTCTGAATATACCCCGCAAGGTCTCCTAAGATGGTCTCGGCAACCGGCAACGCGGTAATTGACCCCTCCTTGAATTTCCCTGCTCGTTCAAGCAGTTTTGCGTGAACAAAGAACACATCGCCCGGATAGGAGTTCCTGCCGGGGAAACGCCTCGCAAGAAGGGTGATGGCACGATAATATTTGGCATGGGTGGTCAGGTCATCAAGTACTACCAATACATCCTTGCCCTTATCTCTAAAATATTCCGCAACGGTCATGGCCGCAAAGGGTGCGAGGAATACCAATCCTGCTGAATCTGAGGAAGTAGCAGTAATAGTCACCACCTGTTTATCTATACCCCGTGTTTTGAAAAGTTCGACAGCTCTGGCCACTTCGACATGCTTTTTCCCCACTGCAGCATAAATACATACCGTTCCCAACCGTGCTTGAGTAAGAATCGTCTGAAAGAGAAATGCGGTTTTCCCAGTTTTCCTATCCCCAATCACGAGCTCGCGCTGTCCCCTACCCAAAGGGACGAGAAGGTCAACTAATGCCACACCTGTTTCCAAGGATGTGGTGACTGGTGTACGCTCAAGCACTCCTGGTGGATTCGTATCGATTATTCGCACTTCTTTGGGGTGAACAGAATTACCTCCATCAAGTACCTGCCCTAAAGGAGAAATCACGTGACCCAAGAGCTCCTCCCCAACAGGAATTTCTAAAAAGGCGCTGGTTCTAGCAACCTTGGTGCCGACATGTACCGCATCTTTTGCAAACGGTAAAATCTCAACGAACTCCCCAAGCGAGAGAACCATCCCTTGCTCTCCCCCTTCAAACATCACTACCTCATTGACCTTTGCGCCAGGCAATCCACTCGCATAACAGACGAGGTGGGCACTCTCCTCGACATACCCTACCTCACCGGTTAGCTCAAGATACTGATTAAAATCCTTCATACTCCTCCAGCTTCTTCCTCACCGAGAAATCCCCAAACTTCCCTTTATACTCAACAATCGCTCCTCCCAAAACCCGTGGCTCAACGGTAATATCAAGCACTACTCCCGGGCCCACATTCGTGTACACCCACTCGAAAAAGCGCGCGCGCTGTTCTTCCGTCGGCTCAAACGCGAGGGTGAGCTTTACAAAGGTAAGAGATGTTAAGAGCTTCTCAAGACCCTCAATGAGAGATGCAGCATCCCCATTACTTTGTGCAAGGGCTTCTCGCAATAGCGCTGCCATTGGCGCTTGCACTTCCCTCGTTAGCACCTTTTCAAAAGACCCCTCCTCGCCCAGCGTGTATCGGGCTTTTTTGAGCAGTTCAAGTTCATCGACCAACGTGTCAAATTCCTCTTTTGTGCGGACAGAGCGCAGAATTTTAGAGTATGTGGTGTCGTTTTGCATCGTCCAATGCCGCAATGACAAGCTTCTCGTGTTGCTGCGAAGTTGCGGCTTCTCCCAGTACCTTTCTTGCCACCTCACGAACAATTTCCTGAATGGTGCGGTCCACCTCTTCCAACTTTTGTTTCTTGTACGCTTCAACTTCTTGCTTGACCCTATCGTGTTCTTCACTCGTCACTTTCTCCAATGCTTCTTTGGCTATACTTGTTTGCTGTGCGAGTGCGCTGCGGAATTCACCCAGTTCTTGCGCTGCACGCTCTTTTAGCTCACTTGAAACCTCTTCGACCGCGCGGGTAAGTGCACGATGCACGACACCTTGGGCATCCTTCCCTACTAGCTGTGCCTCTTCGATAATCTTCTGCGCGTGCTCACCCGCTTCCTCGACAATTTTTCTTGCTCGTCGTCTAGCGTGGGCAAGCTCCTCCATTCCTTCCTCCTTGTTTTTGAGTGCATTGTACTTTGTGACCAGCTTTCCATAGGAAAGCACCGAAAGTACAAACGCAAGTCCGAATACCACACTGGTTATTAAGAAAAGTTCCATATTTTAAATTTCTAATTTCTAATTATTCTAATTTCTAAAGAAATCCCAATTCCCAAATGTCTAAAATTTTTCTTTAGAGATTTTCTTTTTAACTCTGTTAATTATTGCATTAAATATTAAGTTTAACTCTTTTGCTTCTTGCCATAACACTCTTGCGTTTTGTTTAAGTTCTGGCACAGCTACAACAATGATCCTTAACCAATGCTTTGATTCCCTTGCTTCCTTTTTACAAATCCCAATTTTGTGTGCGAAATCCTGTCTGCTCTCTGCATCATCTGCCTCACAATAGTTTGCTCCAACACTTGTTCCTGACTTAACGAGCTGTGTAATTAAAGGGTCTGTAATTGGTCCCCTTGGGACTTCCTTACAAAACTTGATAACATTCTCTCCAAATTCAGCGGTTCGTTCTTCCAAATCATAGTTTTTATTTTTAGTTTTTGAATCATTGGTCATTATTTAGGTCAATTAGTAATTAGGTCAATTAGGTTAATTGTAATAGATTTTTCCCTGTCATTTCAGCTGGTGGTGCCACTCCCATGAGCGCCAAAATTGTCGGTGCCACATCTCCCAAAATACCACGAGTAAAAGTGTGTGATTTTCCCTCAAAATCCGCCCGTGCGACAATGACCGGTACGGGATTGTTTGAATGATCCGTATTCACCTCTCCTTTGGCAGTCGTCACAAAGTAAGAAGTTGTGGGAAAGGTTAACAGCTCCTCTGCATTACCATGGTCTGCAGTCACGACAACCGTTCCTCCCATACGTAGAACCTCAGACACCATCTCTCCTAGGGCGCGGTCAGCATGCTCAACTCCCGCAATGGTTGCCTTTAAATTTCCGCTGTGCGCGACCATATCAGGATTGGCAATATTAACAAGAATAAAATGGTATACCCCCCGGCTTATGACTTTCTTAAACTCGTCCGTCAGTTTCGCGACAGACATCTCGGGTTTTTTATCGTAAGTTGGGACTTTTGGAGATGGCACAATAAGCACCTCCTCGCTCGGCAACTGCTTCTCTCGCTGTCCATCAAAATAATAGGTAACAAAACGCTCCTTCTCGCTTTCTGCCATGTGAAGCTGCCTAAGACCTTTTTCCGAGAGGACGACTACCAATGGTTTCTCAATAACCTCGGGAGGAAACGCAACGGCTGAGACGGGCAAGTTCTTCTGATATTCAGTCATGGTGACAAAAAAGAGGTTTTTTAGCACTTTCTCACGAGTAAATGGGGCCTCAAATTTGACCTTTCCTTCGGCGCGGCGCGTGTGAGGGTCATAACCAAACTCAAACTCCCGCAAATTCTCAAAATTTGGCAGGACAAAGGCCATAGTGAGCTGTCTGGGTCTATCAACTCTGAAATTATAGAAAATGAGTGCATCGTTATCATCAACAACTGTAATAGGCTTTCCCTCGCCCGTTTGGATAACCGTGGGTTCTACAAATTCGTCTGTTTGTCCTTTTTGGTAAGCATTTTGGATCGCTTCAACTGCCTCACGTGCACCAACTCCTCTTCCCAGTACCATCACCTCATATGCTTTTTGCGTCCTCTCCCACCTTTTATCTCTGTCCATCCCAAAATAGCGGCCGCCAATTGTGGCAATTTGCCCGACGTTCACGCTTTTCAGCTTCTCCTCAACTTTTGCCACAATACTAGCACCCTCTTTTGGCGGCGAGTCACGGCCATCGGTAAACAGGTGTAAAAACACATTCTGCAACCCCTCCTTTTTTGCAAAATCAAGAGTTGCAAAGAGATGCTCAACGGAAGAATGCACATGCCCGCTTCCAACAAGCCCAACGATATGCAGTTTGGAGTTGTGTTGCTTGACATGCGCGACCATATCTCGAAGTGCTTTGTTGTAAAAAAATGAGCCGTCTTCTACTGCTTTACTTATGCGTTTTAAGTCCTGAAGTACTACTCGCCCCGCTCCAAGGTTAAGATGTCCTACTTCTGTATTTCCCACCTCATTTGCCGGCAAGCCCACCGACTCTCCTGAAGCAAGGAGTTCTCCGTGAGGGTACGTTGCCCAGTATTTATTCATGTTTGGTGTATTGGCTTGGGTTATTGCGTTGCCCGCTGAATGCGGTGCCAATCCCCAGCCATCTAAGACCACGAGCACGACAGGCTTAATTCCACTAACTTGTGCTTCCTTTTTTTTACTGAAATTAAATAAATTAAACATCCTTCTTAAAATTTCTAATTTCGAGCTTGCGAGAAACAAGCTCTGCTTATTTCTAATTATTCTAATTTCTAATCAAATCCAAACTCTTAAATTTACTAATTGGTTTATTTTTTAGGTTAATTAGAGTAATTAGGTCAATTAGGTTAATTTTC
>CAYTZB010000010.1:0-14156 GCA_964442455.1 uncultured Gammaproteobacteria bacterium
GCTCTTGCGGGACCGCAGATTTGGTGACTGCTTTTTCCTCTGCTTTAGTTTCTTCCCTCAGGGCCTCGAGGCCCTCTCCCCGAGTCTTGAGGCTCTCTGAGTCGGAGACTAGGCCGGGGGCTTCTTTTTCTTGAGACTGTGCCGGTTGGACTTCTTCCAATCCCTCCACATCAATACTAAAATCGGTAAGTCGTGATGCAAGCTGCACATTCTGACCCTCTCTCCCAATCGCAAGGGGAAGCTGATCCTGGGGAACACGTACTTTTGCTTTCTTCATCTTGAGATCAACAATGGTTACTGATACATTCTTGGCAGGAGAGAGGGCGGCGGCAATCAGTTGGGTAGAATCATCCGTCCAGGGAATCACATCTATCTTCTCCCCTCCAAGCTCATTAATCACCGCTTGCACCCGCACTCCCTTTTGTCCCACACAAGACCCCACAGGGTCAACACCAGAGGTGCGGGATGCAACCGCAATTTTTGTGCGCACGCCCGGAAGGCGCGCAATAAGCCGTATCTCAACAGAACTTGACGCAATCTCCGGCACCTCTCGTGCAAACAGCCGTCTGACAAACTCTGGATCCGCGCGGGAAACTACAAGATCTCTCCCACGTGGACCCTCTTTTATTTCCCTCAGTAAAAATGTAAGTCGTTGAGAAAGCGCGAGTCGCTCTCCTGGAATTCGCTCCTCAGGAGGCAATATTGCCTCGGCTTTACCTAAATCAACCCGTGCGGCTTGCCCGTCAAAACGTAAAATTACCCCAGACACAAGTTGTCCTACTCGCTCCTCAAATGCAGAAAGTACTGCTTCTTTCTCTGCCTCTCGAGTCTTTTGTCTGAAAATCTGTCGGAAAGTTTGAGCCGCAATACGGGAAAATCCCGGTGGTGTCACATCTTCCTTTTTCCCTTTCTCATCTACACGGAAAATTTGTGCCTCTCCTGTCTCCGAATTTACTTCCGCAGTGAGCTCCTCCTCACCAAGCTCTATCCCTTGCTCACGTACTTCGCGACGGTACGCTGCTGCCATAGCGGCCTTGAGTTGTTCTAAGACCACATCGGTACTTATGCCGCGTTCGCTCGCTAAGGCAGTCAACGCTTGTGCGAACTCTGATTTTGGTAATTGTGGCATATATTAAAAACGGTGGGTTTGTTTCCCACCGCTTCTTTTCTCTAGACCGTTGTAAGTGTATAAAAATAAAGGGTAAAAGTCAATCCTTCGGCGTAGCTCAGGATGACCCTGAGCCTAGTCGAATGGGTCAATGGATATATAATATCTTCACAAACCTTCTTCTTGAAGCTCTCTCACTAACTCTTGCTGGTGTCTGGTTAGTTTTTCGGGGATGAGAGTTATGATACGCACATACTGGTCGCCTCTACCCCTACCGCGAAGGTGCGGGATGCCCCGTTCACGAAGCCGAATCGTTGTCCCTGGTTGAGTACCCGGTCTTACCCGCAACTTCACATCTCCGTCTATTGTCGGCACCTCAATTTCCCCTCCCAAGAGAGCAAGCGTCAAAGGAACAGCGGCCTCAATATATACATCCGACGAGTCTCGTCTAAAGGTTGGGTGTGGACGGACACCAACGGTCACATCAAAATCTGCAAATGCAATGTGTGTCCCATCATCTGCCCCCGCAGGAATTTTAATCTTTCTTCTCTTGCCTTCAATTATTACTTCTTTTTCAACACCCTTTGCTGCTTCCATAAAACTCACTTCCAAACGGTAATGGGGTTTTTGTTGTTGTCTTCCAAATGGAGATGCGCCACCGAAGAACTGCTCAAAAATCTCAAAAGGGTCTGTAAATCCTGCCCCCTCGAATGGGTTTTGCCCCCCATAACTGGTGTATGTATAGGTAAATGGACCATATCGTCCGGTTCTTGTTTGTCCACCTTGAGCACCACCGAAGGGTCCTCCTCCCGGGGCGCCTCCGGCACCCGGTGAACCACCAGGAGCGAAGGCCGAATGACCAAATTGGTCGTAGGCTGCTTTTTTCTGCGAATCGGACAATACTTCGTATGCTTCGTTTATTTCTTTGAACTTTTGTTCTGCTTCAGGAGATTTATTACGGTCAGGATGCCACTCTAATGCCTGTTTTCTATAAGCCTTCTTTAGCTCGCCAGCACTTGCGCTTTTTGTAACACCGAGGATATCATAATAATCTCTCTTTGTAGCCATACCATAGATTATAATTACTAATTTCTAATTATTCTAATTGACCTAAAAAATTTTAGAAATTAGAGCAATCAGGTTAATCAGGTTAATTAGGTTAATTTAACTGACAACTTCTCCTTCTTCAACCCCTTCGGCGGGCTCAGGGCCTTTGGCTTTTTCCTCTTTTTTATCCTTATCTTCCTTCTTTCCCTCTTCCTCTGGTTGTTCACCTTTCTGCCCACTTTGTGGTGAGGCGGCCGTTCCATACATCGCTGCTCCTACCTGTTGCAAGACATCAGATAACGATTTTGTTGCCAGTTCAAATTGTTCTTTGGTTGCTTCCTCTTTACCCAAAAGCTCTTTAACCTTCTTTACCTCATCTTCAACTTTACTCTTAACATCTGAGCTCACTTTATCACCAGCATCCTTCAAGGTCTTCTCTGCAGTAAACACCAATGCATCAGCCTGGTTTCGTGCTTCTATTGTTTCTTTCTTAGTTGTATCTTCTTGTGCATGCTTCTCTGCTTCTTCCTGCATCCTCTTTACTTCATCCTCGGACAGACCAACAGCACCTGTTATCGTAATCTTTTGCTCCCTATTAGTTGCTTTATCCGCTGCCTTCACATTTAAGATTCCATTCGCGTCTAAATCAAACGTTACCTCAATTTGAGGAATTCCGCGAGGCGCCGGAGGAATACCATCAAGAGTAAAGCGACCTAATGATTTGTTATCGGCCGAGAGTGGACGCTCTCCTTGGGCTACGTGAATTTCAACCTGTGTTTGATTATCAGCAGCGGTTGAGAAAGTTTGAGTTTTGCTGGTTGGAACGGTCGTGTTTCTCGGAATCATAGGTGTGGCAACACCACCCAATGTTTCAATAGACAACGTCAATGGCGTCACATCCAAAAGCAGAATGTCCTTAACCTCGCCGCTTAAAACTCCTCCCTGAATCGCTGCGCCAATTGCCACCACTTCATCAGGATTGACTCCTTTGTGGGGTTCTTTACCGAAAAATCCTTTAACCGTTTCTTGAACAGCGGGCATTCGTGTCATTCCACCAACCAAAACTACTTCGTCAACGTCTTTTGGTAAAATTTTTGCATCCTTAAGGCAACTTTCAACCGGCTTCATTGTTTTCTCAATAAGCTCAGTTACTAACGCTTCAAGCTTTGCGCGGGATAACTTCATGGTCAAATGAAGAGGCTGGCCATCTTTTTGAGTGATGTAAGGTTGGTTAATCTCTGTTTCTCTAGCGCTTGACAGTTCAACTTTAGCTTTTTCTGCTGCATCACGAAGCCGTTGTAGTGCTTGCGTATCGGCCCGCAAGTCTACCCCATTCTCTTTTCTGAACTCCGAAGCAATAAAATCAATAATTTTTTGATCAAAATCATCTCCTCCAAGATGCGTATCGCCATTTGTTGCTTTTACCTCAAACACTCCTTCTCCAAGCTCAAGGATTGAAATATCAAAAGTCCCTCCACCAAGATCGTAAACTGCAATTGTGTGGGCAGTTTTTTTGTCAAGCCCATACGCTAATGCCGCTGCTGTTGGCTCGTTGATGATTCGGGTAACTTCAAGACCTGCTATTTCTCCCGCTTGTTTTGTCGCACTCCTTTGATTATCGTCAAAGTAAGCAGGAACGGTAATCACCGCGCTCGAAACTGTTTCGCCAAGATAGCTTTCCGCGTCTTTTTTAAGTTTTAAGAGGATTCGAGAGGAGATTTCTTGCGGGGTATATTCTTTATTCTCAACCACCACAACTGCCATACCATCCTTTCCGGCCTTAACTTCATAGGGAACCATACCCTTTGTTTTCTTAACTTCCGCATCCTCATATCGCCGTCCCACGAGCCGTTTCACGGAATAAATGGTGTTTTTTGCATTCAAAACCATTTGCCTTTTGGCGACATCTCCTACCAAGTTCTTTACGGGCTCAACGACCGAGGGCGTGATGTTACGACCGGTGTCCGCTGCCGGAATAACTTTCGGTTGTCCTCCTTCAAGAACCGAAACCACCGAATTGGTAGTTCCAAGATCAATACCTATAATTTTACTCATGCGTAGTCACCTCTCATTGTTTCTTTTTTTAACTCTTCCTTCTTTTCCGTACTCTCTCCATACACTTTCACTTTTGCAGGCAGGATAAGTTTCCCATCAGCCCACACATATCCTGTATTTACTACCTCTGCAATCATTCCTTCCTTACCACTGTTATTAGAGACCGTTTCCACTGCCTCGTGTCGCTGTTCATCAAACTTCTCCCCTGCTGCTGGTTTAATTACTAACACCCCGTGCTCCCCTAAAACCTCTTTCAGAGAAGATAGTACATTCGCAACGCCCGGGTCTTCATTGTGCACATACACTCGCTCCAATAACTCAATACTTGGCAAGATTTCCTCAATCAATTGTTGGTTTGCGTACCGAACAACTTCCTCCTTCTCTTTCTCTGCCCGTTTCTTTAAATTATCATAGTCAGCTAGCGCACGCGCAAGCTGCACTTTGAGTTCTTCTGTTTGGGAAGATACGTTCTTTCGCTTCATAATTTATTCAATGCCTGCGCCAGCAATCCCCCGTAATAGCGCACCGTGGGAATTATATGAGAAAATGGAAGACGCGCAGGACCGATTACTCCTAGAGAACAATTCCGTTCTCCGGCAACAAAGCGCGTTGCAACAATCCCTACGGGCTCAAAGTACGGCCATCCCAACTCTTCGCCAAAAAGCACAGAAACGGGGTCAGAGGACAACCGCTCAAAAAAAAGCTCCCGTATGCGCTTCACCTCATCAAGCAGCGCAAAAACATGTGCCGTCACATCTATGTTATAAAATTCTGGCATATCAAGAATGTGCGCATATCCTGCATACCATACCATATCTTCTCTTTCTAATGCGCCGACACTCAGTGTGCGCGTTGCCGAAGCGAGCGCATGGGTTGTTTCTCGCATGAGCCTGTCGACATCGTTCTGCGCTTCTCGAATACTTTCTTGGGCTGTTGCTTCTTCAGCAACAGACAACTGCCGTTCCTCCATGAGTTGTTGGACATAAAAACGCAGTGCATGTGACGTGGGAATACGACCGGCAGATGCATGAGGTTGTTTGAGGTACCCAACTCGAGTAAGCGCTGCCATTTCATTGCGAATCGTCGCGGGCGAAACGCCTAAGTTATACTTTTTTTCAAGCGTTTCAGAGCCCACCGCCTCGGCGGTTTGGATGTATTCCTCAATTAATATCTTCAAAATGTGTGCTTGACGAGGAGTAAGTTCTTCCATATTGGCTCCACTTAGCAGAAGATTAGCACGAGTGCTAAGACTTGTCAAGGGGTTAAGAAACCCCTCATCCTCCGGGTGGAAGTGGCGCAGGAGTTTCTGGTTCACGCACCTCCTGGGGTGTAATCTTAAGCGCCCGTCCCCATACCTGACCTACCCACCGAGCCAAAATCTCTACTTCTCGGATTTTAAGTACCACGGCGAGCAAAAGGTAAACAAAAATTCCCACCGTCAAGACGAAAAAAGTGAGAAAAACTAAATTGGCTGTATAGCGCGTATCAATAACAAAACGTTCAAATCCCGTTGGTAACGCAAGCCCAAGCTCACCCAAAAAAGAAAGCCGTTTATCCCAAACTGCTTGGTCCAAAACCTTCAGTAAAAGGTACATAAGTGCTCCTGCTAAGCTTGAGGAAAAAAGAATTTTTCCCACATTTCCTATAAATTTTTTCGTCAACACCCCCACGCGTGCATTGAGAAAAAGAAAGAGCACCAACGCCTGTACGGTAGCGGTGAGAGAGAAGGCAAGTGCAATACCCCACACTCCCGCCCCTACCTCTCGGATGAGGAAAAATGCCAAAAGAATATACACCCCCATTGCTGCAATTGAGGCAACCATAGGTGTTTTTGTGTCATTCAAAGCGTAAAATGAGCGGGTAAGAACGGCAAGGATTGCTTGAGCTACCACTCCCACAGCAAACGCAGAAAGTGCAAGGCCTGTCTGGACCGTCGCTTCCCAGGTAAAACGCTGCGTCCCAAAGGCCAGCCTGACAAGCGGGATTCGCAACACCAGCAGTGCCACGGCAATTGGTACCACAAAAAAGACAATTTGTCCAAGCGTAAATGCAAGAGTGGCAGCAAAATTATCTTTGTCGTGTCGCGCTGCGTGGGTTGAAAGCGTAGGCAGGGCAGCTTTCGCAAAAGGGTATCCGAACAGCGCGACGGGAAACAATTGTAGAGAATTAGCAAAGGTAAAATAAGTATAGGAAGCAACAGAAATGAGAGTGGAAAGAAAAAGCTCTACCGACTTGGCAACCTGAAGTACCACCAGTTCAAGCATACGCGGAGCTGCCAATGTCATAACTCTACGAAAGTCAGGATCGTTAATACTTATCCGTGGGACAAAACGAAATCCCAGCTCTCTTACAAACGGTATTTGAATAAGGAGGTGGAATAGAGCTCCCACCACTGCACCCACTGCTGCTCCCCATACTCCGAGCCCAGAGAGGAGTACGCTTCCCAGAATAATTCCCGCATTGTAAAAAAGTGGTGCAATAGCCGGTACAAGAAAGCGACCGGTCGCCTCTTGCGCGCCACCGATAAAAAAACTTAATAAGAAGAATCCCTGTGCCAAGAGAAGAAAGCGTGTGAGCGTAGCCATGAGTGCTTGACGCTCGGGGGGAAATCCTGGCGCGAGGAGCCGAGAAAGTTCATTCGCAAACACTAAGATCACCAGAGAGAGTAGGACAAAAGTGATAAAAATACTTGTTTGGGTAATACCTGCAACATACCATGCTCGACGTTTTTCGCCTCGTGACAAGAGCGAGGTAAACACAGGGATGAATGCTGAAGCAAGGGAACCAGCCACCAACACCTCAAACAGCGTCTCGGGAAGCCGAAACGCGGCAAAATATACCGCTAAATCCTCAGCCGAAAAATAGTTTGCAAGTACGCGCTGGCGTACCAACCCAAGCACCCGCGAAGCCAGGAGTAGTACCATTACCAAAAAGGCAGCCGATAAAATACTCCCCTGTTTTCTACTTAATAATGCTCGACCGGTAAGCAACCACCGCTTCATTCTTGCGTTTATCTCCTTGTTGGATTATACTTCACTCTGTGCCGGTTACGAAATCAGCAAAACGAGCGCTGCGGGTAAGTCGAAGAAGGGCTCGACAAAACGTCTCTGTAAGAACACAGTACAAACATGCAGTGAAAGATGCTCGCGCGAAGAAAACGCCAACGACTGTGAGCGCGGCTTACCATACACTTGATGTTGCAGCAAAGAAAGGTATTATCCATTGGAAAAAAGCCGCTCGGCTGAAAAGCCGCCTCGCACAACTGCTCGTCGCTCCTGGAAAAAAGAAAAGCGAAGCAAAGAAAACCACACTCAAGGCAGATACAAAAAAAGAAGTTGCCAGTCTCTCGTAACTAATTACCTCTTTCTTTTTTGCAGTTTTTGGGAAATTTGTGTAAAAATTAACCAAAAGTAATATGGAACCTTCCCCTGTTGGAGAAAATGTCGAGATGAATAAGCAGGAAATTCTTGCTTGGTGTGAAAAGTACGACAAGGGAAAATATAACAATGGTTTAGAAACTGAATTACATGACAGGACTAGAGCTAGGGAAGAATTGACTAAGGACGAACTTATCCAGATAGTCGAATGGAAATTCCAAGATATGCCTGGTCGAAGAAAGAAAGTTATCGATTTAATGAAACCTGTAAACGATGATGATGTCAGACGTGCTTCACACTATTCATTTCATGAGCAAGACGACAGGAAGAGGGTAAACTATTTGAGGGAGATTCCAGGGGTTGGAATAAGCCTAGCTAGCTGTATACTCACATTTTACGATCCGTCTCTATATGGAATTTTCGACATCCATGTATGGAGGGAAATTTTTTCATCAAAGGAGCCCAAAGGTTTATTTTCCAATGTGAAGCACTATATAGAGCTATTGTATGCGTTGAGGAAAATGGCAACAGAATATGGACTAAATGTTCGAGATGTGGAGAAGGCCCTTTTCCAAAAGAACTACGATGAGTCAAAACTTGAGCCACGTCGCCGAATTCAACTTGGACAAGCGTAAAAATGTCCAGAGTTGTAAGATTTATTTTTAGAATTCGATATATTTAGCTTCAATTTTACGCATAAGTTCTTCGTATAACCCCTAGACAAACCTTCTTTCACTCCATATACTCGAAACAGACTAATCACTGAATTATGGCTGCCCAGAAAAAGAAGCCTATTACCCTCCTTCCACAAGAAGGATTTGAGACCACAACGCTCGGTCGTGTGCTCTCTTGGGCACTCACCGCGGGCCGCGCTATTGTCATTCTTACTGAACTCGCAGTCATCCTTGCTTTCATTTCTCGATTTTGGTTCGACCGTACTCTCACTGACTTGAACGATCAAATAAAACAAAAATCAACGCTTGTGAACGCAAGTAGTTCTTTTGAGCACCAGTTCAGGGGTGTACAGACGCGGCTTGCCACCATCTCCCAACTTACCCAACAACCTGACCCCGCAACGCTCGCCGACACCATCCTAGCTACAGTTCCTCCAGAGGTAAAACTCAACCAACTCTCCCTTAAACGGGAAGGAGCGCAAATTACGGGTGTTTCCTTGACTGAGGCGGGTATTGAACTCCTTATCTTCCAACTTGAAAAAACAGAATTGGGTGAGGTCACACTTTCTCAGCTTGGCGTTGCAAGTGGAGAAGAAATAGGAATCAAATTCACCATAAACTTAACAATGAAAAATGCAAAAGGGGGACAGGAATAGATGCGAAGTAATTGGCCAACGACTCGCTATCAAAAATATTTCCAACTGATTCGCACTATTTGGGAAAAGCGCGAAGATATCCGTGCATATGTGGGGATACTGCTTTCTCTGACCGCCATCTCATTTTTTGGTGTGTGGGCCCTGCGTCCTACCCTAACTACTATCGCAGACTTATTCAGCCAAATTCGCACCCAACGAGAGACAGTTGTCCAGCTTGATGAAAAGATTAAAAAATTACAGGAAGCACAAACAACGTGGAGAAGACTAACACCAGATCTCCCTCTTATTGACCATGCTCTTCCTGAGACCGCACGTCCCGAGCTCTTTGCGCGCCAAATAGAAGTATTGGTAGAGCAGGAAAATGTCACCCTCTCCGTCATATCGGTGGGAGAAATAACGGTAGTCGGTAAGGGAAAAATGGGAACGAACCAGTTTCCTCTTTCATTTACAGTGCACGGTGACGCACAACGTATCTTCTCGTTCTTAAAGAAACTTGGAACGTTACGAAGACCGCTCGTATGGGAAATAGTAACAATACAAGGAAGAAAAACAGAAGGGGAAGTGTTGGTAAGTGGCTCTCAGTTAACGCTTTCAGTGAACGGCACCGTACCCTTTTACACGATAAGCGAGGAATTAAGCAGTACACAACAATGAGAAAACAACCAAGACCCAGAATTCTCACCTTTGCCATCTTGACTACCCTGACTCTTACCACATGGGTTGCATTTGAGGTAGTACGGACATTTACGCGCCCCACTCCCGTGTCTGTGGACACCACGGTTCTCGAATCATTTAACCCTGCAATTGATACCAAAATCCTTGAAAGTATACGCGGCCGTCTCTGGTTCCCTGACGAGCGGGCGCGACGAGGAGCACTCCCTGCCCTACCGAGTCCCAGTCCTGTACCAACAGGCTTGCCTGCGCAAGCAGGTACTGAAGAGAGTGAACTGACCCCATCAGCGGTCACTCCCTCTCCAACTCCCTCGCCTGTGGGGGGTGGCACATGAGCAAAGAGGCAAGGATACCAACGATTATTGGATTTTTTTTACTCGTCGTAGGGTTGGCAGTAGGGGTGTTGCTGGTACAACGCCAGCAGGTGTTCCGTCTTGCTGCTTCACCTGAACTTACCCCTAAAGAGGTTCGAGTAACCAATATCACCGACACAGGTTTCTCCGTCTCATGGCTCACTGATAAACAAACAGTGGGATTTGTCGCCTTTGGTACATCGGTTTCTCTTGGTCAAACCGGGAGCGATGACCAAGATGCAGGAGCCACTCCCACTCCTCGCTTAGTCCACCACGTGACGATATCAGGACTCATACCCCGCACGCGCTACCTTTTTAAGATTGGCTCAGGGAGTAATACTTTTGATAACAACGGAAAGCCCTGGGAACAGACAACCGGGGGAGCGCTTCCTCCGCGCGCGGCTGATGTTATCTCCGGTACCGTACAGACGAGTACGGGGACAACTCCCGACGGGAGAGCACTTGTCTATGTCACGCTACCAACCGCCTCCCCGCTCTCGACGGTCACCGATGAGAGCGGTCACTTCTCGCTCACTCTCTCTGCGACAAGAACCAGTGACCTCTCATTCTTTGCAACGTATGACGGACAAACCGCTTTTGCCGTGTTTGTCCAAGCAGGGAACGGGCAGAACTCTTCGGCCCAGGTAACCGTGGGTAACGCACGACCCATGCCGCCACTCATTATGGGTCAAACCCACGATTTTAGGGCGCCTGGCGCCCCCACTACTCCCGCCGACTTTACCTCTCCCCGTTCAACACTTGAGTTTCCCATACCTACTCCTACCGCCACTCCTTCATCGAGTTCCGGACAGACAGGCGGGTTCCCACTTGAGACCCTCTCTTCTCCCTCGCCCACCACTTACGCACTCACTATTGAAAACCCAGAGCAAGGAGAGCAAATTGCAACGGGAAAACCCGAATTTCGGGGAACCGGCACTCCTGGTGCAAAGCTTACCGTTACCGTTGAATCGTCGCTCATTAGCGCTACCGTCACTGTAGGACCGGACGGCACCTGGGAGTGGACACCACCTAACCCGCTGCCTACGGGCGAGCATACTATCACCATAACGACAGCTGGCCAGCAGCCCCAGGCAGTCGCGCATCGCTTCACCGTTCTTGCCGCGAGCAACGCATTACCCGCGTTCACCTCAACTCCCTCGGGAGAAATTGCCACGCCAACACCCTCACCCACCGCCTCGCCTTCTGCAACACCAAAGGCAACGGGTGCAGCTCGGGTATCGCTTCCTTCAACCCAAAGTGGTGTACCGGTCGCAGGGGACTTGACAATTACTTTTTCTCTTTTCATACTGGGTATAGTATCCGTTTTTGGAGGGATAGTATTGTTTAGAATAAATTCAAAACAAGCCTAAAAAATGCCTGACGAACCTGCCCAACCGCTGGACCAAAACCAGCAACAGCAAACGCCACCCACTACTATTCCCCCTATGGCTGATGTACCAGCAGCGACACCTCCTCCACCACCCTCTTCTGATATTCCTGCAGATCAACCCCCTGTCGCACCGCCTTCGGCTCCAACACCTGCACCCCCTACCGCTCCTCCTACACCGACTGACGAGGGAACAATCCCACCTATTATCACCCCTCCAACTCCCACCCGCTCAAAAGCACGTGTCATAGGAGCAGTCCTCGCACTCTTAATTCTTGTCTTGGGTATCCCTGTGGGGGTATTCCTAGTGCGCCAAACACAGGACATTAGAGAACGGGCTGCATTTGAAGATTTTCCGCCTGAAGGAGGAGGACCAATAGGAGATGTTGTACAAGAATGTACCCCGGGTGAATATCAAAGCGACTGTACCGGTGGGTGTGGCGGATGTGGGGCGGATGCAGGAGAAGTAACTGTCAAACAGTGTAACTCGGATGGTGTATGGGAACCCGCAGGCTCCGAATGCTCAAGAGACTGCGAAGGAGCATGTGTAGAGGGCGGCGGAGGAGGATGTGGAGGGGGTCAGTGTTCTCAAGACGGGAGTTGTCAAAACCTTGAAACCTACCGAGAATGTGGAGACTGTCCTTCAGGTTATTCCCGTCAGGTGACACGGGGGGCGGGTGGAGACGGAAGCTGTCAATATGATATCGGATCTTGTGACGCGGTTGATCCCGCGTGTGGGACACCCGCAGGTCAATGCTCCTCCGGTCAGTGCTCTCAAGACGGGAGTTGTCAAAACCTTGAAACCTATAATGAGTGCGGGAACTGTCCAAGTGGATTCTCTCGAAGCGTGACACGAGGCGTGGACGGAAACGGGAGTTGCACCTATGACGTGGGTCCATGCACGCAACGCGATCCTGCGTGTGGAGAACCCGCAGGAAGTTGTCAGTACAACAGGTCTTATACTGCAGGGCTCCTCGGAAGCAAACCAAATCCGGACCCCAATTGTGGCGGAAACGGCGGTAGCTACTGTAATAACGGTAGTACAAACCTCTGTTGCTACGCAGATGGCCGTTGCTATGAGGGACAGCAAGGGGGATGTACTAACAACGGGAACGGAAGCATCACCATCACCCGTTCTGCTGAGATTATCGAATTCCACTGTTCCGGACAAACCTCCGATAGTGGCAGCTGTTCTGAGAACCCAAGCTCCCGAGGAACACAATCTGCAGGTACGTACTCGGTGAGCGGATGTGGTGGCTCACAAGTAGACGCAGTAGGGCTGTGTGGAAGCTATCGGTTTGAATCGTGCCCAGGTGGTACACCCACCCCAACTGCCCAGTGTCTCAATATCAAAGCATATGATGCCAATTGGCGACAGCTTTCAGCAGGAGAACTCGCGAATCTCAAAGCAGGAGATAGTGTAAGGTTTGCAGTTGGTGGACAAACTTCCCAAGGAACATTTAACAAAGCTCGCTTCAACGTGAACGGTACCGCTCTGCCCGAAACAACTACTAAGAATCCATCTGAAGAGTTCTATGTCATCTATACCATCCCAGCGGGGATAACAACATTCACAATTGAAGCGCAAATCCATCATGCAGAGCTTGATCGGTGGTTCTAATTATTAAATATGGAAGCAAAAAGAATTAACTTAAAAACAATTATCATCATCATTGCAACAGTTATCCTTGCAGGCATTGCCATATTTACTGCCTGGCGGCTCTATCAACTGCGCAGGGAAGCGGTCGCTCCAACCGCTCCTCGGCCTGCTCCTGCAGCTGAGTTACTGTGCCAAGCGCTTACTTTTTCACTTGCTCTTGCATCTCCAACCCCAACACCTACGGGCTCGCCTGCTCCGACTTCAACCCCACGACCAACTGCCTCACCGACGGCTTCTCCCACCGCCAGTCCCACTGCTGCACCAGCTTCATGCAACAACGCATGTCAAACGAGCGGTGATTGTGCATCAGGACTCACCTGTTTTGGGGGTGTATGTCGCAACCCCTCCTGTACCGTTGATACCGACTGTGTCTGTGCAGTTGCTACGGCCTCACCCACACCTGCACAAATTGCACAGGCAAGCCCGACGGCAACTGCCAAAGCAACCACAGCACCGGCAGCGCCTGCCACACCCAAGCCTCCCGGAACCGCCGCTCCTCAACTTCCGGTTGCGGGCACCTCATGGCCAGCAATTACCGCAGCGGCAGGAGGAATACTGCTACTTATCTTCGGAATTCTCTTAGCGTTCTAGTTTTCAGAAATTCGGAGGACCGGAATACTCAGAGAAATCAGAAAGCCAGAATTTCAGAATACCAGAAAATCAGAATTTATCGGAACGCCAGATTTTGTGAAGTTTATTTAGCCGTTTAGAAAGAATTTTATATTTTTCAGCAAGTTGCTCTGCCTCATGAGTCAGTCGTGGCACTGTAATCGTAATTGTTCGTAAATGCGCAATCACTTCACCGCTAGAACCCATACAGACCTTTAAGTGATATTTAAATTCTGCCTCATGCGATCTTTTGGCAAAACCCTCTGCAATATTAGTAGGTATCGATTTACTAGCCCTTTTGCAATTCCTGACTGTATCTTGCTCTGAAGCTGGAACCTTCCTTAAAAAATCATAAAGTTCTTTTAATAACTGAAGTGCAAGCTTATAGACTTCAAAATCAGTAACATCACGAATCATTGCCTTATCATATCAGAATCTCCGGTTATCTGAAATTCCGACTCTCTGGTTATCCGAGTTTTCTGAGTGTTCTGATTCTCCGAGACTTATCTCCATGTAGGAAGCCAATAGTAGAAGTTGTCAAGCCAGCGGGGGACGAAA
>CAYTZB010000011.1:0-8375 GCA_964442455.1 uncultured Gammaproteobacteria bacterium
CGCTCAGGGCGGCCAAGGCCGAATCATGGTTTTTGTCAATGTCTCCTGGTATGACCCGGATGTATATTTAACGAGCACCGGCGAGTTAAATATCATTTTCCAACCATCTAACCATCTAACCATTCAACAATCCGAATCGGAAGATAGCTCAATGGCTAAATGGCCAAATGGCTACATGGTTAAAAATACTACAGGTGAGATAATCAACCGAATTGGTTCCTTTGCAGAACTCGTTATTGCCAAACTCCAGGCTGGACTCATTCAGGTAAAAGAACTTATTGCAGAGAGGATAACAAGTAAGATAGTACGTGCAGAACAGCTTGAACTCGTTGATCACACAACAAAAGAGATTTATTGTCTCACGGTTGATAATGGCGAGTTTAAGAAAGTGAAAGGAGAATGCGATAAGGGTGACCAGCTAACTAGTGAACCAGTTAGCCCTGCCTCGCCGACAGTCAGTCAGTCAACCAGTGAGCCCAACAATGAATCCTCCCCTTCTCCTTCATCTCCGCCAGCTGGCGGACCTGCTTCACCATCCGCAACACTTGAGGTAGGAGGAATTGCAACCGAATCAGCAGCACTTGAACCCCAACCGTCAGAAAGTCCTCAACCTTCTCCCTCACTCGAACCGACTATCCAACCTTCACCTACTCCAGAAGGGATACAATAATATAATAGATTCAGTTTCTTGGGTATCAGTTTTCAGATTTCAGGTAATCAGGTTATCAGTCATTTTTTAGAAGAAAAACTTCTCCAAATTTTAGAGAGTCTATTTAATTGTTTAGAAAGAGAAGTGTAATCCTTTATAAGCTCATTACATTCATCTACTGGTATTCGTTTGAACCTTTTAGCTAGGATAATAGCTTTTGCAAGGTGAACTGTAACTTCATCGCTTTCAACCATTGCCATTTCATAGAATCGTGCGGCATCTGCTGGATTTCTTTTTCTCGCAAAACCTTCTGCAATTAATGGAGGAATAGCTTCACTTGAGTTAATTAACTGAGTCCTAAACTTAATGTGTGGAATTTTGTAAGCCACTCCATATAATTTATCCAAATACCTTAATGAAAGCTGATAAACTCGTAGGTCCTCAAACTTTTTAATCGTAGCCACACTTTTACTCTATCAGAAAACCGTTCAACCGAAAACCCGATAACCGATTACTAACTAACCGATAAACTGAAATTAGATTACGAGCAACCTTTTAAACTTCTCTCCATCATTATATGGACTAATCAAGGCCAAATTGAGCCGCTCCGCATTAAAGAATGCATCCACAACCTCCATTATGTCACGAACTGTTACTGCATCAATCTTTTTTTGTACTTCTGTGGGGGTTACGACCTTCCCTTCCAAGAGCTCAAATGCACCAAAAAAACTTGCCACATTTCTTGTATCTTCTAAGCCAAGCGCTAAGTGCCCTTTAACAAACTCTTTGGCTTTGCGTAGCTCTCTCGCGGTTACCTTTTTTCCACGCTTGCCTTGTCTTAGATCTCTTAATTCTCCGAGTATCACCTCAAGCGTTTGCTCAACCTTCTCTGGTTGCACGCCTGCATAAATGGCAAAATACCCATTGTCGCGATAGTGCTCAATGCTTGACTCAACATGGTACGCAAGCCCCCGTTTTTCTCGAACTTGCACCCAAAGCCGTGAGCTCTTTCCTCCGCAAAGAATGCTAGAGAGCATCTCCTCGGCCCAACGCTCTTCGTGTCCCCGGGGATTACCTCGCACGCCAAGTACCAGATGGGCTTGGTCGGTCTTTTTCTCATACACATACAAGCGCGGCTCTTCTTGAATGAAGGTCTCTTTTACCGCTTTTCCACTTTTGCCATTAGCCTGCCTGCGCAGGCAGGCTTTTAGCTTTCCAAGGTATTCTTGTGCCAACTTCTTAACTTCGTGTTCTTTAACATTTCCCGCAACAGCAACAACCATATTTTCTGGATGGTAAAAGTTGCGATAAAGCGCTGTAAAATCCTCCCTCTTTATACCCATAACGGTCTCGGGTTTGCCTGCAATATCCCATCCAAGAGGCGAGCCGGGATACAGCAAGGTTTCAAAGAGCTCGCCCACTCGGCGGGAGGGCGTATCCTCATACATCGCAATCTCGGAAATTATAACTCCTTTTTCCCGTTCTATTTCGGCGGGTTCAAGGAGCGGCTGGGTGACTAAATCGGAGAGGATATCAAACATTGTGGGAAGGTGTGTTGCCGCTGCTTTAATATAGTACGCGGTCGATTCTTTTCCCGTTGAGGCATTCCACTCTCCCCCAATCATATCTATCATTTCCGAGAGTTGCTCGGCCGAGGGACGTTTTTTGGTTCCTTTAAAGACCATATGTTCCAAGAAGTGTGTAACGCCATTAACCCGTTCATCTTCGTATCGGCTGCCCACGCCAACGAGAATCATAACCGTGGCCGAAGCCACCGAAGGAAGTGGAACGGTAATCAATCGAAGACCGTTTGGGAGGATGTATTTTGAGTAAATCATAAGTTAAAATTTTCAATTTTCAATTCACAATTTACAATCAAATCTCAATTAATCAATTTTCAAACATTGAGTCATTGAAAATTCAATGAAAATTGAAAATTGTTAAATTAAAAATTCACCTTCACATTCGTTCAGGAGCTTGTATTCCTAACAAGTTGAGCCCTGTTTTCAAAATATTCGCCGTGACAACTGTCAGCGCCAACCTTAAACTGCTTTGTTCTTTGTTATTTGTTCTTTGTTCTAATATTGGTAGATTATTATACATTAAATTATACTTTGATGCCAAATCATATAGAAAATTACAAAGGAGGTTTGGGGCATATTGCTCGGCTGCTTCTTCGATCATTTCAGGAAACTTATAAAAAGTTCTTAATAAAGCTTCTTCTTCACTTTCCAGTTTATCAGTTTTCAGTTCTCGGTTTGCGGTTTGTCGGTTTTCAGGTTCTGAATCTACAGACTGACCACCTGATAACTGATAACCAACACCTGACAAGCTGGCTTTTTGCAGCACACTGCGACAGCGGGCATACGTATATTGCAGATATGGTGCTGAATTCCCCGTTAAAAGAAACATCTTCTCCCAGGAAAAAATAATCTCTGAACCCGGATGATGGAGTAAATCGAAGTACTTGACCGCTCCAATCCCGACTGCATGAGAAATCGTGCTTTTTTCCTCCTCTGAAAGCTTAGCAGAGAGAGTCTTTGATTGCTCAAGAATTTTTTTGGCACGCACGACCGCTTCCTGCAAAATATCCTCCAAATTAACCGTTCTGCCTGCCCTCGTTGACATTTTCCCACCATGAAATCTATATAAACCATGCTTAATATGTACAAACTGTGTCATCTTTCCATATTTAAGAAGTTCTGCGGCTGCGAACACTAATCTAAAATGCAAATCCTGCTCTACTCCCACCTCGTAAAGGATTTTTTCGGGTTTCCATTCTATCATTCTCCACTTTATCGCTGCTAAATCACGCGTTTCGTAAGTCGTTGCGCCGTCCCGCTTCAGAAGAATGAGCGGTACTTTAATATCCGGAATACGCATAATAAGCGCACCTTCATCTTCTACCGCCAATTTCTTCTTCTTTGCATCACGGGTCACCTCGCTCATCTTATCCTCGTAAAAGGACTCCCCATGCATATTGTCAAAAGATACATCCAGTAGCCGGTAAATACGCTCAAATTCCGCGAGTGAGACCTTCACGCACGCTTTCCAAATCTCTCGTGCCTCTTTATCACCATCCTCAAGCTTCTTAAACCACGCTCGTGCCTCATCCCACAACTCTGGTTTCTCCTGCGCCTCTTTATTAAAATCAACGTATAACTGCTCCAACTGACTAACTGATAAACTGGAAACTGACGACTGACGACTGACAACCTGAAATATAATCGCCCCGAATTGCGTTCCCCAATCGCCAAGATGATTCTCACTTATCACCTCGTACCCTAAAAATTTGTAAAGATTATAGAGCGCCTGACCAATAATGGTTGACCGCAAATGCCCTATGCCGAAACGTTTCGCAATGTTGGGTGATGAATACTCAACAACAATGGTTCTTCCTTTACCATCATGGCTTTTTCCGTATTCTCCCCCCATTTTTATCGCTTCTTTAAGTTGTCTGCTAAATTCGTCTTTTGAGAGCCAAAAGTTAATAAAACCAGGTCTAACTACATCAATTTTGGCAATAAAATCACTTAATTGCTTATTCTCTAGGATAGTTTTAATCTTTTGAGCGAGAATTTCTGGGTCTTCACTTTTTTTTGCCAAAAGCATTGCAATGTTGGTTGAATAATCACCACGGGAGAGGTCGGGATGGGAAATTACGAGCCGTTCATCAGGTAACTCAAGTTCTCTCAGCACTTCCCGAAAAAGCATATCGAGTTTTTCTTTTGTTTCCATACCTCAGTATACCAAGATTCTTAACTAATCACTAATCACTAGTTACTATCTCTTATCCACCATCTCTCTCCATCCGACACTACCTCCACTTCCCCATCTTTATCGGTCCTCAAAACCCTAATACCCCAATCATCCAATAACCTAATAACCTCACTATGCGGATGACCATACCGGTTATTTTTGCCAACGCTGATGGCGGCGAGCACAGGATGCGATTTCTCAAGAAGTTCACGGGTCAATCCGTTCTTTGAGCCATGATGTGGGACTTTTAGAACCTCAACAGGAGATATCTTATCTATAAATAGAGGGATCATCTTGGGCGAAATATCTCCAGTGAAGAGTACATCAAACTGGCCAAAGGAAAGTGTACCAACGACTGAATAATCATTTAAATCTCGAGAAGGGCTTGTCCCGAGCCCTTCGGTCCTGAGCTCAGGGTCGAAGGACGAAGTCGAGGGATTAAAAATATCAAAATGTATATTAGTAAATCGAATAATATCACCTATATGTACTGTTTTCTCAGAAATAGCATGACGTGTAATCTCCTCTTTTAGCACCTTCCATCCCGCCGCAGTCCCTTCAACATCAGGATGCGCGAATACCCCAACTTCAAATCTGCGTACCACATCAACCAATCCTCCAAAATGGTCTTCTTGGGGATGGGTTAGAAGAACACCCTCGACTGTCCTGTCCCAAAAAGGCATATGGCGAGATAAACAAGACAAAACTTTACTGTCAGGACCACCATCAACCAGTATTTGGGTAGTTCCATAAGTTGCTAAAATTGCATCCCCTTGCCCAACATCACAGAAAATAACGTGCAAGTTTCGATCTGGGAGAGAAAGAAGAGATAAAACAACCAAGGATATAAGAAGAGATATTGTTGTTATAATGACCTTGGGCATGGAATTAGTTTAGCACCAACTTAATTAACCTAATTGATCTAATTCCTAATTGACCTAATCAATACCCAATGACCAAATTATTCAGACATTGGCGTATTGGGATTTATTTAGAAATTAGAATAATTAGAAATTAGAAATTTGAGATATGAAACTCTTTCTAATCACCCTACTCATATTCCTCCCCCTTTTCCTCCTCCGCTACTTCCAAACGCAACCTAAATTTTCCCCAGGTCAGAGGGTGCGCATTAGCGCAACAATTGTCACAGAACCACTACTCAAAGACAATCAACAGATATTTACTGTATCAAGAGTGCGCGTTTATGCTCCAAGGTTTCCAGAGTTTAATTATGGCGACAAGATTGTTGTAACTGGTACAGTCCGAAAAGGAGAGAAGGTATTATATTTGAAAGAACCGGAAATTACCTTGCTTAACAAGGCAGGAATTCTCCCCTCTATAAGAGGGCGTATATTAATACTATTCCGCCGCACGCTTCCCGAGCTAGAAAGCGCGCTCCTTGCAGGCGTTACTCTTGGCGCAAAAGAAAGCCTTACGACCGATTTCAGCGCATCACTCAAGAATTCGGGGATGCTCCATGTTGTTGTTGCTTCAGGCATGAATGTCACCCTGGTTGCGCGAGTGCTCATGGGTTCTCTCATTTTCTTTTTTACCAGAAAATTGGCAATACCAGCGACACTGACAGGTATTTGGCTTTATGTAGCTTTAATTGGGCTTTCCCCGCCAATTATCAGAGCTGCAATCATGGGAAGTTTGGCCTTTACAGCACAAGAGTTGGGGCGATTGCTTTTTGCCTGGTGGAGCTTGTTTTTGTCAGCAGTAGCGATGCTTTTAATTTGGCCAAACTGGATTTTTGATGTCGGTTTCTTGCTCTCATTTGCCGCAACTGCTGGGATTTTGGCTTTTGAGCAACCAATTAAAAATCGATTATCATACCTATTAAAGCGGGTGACACGCGGGGCAGGCCTGCCTGCGCAGGCAGGACCCGCCGCCACATTAATGCAAGATCTTTCAACCTCCCTTGCCGCTCAAATTTGTACCACTCCGATACTTTTTGTTGCATTTGGACAACTTTCGCCATGGTCGCCGATTATGAACGCACTGTTACTCTGGACCATCCCGCCAATGACCATCTTAGGATTCTTAGGTGGGTTTCTTGGAATACTCCTCGAACCGCTTGGCCGCACGCTTATACTCCTATCTTATCCCCTATCTTTCATTTTCGTGCAAGCAGTTGCGCTCTTTTAAATTCAAAAGGGGCTTGACATTTTTCACAAAGGATGTCTCAATTAAGTTATGGAAACTTAGGTTTTTGAACCTAAAAATTGTCCATGTCCCTGCCCGCCACATTTTACTTTTCAGTAAATCAAGCCGCTAAAATTATTGCGACTTCCTCAAAGACACTCCGACGTCTTGTCAAAAAGGGTGTAGTGAAACCGGAACGGGGAAGCAAAGGAGAACTCTTTTTTACTTTCGACGATTTGGTGCTCCTTCAAAACGCTCTCAGCCATAGCCGAGAAGAAAGAACATATTCCGTCACGCAAGCTACCCGTCTACTTAAGGTTTCACCGGATACGCTACGCCGGTGGGAAGAAGAAGGAAAGATAAAACCGACAAGAACTCCAGGAGGACATAGACGCTACACTGCTTCTCAATTGACAAAACTCACCGCTATCAAAGAAGCAAAGAGGGAAGTAAAAATTCCTGTAGCTATTCCCCCTCGAGTTGAACCCTTAATATCTTCTCTACTCCCCTCCATTGGAGAAATTCCTCCCCTATACCAAGAACTCCATCCTACACAAACAAGGGCATTGGGAGTAGTTGCCGTAGTTGTTGGTCTTGTAGGAATGGTGTTTGTAGCAGAGAAAGGGTTATCAATATCAAACTATATCCCAGTAGAACAAATTAAAATCAAGCTTGGTGGTTCTCCTGCTATCCCTCAGGCCCGCCTCGCCGACAGGCGGGTTCTCCAAGCAGCAACAGAAGCAAGACAGGTTAGTTTTAATGTCAATGTAGAGAGTACCAATAGAGAGAACGCTACTTTTGACAAGGATGTAGATGTTACAGGAATTTTAACAGTGGGAGGATTAACACTTTCGGGGTCATTAACCATCCCTGGGGATTTAGGAGTAAATGGAGGGGACTTTACTACAACCTCCACGACCTTTAACTTAGTGAATACTACCGCAACCACTCTGAATATTGGTGGAGCAGCAACAACCATTTCACTGGGAGCAAGCAGTGGAACAACAACAGTCAATAATGCCCTAACTGTCAGTGGTGCGGGTACATTTTCCTCAACCTTTAAGGCTTCAGGAGCATCAACCCTCTCCTCTACGCTTGATGTATCAGGAGCGACTACTCTTTCTTCTACACTTAAGGTGAGTGGTAAAATAACCGCAAGTGGCGACTTACAAGTTGATGGTGCGCTTGATGTCAATGGTAGTGGAACTCACGATATTGCAGGAACACTCAATTTATCGGGGAATACGTTAACTGCAAGTGGAGACTTAACCCTCACTCCTGGTGGTGGAGATGTTATTTTGTCCGGTGGGAGTACGATTAACATCGGAGGAAGTGGGAGTGATGTTGCATATAATGTCATTGGTGATACAACAACTGGTGCTTCTTCCTCTGTAGATAGTGATGATGACCTATATATTGAAGGAAACTTAGAGGTTGACGGGAGTATTATTGGAACAGTCTCAAGCTTTAATCCGGGATTAACCACAGGAACAGTCTTCTTCCAAGGCGCATCAGGGATTACCGGTGATTCTTCAAACTTCTTCTTTGATGATACGAATAACAGGTTAGGATTAGGCACTGCAACACCTGGGCGGACACTTGATGTTGCAGGAAGTACAACACTGGGGTCAGCAACCACAGACTTAATAACCTTTACTGCCCGTATAACCTCTGGTACTTCCTTAATCCCTGTTGTTAATCTAGGAAGTGACTTAGGAAGTTCTTCTCTCTACTTTAATAACATCTACGTAGGAACTGTAAATACCAATGCTACTCTCTCCTCTACAGGTCAAGCCCTCTTTACATATGATCCAACAGATAC
>CAYTZB010000012.1:0-6898 GCA_964442455.1 uncultured Gammaproteobacteria bacterium
TATGGCGGCGACACCGAAAAAGAAAGCAACCAGAAGCAGGGGCGGAAAGAGACGAGCACATAAAATACTGAGCTTACCCAACCTTGCTCCGTGCCCCTCCTGCGGGAAACCAAAACTCCCACATACGGTTTGCCCCTCATGTGGCGCATATGGTTCGACTACGCTCACCACAAGTGGTCCACCCCACAGTCACCAAAACAAACAAGATGAAAAAGCACATTGACCCACGACATAAACGGCGTCAGGTAGTAGTAAAACAACTTTTTGCCCACAGTTTTACCAAACAAAAAGCCACAGACGCGGCAGTTCGCACTATTCTCAAAAAACAGCCAACAATTGATAAACTCATAGAAAGCGCCGCGCCTCTCTGGCCCATTAACCAGATAAATAGAATTGATCTCTCTATTCTTCGCTTAGCAGTTTACGAACTCCTCTCAAAAAAGGAACCGGTAAAAGTGATTATTGATGAGGCAGTTGAACTGGCAAAAGAATTTGGTAGTGAGGCATCTCCTGCCTTTGTTAACGGGGTACTTGGTAAAATAGTAGAAGAGAAAGAGATGGAAAAATGAAAAACAAACGTAATGAAAAAACTGTAGAAAAAAAGTTAGGTATCATTTTTAAGAATCCAAAGCTGCTCCATACGGCGCTTGTGCACCGCTCGTATCTTAATGAGTCACAGGAACCACAGTCGAATGAGCGGTTTGAGTTCTTGGGAGACGCGGTATTGGAATTTGTCGTTTCAGCAAACCTCACCGTCTCCTTCCCAGATCTTCAGGAGGGAGAATTGACGGCTTTGCGTGCTCGATTGGTAAATACAGAGTCTCTTGCTTCAGTTGCCACAAAACTCAATCTTGGGGATGTACTGTACCTTTCTCGCGGAGAAGAGAGAGGAGGAGGAAGAAAAAATACGGCGTTGCTTGCCGACACCTTCGAAGCAATAATGGGCGCGCTCTTTCTTGACCAAGGGATAGAGGCATGTGAGAAAGTCGTTGCGCATCTTATTCTTCCCTCTGCACAGCAAGAACTTGCACACCTAAAAGACCCTAAGAGTTTACTCCAGGAACTTGTCCAAGCGCAAGGAAAGAGAGCTCCATTCTACAAAGTCATCCATGAAGAAGGGCCAGACCATGCAAAGATGTTTACCATTGCAGTGCTCGTCGAAAATCAAGAAATTGCGAAAGGAGCGGGAAAGAGTAAAAAAGAAGCGGAAGAAGAAGCAGCAAAAGCGGCATTGGAAAGGCTAAAAGAATAGTGGTATACTCAGAAACCATGCTCAAGATTAGACTTAAACGGATTGGTAAGAAACATGAGCCGCATTACCGAATAGTGGTTACTGAAGCGCGCTCGAGACGCGGGGGGCGGCCGGTTGCCGAGATTGGCAGTTGGCACCCAACAGAAGAAAAGCTTGTGGTAGGCAAAGATGCGTATGCGGCATGGCTAGAAAAAGGGGCAATACCAACTGAAGCGGTCAGAAAACTAATAAAATAATAATGGAACAATTACTTACTTTTCTCGCCCAAGAGATAACCGGCGCGCCGAACGTCAATGTCGCACAGGAGGAAAAAGATGGTGTGGTGACTTTTACCATCACGCTCCCTAAAGAGTTCGTGGGCCAGCTCATTGGAAAAGACGGAAGGGTAGTGAGTAGCATCCGCACCCTTGCTGCCGTACGCGCAGCAAAAGAAAACGTGAGAGTGGGTATAGAAGTCAAAGAGGAATAATATGTTACCATAGTACTTGTTTATTATGTTGACAGAAATTCCTCAATCACTGATTAATCCCGACCATTCCAAAGAATCTTGGTATACCCACACTCCATTATCACGTAGAGTTATTATTCTCGCTCCTTTCGCCACTTTACTAGCAGGAGGGTGTTCACCTCAAGAAGTGCTCAAACAAGTGTTAAGAATAGGAAGGCGTGAAACAGAGACGACACCAATAACTCCACCAGAGTTACAAGAGCTTCCTGATATGAGAGTGGGAAGTTTAAGAGAAGAACAGGAAAAGGCACAAAACCTTCTCAGAGAAGCTTTTCAACTTAATGGAAACTATTTTCAGCAAAGAACAGTAAAGAGTAGAGAAGAAATTTATAAAGCAGCGCGCGATATAGTCATACGACAAGCATTGCTCAGACAACAAAACGAACCTTTTAGCCCAATCTCTGTTAAAGACAGATTGACTATTGAGATATATAGACAGGGATATAATTTAAAAAACCCGCATGAATTTGTGATAGCCGCAGCTCTTGTTGATCTTTTGCTTCGAGGCCGGTATATAGACAACTTCCGGCCTGGAAATGAAATTTTTCCTAATGCCGAGAAGTTACGAGAGCTTGTTGAGTTTGAAGAATCCGATGCTCCTCCTTTTGTGGAAGGAGTAAATCTTGCCCTGCTTTCCCAAGCACTACAAACTTTAAAGCAAGCCGGTAAGCCAACTCCCTCTAAGATAAGGTTAAGTCACTCTAATACTTCACCATTTGATAGAGAGCAGGGAACATTTAACTTCAGATTTTCCCCAAACGTTTATAGTCCTTTTAACGAACTCGCATCTTTCTATCGTGAAGCCGATCCCGCATTATTTCCTGATTTCAATAACGCAGTAGATGAAGCCTATGCACGTACCATACAACCTATCATAGATAGCACTCTCCTCTTTGCGAACGATAACGAAGTAACTGAGGATCGAGAGGCTGATTTTGTACACACCTTTTTCGCTTTTTTCAACGACGGGGTAGGATTACGGAAACGTATAGATTACGCGCGCGAAGTAGGCCTGCTAGGTGAGCACGAAATTTTAAAGGCAAAATACGACACGTTAAAGAACTGGCTAGGGGCAGAAATTTCAATAAGGGGGAAAATTAAAAGAATTGATAGTTATGGAATAGACGACTATGCGGTAGTTAATGATCACGAACCAGAAAGGTCAGGAATATTTCTTAGACCGCATCCAACTTTAGAAATAGACCCTGAATGGCCAGCGGTCATAAGTAGAACTAAGCTGAAAATTTTGGAAGGTCCACGTATGATTATGGATTTTAACAATAGACAAGCAACCAGGATGTGGAGAGTGGAGGTTGTGGGAGGAGTGGTTTTATACCAAAAAATTGAGCTTCTAGAAACACAACCTACGCGTGGGTGGATTTCAGAGGAATGGTTTGGTGGAAGAATCCCCACTCCATAAGTTAGAACGAAAATGGATTGGGGCGGCCGGTTCCTCCGGTGGGGGAAATGGACACTCCACCACTTCTTCCTTGAAACTCGGAAAGTTGGGAAAGTAACTCTTGCTCAGAAGTAGTCAACGAGGGAAGCGGTGTTTCAATAGAGGGGAGTGCTTCAGGAAAATTTTTCCAATATGTGACAAGCGTCACCGATGTTTGCGCTTTTCCGCCACTCTGTGACGTCCGCCCCGCAGATACCCGTATGAAGGGTAAACTTCGCTCGACAGCCTCAAGAAAAGGACGAAGATTAGAAGCTGCTCCTTCAACATCCACTCTTATCCTGCTACTTGCCAGTCCTCCTGAGCCTGGCTCAATACTCACTTGGACTTGAAGGAGAGTAAGCCCATGGTTACTTGCAACTTCACGCACTCTCGCGATAGCCGCCAGTATTCCCGGCCGCTCTGGTAACGCACGACTTCCAAGCGTCACTTGTTGTGGAACGGTAGTAGAAAGTGCTCGTAACTGGTCTCTTTTCGCTCCCAATTTCGCAACTAAAGACGTCAACGAACCCGCTTCTTCCCATGATGTCCTGACACGCGTCACCAGCGGTATGCTCACAACAAAGAGCACCACCACTACCACGAGTAAAAGCGCGGGCCCGAAATTTACGTTTTTGGTAATCGTTTCTCTCATTGCAGTTTCAGGATAATACTTGCAATATATTCCCCAACTTCTGTACGCGTGACACTCTCGAGCGTCGCTTCCATAATGCTTTTTGCTTGGGGAAGGCGGGAAAGAAAACGCTCTAAGGCAAACGTATCTGCTGCCGAGAGAGTAAGCTGCACCCGCTGGTCTGTCGCGGCAATATCCGCAATCACCAAGTCTGGCTCGCTACCAGCAAGGTCTGAGGTAACATTTACCACATTACGAAAGCTCGTCCCTCCCGCCCTGACCTGTTGGAGAGTCGCAATTCTGTCTTTAAGCAACACCGCATTTGACTCTGATGTCTTTTGATTTTGTATTTCGGTCGTCAGTTGTTCTTTTTGTGCGCTGAGTTGTGCTCTTTTATTTGTGACAAAAAAGAAAAACCCTCCCACTCCCAAAAGACCGGCAATATAGAGAAAAAGCAAAAGCAACGCTGTGGTGCGCAACCGTTTTGACAGGAGCGTCTCCCTCGCTTTACCTCCCTCTTGTGGCAGCAGTGTTATTGCCATCGTTACTATACTCCTCTCAATGCCAAACCTACGGCAATTGCATACAGGGGTGCATAGGGGTCAAGGTTCTGGGCAACCCGTGGGTCACGCACAATCGCGCCGAAGGGGTTACCAATGGTGACTTCAACACCAAGAGAGGCGGTAATACTGGGTGCAATCTCAGGAAGTCCTGCTGTTCCACCGGTCAGCACCACAACTTCGACGGGGGAGGAATTGTGCTCTTGTTGCCAAAATCCTACTGCCTTTTTCAACTCTCCAAGAAGCGAGGAAACCAAAGGGGTTAACGCTTGCTTTACCTTTCCCTCAAGAGACGCTGTCAATCCATAAGTCCGTTTGTATTCTTCGGCCTGAGTCGCTTCAACTCCTATTCCAGTTGCTACCGCGCGAGTGAGCGCCTGCCCACCTACAGGAATAGAGCGGGTAAACATTACTTGTTTGTCAACGCTTACTGCCACATCGGTTGAGGCGGCACCAAAGTCAATAACGAGCGCTGTTTTGCCTGCAGGCGCGATTGAGCGTGTGAGTGCAATAAGCTCTGTCTCTATCGCAACAGAGGTCAAACCAGCACCCCGTACTACTTTCATATACTTGTCAACGGCTTTGCGTGGGGTAGCAACAAGAAGTACCTCAATGCCCTTATCTGTCCGTCTCACAATCTCATGATCAAGTACTGCATCTTTTTTTGGAACAGGAATATACCCCTCTGCTTGCCACTCGACTGCGGAGTTTACTTCCTCGTCAGACAGGGGAGGAAAGGAAATGAGTCTCGTGAAGACCAAAGGCTCGGGAAGCGCAAACACAACCTCTCGTGTGTTGATTTTAGCATCAGTAACTAATTTTTTAATTACCTCGGACACCTGGAGAAGATCCTGATCCGCTTCCGAGCTCATCCCTTTGGGTGGGCTTGACGCAACACCCGCTGCAAGGAGTCTCACATTCTTACCCTCTCGTGCGAGCTGAATTACTTTTATAGAATGGGAACCGATATCAAGACCAAACGTACTCATTTTGTCAAATCTCCGCTACCACCAAAAACTGCGAAATCAAAGATAGGCGGCAAATCAGGATAAAGTTCAAATACCTCAATCTTTCTCGTTGACTCTTCGGCAAGCCCTGTTGACTCTATTCGCGTTCCTTGAGCGGGAAGGGGATTGCCGACATTTACTCCAACGGAGTGAGAGCTATCCGTGTTATAGAAAAGCCGAAGTCGTGCGGTCTGAAGTCCGTTGGCAGTGTTATAAACAGATGCAGGTATACCAAGGTCGGAAAAGTTTACAGTCTTACCAAACGCGTAGTTCACCCCTGAAATTGTGCAACTGCCGGGATCGGGGGCAGAAAAGTTATTCGAGGCTCTACGCGCAGAATTCGGATCATAGGGCGTGCGGGCAACACGGATAGTTCTATAATCACCGGGTGTTGCCGCGTACAGTACAACCACCTCAAGTGCGGGGGCGGTACTGCTATTGGGATCAGTCCCTTCATCACCCCAGCAGAGCTTAATTGTTGAGCCGGCAAAGCAGGGCTTGCCACTACAAGTAAGCGTTCCATCATCAGCATGGGACACAAACCACACTGGGAGCGTTTCTCCTGCAAGCAGTTTTTGTGGAATAGGGAAGTCAGTCGCTCCCTCAGCAACCGCACCCACTTGAACTTGATATGTCTCTCCGCCAGGGAGCGTTCCAGAGCTTGGCCCTCCGACAAGTGCTTCCTCGACTCCTGCCTCAGCCGCGGAAAATGCCCGTGAGGCTTCTTTTTCCTTGGTAGTAATGGCAATATCGGTTGTTGTCCGAGAGATAAGAGAAAGCACAATGGTTGAAGCAACGGCTAATACCAGAAGAATAATAATAAGAGCCTGTCCTTCGGACAGAACCTTGTTTCTCTCTCTGCTCGAAATAAGAGCCTGGCCTCTATTTGTTTCTTGGGCAGTCATTACTCTCACTTTACCAATTTGCTCTTCTTGTTGTCAATACACCACGCCGCTTTTGTAGTTCATTGATTGCGCAGCTGGACTTGAGAAGAGACTGAAATCTCCGCACTCTCCCGAGGACCTGTTGCAGGTTGACTCTGCGTAACGGTAAAGGAGAGAGTCACCTGGGAAGGATTTGTTGGAGGCGAACAGGTGAAAGAACAGCTGGTTATTGCGACACTACTGGTGGTGAGACGTGCCGAGCCCGACGCCATATAAGAGTCACTACCTCCCACGTTTTGGCAGGAAAATGCGCCATTATTTCCGTCAAAGTCCATATAGGAAACGTTGGTTGAAGAGCAGGAGGTAATAGCGAGCGCCGACCTTAAATTTCGCTCCATCACAGAAACCACATAGTCGGCTTCTTGACGGACAATGCGACTCACTTCTGTTTTACTTCTTCCTTGTAGAATTGAGAAAAAGGATTGCGTGGCAAAAAGTGCAAGAACCACAAATACAGAGAATGCAACAAGGAGTTCAATCAAGGTAAAGCCCTTAATTTTCCTTTGTCCATTTACCATTTTCCATTTATTTACTGATTTAGAAATTTGAAAATTCAAG
>CAYTZB010000013.1:0-4268 GCA_964442455.1 uncultured Gammaproteobacteria bacterium
AATTGGTTTATTTTTTAGGTTAATTAGAGTAATTAGGTCAATTAGGTTAATTTTCCTATAGCGCGAGTATAAGATATGCAATTCCCAGTCCTGCACCGGCAATGGCAATCGTTAAGAGAATATGGAAAATAACCGTCGCTTGAATTCTGCCTCCTGCCAATGGATTTCTCCCTATCGCTTCAACACCCGCCTTAGCAACCCTACCAAAATATATAAAACCTAAAACAAATGCTAAAATCACTATCAAAGCAGCCGAAACATAACGCAATGTACTCAATGGATCAAGGAACGGAAGAGCTACTCCCTCTTGTAAAACTTTCAAAAGGTTTGAGGGGGTAGTTGCCGTGCTTACACTCGCATGGATATGAAGTGACACAAGGATACTTCCTGTTTGAGCGGGGTCGCTGGACGTAAATTGCTCAAGCGCAGTACCAAGCACGTACCCGTTTTCCGTTGCTTTTTGCCCAACCCCAGTCTCTCCAGAGGTAACCAAATCCCCTATCTCAATAGAACCGTTTTTAGCTGACACACGCACCTGTGCCTCGCCGGTTTGGAGAACCAACCGAGCATTGGGAAGCTCGGAGGTTTCTATAGAAGCTGCAGGATTATCAGTAACAACACCAAAGAGCGTTTGGTCGTAAGCGTTTTTGCAGAGGGTATAGGTATTCTTATCTGCACAAACAATGTCTCCGTCTTGGACGTTCTCATCGGTAATTGAAACTGAAAGCGCAATACCGGAAGAGGTAACTTGAGCAAGAGCCCTAGGAGTGTAAGCAATAAACAGCAAGCTATAAGCTATAAGTAAAATGGGCAGGAACTTCTTCATAAATTTTTAATGATTCAGTTTGAAAATTGTTTCATTGTAAATTGATTGTAAATTAAAAATTAGAAATTGAAAATTTTATCAAATCCCCAACACCTCAACCATCTGCTGGATGAGTGAAACCACAACTGCGGGCGGCATTAAACTATACGAAGGAACACCGTGGTCATCCTTAACCACCCACGGCCGTTCCTCAACAACTACTCTCTGGTGTTTACCATCCCACGAGTATACAAACTCAGGAGTAATCTCGTATGAAGCATATACTTGTGAAGATTCTTTTACTGGCACACTATTATTCAACGCAATTTTAGGTATTCCGTGAAGACCCGTCGCTGTCTGCATCATTTTTGCATCCACTTCCAGACGGGTACGTATAGGCTCAATCCCCAGCTCATCTCCTTCTTTCGCAACCAAACGGGCTCCCCGACACTCTGGAGTGTCGCATTTGAGGAAAAACTCGCCGCTCTTACGGTCATACCCAACCTCTTTCGTGCGCAGAAGTTTGAGACCTCGTGGGGTATGGCAAATTGGACACACAACCCGAGATTTTATTCGCTCATCAATCACTGCTTCCGGCACGTTGATAATCACAAAAAAATCAGGGTCGTCACGGTAGCCAATGAGTTCTCTAAAGTAGAGCGAATAGGACACTTGGTCAATTCCTCGCGGAAATCCATCTATGAAGAGTGCTCGCTTGGGCATTTTTGATATCTCATACTTCACCAAAGCGAGCACAAATTCTGTAGGAAGAAGTGTTTTGGTGTCCCGGCTCATGAGTCGCTCAAGTGCTTCATCGATTGAGATAAACCCTCGGTAATTTTTTTGCAAGAAACTCACAAGCTCCTTTTTGCGAGCGGAATTTTCAAAATTTGTATGAACGTCCCTCACGATGTCACCTACCGAGATATGTGCCACATGTTTCTCTCCAAAGATTTCCATAAAAAGTTTGGAATACGTACCCTTTCCGGAATTTTTCTTGCCCAAAAGATAGGCAACAAACGTATTCCCGCTCTTGAAATATTCTTTAAGGCGCGCAATCTCATCCCCCACTTTGTGCTCAAAATAATCTCGTCTTTGCTTTGGGTCAGAAAGATTAAAGGATGCCATACTGCTTATTCTACCAGAACTCTGGTGAAAAAGGAGTAGTAAAAAAAATGTACTCATTATGGACTTGACTTCACCCATAAAATATGCGTCAATAAAGTATGTAAACCTATGCAACTGAACATAAAAGTTGCATAACCATGTCCCTGCCCAAAGTATCTGTCTTTAGCATCTCGCACGCTGCGAAAATCCTTGGGGTCTCCGCCGATACCCTCAGACGTCTTGAGAAAAAAGGTAAAATTAAACCCTTCCGAGGAGAAAATCAAAGAGAATACTCATTTGATGATATCGCGTTGCTTCGCGAACTGTTGCACAAACCTCCGCGTAGAAAAACATATTCTATCCAAGAGGCCGCAACGCTCCTCAATATTTCAATTGACACCCTTAGGCGTTGGGAGCGGGAAGGAAAAGTCAAGCCGCAAAGAACTGCAGGAGGACACCGGCGCTTCACATCAGAAGAAATAGAGCAGTTAAAGAACAAAAGGTATCAAACTGTTCAAGTCTCACAACCAACTCCCATTCTTCCTCAAGAAAGAATTAGAGAACTCATCCCTTTTGAGATGAAGTTAGTCTTGTTTGTGACGGTGGTAGTTGTGTTATTCGCCATTGGGGGTGGGAGTGAGGTGGTACGGGAAGAGATAGAGGAAGCGAAGAAGACACTTGCTACGTTGCAGACGCAGGTAGGTTCTTTACGCGATAGAGAAGAGGGAGTAAGCCCTGATTATGATGGCGAAGTACTTCCGGCAATTGCGCAGGGAGGAGGAGTAATAAAGGTAGTGCCCTCTGACCTTAACCTCCTCTTTAACTCATCCTTTGAGGCGGGGGCTATCAACTATGAAGCACGAGGGTGGGATTATATTCTCTCTTCTTCTCTCAATAATACAACTGTTTCTAATGAATCAGTAAGGAGTGGGAACCTTGCGGTGAAGATAAACGATTCTTCGGCAAGCCCATCAAATCCCCTATCAGTGGGAATGTACCAATCCGCTACCACCACCGTGAATGGAAGAGCGTATGTGTTCTCTGTTAATGTGAGGGGAACAAATATCGTAGGCAATCCTAATCTTCGGATTGGGTTCTTGGGGAGTGTTTCTTCTAATGACCCCAACTATGGTAAAGAAGGATTTTCCGAATATGCGAAGGATAGGTTTGTGGATATTCCCATCAAAAAAACCGGTGGGTGGGAAACCTACTCTTTTACCTATGAGAACGCAGCATTGGGGAAATATCCCTTTGTCCAAGTATCAAACTACCAGGGAGGATCCCTATTCCTTGATGACCTCACCCTCTATGAAGTGCTCGAGAGCCAAGTGGTTGCGTCCTCACCAGCAGAAACGAGTATAGATGCTGATATCCTCTACCAGTCACTTACGAAGATTGGTGATGGGTCCATCGTGGTTGAAGCAAATGGAACTCTCTATCCCAGACAAGGATTGGGAATAGGAGGAACATTAGGAAAAAGTGATGCACGGTTTGGGGTCTTGTATGTGAGTACCCTTGATGTAGTCAATACTGTTTCTTTCTCAGGTGATATTACGATGGGGAACGGAAAATTCATAGGACTTGGGGGAGCTGCAGGAAGAATTGTCTTTACTGATGGTGCTCCTGATGAGCTCGATATCCAAACAGCCAACCTTGACATGAATACCAATATCATTACCAACATTGGAAATGCCTCGACTGACTTTGATACCTCAGGAGGATTAACTCTCGCAAGCGACCTTGCAGTCAACGGTGGGGATATAACAACCTCTGCAACTACCTTCAATTTGATTAATGATACAGCTACAACCATTAACTTTGGTGCAGGAGCAACCACATCCTTAACTATTGGTGGGAGTTCAGCCAATGTTGTCATCACTGATGCCAACTGGTCAGTAACAGGACCGGGTGTTGCCTCCTTGACCGGACTCTCCTCTTCTGGAACAATTACCTTCTCGGGTTTGACTGCTGACCGACTGGTAGCAACCACCACTGGTGGTCAGTTAACCAACTCCATCTCATCAGCCAATGTTGCAGCTTCAGTCACAGACGAAACAGGAACAGGGGCTCTTGTTTTTGCAAGCTCACCTTCACTCGTTACTCCTGATATTGGAGCAGCTACCGGAACCTCACTTACATTAACAGGAGATATAGCTGTTAATGGAGATGATATCACCTCTGATGGTAACTTGACCATTAATGCCACAGGGTATGTTCGTATTGGTGATACAACAACTCCAGGTTCGGCAACAGGAGACGATGCCCTGTTTGTAGAAGGAGCATTGGAGGTTGACGGGACACTTTATCTTGATGGGACAACTGTAACGGCAACAAACGTTACCAGTTTTAACTGTAC